>NZ_JADPJC010000157.1:0-782502 GCF_023073215.1 Bradyrhizobium sp. 35
TAGTGGCGCCATTTCTGTGATGATCGACATGGCCAACGGACAGACGGTCGCCAGCGCCGCAATAGGGCGCGAGGGAGCAGTAGGCACTCTTTCCGTGCTGGGGCCGTCCCCTTCGGCCGTTACCGCCGTCGTTCGTGCCGCGGGCATCGCCTCGCGGATCCCCGCATCGCGATTCCACGCCGCTTTTAGCCGAAGCGCCGCGATCCGCCACGCAGTCCAGATTCATTTCAAAGCGATGCTGATACAGCTACAAATCGGCGGCGCCTGCAATGCTCTGCATCCGGCCCAAGCCCGCATGGCACGCTGGCTGCTCCATCTTCGCGACCGCGCCGACCACGACGTCCTCGCACTCACCCAAGAGGCGCTTTCGCAAATACTGGGTGTGCGACGAACGACAGTGACGCTCCTGATGCGCAACCTGCGCGCTTCCGGAGCGATCAGATCTGAACGGCGAGGAGAAATCGAGATTGACCCATTGCGGCTCGCAGCGGTGGCGTGCGAATGCCACGATACCATGCGTCTCGAAATCGAGGGGATCTTCTCTATGAATGCAGCCCGGTCTCGCGCTTTGGTTCTGCCGACGTAGTAACTGAAACGGGGGGATGCCGCAAACCATCGCGCCTTTCGGCGTGATAGCCCGTTATCCCGAACATGGACGATGTGGCCAATGTGCAACGGGCGCCTAGCTTCTCCACGGCAATGTCCGCAACCGAACAATCCCGCTCATGAGGTACGCGTACTATCGGCGCGCCATGTACTGGAGGCCTGTGGATGACCTTTTCAAACGAAAGATCAGACCTTATTGTCTCTTTGGGAAAGCGTGCGGCGACAGGTGTTGGCTGATCGCGCAAATGGCGGACGCTCCCGCGTTGTTGGCGACAATCTGCGCACCTATGCTGAATCGCTCCGTTCGGAAATGGATCGACGGGAGCTCAAGTACGCCTCAATCAGTTCAACTGAATGAAGCCGAGGGTGCCTTTGGGGCACACAGACGATGAGAGACATGCAAGAGCAGCTGGAGAACCTCCTCAAAGCCGCAGCCGACTGCAAATCGATCAGCGATCTGGCCACCGACCTGCAAAAGCGAGAGTTGTTCGCGAGGCTTGCCGATCATCTGAGCGTGTTGGCTTCCGAGGTCGAGCGTGCAATTGCTGCGACAGCCTTTGGCACCAAATTGGAGCGATAAGAGGATATGGCCCGACACCGATGATTGGGAATCAGCATGCGATGAGCGGAGGAGGACATGACTGCGGAGCGGCCTCGCGTGCGAGTGTGCAATCGCGCGCTCGCCTGGCCACTAGTCGGAAGGCCTATCTGCGCGTGCAAGGCAATCAGCTAACTTCGATCGTCAGCTGCGACCGCGGGTAGGCGTACAGCCCTGACCTTGCAGGATATCCCCGGCCAGCGCGCTTTATTACGAAGGCTGCGTCATGCTCATTCGCTATAGGACCTGCGTTGCCCTGTTTCGGCAGCCTCATTCGAGGCCAAGCAACGCCGCGCCCGCTCGATCTGGGCGCCGGTGGCCCCGTGGTTACGGGCATACATCTCAGCCAGGGCCGCCGAATACTTAGCAACGTAGTATTTGACCTCTGAGCAAGAAATCCGCTCTCCCGGTCTGTGCTGGCGCGCAGCATAGGCTTCAGAGCTAAGCGTCATCAGAAACAAGGCAGCAGCGCCAATCGCACGCGTGACAGTCATTGTCATCCCCCGCAGCTACTAGGTTCGTTGCAGAGAGCAGGCCTGAATCGTCCCGATCGCGCAAATTAACAGTGGTGCGCTGGTGCAACGTGTTGTGGATTGTTGCTTTCATGCCCCAGCTTCGTGAGCACCGGCCCGCCTATGCTGGCGAACCCCGTACAAATCCAGGCTCGTCGACACAGATGTGCGACAATTGACGTCCCCATGTAAGCTGCATTGCGCAACGGGACAGGCCGCTCTGATCATCTCAGGAACCTAAGGGGGCGACACGCCGGCCGGCGCCGCTGTTAACGGGCACAAACCTCTCCCGCGCCGCCTGGGGAGGACCTCACGATGCCGACCAGCAATTCAACCCTCTGCGCGGATGACCACCGGTACGATCATCCTCTCTCGCTCCGGTCTATCATGGGCAAGTTTGAGCTACTTTCAGGAAGTGTCCTCGGACGTCGTACTATCTCACAAACGTTCGAACCAACGAACCAACGACACAGCCGCATAAGTGCAAATCAGGACCTGCAACTATCTCAATCTGCTATTTGAGGCTGCGGCCTGCACGGTCGACGGATCGGCCGATCCGCGCACAACATGAGAACCGAAACGCCAGCGCCGAAGCCAATCGACCCCGCGAGATGTAAAGGGCGCTGTCAGCGGCTGGCGCGCCTACATCCGATAGCTCTGAATTCTGAATGATGGTGACATTAACCACGGATTGTTACGACTGAGTAGGATGAAGGCCGGCGACCGAAATCAAAGGCGGTGCGCGTCCGCTTTATGAGCCAATCAGCTCGTGGGCCGCACCGCACAGCAATCCGGTGCCCAGACCACACCTGAGCCGCAGAAGCCGTTCGCATTCGAGCCGGTCCGGACGGCCAGCAGAAGTTGTGGCGACGCATCGGGCAGCATATTTCGAGTTCGATACACCGCTGAATTCGCCCGCCGGCTCGCGCGCGATCACGGTTGATGTCCGGCTAGCGCCGCTTCGGCTTTCTCGCCGTCATCTGCCTGGCGCCGCAGCTTACGCTGGGCAGAACCCCGCTTTTATGGCAGTGTCGATGTGGCCACAGAGCGCAACACAGTACCTCCTCACCTGACATTGGTCACGCGGAGGCTTCGGGGTTGAACCCAGTGTTTTGGGTTGATGCGCATGGACAGCAGGTTCCAAGTGCTATGGGAGGACGATGACCGCATCTTTTGTCGGCCATTGCGTCCGGCTTCCGATGGCGCATGCAGAACTGTATTGGCGGTACTTCCCAAGGCGAAACACGCTTCGTCCGGCCTCCTCGATCGTCTTGATCACGAGTTTGCGCTGAAAGACCAATTAGATGAGACCTGGGCAATGCGGCCGCTCGGGCTGGAGTGCGATGGTGACCGTCCAGTGCTGCTGCTTGAGGATCCTGGTGGCCAGCCGCTCGAACAGTTGCTTGGTGCGCCCATGGACATCGGACGCTTTTTGCAGCTCGCGATCGGCATCGCCGCAGCCCTGAACAAGGTGCACCAACGCGGCCTCGTCCACAAGGACGTGAAGCCGGCGCATATTATGGTGAACTGCGAGGACGAACGGGTCCGGTTCACCGGGTTCGGTATCGCCTCGCGCCTCGCCCGCGAGCGACGCGCCCCTGGGCCGCCGGAATTCATCGTGGGCACGCTGCCCTACATGGCGCCCGAACAGACCGGATGGATGAACCGCTCGATCGATTTCCGCAGTGACCTCTATTCACTTGGCGTTACGCTCTATCAGATGCTGACCGGCTCGTTGCCGTTCTCAGCGGCACATTCCATGGAGTGGGTGCATTGCCACATTGCGCGAAAGCCAGTGGCGCCCGGCGAGCGGGTAAGCACTGTACCGGCTGCAATCTCGACCATAGTCCTCAAGCTGCTCGCCAAATCCGCCGAGCAACGCTACCAGAGCGCTTCAGGCCTCGAACATGATCTACGCCGCTGCCTGATCGAATGGGAAACCGGAGGCCGCATCGAAGAGTTTGCGCTCGCACAATACGACACGCCCGACCGACTGCGGATCCCTGAGAAGCTCTACGGACGGGACCGCGAGATTGAAGCCATGCTGGCCGCCTTTGACCGGATGATCAAGAGCGGCGCGCCGGAATTGATGCTGGTTACCGGCTATTCCGGCGTTGGTAAATCCTCGGTAGTCAATGAGCTCCATCGTCGCCTTGTTCCGTCCCACGGGCTGTTCGCATCAGGCAAGTTCGACCAATACAAACGCGATATTCCCTATTCAACGGTAGTGGAGGCTTTTCAGAGCCTCGTGCGGTTCCTTCTGAGCAAGAACGAAGCCGAGCTGACGCACTGGCGCCAAGCGCTTCATGGTGCGCTGGGCGCCAATGGACGACTCGTTACCGACCTGATCCCTGAATTGCGGCTGATCGTGGGAGAGCAGCCACCCGTCCCTGAGCTCCCCCCGCAGCAAGCACAGAACCGCTTCCGTCTCGTGCTCCGGCGCTTCATAGGGGTGTTCGCACAGTCCGAGCATCCATTGGCGTTGTTCCTCGACGATCTCCAGTGGGTCGATGCCGCCACGCTCGATCTGGTTGAGGACCTTTTAACCCGCTCCGATCTGCAATACCTGATGCTCATCGGCGCCTCTCGCGACAACGAGGTCACTTTCGCTCATCCATTGTGGTACAGGCTTGAGGCCATAAAGAGTGCTGGCGCTAACGTGCAGCAGATCATTTTAGCGCCGCTTGCCAGCTCACACATTTCGCGTTTGATTTCCGATGCTCTTCGCTGCGATTCGAAGCGTGCCGCGCCACTCGCGAAGTTGATTCACGATAAGACGGCCGGCAACCCATTCTTTGTGATTCAATTCCTTCAGGCGCTTGCCGAAGAGGGATTGGTCCGCTTCGATCATGACGCACGGTTCTGGTGCTGGGATCTCGCTCGCATTCGCGTCAAGGGCCACACCGACAATGTCGTGGATCTGATGATCGCAAAGCTGACCCGCCTGCCTGCCGAGACGCAGATCACGCTGCAGCGGCTGGCCTGTCTCGGCAACGTCGCCGACACGAGGACAATTTCGATCGTCCTCGGTCGCTCCGAGCAGCGGGTACACGCGGATCTGTGGGAGGCCATTCGCCAGGAATTGGTCGAGCACCAGCCAGGAGTGTATCGGTTTGTCCACGATCGAGTGCACGAAGCCGCCTACTCGCTGATTGCTGATGATCAACGCGCGGCGCTGCATTTGCGAATCGGTCGGGAGCTACTGGCGCAGACCCCCCGGGAGAAGTGGGAGAAGGCTATTTTCGAGATCGTCAACCAGCTCAACCGTGGCGAGTCCTTGATCACCTCGCGAGACGAACGCGAGCAACTCGCAGAGCTTAATCTGACAGCCAGCCTGCGCGCGTGGGAGGCGGCGGCCTACGCGGCATCGCTCAACTATGCCGCTGCCGGTGCCGCATTGTTACCAGACGACTGCTGGGAACAACGCCAGCAGCTTGCCTTTGCGTTCGAGTTGCATCGCGCTGAATGCGAGTTCGTGACTGGCTCGGTCCTGGAGGCAGAACAGCGCTTACAGGAGCTGACGACGCGAACCGCGACCGCTGCCGACCTTGCTGTCGTCGCGCGCCGTCGGGTGGATCTGTATACGGCGCTCAGTGAGCCGGACCGCGCGGTTAGCGCCGGTCTCAGCTATCTGGAACAACTCGGGATTCGATGGGTAGTCCACCCAAGCGATGATCACGTCCGACGCGAATACGAGCACGTCCGATCTCGGCTCGGGAATCGGTCGGTCGAGGAGCTATTGGATCTGCCGCTAATGAGTGATGCACTCGCACTAGCGACCATAGATCTTTTGACGGCGCTCATGCCGCCGGCGTTTTTCACTGATGCGAACCTTCGCTCACTGGTGGCCCTAAAAGCGGTGGAGATCAGCCTCGAGTGGGGGAACAACGATGCTTCATGCGTTCCTTACGTCATGTTCGGCGCCATTGCCGGCGCGCGCTTCGGCGACTATCAGGCGGGCCTTCGATTCAGCCGTATCGGCACTGAGCTGGTCGAGCGGTGCGGATTTTCGCGCGTGCACGCCAGGACCTACCTGAACTATGGCAACCTTGTCCTTTCATGGACCAAGCACCTCCAGCATGCCCGAGACGCCTTTCAGCGGGCATTTGAGGCCGCGAGCAGCAGTGGCGATGTCACGTTCGCGGCCTTCAGTTGCGCCAGCTTGAATACGAATTTCCTTGCGGCGGGCGATGCGCTTGCAGAAGCGCAGCGCGAAGCCGAGCACGGGTTGCAGTTGAGCAAGAAGGCGAAGTTTGCGTTGGTGGCCGACATCATAATGCCGCAGGTTGCGCTAATCCGTATGCTGCGCGGCCTGACGCGGCGTTTCGGCGCTCTGCACGACGACCCGTCCGACGAGCTTCGGTTCGAACGGCGTTTGGCCGCCGATCCGGCATTCGCGCTGCCCGAGAGCTGGTATTGGATCCGCAAGCTGCAAGCGTGCTTCTTTGCCGGCGACTATTCGCTGGCCGTCGACGCCGCATCGAAGGCACGGAGACTGCCGTGGTCACCACCGCAGCTACTCGAGACGGTGGAATACGAGTTCTATGCAGCGCTATCGCACGCTGCATGCTGGAATTCGGCACACCCCGAACAACGTCAAGGGCACCTTGAGGCCCTGACTGGGCACCACACGCAGCTCGATTTGTGGGCACAGAATTGCCCGGAGAATTTCGCGGACCGCGCTATTCTAACCGGCGCCGAGATCGCCCGTCTCCAAGGCAGAGAACTGGACGCGGAGCGTCTCTATGAACAAGCCATCCGCTCCGCTCGCGACAACGGCTTCGTCCACCACGAGGCGCTCGCTTATGAATTGGCCGCGCGGTTTTACGGCGAGCGTGGTTTCGAAGAATTTTCTGGCATCTATTTGCGGAGAGCGCGCGACTGCTATGTTCGTTGGGGGGCAGACGGCAAAGTGCGGCAACTTGAGGATATGCATCCGCACCTCAGGGAGGCGAGATCAGAGCCAGGCCCGATGAGCACGATTGGAGCGCCGGTCGAGCATCTCGACCTCGCCACTGTCATCAAGGTGTCGGAAGCGGTGTCAGGTGAGATGGTTCTGGAGACGCTTATCGAGACGCTCATGCGCACTGCCATCGAACAAGCAGGGGCTGAACGCGGTCTGCTGATCCTGTCGCACGACACCGAGCCGCGCATCGAAGCGGAAGCCACCACAACCGGCGATAAAGTTACTGTTGAAATGCGCAATACAGCGGTGACCGCGGATCTCCTTCCCGAATCCGTTCTCCATTACGTACTGCGAACCAGAGAGTGCGCGGTTCTCGAGGATGCCACGGTCCAGCCTCCCTTTGCCACGGACCCCTACGTTAATCAGCGCAACGCTCGTTCCATTCTCTGCATGCCCCTGATCAACCGTGCGAAAGTTATCGGCGTGCTTTACCTCGAGAATACACTGACGCCCTACGTTGTTGCACCGGCGCGAATTGCGGTGCTGAAGCTGCTCGCCTCACAGGCAGCAATCGCGCTGGAAAATGCGGCTTTGTACCGCGATCTCGGAGAACGGGAAGCGAAAATCCGACGCCTTGTCGATGCCAACATCATCGGAATCATCATCTGGGAGCTTGAAGGTTCGATTCTGGAGGCCAACGATGCGTTTCTCAGCATCGTGGGATACGACCGTGAGGATCTCGTCTCGGGCCGCCTGCGCTGGACTGACCTGACGCCGCCTGAATGGCTCGACCGCCACGAGCGATGGTGGATCCCGGAACTAAAAAAGATGGGTAGCGTGCAGCCGTTCGAGAAAGAGTATTTCCGCAAGGACGGAAGCCGCGTGTCGGTGTTGATCGGCATGGCTGCGTTCGACGAACAACGAGACCAGGGTGTCTCCTTTGTCGTTGACCTGACGGAGCGCAAACGATCGGAAGTGGCTCTGCAGGAGAGCGAGGAGCGTTTCCGGACTCTCGTACAGTTCTCTTTCGACGTGTACTGGGAATCCGATGCGCGGCATCGTTTCATTCGCCAGGAATTCGCCGAAGGCATGGTCGACGCACCCGCGTCGGTCTCTGAACTTGGTAAGACGCGCTGGGAAGTGCCCTACTTGGAGCCCGACGAGGAGGCTTGGCGCAAGCATCGGGAGACGCTCGATGCCCACCTGCCGTTCCGCGATTTCGAGCTCGCGCGCCCTACGCCCGATGGCGGCAAGCGCTACGTGTCCGTCTCCGGGCTACCGGTGCTCGACAAGTCCGGGCACTTCATCGGTTATCGCGGCGTTGGACGGCACATCACCGAACAGAAGCGGGCCGCAGAGGCGCTGCGCGAGATACAGAAGGAGCTTGCGCACGCTAACCGCCTCGCCACCATGGGCGAACTCACGGCCTCGATCGCGCATGAAGTGAGCCAGCCGATTGCCGCGGCATCCATGAATGCTGGTGCGGCCGCGCGCTTCCTGGACAGAAATCCGCCGGATCTTGACAGGGTCAGGGAATCACTGGACTGGCTTATGAACGATACCGCTCGGGCCAGCGACATCATCCAACGAATTCGCGATCTCGTAAAAAAAGCACCGCCCCGGAAGGATCGCTTGGACATCAATGAGGCGATCAGGGACGTTATTGAGCTTACCCGCGGCGAAGCGATGAAGAACGGCATCTCAGTGCAGACGGAATTTGCAGACAGCTTACCGCTTGTCGAGGGCGACCGCGTCCAATTGCAACAAGTGGTTCTCAACCTGATTATCAACGCTGTCCAGGCAATCGGCACGGTCGCGAATGGAGCCAAGAAAGTGCTGATCACCACCGCGCAGGGTGCACCGGACGGTGTTCTCGTCGAGGTGAAGGACTCGGGACCGGGGATGAGCTCTGAAACCTTCGAGCACGCCTTCGCCCCCTTCTACACGACGAAGCCCAGCGGTTTGGGGGTGGGACTGTCGATCTGTCGTTCGATTATCGAAGCGCATGCCGGACGCTTGTGGGTGACGCGCAACCAGCCCCACGGCGCAATTTTTCACTTCACCGTACCAGCCCACCCTGCCGACGCTTCTTGATTATGGCCGGATTGCTGGTTCCAACTTCGAGCACGCACCTCGCGCTTTGCGATCGAGAAGATCAAGTCGATCGCAGCCCTGCCGATCCTGGCTGCCGCGACGGGGATTAAATCACCAAGCTGTCGCAGAAACGGTCGAGGGATCACGAGGCGACTAGGCAAAACAGGTTGTGCATTTGCGCGCCTTAGTATCCTATTCTACGACGAGCGCGTAATCGACCTGTGCCGTTTAATCTGCACACCGTTTCGCATTGCGCGAAGATGCAGAAACAAAGGAAAAGCATAAGTCGCACTGCTATCCGGGGCACGATACGCAAAAAATGTCGCACGAGATCCGCCTTGTTCTCGTCGACCCCATCCGTAATTTAATTGAATACGAACAGTTTTGATATGGTTGGCGCACCAGGGCTCGAACCGGGGATCCGCTGATCCAACATCGCCGCTCGTTCTCATCGCTCTGTTCGCGCTCGTCACGTCAGCCACTGCGGCAATCGAGCCTATGGCCGACTCGGTGCCCGTAAGCCGTGCCTCAGGGGACCTCGATCACTGGCAATGGATCGATTTCCGCTTTTCCGAATTGCCCCGACGAAACAGGGCGCGGTTGGGCGTGATTGTTGCGATAGACCAGCGTGTCGATCTTGGCAGCGGACTTGTTGCTGAGCAGCGTCAGGCCGCCCCGCAGCGAGCCCTGAACCGCTCGCGCCAGTGCATCACTTCGTCCTAAGTGCATCCGCCTTCCACTAGATCGAGCATGGAAAGGCCATAGATCACGAGGAGGTAAGGATTAGTGGCCGCTCGCACACGGCTTCGATGGCAAACCACATCGATTCGGGGCACGCCCCCCAATCATCCTCACGCTGATTGGCGCGCGGCGCTGCAAACTGGTTGATCCGGTAACCCTAGGGCCCATTACGGCGCACACAGAGGAAATTGGCGCCCTGCGCGTCGGGCGCCCCTTGACACTCGTGTCAGTCGCCGGCGTTGCACGGCGCACCACATGGCGCGCGGTCGTAGGCGGCGCGGCCGTTGGCGCGGCCGCGGTAGGCACGGCATGTCTCCGCGTTCTGGTTAACGGTCGCTACGGCTGCCGCTGATAGCTGTCGGTTCTAGCTTCTGAAGAGCGCATCCTGCGGGATGAGGCTCATGCAGGATGTGCTGTTCAGGTTTCAGGGGCGCTAGCGACAGGGGCCAAGGCGCGACAGAGCAGAGATCGAGAGCTCCAGCGTCGCCAGCATCGCGAGCATGTCGCGTTGTCCTGCTCCAGGGCGGCGGGGATCGGCAGAACATCTTGACGCTCTTTGATCTCTGGCCGAGCCGAAAGGCATGAAGCTCGAGGCCGAGTGATCCATAAAGGTCGAACGCAAATCGCAAGCAAGAAGGAACGACGCGGCCACGGAGGGCTTCTGCTCCTCGTTCAAGACCGAATGGACAGTGAGCAAGATCTATTGCACTGCGAACACCGATATTCGCGCCAATGCGTCCCCACCGGCAAAGCCTTCGCGGCGATATGGGCCCCATGCGGCTTAAATCTGGCAGCGTGATGGATTAATTGCGGGCCTGGCCTCCGAATTCATAAGCTCACTTTGGCGGCAATACGCGGCAGCGCGCTCAATTAATCGAGCCGTCCACGTATCGCCGGGCGACGATCCTGTCCACGGTCCGCGACGCAACCACCCGGTTGATGGGCGACGCTGCGGTAAGATTTGGGCCGGTCTCCACGCTGGCATGGCAATGTGAAAGCGCAACCGGTCGGGAGGCAAGATTGTGGATATGATGCCGGTCTGCGGGCCTGAGCGAGGGTTGTCTCTAGCACTAAGTTAAATGCTCCGCCACGATGAGGTCGAAGACGACGATCATCGCCACGACGATCCTCGATCGCCAGATCAATGTAGTGCTCGTGCTTCCGCGGCAAGTCATGAGATCTGACCGATAGCTATCTACAGACCGTCGCTAAAGCAGGTGGACAAGGGCAAGCCTGCGCGGATGCGAATCCTGCCTCGTAGCAAGCGCCGGAGCCAGGGGCTTGGACGGCTTAGCCGGTCCGTATTTTTGGTTAGTCTCAGCAGCCGCGATCGAGTGACCCGAGACTGAAATGGTCGGCACCGGGTCAAACAGGAAAGTGACAGGCAATCGGACGTTTTTCCGTCTGCTCGCTAGGAGCGGACATGATGGCGCTGGCCCGGCAGATTGGCTCCGGCCAAAAGCTGCCCCCGCCAAATGCAATTTTGTCCCTTTCCGGCTCCGGACGGCATCCCCGTATCGGGGTCGAGATCCTGATGCTAGATTTCCTTCGTCATCCCGGACAGGAGGACGACACGCCTGATAGCGTCTACAAGGTCATTGAACTGGTCGGTACCAGCAACGACTCGTGGGAGAAGGCCGCCGCAAATGCGGTCGAGCAAGCTGCAAAATCTCTCCGAGATCTTCGCATTGCAGAGGTCGTCAAGCTGGATATGCAGCTCGATGACAAGGGAAAGGTCGAGGCCTATCGCGCCAAGCTCAACGTATCGTTTCAAGTTCGAGGGCTCCTGAGCCTCAGCACCTCGCCCCATGCGCAGGGCGAGGAGGACTCATTGGAAAAGGCGCGTTGCCCGGTTCGCCTAGCCGGACACTGTGGCCCGGTCTCGGAAGTTGGCCCTAGTCCGACCGGGACCGATATGCTTTGATGCGTCGAGGCGTGTGGTGCATGGTGGCCTCATGTACATGGTCATTCGCAAGTACACCAAGGTTCGTTCGGTAGCGGACGCCGCTCGCCGCGCCAAGAGCGGCGTTGGCCAGATCCTAAGGCAATCGCACGGCTTCAGATCTTACCAAGTTCTGGATGCGGGCGACGGCGTTGGTATCGCCGTGATGATATTTGACGATCGCGAAAGCGCCAATGCAGCGAACGCCAAGATACTCGCGTTTGTTCAAGCAAGTCTACATGACCTCGATCTTGGAGTTCCCGAAATCACCACCGGCGAGGTTTTGGTGAACATAGAGCCGAATGAGTTCTCGGGCATAAAGTAGCTGAAAACGCCGCCATTTGCGTGCCGGTTGCCCTCCTTTGCTCATGTCGTCGACTTGATGTTTCCATCTCGTTTGCACCGATCGCGCCCTGGACGCGCGTGCCGTCCGCCATGAATATGCGACTACGCGTATTCTCGAGGAGTAGCAGCCACATGAAGCAACATACCTTCGAAGCATTTTCCACCACCGCGATCTACTGGACACCGCTTGTGCTTATGGGCACCGCGATGCCGCCAAGAAATCCCGATGAAGACGACGAGGACGACGAAGAGGAAGATGACGCCGACGAACCGCCGGTCGTGCGCGAGCCAGACGAAGACTAGACTGGCGTGTTCGGCAGTCGGCGCTATAATATCTCTCATGGGCTGGAATGCGAAAGACATAGCGCTCCTCAACAGGCTCTGGTCCGCAGGACAGAGCGCGGCGCAGATTGCGCGTCGTCTCGGGTGCAGTCGTAATGCGGTCTGCGGCATGCTGACCCGTCTGGGCTTGAAGCGCGGCCACAAGCCGCCCACAGCAACGCCCGAGATAAGGCCGCGCCCGAAGCTGAGGCCGACCTCGTCGGCAGCCTGCGCCCGTCCAGTCGCACCGAAGGTGTCGCGGAACGCAGTGCAGAGGCAGCCGCCCAAGGAATTCAGCAAGCAGCAGCTCTACTCCATGCTGGCAGAGGCGGTCAGAAACACTGGCTAAGAGCTCACCAAGAATGTGGTTGTGCTCCCGCAAGTCCCCGGCCCAGTTCGACGGGTTCGGCAGTCGTATACCCATCCCAAGGCTTCATCTGCTTGGATTCAAAAGCAGCGGTAGATGCTAGGCTGAACTTACTTGTGGTTTGCCGCCGAAAGCCGACATGTCACCGATTCAAGAGATCTTCGACTAAGCGGCCTGAAGTGGAAGCCGTAATGCCGGATCTGGCCCTTTGAATGACCTGCCGTCGATATCGATGACGCCGCAACGTCGATGGCGATCGTCGTGCGCTCGAAAAGCGATGCTTGGCAACGATAAGGCGCTGCTTGCGGCCAACTCACCTGTTCCGCCGCGAGGAACGATTGCATCAGCCGTGCTTTAACCGTCCGCACCTTTAATTGTTCGATCAGCAGTTTGCGAAAGCCGCCGCCGATCGAAGAGCCAGTCAATGCGCATCCGTCTCGTTGGTGGCACGGGGCTTGTTCGATCGGCAATCCAGGCCAGACTGTCCGCCGAAGGGCCCGAATGCGCATTGGTGTCGCGCCACCCACCGCACCTGATACGCACCACATCACCCTCGATATGGTCGGACCACCGACGCTTTGGAAGGACGCTCTTGCCGGCGTTGATGTCGTTGTCAATGCGGCGGGTGCCCTGCAGGAACGGGACATGCAGGCGGTTCATGTTGCTGGCAGCGCGGCGCGGGGGCCAATGCAACAGTGCGAAGTCATTGGAGGTCTCAGCAGGCAGTTGCTGGGCCCGGCCCGGACCTAGCAGAATCCCGCGCTAGCTTCATTGTATGCGGCGCGCGAACCGTTGGGGCTGACTGACATCAGCGCCGAACTGAACCAAGGCTGGAGCCGAGTGACTTCCGCAGTTTGCCCGAAGCTGCAAATCAGAGTCCTCTGCTCTTGTCGCCGTTTGACCCTGAACGGACGTGCTAGGCATAAACAGCTGGACGCGGTGTGGTGTGAGGTCTTGGCTTTGGTTTGCTCGGACGTCCGCATCACGGACTGACGCGCTCGCACCAAACCCCTGTCTTACTGGGCTTGATCGCAGGCCTGCAGGATCCGGACAAAATCAGCCATGCTGGATCGATCTTCAGCCATAGCTGCAACCTGAGTATTGGACACGCGTTGGCTTCCCCGTCTGAACCACATCAGGAGGTCGGCGATGTTTCTCATGGCGAACACTCTGCACTAACTACGGCCGTAAGCGTCAGTTGAGCGGCGAAGCGCCGCTAGATCGGGAGAAGGGCCGGCGGGCGCTACGCCGCCGGTCTCGTCCCGCAACCGCCGGCTCGCAGGGCCGGTTCCGTTGCTTTTCAGTGAATGTATCAGTAACATTAGCCCTCGGCCGGCGCCATCGCGCGCAGGTATGAAGTGACCATACTTAGGTAGACTTGGGTTAGTGAATCGGGATCGGGAGCCATCCCGACCGGCACCGTTCGAATTGGAGGCTGCCGCCGACCAGGCCATCGCTGCCTGCGGTCGAGACACCCGGGAGGCGGTCAAGGCGCTCATTGTCGCGAACGGCTTCCTCGAGGCGCAGGTCGAGGATTGCGAGCCTCGGTTTCCCCCGGCTACTCGCGCGGCCGGTTCGTCGTCCGCGCGACCGTCCCCCGAATTGATCAAGTAGGACCTCGAAACCGCCGTCGAAAAGGCGTCCTCGATCAAGCTGCAGATCCGAGCTTCATCCTCCACGACCAGAACTCGAATGGCATTACTCGCCTCGGCGACCGATGCGGTCGTCTCGCGTGACGGTAAGTGCGTTGGCCCGCGAATGTCGTGCGCCTCAGCCGTCGCGAGCCGGCACGATATTTGAAAGTCTACCGGTTGTCGGAATGCTCTTCGCGATGTGCGAGGCGGGTCGACGGCGCGGCTCGGATGCGGCCTACGGCAGTGCCGCCAGGTGCCCGGCTACGACGAGGTGGTTCAATTCTCGACGAGAGCGCCCACGCAAAAATTTGCCATGTGCGCGACGGCCTCGGTGCTGTGATAGTCACCGAATTCGGCAGTGGCCTCCCTGCCAGCGTACATTCGTGCGATTCCAGCGCCGCCAGGGTGATGAGGGGCCCACTCGGTGATGTCATAAACTTTTCCCGAGATGATGATCCAGCAGTCGTTCTGTGTGTTGTGCAGAGCGATCTCTTCGCGCGTGACGCGGCGCGTACCCTTCGCCGGATTGGCGGGCATCCAGAGCTTGATCCCACCGTACCTTACCTTGGCGGTTCGGCGGAAGTCCCACGGACCTAGCCTCTTGGCAGGCAACTCGCTGCCGATCTTGCGGGCGTCATAGGCGTAGATCCAGGAATCGTCCTCGCCGCCGCGCTTATCATGGGCAAAGGCAGGACTCACACGCTCATCGAGTCTCTCCAGTAGCGCCTTCTGCTCAGCGGTGTCCTTCGCTCGCAAATGGTCGAAGGCGAATTTGGATCCCAATTGAAAGCGGGTAGCGCGGTAATGCCGCACGCGTTCGTAGTGCAACAAGGCTGTAGGCACATCGCGCTGGTGAAGCGCAAAGGCGCTGGCAAGGGCGGCGGCGTCTTCGAAGGACTGAGCAGCTCCTTGACCGAATGTGGGAAGCATCGGGTGCGCCGCGTCACCGAGCAGGCAGATGCGGCCCTGCACCCAGGTTTCGAGCGCATCGCGATCGTAGAGACCCCACTTGGTAGGACGAACGATCGCCCCCGACAGAGCGATGAGGTCGTCTCTGCTGGGATGGCCCGCGAATGCCTCGCCGACCTCGCGAACGATCTCCTGCTGACTGACGGGAAACCAGTCGCCCTCCTCCTGCTCGAACGCGGCGGACTCAGGCTCATAATGCGCGATCCACACGTTCAACAACTCGCCGCCGCGTACCCAGTACGTGGTCGCGCCGCTCCTATCCGCCCGATGGCGGTCCATGCTGAAGGAGTTGATGGGATTGTGGTCCAGCGGGTTACCGTTCGCTTTGCGGAGGGACGCAACCCCCGTCCGCGGAATGAGTCCTCGAAAGCAGGTTACCTCCGTCCAACGCTTGGGACGCGAATTCGGCCACGCCAGCTGTAACGTCGCAGAGTTGATCCCGTCCGCACCTACGAGAAGCTCTCCCGTGGCGGTTCGACCATTCGAAAAGGTCGCTAGTACCTCGCCTGCGGTCTGACGCAGCTGCGTCAGTCTGCAGTCCATGTGCACCGCGATCGGGCATGGCGCGCCGCTGTCGATACCGAAGTCGGACACTCGCTTGTACAGGCACATCAAAAGGTCCAGCCTGTGCATGTGATGAAAGCCGGCGCCGTCGCCTGCGGCGGTGACATGATCGAATGGCCTCTTTGTCACGCTCCCATCTGCGTTGAACTGTCGTGTCGACTCCAGGATTGCCGCGCGGCCGCCGTCAATGACCCCGTCGGGGCCTTTGGAATCTCCCCCATCCAGGTCGACGCCTAGCCAACGACATATTCGCGCCCCGTTGGGCGGGATGTTCAACCCGGCGCCTGCGGTGCTAGGCACCTTCGTTTGCTCGTAGACATAGACCGATGCGAACGCTCCCGACTGACGCAGCGCCAAGGCCGTCATCAACCCGCCCATTCCCGCACCGACGATCACTGCCCTCATCCATCTTCCTTCCGATGCAATCGAACGCCCCTCAACTCGCGGCTGGAATAAGTTTAAGGCGCCTCAATGGGCTCGAGACTAGCGCCGGGCTGATTGGCAATAAAGGATCTTGTGGCACGCCAAATAGAGTTCTGGAGTTCCTCGGTCATCGGCCTCCGTGAGCAAACACGCCGACCGAGCGCCAACTTCCATTGAGGATGAGCCAGTCGCGTCGGCTTGGCGCTGCGTTGCAAACCTCGGTCCTCGTCTACGAACCGACATTTGGCGCCGCCTTCCGAAGGGAGCGACCGGGCAGTGCGAAAGGTCGTCGGACCTACCCGATCCTTTCATTGGCCCTCGCAGCCAGCAGCCAGACGGTGCGGTATACTCGGCGGTACAGGCATCATCGGCAGCACCGGCACGAATGGCGGCGCCCTGGCGCCCGGCAGCGGGTCCGGTACCCTGCGGCCCAAGGCAGCCTGGTATTCACGGCAGCATCGAGCCATTTGGTCGAGGTCTCGTCGGCGAGCAGCGACCGCACCGATGTAACGTGCACAGCTACGCTTCCCGGCATCCTCGACTTCGAACGAATGCGACAGCCGAGGATAAAGCATGTAGCGCCCGGTCGCACAGGCAAGCTCGCGCTCCTGAAGGTGAAACCGCGCATGCGCAAATCGGTCGAAATTGCCGGCGTGGTCGTAGTGCAGATGCGTGAGAATCACGTCCTTGACGTGGGCAGCGTCGATATCGAACGCGGCAAGCGTCTCTACCGGGCAGCGCAGGTAATTTCGCCTGCGCTGCTTCGCGACCTCGGCATTGAACCCGGTGTCGATGACGAAGATGCGGCCGCCTCCCCTCGCCAGCCACACGAAATAGTCCATCGGCATTGGTCCAAACGCGCCCTTGATCATGGGCCGTTTCGCTTTTGCATCACCAGTCGCAGCGGGATGTTATGCAGGTTGGCGCGGCCTCGCACGGCCGGCTCTGTCCTGCCGAGCGCCTGGGCGATCTCGTCGGGTCGGCGCCCAGCCGCCGCCATCACCAGCAGCTGTTGATGCTCTTCCGGTGTCCACCTCCGGATCAACGGATAGCGTGACTGTGCCATCGTCCCGCGTCCCCAGCCTGTTGCCAGGTTATCGGGCTGCAATTGCTGAGTCGCGCTTTAACATATGATGCCTATCTCGCAGGACGAGGCGAGCGGATGGCGCCGGACTGAGCGAGCACAGGGCTTGGATGGAGGCTCCACGGCGGGGCAAGCCGGTAGTTTTCCGGGCCGTAAATTTTCGTCGGCTTTAATAATTCGAGCGAATGATCGCTCCGATGACCGGAGACCTTGACCATCAAGCAGAGGCCATCGCCGCAATGCGCAAAGCGGTCGCCGCGACCTGTGCTGCCGAGCGTTTGAAGTGGTTGAGGGCCGCTTTGGCGTGGAAACATCTTGAAAGCTTGGCGAAGGGCAAGTTGGCAGCGTGAAACTCCCCGCGAGCGGCCTGTTCGCTGGTCAAGACCTGGCGCAGTTTTCGATCATCTCCGCGAGCGCGGAGCAGAGGACGGGCTTCTCCAATCGGGGAGCATTGCGGAAGCCGCCCGGCAATCCATCGGATGCGTGGCCGGTCAGGAGAAAAATTGCAACCCGCGACCACGAGTGATCTCCGCCACCAGTTCAGTTGTTTCATCGGCAAGCCTCAGGTCGAGAATGGCCAGATCGAAGTCAGCCACCCGCGCGACTTCGATCGCTTCCTTCAGGGTGCCTGCTTCGGCGATGACCTTGTCGCCCAACTCCTCCAGCATGTCGCAGACCATCATGCGGATCGGCGCTACGTCCTCCACCACGGAAGATTGAGAGTGCGCCCATGCTCCGTCTCGTCGGCCTTGATATCCGCCATGCAGCCGGCCAGCTCCCTGGGGCCCTCGGATCGGCCTATGTTCACTTTTGGACACATTTTCAGGGAACAAAGCGCCGCAACATAGTAGGTTCAGCGTTCCGAGACGGAGTGAACATGACAGCGCCGTCGCCTCTCATCTTGGTGGTGGAGGATGAATACCCATTGCAGGCGGTGTCGAGGAAGCCCTGCTGGAGGCAGGCTTCGCGACTGACATCCTCTCGTCTGCCGAGGAAGCCCTGACTCTCTTCAGAAGCGGCATGAAGGAGTACCGGGCGGTCGTCGCGGATGTGAACCTCAAGGGCACGCTCAGCGGCTGGGAATTGGCCAGACAGCTCAGACAACGAGAGCCGACGTTTCCCGTGGTCTACATGACGGGCGCTGCAGCGAACGATTGGGGTTCGCAGGGCGTCTCAAATAGCATCCTGTTGCAGAAGCCGTTTGCACCGGCCCAGCTTGTCACTGCGGTCTCGAAGCTCCTCAATGAGGTCCCACCGACGCACAAGTAAAAACCGCCGCCGTCACTGGCTCGCACAGCAAGCCAGCGTCCCAACCGTCCATGGCGGCAGGAACGAAGCTCGGCAATGAACATTTTTTAGTCTCAGTTGCCTCGTTCGCTCCGCCTGCAATAGCGCAGGGTATGCTCACGTGCGGCAAATGCGATGAGATCGACAACAAGATCGCGCGCCATAGTCGGTTGTTGTCTCTTGTCACTGACAAGATCGCGAGAGACGGTATCGCCGACTTGATCCAGGAAATGACGACGGCGAAAGCGGCACTTCATCCCAACCAGAGGAGAAGTAAGCTCGCACTCGAACGCGCCAATCGGCGGTAGATCCTCGCCGACAGTTCCATCAACATTCTCTTTCTCGCGGCCGCGACCGCAGATCGATGCGAGCAATCAAACTCTCTCCTGAATTCTTGCAAATCTCTGCCATTTACCAAGGGCAGATTTGCTTCCGGTGAACCGTGTCGATCAAGCGTGTCGCAAGACTGGTGCACACGTCCGGCCCGCTACCGACATGAAATGGGAGTTACGCCATGCAGCATCTGCCGAACGATACCTTCGACGTCATCCTTGACCAGTTTGGTCAAATCGAGACCGTGTACGGAGATCTCGGATTTCCCGCAGCCAAGGACGTCTCGGGCGGCAACGACACCGTGACGGCAACGTCACCGAGCTCAATACGAGGCTCACGATCTTCGGCGATGACCAGTCGATGCTGCTTGGTCACTCGCAAGGCGGAAACGACACATTGTTCGCCGATATCGGCGGCGGCTGGAACACCGCTCTCGTGGTGGGCGATGCCAAATCGATGATCGACGACGCCAAGGGCGGCAATGACACCATCGTCGCGGATGCCCATGGCACGGCCTATACCACTGTCTCGGCCTTCGGCGACGTCGCGGGGGACATGTCGGGCAACGCGCAGGGCGGCCATGACGAGATAACCGGCTCGATCGCGTGGCGCGGTGGCGCCAACCTGTTCGCCGGCGATGCCGGCGGTTCCATGATGACACCTCGCACGGCGGCAACGACACGCTCGATGTCAGCGTGCTCACCACGGACGGCGTGGCGACCGTCAGTGGCGACGCCATCGGCGCCTTGCGCGGCCTCGCGCAAGGCGGCAATGACAATATGACGGTCACCTTGAACGGCGACAGCGCCATAGCCGGCGCGACCTTGTCGGGGGACTCGTCGACGTCCCTGATGGATCTTACCGAGGGCGGCGACGATGTCCTGACCGTCAAGATCGAAGGCCAGTACGCGGATGCGGTCTCGTCAGTGTACGGCGACGCGCCGATCATGGCCGGTCATTCTCATGGTGGCAACGATATCAATGGCGGCGTCGGCCGGGATTTCATGTATGGCGATGCAGGAATCTATGAACCGGCGGCGCCAGGCTCGATCACCGGCGGCAGCGACACGCTGAACGGCGGAGCGGGCGACGACTGGATGTGGGGCGGAGGAAACAGCGACTTCTTCGCCTTCAGCACCGGCTCCGGCAACGACACGATCGCCGACTTCGATCAGGGCACAAGGCCGTCGGCAGCACCGCAGCGGAACACGATCTGATCGATGTGCAGGATTACGGCTTCGCGGACTGGGCGGCGCTGTCGAGTCTGATCAGCGACAATGCTTCCGGCGATGCCGTGATTCATCTCTCCGGCAACGACTCGATCACGCTGGACGGGATTCACGCGGCGAACCTGCATCCGACCGACTTCATCATCTGAGGGAATAAATCAAAGCGGCGATGTCGTACCCCGACGCGCGGGGCGACATCGCAATCGCGAGTGCGCAACGACCAGTTTCGCCGCACGGCGCAGCGAAACCTGTCGCGAACAAACTCTGTCCCGAATTCCAGCAAATCTCCGCCATCGACCAAAACTAGATTCGTCTCCGTGAAGCGTGGTCACAGCACTTCGCGCAAGAGTTTTGCCGATGTCAGGCCCGCCTCCGACAATGAAATGGGAGTTACGCCATGCAGCATCTGCCGAACGACACCATCGACATCCTGCTCGACCAATTTGGCCAAATCGAAACCGTCATCGGAGATCCGAACTTTCCGACCACCACGGACGCCCGGGGCGGCAACGACACCGTGACCGCAACCATCACTCAGCCCGAAGCAGAGGTCACGATCTTTGGCGACGACAACACGACGCTGCATGGCCAGTCCCACGGCGGCAACGACACGCTCACGGTCAACGTCAACTACGGCTGGAACGCCGCCCTCGTGGTCGGCGATGCCCAGGCGATGACCGACGACGCCAGGGGCGGCAACGACACGATCGATACCCAAGACCACTCGATGTACACCAACGTGCATGCTTTCGGCGATGTCGCCGGCGACATGTCCGGCAATTCGCACGGCGGCAGTGACACCATCACGGGCGCTGTGGGCTGGCGAGGCTTCGACAATGTGTACGCCGGCGATGCCGGTGGCTCCATGAGCGGCCCGGCGCAGGGCGGCAACGACACGCTCGACATCAGCTTGAACACCCGGGAGGGTTCAGCGAGAGCCAGCGGCGATGCCATCGGCTCCATCAGCGGCGATGCGCATGGCGGCAACGACAACATCATCTTGACCATGAGCGGCGAAAACGTCTGGGCCGGTGCGTCGCTGTCGGGAGATTCCTCCACGTCCCTGACCGACAACGCACAGGGTGGCGATGACATCCTCACGGTCAAGATCAGCACCGAGTACACCGACGATGCGCGCGATCTGCTGTTCGGCGACGCTCCGACCATGTCCGGCAATGCCCATGGCGGCAACGATATCCTCACCGGCGGAGCGGCCACCGACTTTCTGTATGGCGATGCGAAGGTCTATGATCCCGCAACACCGGGCTCGATCACCGGCGGCAAGGATATGCTCAACGGGGGCGCCGGAAATGACCAGCTTTCGGGCGGCGGAAACAGCGACACCTTCGTCTTCAACACCGGGTCCGGCAACGACCTCATCACCGACTTCGATCAAGGAAACAAGGCGGCCGGCAGCACCGTGACCGAGCACGATCTGATCAACCTGCACGATTACGGCTTTACGGACTGGACGGCGCTGTCGAAGCTGATCAGCGACAATGCCGACGGCGATGCCGTGATTCATGTATCGGCGAGCGACACCATTACACTCGACGGTGTCCACGCCGCGAGCCTGCACCCGACCGACTTCCTCATCTGAGAAAAGCAGGCATCTCGCCCCGCCTACAGCGGGGCGAGACCCGGGTTCCTCCCCGCCCACAGGATCCCTTCAGCCGCCCCCTGACGCTGGCCACCCGCCTTTGGCCGCGACGAGCGAGTTGATGTCGTCGAACTTCTCCGTCAGGTCCGCGACCAGATGCGTCGTGCCGGGATGTAGCGGTCCTGCCTCATTGGCGGTCACCGTTCACGAACTTGCCCCATGGGCTCTCCGAACCGCGGATAGTCTAGGATCGCGGCTCGGCCCGGGTCAGATGCCGTGCTTGGTGCCGGGTCCAGTTGGCAAGAGCTAAGAAGCTCTTCTAATTGCCCGGCCGACCTTCTGCAGAGCCTCGAAGGCTCCCATGCGCTGATCAACCCAGCCTGCCAAAGCGGCCTGGGGTTGATGGATGTCTCCCAAGACCGACATCGCCTGCATCGCCTCACTGAGGTCGGAATGGTCGCCCGAGGCAACTGATCCAAGCATCGCGGAGCCGAGCAGGACGGCCTCCGGAGAGGCTGGCGCAGCGACCGTCAAACCCGTCATATCGGCGAGGACCTGCCGCACGAGGCGGCTCTTTGCGGCACCGCCGCTGACCACGATCGTATCGACCCCAATGCCCTTGTCTTGCTGAGCGCGAACGATCTGCCGGGCCCCGCAGCCGAGGCCGCAAAGCCCTGCAAGATAAAGCGCGAGCAGACTCTCCAGATCCGAGCGCATATCAAGGCCCGCAATCAGTGCGCGCGCGCCGGGATCGGCGAACGGCGCTCGATTGCCGAGGAATTCGGGGACGACATGAAGCTGGCCGACCAAATCCGGGAGCATTTCGGCACCGCCGCGTGATTCGATTTCCGAGGCAAGCCAATCGGCAAGCGTCTGCTGCTTCTGGCCCGCAGCCTGTGTCGCTTGCGCGGAATTCGGATGCATCTGCAACAGATGCTCGATCGCAGCGCCGGCGGCCGACTGTCCGCCTTCATTGAGCCAAAGCCCAGGCACCATGGCCGAGAAATAGGGTCCCCAAACGCCAGGGACGAAGAAGGGGTCCGGTGTGGTCGACATGGTGCAGGCGGACGTTCCGAATACATAGGCCATGCGCGTGAGCACCGTGCCCGCCGCTCCGCGCGCCCCCACCGTACCAACACCGCCGGCATGTGCATCGATGAGGCCGGCGGCGACCGGCGTACCCATCGCGAGTCCGAGATCGGCCGCGGCCTTCGCCGTCAGGCCCGCTGCCAGCCTGGTCCCGCCGGGCACGATCTCGGTGCCGATCCTGCGGAACTGCTCATCCGGCAGCACGCCGAGGCCAATCCTGCGGAAGAATTGATCGTCCCAGCGGTCTTCGTGGCCCAGATAGGTCCACTTGCACGTCACGGTACAAATGGAGCGGGACAAACTCCCTGTTGCACGCCAAGTGAGAAAATCAGTCAAGTCCATAAACTGCCACGCATGGGAGAACGTCTCGGGCATGTTTTCGGCGAGCCACAACAGTTTCGGCGTCTCCATCTCGGGAGAGATCGTTCCGCCGACATAGTCGAGAACTTTCTCGCCCGTCTGGTTGATACGGCGCGCCTGATCCGCAGCGCGGTGATCCATCCATACAACGACGTTGCGAGCAGGATCGCCGGACGGCCCGACGGGCAGCGGCACACCCGCCTCGCCAAGCACCACCAGCGAGCAGGTCGCGTCAAAGCCTATGCCGGCGATACTGTCCGCCGCGATACCCGCCTGCACCACCGCGCTACGCACGCTGCGGCATACGGCACGCCAGATATCCTCGCTCGACTGCTCGACGACGTCGCCAGCCTCCCGCCAAAGTGCAACAGGGGCGCTGTCACTCGCCAGGAGCCTGCCAGAGCGGTCGAAGAGTCCGGCCCGTGCGCTGCCGGTGCCGACATCGATGCCAAGGAAATGGCGGTTATCGGGTTGCTTGTTCATCTCAGGATCGCCGATCGGAAGATGTTACAGATCGTTGCTCTGCGGCAGAATGACGAGGTCGCGGATGGTGACGTTTCTCGGGCGCGTCAACATGAAGAGCACTGCCTGCGCGACTTCCACCGGCTGCATCAAGCCACCGGCCGCCATTTCCTCCTCGATCTTCTCTTTGGGCCAATCCTTGATGAGCGCGGTCACGACTGGACCGGGCGCAACGGCGCCGACGCGCAAACCGTGTTTCGCGACCTGCCGGCGCAGAGTATGCACAAAAGCCTGCACGGCGTGCTTGGACGCGGTATAGATCGGTTCCCAGACGACAGGCACGAGACCTGCGATCGAACTGGTGACGATGATGTCGCCGCTCTTGCGCTCAACCATGTGCGGCAGCACCGCATGGATCGACCGGAACAGCGCATTGACGTTCAAATTGAGCATGCGGTCCCACGCGTCGGGATCGCCGCCAAGCACCTCGCCGCCGACATAGGCACCAGCATTCGCATGGAAGATGTCCAGTTGACCCGCTTTCTCCAGCACCTGCGGCATCATCGCTTCCATGCTCAGGGGATCGGTGAGGTCGATACGTAACGGAATCGCCTGATCGCCCAGCGCAACGCAGGCGCTGCTCAGCGCCTCTTCCGCCCGATCGATCAGCACCACCCGCGCGCCGGCCCCGATCAATGTTCTGGCGCATTCGAGACCGATGCCCGATGCGGCGCCGGTGATCGCCGCGACTTTTTCTGCAAGTTCCTGGGCCAAGGCTTGTCCTTTTCCTATGAGAGTTGTTCAAGCTCGGCCGTGGGAAAGGCGCGAGCGCCGTGCCAGCGAATCGACGATGACTGCAATGGCAAGGACCGCGCCCGTAATCATGTACCGCATCGACGAGGAGAGATCGAGCAGCGTGAGGCCGCTCGCGATGGACTGGATGACGATGACGCCGAGGAGCGCGGAATAGGCGCTCCCGCGGCCGCCAAACAGGCTTGTGCCACCGATGACCGCGGCGGCGATCGCGTTGAGGTTCACATCCCCGGTCCCGGCCTGCTGGCTGGAAGATGCCAGCCGCGCTGCGGCCAGAATGCCGCCGGCCGCGGCCAGCGTGGAGCACAGCATGAATGCGGTCGAATAGACCCGGCGAACGTTGATGCCAGCCCGACGGGCCGCCTCGCGATTGCCGCCGACGGCAGACATCGAGCGGCCCCATTTGGTTCTCGTCAATGCGTAATTCATGATCACGCACAAGCCGACGAACAGACCAAACATCCAGGGAATGCCGCGCCCGAGATTGAGATAATAGACAACGAATTCGAGCACGATGGTGACCAGCAGCGCCTTCAGCACCATGCGACCAAGCGAACTGGCCGATAGCCCCGCCGCCCGCCGGCGCGCGGCCGTTCGGTAGCCGGTCACGAACATAACCACGCTCGCGACCGCCGCCAGCACGTAGGATACGATCGACGGCATGACGAGCATCTGTCCGAAATTGACCAGCGCCGATCCATACGGAAGGTTGATCGAGCCGGAGGAGCCGAGCAGATACAGCTGCAGGCCGAGCCACGTCAGCAGGCCGGCCAGCGTCGAGACGAAGCTCGGCATACCCAGACGATTGAACAAAAATGCATAGAGCGCGCCGATGGCAGCGCCCAGCACCAACGCCGTGACGATCGCCACGGCGACCGGCCAATCCTGAGCGACCCAAAGCACGCCGACGAGCGCCGAAGAGAACCCGCTCACCGATCCGACCGACAGATCGATCTCGCCGACCATCAGGATACAGACGATGCCCAGCGAGATCACACCCACTGTCGCGCAATCGAAAAGCAAATTGACCAGATTGTTCGGCGCGAGAAAAACAGGGTTGAGGGTCTCGAACGCCGCGCAGATGACGATGAGCCCGACGACCACCGGCAGCGATCCGAGATCGCCCGACCGCACACGGTCCACAAAGGCGCCGATCGTGTTTCCAAGCGTGTCCGCGTGCTTGACTCGTTCGTCACTGCGGTCGAGCAACCGCGCCGTCGAAACCTGTTGCGTGTCGTCGGTCATCGCCCAAGCTCCGGCGACTGATGGGCGCGGCGCCGCCTGGCGCGGCGCGAGACAGAATTTTCGTCCGCTCCGGTAATCGCCGTAACGAGATCCTGATTGGACACGTCGGGATCGAACTCGCCGTTGTTGCGACCGAGGCGCAGCACCACGATCCGATCGGCAACCGCGCGGACGTCCTCCATGTTGTGACTGATCATGATGACGCCGAGACCGCGTGCGCGAACGCGTTCGACGAGGTCTAGCACCTCAGCGGTTTGGGCATCGCCGAGCGCCGCAGTCGGCTCGTCGAGCAGAATGAGTTTCGGCTCAGTCAGCAGCGAGCGCGCGATCGCCACGGTCTGGCGCTGTCCGCCGGAGAGCGACGCCACGGGCTCTCGCACGCTCGGAATCCGCGCTGACAGCTCGTTGAGCAAGGTACAGGCGCGAAGCTCCATGGAGACCTCGTCGAGCCGCAGCGGGTTGAGCTCGCGGCCGAGGAAGATGTTTGCGACCACGTCGAGATTCTCGCAGAGGGCCAAATCCTGGAAAACGGTGGCGATGCCGAGGCCGAGTGCCATGGATGGGTCGGACAGGACAACATGTTCACCGCCGAACGTGATCGTTCCGGAGGTGGGTTGGTGCACGCCGGCAAGGATCTTCACCAGCGTGGATTTTCCTGCACCGTTATCACCCACAAGTGCCACGACTTCGCCGGCATGCACATCGAGATCAACATCGGTCAGGGCGGACACGGCGCCGAAATGCTTGGAAATTCCGCGAAGACTCAAGACCGGCTTGCGCGGTCCGCCCTGCGCGTCATCGGCATCCGAGATCGTGGTCATGTCCCAATTCGCCCTCTCATCCTTCGTCCCGGCCGCCGGAAGCGGCCGGGACCGACGTCGTCACTGCGTGATGCCAAGCTTCTTGCAACCCGCGGCATATCGGCCCGTGCAGAGCTGATCGGCCGTCTGGATCTTCTTATCGATAATCTCCGCCTTCAGGTTCTCCTGAGTGACGACGGCCGGCACGAACAACTTCGATGGCGCATTGAATAGCGTAGCTTCCGCCTTGGGCATCTCTCCGGAGAGGAATTTCACCGCCGCTTGCGCCGCAGCAGCTGCCACGATCTCACTGGGTTTGGAGATCGTGTTGTACTGATCGCCTGCGATGACGAGCTGAAGCGCGGCAATCGTCGCATCGTTGCCCGTCACCGGCGGCACCGGCTCGATACCTGCGGCCTTGAAGGCGGCAATTGCGCCACCGCCCGTGCCGTCATTGGCAGCTACGACGCCGAGGATCTTCTTGCCGAAGCGGGTGATCTGGCCACTCGCCCATTGCTGCGCCTTCGGCGGCGCCCAGTCCGGCGTGTCGTATTCGGCCAGAATTGGATAGCCGCTCTTATCAAGCCCCTCGTGGATCCCCTTCTTGATGAGTCCCGCAGCGGCATCGGTCGGCGATCCATTGATTTCGAGTACGCCTTCGCCCTCCTTCGCCGTCGCGTTGGCGGCCTTAAGATGCTTGACGAGCGATTCGGAGATAGCCTTGCCGATGGCTTGATTGTCGAAGGACACGTAAAAATCGACCTTGGCGTCGGGGACCGGCCGGTCATAGGCAATGACCTTGATGCCTTGCGATTGTGCCATCTTGACCAGGGATGCCGCGGCAGTGGAGTCGACGGGGTCGAGCACGATTACCTTGGCGCCCTGCGAAATCACCGAGTTGAATTGCTGTTGCTGCCGCGCGGCATCCGCGCTGGCGTTCTGGTAGATCACCTTGCAACTGTCGCACAGCTTCTTCATCTCTGCGACGAAGCCCGGATAATCATGTTGTTCATAGCGGGTGGAGGCCTGGTCCGGCATCAGGAAGGCGACGGTCGCGTTCTTCACCTCTGCGGCCCGCGAAGAAATGGCTGTTGTGCCGAGCAGCGAGAGGGCTATGCCAATTGTGCCCGCATATTTAGCAGAGAACTTTCTCATTTCAGATTTCCTTTCCAGACTGGGTGTCAGGGTGTCGTCGTTGATCCTTCGAAGTCAGGCCCTCGCTGCTTCCGTTTCCGACGGCACGATGAGCGCCGGTGCTCGGAGCCGCGCAGAATTCTGGTCGAACGATTGCTGTCGCGGACCGCCGTCGGCGTGTCCGCGTCATTCTTCCGTAACGATCCTCCTTCTTTGCTCCTATGCGGCTAGGCCGCGTGCGCCTCATCGATGTTGTGCGCCAACAATCGTCTGAAGCGCGAAGGGGGCATGCCTTTCTCGGCCAGGAACTGCCGGTTAAAATTGGAGAGATTGTTGAAGCCGACCTCGAAGCAGATGTCGGTGATGGAAGCCTGCTCGTCGCTCATCAATATCTGACAAGCGAGATTGATACGCAGCCGCTTAACGTATTGCACCAATGACATGCCCGTGTGCCGGCGGAACGAGCGCGAAAATGCGCTTTGCGATTGACCGGCGATCGCAGCAAGCTCCGCTTCGCCGAAAGGTTGCGTCAGATTCTTCCGGATGAATGCGAGTGCCTTGTTCATTCCCACGGACATGTAGCCAGACGGATCGGGCAGATAGTTTGGGCTGGACAGCGGACGCGCCTGTCGCGCGGCGCGACAGAGTATCCCCAAGATCATCAAGAACAGCTCGATCCGGCGCACGCCGTTCGCCGTGACGATCTCCTCCATGAGTGGGACGAGCGCATCGCTCGTGCTGCGGGTGAACAGCGCACCACGCCGGGAAAAATCCAGCAGTGCGGCAAGGCCCGAAAGCTCAGGCATGACCTTCATCAGGTCGCCGATGAATTCTTCGCTGAATTGAAGGATGCGTCCGCGTAGCGGGATGGCGCACTCTGCCGGCAGATCGCTCACCCAATTGTGCGGCAAATTGGGGCCGGTGAGCACGAGATTACCTGGTTCGAAGTCGCCGATGAAGTCACCGACGAAATAGCGTCCGCTGGTGGCCACGACCTGATGGAGCTCGTACTCGGGATGGAAATGCCAGCGGACGGTGTGGAATGGGTAGCCGTGCGACCACGCCTTGAATGACTCGCCGCGCCGTATCTGGACAACTTCCAGGTCCGGTTCCATGTCCCCTCCCTTCAGGCCGGTGCGGCTTGTAATGATCCGCCTCCGCTCCCTTATCGGCTGATTGGTTCAGCGCTTCCTCTCGTTGGCAGAGTAGCGACCAGTACCTAGGCACGCCACCACCATTTCAGATGTGAACTGATACTTTTTTGACGTGCAGCACGCCGTCCGGCCAAGTTCCCGGATTGAAGGCAGCGTTCCGCACCAACGGCACTATTACGCCGGCCGCCTCCCCCGCCAATGCCGACGGCGCCGCGGCTCCCATCCTTGCAAAACGCTGTCTCGCCGATCGCGATGGCCTACCCGTGCTGGCACAGATCAAAGGTCATGCCACCCACGCTGCCAAATTGGTCCAGGGGAGGATCTCAGCCGCGCGCCTTCAAATGCATCATCGGGTAATGCTCATAGTGGCCGGCGCCGTTCTTCACGACAGGATCTTCCGAGGTGACCGCCTCGATGTCGAGATCGTTTGGGATCTGATAGAGCGACACGCCATAACCGCCACGCGGGTCCGTGACGGGACCGTGCGCGACGATCTGCCCCTTTGCGAGCAGATCATCCAGGAACGCACCGTGCTGCTTCATCCATTGTTTCTCAGCGGCGCTCATGGTCGCCAGGAAATCCGCCCGGGGCGGAATGTACTTGCAGAGATAGTACTTCATTGGCCGCTCCTCGGTGAAAACGACATTTCAGCTTGCTTGTCGGCCTGGCCCGCCCCCCCAACTTGAGAGATCAATCGGTCACGCCGATCCGCTGCTCAATGCGATCAGCGAGCATTGATCTCGGCACTGAAGCGCTCGCATGCAAACCTTTGTCAAGCAACGGCGCGCGTGGCCAGATCGGCGACAGTACCGTCAAGAAATCCAGTCAGCCGCTGCCGGATGATCTGCTCGGCTTCCCTCATGATGCGGTCGATCAGCTCCTTCACCGTCGGGATATCGTGGATCAGTCCGACCACCATGCCGCAGCTCCAAGCACCGGCATCCATGTCACCATCGACCATCACCCTGGGGTAGACACCCGCGACCTGCTCATGGATGTCCTCGATCTTGAGGCTCGCCCCCTTCTCGCGCTCGACCTCGAGCAATTGATCGACACCCTTGTTCTTCAGCACGCGCTCGGTGTTACGCAGCGCGCGCATGACCAGCACGGTATCGAGTTCGGTGGCTTTGACGAGGGCCTGCTTGACGTTGGCGTGGACGGGAGCTTCCCTGGTTGCGACGAAGCGGGTACCCATGTTCATGCCGGCGGCGCCCATCGACAGCGCAGCAACGAGGCTGCGCGCATCCGCCATGCCACCCGAGGCCACGAACGGAATCTTCAGTTCATCCGCCGCGCGCGGCAGCAGGATCATGTTCGGGATATCGTCCTCGCCGGGATGGCCGCCGCATTCGAAGCCGTCGACGCTGACGGCGTCGCATCCGATCTTCTCGGCTTTCAGCGAATGCCGCACCGAAGTGCATTGTGGATCACCTTAATGCCGGCAGCCTTCAGCGCGGGCATGTACGCTTCCGGGCTGCGGCCGGCGGTCTCCACCGCCTTGACGCCACCTTCCTTGATGGCGGCGATATATTCCGGATAAGGCGGTGCAGTGAAGCTCGGCAGGAAGGTCAGGTTCACACCGAACGGCTTGTCGGTCATGTCGCGACAGCGCGCGATTTCCTTCGCCAGCAGCTCCGGCGTCCGCTGGGTCAGGCCGGTGATGATGCCGAGACCGCCGGCATTCGAGACCGCGGCGGCAAGCTCGGCAAAGCCGACATAATGCATGCCGCCCTGGATGATCGGATGCTGGATGCCGAACAGTTCAGTGATTGCTGTCTTCACGTGCGCTTTCTCCGCTTTCCGATCAGTTGACGAGTTCAAATAGGCCGGCCGCGCCCATGCCGCCGCCGATGCACATGGTCACCACGCCGTACTTCGCCTTGCGCCGCCGCCCCTCGATCAGGATATGGCCCGCAAGCCGGCTGCCCGTCATGCCGTAGGGATGGCCGATCGCGATCGAGCCGCCATTGACGTTCAGCTTGTCCGGATCGATGCCGAGCTTGTCGCGGCAGTAGATCACCTGGACAGCATAGGCTTCGTTCAGCTCCCAAAGATCGATGTCATCGATCCTCAGGCCGTGGCGCTTGAGAAGGCGCGGGATCGCCGCGACCGGACCGATGCCCATTTCGTCCGGCTCGACTCCGGCGGCGACGAAGCCGCGGAAGATGCCGAGCGGCTTAAGGCCCTTCTTGGTGGCGGTCTTGTCGCTCATGAGCACGCAGGCCGATGCTCCGTCGGAGAGCTGGCTGGCATTGCCGGCCGTGATGGTCTTGCCTTCGAATACCGGCTTGATCTTCGCCAATCCTTCCGCCGTGGTCTCGGGGCGCGGCCCTTCGTCCTTCGACAGCGTCACCTGCTGATAGGAGACCTCCCTGGTGTCCTTGTTGACGACGGCCATCGTCGTTGTGATCGGGACGATCTCGTCATTGAAGCGACCGGCCTGCATCGCGGCACCAATGCGGCGCTGACATTCGAGGCTGTATTCGTCCTGCCGGTCGCGACCGATCTTGTAGCGCTCGGCGACAATCTCGGCAGTGTCGAGCATCGACATGTACATCTCGGGCTTCATCGCCATCAGCTCGTCGTCGACGGCGTGGAACCTGTTCATGTGGTCGTTCTGCACCAGGCTGATCGATTCGATGCCGCCTCCGATCGCGATCTCGACGCCATCCAGCATGATCGAGCGGGCCGCGACCGCGATCGCCTGCAGGCCGGAGGCGCACTGCCGATCGATCGTGGTGCCGGCGACGGTGACCGGCAGGCCGGCACGAACCGCCCCCTTGCGTGCGACGTTCATCACCATGGTGCCCTGCTGCATCGCGCAACCCATCACCACGTCTTCGACCTCGTCCGGCTCAACGCCCGCGCGCCTCACCGCTTCGGCCATCACATGGCCAGCCATGGTCGGCCCCTCGGTGTTGTTCAGCGCACCGCGATAGGCCTTGCCGACGCCGGTGCGGGCGGTGGAAACGATAACTGCCTCTGTCGTCATGGCTGCCTCTTTGGTTACGCTGCCGCGTCGAGCTGCACATAACGCAGCAAGTGGTGAGCGGGATCGCCGAACTGGATATTGATCGAGGAGATTCGCTTAAAGTAGTGACCGACGTTCAATTCGTCGGTCATGCCCATGCCGCCGTGGAGCTGCACCGCCTGGTCGGCGATGAACTTGCCGGCATAGCCGACCCTCGACTTGGCGCCGGAGGCGAGGCGCGAGATGCCACTTTCGCCGGCACCGAGGCTGAGACTGAGATGCTGCATCAGGGAAAGCGCCTCCTGATGCGCGATGAACATGTCGACCATCCGGTGCTGCAACACCTGGAAGCTGCCGATGGTGACGCCGAACTGCTTTCGGGCCTTGGCGTATTCCAGCGTCGCAGAGTTCAGTTCGGCCATCGCGCCGACCGCCTCGGCGCAGAGCGCGCCGATGGCCCTGTCGCGGCAGCCTTCCAGCAGGGCGACGCCTTCGCCCTCGCTGCCGAGCAACTCGCCGCGCACATCGCGGAAAGTGATCTCCGCGGCACGGCGGCCGTCGATGGTCTTGAAGCTCCGCAATTCGAGATTCGCCGCCCGGGCGTCGACGACGAACAGGCTGACGCCGCCACAATCGTCGCGCTTGCCGGCAGTCCGGGCGGAGACGATGAGATAATCGGCCCAAGGCGCCGCTATGACGGCGGTCTTCTCACCACTAAGCGTGTAGTCCTTTCCCTCTCGCCGCGCCGTGGCCGCGACATTGGCGAGATCGAAGCGCGAGTTTTTTTCGGTCCAGGCCAGCGCCCAGATCTTGTGTCCGGCGATGATATCGGGAATGAAGGCCTGCTTCTGCTCTTTCGTCCCTGCCTGCTCGATCAAGCCGCCGACCAGCACGACCGTCTCCACGTACGGCTCCACGACAAGGTGGCGGCCGAACTCCTGGGCAACGATCATAGTAGAGAGCGGGCCGCCACCAAGTCCGCCGCTCTCCTCGGAGAATGGCGCGGCGAGCAGGCCGAGCTCCGCAAAAGCGCCCCACTGCTTGCGGCTCCAGCCCTCTTCGCTGGCCACGATCTTGCGGCGCGCCTCGAAGCTGTATTGGTCGCGTAGCATACGCTGTACGCTGGAGCGCAACAGTTCCTGCTCTTCCGTGAACTGGATATCCATCCGATCCTCTTGTTGCGCTGTTGCTAGAGACCGAGCACCGCTTTGGCGATGATGTTGCGCTGGATCTCGTTTGATCCACCGTAGATGCTGAGCTTGCGCGCGTTCAGGTATTTCTCCGACGCTGTGTGGCCGTAATCGGCACCCGGCATGAACTGGTTTGCGCCCGACGGTTGCTCGCGAAGCGCCAGGCCATAGTTGCCGATGGCACGATGTGTGAGCTCGGTAATGCCCTGGAAGATCTCGGTGCCGCGGATCTTGAACAGCGAGGCCGCGGGCCCCGGATCGATGCCGCGCGCCATCTGGGCAACGACCCGCAGCTCGGTGGCCTCGAGCGCGAGCACATCGAGCTCGAGCCGGCCGATCTCCTTGCGAAATTCGAGATGCGCCGGATCGTCCGCTGCGATCTCCGCTTTCACGATCTTCTTCAACCGGTCGAGGTAGCGCGTCGACCGGCCGATCCCGGCCATGCTGGTGCGCTCGTTGCCCAGCAGGAATTTTGCGTAGGTCCAGCCCTTGTTCTCCTCGCCGATCAGGTTCTCGACGGGAACGCGGACATCCTCGAGGAAGACGTCATTGACCTCGTGCGAACCGTCGATCGTGATGATCGGACGCACGGTCACGCCTGGCGACTTCATGTCGATCAGGAGGAACGAGATGCCCGCCTGAGGCTTGGCGCTCGAATCAGTACGCACCAGGCAGAAGATCCAGTCGGCGTGCTGCGCCAACGTTGTCCAGGTCTTGTGACCGTTGACGATGTAATGGTCGCCGTCGCGCACAGCCTTGGTCCGGACGGTGGCGAGGTCTGAGCCTGAGCCCGGCTCGGAATAGCCTTGGCACCACCAGTCTTCACCCGACAGTATCCGCGGCAAGAACTTCTGCTTCTGGGCATCATTGCCGAAGGTGTAAATGACCGGACCAACCATGGTGACGCTGAACGCCAACGGCGGCAGCGTCCCGGCCCGGCTGGTCTCCTGCTCGAAGATGAAACGCCGGGTGATCGACCAGCCGGGGCCGCCAAATTCCTTGGGCCAAAGCGGCGCGATCCAGCCCTTCTCGTAGAGAATTTGGTGCCAGAGCAACGATTGCTCTTTGGTCAGGTCGGTCTCCGGATTAGGGACCCGCATTTCCTTCGGATAGTTTTCGGCGATGAAAGCGCGCACCTCATCACGGAAGGCCGCATCTTCGGGAGACAGTGCGAGTTCCATCTGCGCTTCCTACCACTTCTCACCGAAGGGGCGGATTTCCAGCTCAAAGGTCCAGGCGCTCTTCGGCTGCTGATACAGCTGCCAATAGGACGCCGCGACCGAGGCCGGCGGCATCAGCAGATCCGGATCGTCGAGCGCATTAGGCCCGAGCGCTTCCAGGCGCCGCTGGCGGACCCATTCGGTGTCGACGCCGGAATCGATAACGAGGTGCGCGACGTGGATATTCTTCGGGCCGAGTTCGCGCGCCATTGCCTGCGCCACAGCGCGCAGTCCGAATTTGGCGCTGGCAAAGGCGGCATAGCCGCTGCCACCGCGCAATGAAGCGGTCGCACCGGTGAAGAAGATGTTGCCCTGGCCGCGCGGCAGCATCAGCCGGGCCGCCTCGCGCCCGGCGAGGAAGCCGGAGTAGCAGGCCATCTCCCAGACCTTGCGGAACACGCGCTCGGTCGTCTCGAGGATCGGGAAGTTGACGTTGGCACCGATATTGAAGATGCAGACATCCAATGGTGCGTGCTTGTCGGCGTCGCTCAGAAAGGAGACGATCTCCTCCTCCTTGCGCGCGTCGAGCGAACGTGCGTGGATCTCGCCGCCGGCAGCCTCGATCTCCTTGACCAGCGGCGCCAGCTTGTCGCCGTTGCGGCGACCCGCGAAGACAGTAAAGCCCTCGGAGGCAAATTTCTTGGCGATCTCGCCGCCGATGAAATCGCCCGCGCCGATCACGGCGACGGTTGCATTTCTCTTTTTCAAGGAACTTCTCCCAGTTAGGTTAGGCGCGCTGTGTGCGAAGCAGTTCTATCGGCCCTGGTGGACCACATTTTTTGAGCGAGACCAGAACGATCGGGATTCGCCATCGCGCCGATCGAGGCTACCATGGTCGTGGCGCAGTCCTCGATCGGCCCGATCTGGTCCACCGCTTTGGCAAGATGGCGATCTGTCGATTGGTCGATGCGGCCAGCAAACCGAAAAGCGGTTTGATCGAGACCGAGTGCTTGCGACAGCTTCGCCACGACTAACCGCCTCCCGACTGAAAAACATCGGCGCCTTTTTCAGCATTGCGCCTCGAAGCGAAACATGCGTTCTTTTTTAGAACTCGTCAATCGCTATTTTGTTGTCACGATCGGATCAGAAAACGGCAAGCTTACTGCCCTGTTCCAGCGCTCTTGAGAACACCGTTTACAACCGGACTTCCAACCGATACCCATAGCGTATCAAATAAGAACTTATGGGAGAGGCAGCATGGGAGAAAGTCGCGGGGTCGCGATGCTGGTCGGCGCGGGTGATGCCATCGGCGCTGCCGTTGCGCGGCGGTTTGCCAGCGGCGGCTACACTATTTGCATCTGCAGACGCGATCCGACCAAATCTCAGGCGCTTGTCGACGAGCTCAGGGCGAAAGGCCACAACATCCACGCCTTCAGCGTCGACGCCCGTCAGGAAGCAGAAGTCCAGAAGCTATTCGCGGGCGTCGAGCGCGACATCGGTCCGATCGAGATCTGCCTGTTCAATGCCGGTTCGAACGTCAACAAGCCCCTGCTGGAGACTACCGAAAAGCTCTTCTTCAAGGCCTGGGAGCTGGCCTGTTACGCCGGCTTCCTGGTCGGACGCGAAGCCGCGCGCGTCATGCTGCCGCGCCGATGCGGCACCATTCTTTTTACCGGTGCGACCGCAAGCATCCGGGGCAGCAAGGGATTTGTCGCGTTCTCGTCGGCAAAATTCGGCCTTCGCGCGCTGGCCCAGGCGATGGCGCGCGAGCTCGGGCCCAAGAACATTCACGTCGTCCATCTCATCATCGACGCTGGCGTCGATAGCGAGGCTATTCATCAGCGCATGAAAGCGGCCAGGGGGATCGAGGCCAGTGAGATCCCGCCCGACAGCCTGACCAAGACCTCCTCAATTGCCGAAGCGTATTGGTTTGCCCATCAGCAAAGCCGCGACGGCTGGACCCATGAACTCGATCTTCGCCCCGCCGTAGAGAAATGGTGACATGAGCGACAATCCAGACCTCACTTTGTGGGGCGTCGGGACAAGCCGCACCGTTCGGCCGCACTGGGCGATGCACGAGCTGGGGCTGGCCTACGAGATCAAACCGATCGGCCCACGGACCGGCGAGACCAAGACCGCCGAATATACCAGGCTCAATCCGCGCCAGAAGATTCCGCTGCTGCAGGACGGTGATTTCCGCATCGGCGAGAGCGCCGCGATCGTCGCTTATCTGTCGCGGATGTACTCAACGCCGGAGCGTGCATTGATCCCTGAATCCACCCGCGACTATGCCGCGTGGCTGGAATGGTGCTTCTTTATCGTCACCGAGCTCGACTCGACTAGCCTGTATGTGATGCGCCGTCACAGCGCCGATGCGCTCGGCCCAATTTACGGCGTCGCGACGGAGGTCGTAGCTCAAGCCGCAGAATACTTTCGGGCGCAGCTGCGCCATGTCGAGGTCGCGCTGGCCGACGGCCGACATTTTATCATGGGCGAGCGATTCAGCAGCGCCGACATCCTGCTGACGACGTGCCTGGACTGGGCGGTCGCCTACGGGGTAGGCATCTGCGACAATGCGCGGCCCTATCTCGAGCGCATGCGAAGCCGGGAGGCTTACCAGCGAGCGGTTGCCGCGAATGCTCCGCGCGCACCAATTAAACCGACGCCTGCCAAGGCCTGAGAACCGTTCGCCGGACGCGCGAAGCGCTTCGACCTACATGGCCACGCGTAGCGTCCGTGCAGCGACCATATCGTCGATCGCGCCATCATCGTAGCCCAGTTCGCGCAGCACCTCGCGCGAGTGCTCCCCGACGCGCGGGGCCGGTCCGCCGATGGCAGCCTGGTTGACCTCGAAGCGGGCCGCGGGTTTGGGCTGGCGCACACGACCGACCTTCGGTTGGTCGAACTCCGCGATGATTCCTCGCGCCACGACCTGCTCATTGTGGATGATCTCGCCGCGCCGCAGGATCGGCGCGCAAGGGACATCCGCAGCGTCCAACCGCTCCAGCCATTCGGCGGTCGTGTGCCGGCCGATATACTCCGCCATCTTGTTGATGCGCGCCGTGGCGTTCACCGAACGCGCGGACGGGGTCGCAAACCGGGCATCGTTGGCGAGCTCGGGATCGCCGGACGCGCGGCAGAAGCCCTGCCATTCGGAATCTGAGATGGTGCCGGCCGTGATGTAACCATCGCTGGTCTTGAACACGAGATCCGGGCGGTCGTTGGGATCGGCGGCAGCGGCCTCGGCTCCGACCACCGTGTACTGCATCATGCCTTCCGGCCAGAGGTAGGAAATCATCGCGTCCAGCATCGCGACCTGGATATGATCCCCCTGCCCCGTCTTCTCACGCGCGTAGAGCGCCGCCGCCACCGCCTGCGCGGTGAACACGGCGGTGGTCTTGTCGCACACGATGGTGCGGATCATCTGCGGGCGATTGGTGACCGGCTGCGACTGGATATCGGCAAAGCCCGACAGGCCCTGAATGATTGGATCGTAGACGCGCTTCTTCACATAGGGCCCGGTGTCGCCGACGCCGCTGATCGAGACATAGATCAAGCGCGGATGACGCTGGCGCAGTTCTTCGACGCCGAGGCCGAGGCGCTCCATGGTGCCGGGCCGGAAGTTCTGCACCAGAACATCGGCCTGCGCGACCAGCTTGGCCAGCACCTCGTGCCCGGCGGGGCTCTTGACGTCGATCGAGAGCGAACGCTTGCCGCGGTTGGACGAGATGAACAGCGCGGAGAACTCGCCGTCCTTGTCGATGGTGGCCCGGCTGCGACGGGTGATATCGCCACCGATCGGCTCGATCTTGAGCACGTCGGCGCCCTGGTCCGCCAGAAACATGGTCGCAAACGGGCCCGACACCACGCCGGTCAGATCGAGGACACGAACGCCGCTAAGCGGACCAGCCATTTCACTCTCCTGGATTGTTTTCCTGCCGACGGGCTGAGGATAAACTCCGGCTTACCGTCAGCCCTTCGCCTCAACCCGCACGGACCGCAAGTCGGTAACTAGCCGGTCTTGGAAACGGGCTGCCGGGTCTGTTCGACGATCGATTCCTCGACGTCCCGGAGTTGATCCTTGCCGAAAAACATCTCCTTACCGACGAAGAATGTCGGCGAGCCGAAGGCACCGCGGGCGACCGCGTCATTGGTCAGGTCAATCAGCTTCTTTTTGACGTCATCCTGCTGCGCGCGCGTAACCAGCCTGTCGATGTCGATCCCCGAGGAGGCAAATGCGGTCCGGAACACTTCGGGATCATCCATCTTCTTGGGCTCCTCCCACATGTGATGATAGGCGGCGCGGAAATAGGGTTCGAATACGCCTTCGAACTGGGCCGCGACGGCGCCGCGCATCAGCATCAAAGTGTTGACTGGAAAGAAGGTATTCTGACGAAATTTCGTGATGTTGTGGCGGCGGATAAACCGCTGGGTCTCGAGCGCCTGGTATTCCGGCTTGTTCTTGATCCCGCGAAGCGAGTCGAACGGGGACATGTTGCCGGTCGCCTTGTAGATCCCGCCGAGCAGGACCGGGACGTACTCGAATTTTACCCCGGTCCGCCGCTCGATCCCGGGGATGGCGACCTCCGCCAGATACGCGTTTGGGCTGCCGAAATCGAACTGGAATTCAACCTTGAGGGTCATGACCGCTTCTCCCGCAGAGCGTATTGGATGGTCAGGGACCGGCGATCCAATCGCATGGCTTGCCTGTTCTCACTTCTACAGTTCTAAAAACGAACTGTCAAATTCGGCTAGATTTATGCTGGTTTGACCGTTTCATCGGGTATTGTTTGGAATTCAGTACCTATCTAGAATGCAAGGCAAACATGGCGGCCTCGGCAGCGATTCGAGCGGGTCTCGCTGGGATGACTGGAGAATACGGATGAAGTGGAAAGAACTGGAGGAAGAGCCGTGTTCGATGGCCCGGACCATCGGCGTGATCGGTGACCGCTGGACCCTTCTGATCCTGCGCGAATGTTTTTTGCGCACGCGGCGCTTCGAAGGATTCCAGTCGGCGCTCGGAATTACACGTCATCTCCTCGCCGAACGGCTGAAGAAGCTGGTCCGGCAGGGCATTCTGCGCCGCATTCCCTACCAGGAGGCGCCAAAGCGGCACGAATATATCCTGACCCAGAAGGGTCTCGATCTTTATCCGATCATGATGGCGCTCGTGCATTGGGGCGACACTCACATGGTCGACGAGCGCGGCCGGCCGCTGCTGCACCAGCACCGCAAGTGCGGAAAGGACTTCGACCCGGTCATGGTGTGCTCTGAATGCGGCGAGCCGCTCTCGGCCAAAGAGGTTCATACCCATCCAGGCCCCGGCGCCCAAAGCCCGCTGACGACAGCCGCACCTGACAAGCCGAAGGCAAAGGCGCGCCGCAGCGCCGCTTGAGCCGGCCACCGGCGTCAGGCACTGAATCAGACTCGAATCACGGCTGCGTCGGGTTCGTTGCAGTGGAGACGGTCCGCTTGTTCAGCCCGGTGCTTGAGCACAGCACGTTGATTGACATAGGCCTTGTCGGTGATTTCTCCCGCGGCCAATGAGGGCGGATCCTTCAGCAGGGTGAACGTGCAGATTTTTTCGCTGCTTCCGACGGCCTCATTGTATTCCTGCAAACGATGTCTCAGGAATTCGAGCACCTTGGGGTCGCAGGTCAAATCCGCAGCCGGCGCGTTCGAAATCCGCGCCGCCTCGGTTGGATTCAGCCAGCATAGCAGCGCGCAGGCATCACGGTTTTCTCCGGCAACGACAATGTCCAGTAGGACGCCGCGCGTTGCGGCCAGGATGGCGGCACGCATATTGCCGATCGCAACCCAGGTGCCGTTCGCGAGCTTGAAGTTCTCCGAAATTCTGCCGGTGAAACGCAGACCGAACTCCGGCTTCTCGGGATCGATAAACGACACGGTGTCGCCGATGCGGTAGAACCCCTCCTCGTCGAAAGCCTTCTCCGTCAGATCGGCTCTGCCGAGATAACCGGGGGTGACGTTGGGGCCCTTGACCCTGGCCTCGTACGTGTCGGAAACAGGGATCAGTTTCAGCTGCACGCCCGGCGCGGGAAGGCCAATCTCGCCCGGCCGATCCGTTGCCCAATGCGTCGTGCTGATTGTCGGCGCCGTTTCGGTCGTCCCGTACCCCGACATCACCGGAATCCGCCGGCCCGTGACCGATGAAGTCAGCCGATAGAGTTTTTCGAGCGTTCCTTGCGAAATGGCAGCCCCCGCGTAGCTCAATCGATCCAGCCGTTTGCAGATGCTGGCGCCGAGGGCGAAGTCGTTCTCGATGGCATCGCACAACAGGTTATAGCCGGCGGGAACGTTGAACATCGCCGTCGGCGAGATCTCCTTGAGGTTCGCCACCGATTTGTGAAAGAGCTGAGGCAGCGGCCGACCGTCATCGATGTAGAGCGTCCCGCCGTTCCTGAGAATGCCGTGAAGAATGACGTTGCTGCCCATCGTATGGTGCCACGGCAGCCATTCGACCTGAACCGGCGCCTCCGGAGGCGACACCAGCAGGCTCCCCATTTGCAGCGAGCTCGCCATCATGCGATGCGTGTTCAGCACGCCCTTTGGCAGGCCGGTCGAACCGGAGGTGAAGAGAATTTTTGCAACGGCGTCGCTGGGAATTGCACCCGACGCACGCGTGAATCCTTCACGGTCCGTTCGATCCGTCAGGACCCGGAAGGGCGTCGTCTCCGGCGCGCCATCGACGCTGATCCAGGTCGAGTCTGCCAATTCGGGAATGGAACGGGCCGCGGAAAAGTCGCGTCCACTCTGAACGAAAACGAAGTTCGGACGCAGCACCTGCGCGATGTCCTTGAGGCGCGCAAGGCCGCCGGGCATCAGCGTGTAGTTCGGCGATATAGGCGCCAGAATGACACCTATCGACATCGCCGCAAAGGAGATCACCGCGTTCTCGATGGAGTTGCCCGAAAGCACTGCCAGCCTGTCAGCCGGCTTTGCGCCCATGTCGATCAAGCTCTGGCCGACCGCCTGCACCTGCGACCATGCCTCGCTATAGGTGATCTCGTCCCATCCCCCTTTGGGATTGCGTTGCGCGAGGAATATTCTGTCCGGAGCCGCGTTTGCCCAGCGCGGCAGAAAATCGGTGACGCGCCAGTCGCATGGCCCCAATTCGAGCGGCGACCTCAATATGAGCGTGCCGTCGGTGCGGCGCTCGACAGAGAGCTCCCGTGGCGCAAACGTCAATGGCTTCGCCGACATCGAAAACGATCTCCTGAATTACCGCGGATGGATAGAACGGGCGGGCTGCGCCAAGCGTCACTCCGACCTGGCGTCCAAGACGTCTCCGAACGCTTGCCACGTCGTGCCGGTCCAGCGCTGCAGCCGCATCTGCGTCCAGATCATGTTCTCGGTCTCGCTCGTGTTGACCTTGATCCCGGGCAGCACAGTCGGAACGACGACGTCTTTCAGGTTCTTCGCCTGCGCCAGAATATTCTTCCGCGACAGATCATCACCGCATTGCTTGAGGATCCGCTCGAGCAGGACGCCTTGCTGATAACCGGTCAGATAGCTGCCGTTGGTGATATCGGCGCCCATCAGATACTTTTCGAAAAACGCCCGGTAGGCCTGCATACCCCGGTCGTCTTTCCATGTCTCGTCCAGGACGTCCTTGTTGGTGGTCCCGACCATCACGCCGACCGATTTGTCGAGGCCGGCCGGTGCGAGCGTGCCTCCGACCGATCCGGACGGGAAATTGATGATTACGGTCGCCTTCCAGCCAATCACCGAAGCTTGCCGGATGGCCTGCGCCGCAAACTTCGGCGTCCCGGCGATCACCAAGGCCTCGGCACCCGAGCTCTTCAGATTGGTAATCTGTGAGTCAATCGTCGGTTCAGTGACCTCGTAGGAAGCACTGACGACCTTGCGGTCGAAATCCTTGCCGAGAAACGCCTTGAAGGCAGCGACGTAATCTTTGCCAAGATCGTCGTTCTGATAGAGGATGGCATACTTGGCGTTCGGTAGCGTTCTCGTCAGGTATTTGGCGTAGATTTTTCCTTCGGTGTCGTAGCTGACAAGACCCGTGGTGATCAGCGGGTAATTGGCGACGTCCGTGAACTTGGACGAGCCGCTGACGATGGCGACACTCGGTACCCCTTTGGCCCTCAGGTATTTTGCAGTGGCCGAGATGCCGGGCGTGCCGAGCTGGCCGAACATGAACGACACTACGTCGCTTTCGACCAGCTTGCGGACGTGCTCCACCGCTTTGGGAGGACTATATCCGTCGTCATAGGCGATGTAGTTGATCTTGCGTCCTTTGACGCCGCCGCGGTCGTTCAACGCCTGAACGTAGGCCATGAGCCCCTTGCCCACGAGACCGATCGATGATGCCGGTCCGCTGAAGGGAAAAACCCCGCCAATCTTGATTTCGGTAGCAGAGATTCCCGGCTCGTCGGCGGCGAATGCGGGACCACTCAGGAATAGAGCCAGAGCCGCGACGATCTTCCATCTCACCAGCATTGCGTCCTCCCAAACTTGCACCCCTTCTCGAGTGTGCGGCTTTGTTTTGTTGCGCCGGTGGCGGCTCGTCGCGCCCTTTGCGAAGAGGCATCGCGCAGAACAGGTCCAGCCGCAAATCCGGCACGTCGCGGCCGTTGCGTTCGGCCATCTCGTGCGCAGCCTACAGTTCTTTTTTTGAACTCGTCAAGCGATTAGATGCTCACGTGCCGTGACTTGGACGACAGGCCCCGTCCTCGTACTTGGAAATAACTTGGTCTAAATCCTGCGTATAAGGCCGCGTTTTCGGCTGTTCTAGGACAGGATCGCTGGCGCATTTCCATGCTGCTGCACACATTCTTTTTTTGAACTATAAGGCCGCCGCGAGACCACGCAGTGCCTGGCTTATCTAGCCAGGCACCCACGGCGCAGCAGGGATAGATTTCGCCGAGCCCTACTCGGCGGCGATTGCTGTTCGCAATTCTGCATCCTTCGCCGAACGCTCATAGGGGGCTGGCTTGATGCGAAACCAGGCCACATAAAGCGCAGGAAGGAACAGCAGGATCAGGACCTTGCCAACTGCCGTGCCGCCAATCAGCGTATAAGCCGTCGATCCCCAGAACACGGAATGCGTCAGAGGAATGAAGGCCAGCACGGCGGCAAGTGCGGTCAGGATCACCGGCCTGGTGCGTTGCACGGTGGCTTCGATGACGGCGTGATAGTCATCGAGGCCGGCAGCACGATTCTCCTTGATCTGTTCGGTCAGGATCAGGGTATTGCGCATCAGGATGCCTGCCAGTCCGATCAGGCCAAGAATGGCGTTGAACCCGAACGCAGGATGATGAAGACAGGGTAACGGCCCGTTCGCGAACGGCGATCGCGGAAAGATTAAGGTTCATCTGCTAACTTACAATTGGCTGGGCGGCAGCTTCCTTGAGGCCAGCTGCCGCTTGGGCGGCAAGCCCGCGCGCGGCTTCCTGTGAATCTTGAAATTCCTCGAGGGCATGGACTCTGCCCCACCGCAGGGTGAACACGTGGAGACCGCGGTTGACGTACGAGCCGTCGCCATCGAGCAGCGTTGCGGTGCCGTCCCATTCGACAAACACGGTGGTGTTCCAGGGCCAGCCCTTCACCCAGACGTTGTTGACCCTGATATGGAGCGTGGGCAGGACGCGTCCGAGCCGCTCGAACCAGCGGCGCAGGGCCGCTTTGTCGTGGCGCTCCCCGCCCAACGCGTGATGGCCGGAAACACGGTGATGGATGTGCGGCGCGACCGCCTTCACCGCTTCATCCCAGCGATGGTTGTTGACATGGTCGAAGGTCTTTCGGATTTCCTGCTCGACGATGTAGCTGTACATGTGCTTCTCCAGCGGCTGGGGCGGAACGATTGAGACTCTTCAGTTGCTCCGGCTTTCAGCGGCGGTCCTGACACGAGCGCCCTCCTGCAGGAGGTGAGCGCCGAGCGAAACAATTGGATCACCAGAATTCAAGCCGGAGATCACGGCGGTTTCGTCGGTCACCCGAACAAGCTTGATCGGCCGAAAGCGTACGGTTGAGGTGGCGCTGTCGAGGATCCAAACTCCGGTCTTGCGGCCATCATCGAGCACTGCTCGGAGCGGCACCTGAACTTGCGGCTCGCTCGTTTGGCTCGGTAGCCGAATGGTCACCGTCGCGCCAAGTGGTGCGGCCGCGGCTTCACCGTCCAGGACATACCGGGCTTCATAGGTTCGGGTCTGGGCATCGGCGGCGTCGGACAATTGCCGCAAACGCGCCGTATAGCGCCACCCTTCGGCTGCTCCGTACACGCTGGCCTCGGCCACGGAGTCGATTGCCGGCCGGATCGTTTCAGGGAGCGCGACCACCGCCTCGCGAGGACCGGCCTTGGCAATCCGAACAACCGTCTGGCCGGCCGAAACGACCTGCCCGGGCTCGCCAAGCGTTTCGACCACCGTTCCGTCCGCGTCCGCGACCAGGATCGAGTACGTCGCCTCGTTCTCGGCAACCCGTGCATCGGCTTCAGCGCTCGCAAGCTGCGCCTCGGCCGTATCCAGCGCGGCCTTGGCTTGCTCGTAGCGCTGTCGGGAAGCCCAGCCGTTGCTCACCAACTTGGCGTATCGCGGTTCGTCCGCTTCGGTCTGCACGACGGACGCGCGCGCGGCAGCAACGGCGTTGCGCTTCGCCGTGACCGCAAGACGAAGGTCGGTTTCGTCGATCCGCATCAGCGGCTGACCGGCTTTGACCTGCTCACCGGTATTCACAAGCCGCTCCACGATCTTGCCGGGAACGCGAAAACCGAGGCTGCTCTGCACCCGCGCCCCGATCCGGTCACCCGCGCCCGCGGCCGCGATCCTGACGATCGGGGCTTCTTGCCTCGGATCGCTCACGGCCGAGGCCGCCGGCGCGCGAAGCGTAACGAATGCGGCCACCGCGCATCCCGCGATCAGGGCGCTCCCCAGCACGATCATCTGTCGCTTTTTCATAACGTGGCCTCATGCCAGATAGATTGCGTTCGAGCTCTATACCGGATAATAGATGTCGAACGCAATCTAAAATGGGGAGACCAATGATGCGAGTGAGTCGCATTCAGGCTGAGGAAAACCGGCAAAACGTCATCAATGTCGCAAGCCGCCTGTTTCGGTCGCGGGGATTTGACGGCATCGGCCTCAAGGACCTGATGGAAGCTGCCGGGCTGACCCAAGGCGCATTCTACAAGCAGTTTGAGTCAAAGGAGGACCTGGCCGCGCAGGCGTCGACGCGCGCGCTGGAGAGCGCCACGCTGCGATGGTCGACCGCCATCGCCGCGGCCCCTGAGGATCCCCTCGGGGCGGTGATGGGGTTCTATCTCAGCACGGATCATCGCGACGAAAAGATGGACGGTTGCCCGATCGTGGCGCTCGGCTCGGATGTGGCCAGACAGAGCAGCGAGGTGAAAGCGTCGTTCGAAGGCGGGATCAAAGCGCATATCGAAATCCTCAGCCGCCTGATTGCCGAAACGAGCGACGAGGAATCCAGGAGCAAAGCCATGGCCATTCTTTCGACGATGGTCGGAGCGTTGACACTCTCACGCGTCGTCAACGATCCCGATCTCGCTCAGGCCTTTCTGGAAACGGCGTCGCGACAGATTCGCGACACTGTCGCCGCTTGAAGATCGGTGCTTGATAACTCACAGGGAGAACGCAAATGCGCAAAGCAGGGATACACAATTTTCCGGCGATCGACCGTGTCGTTTACGGCAAAGCTGCGTCTGAGGCCTTGAACGATGAAGCGGTGCGGCTGGATGCCAAGCGCGTCTTCCTGATCGTCAGCCGCACCTTGAATACCAAGACCGACGAGATCGAGAAGATCCGGCGTGCGCTCGGCGAAAGACATGTCGCGACCTTCGATGGAATTGCAGAGCACACCACGCGCAAGCAAGCTGCCGAGGTTGCCCGTCAAGCCAAAGACGCCGGAGCCGACCTGGTGGTCGCCGTCGGGGGAGGCTCGGCGATCGATCTCGCCAAGATCGTCATCATGGCGATGGAACATGACATCCGTGACGAAGCGGGTTTCGATCCATTTCCCATGGGCCCGGGCGTCACCGTCTCTCCGTTCCGATCGCCAAAGGTTCGACAGATCGCGGTGCCATCCACGCTGAACGGCGGCGAATACAATGCAGCAGCGCTCGTCACCGATGAACGCAGCAGGCTGAAGCAGATCTTCTTCCATTCTCTGATGATGCCGGTGGCGATCATTCTCGACCCTGCCCTTACCGTCCATACGCCCTCGAAGCTCTGGATGGGATCGGGAACGCGCTCGATGGACCACGGCATCGAAGCATTGTGCTCACCCGCCGGCACGCCGCTTAGCGACGAGGTGGTCCTGGCCGGCATCCGCACGCTTCGGGAGGGAATGCAACGGACCTTGCAGCAACCCGATGATCTGGAGGCGCGTCGACTGTCTCAATATGGCGCGTGGCTCGCCGCTTTCGGCCTCCAGGCGCGGGTCCCGATGGGAGCCAGTCACGGCATCGGCCACGTGCTTGGCGGGACCTTCGGCGTACCACACTATTATTGCACACCGGTCATCATGCCGAGCCTACTTCGCTACAACAAGGCGTTCACAGAGGATGCGCAAACGCGCTTAGCAGCGGCTCTTGGCGAGCCGGGCATGGAAGCGGCAGCCGCCTTCGCAGAATTCACCAGGAGACTTGGACTACCCGGTCGCCTTGCCGACGTCGGGATCGGCGAAGACAATTTCGAGCAGATCAGCAAGATTGCGATCAATCATCGCTTCGTGCAGGCCAATCCGCGGCCTTTTAAAAGCGAAGCCGACATCGTCGATCTGTTGCGAATGGCCGCCTAGCCAAATCCGAATGAACTGATACTTGCCCAAATTGACGTGCGGGAGAATCCAGCCATGACATCAGCTCCGCGCCCACGCCGGCAAGTAGGGCCGGCGACGCGCCGGCAACCGTCTATCAACTGTTCATGCAGGAGAGCGCGGATGCTGCCCGCTGGCATGAACATCCACGGTGGAGAAAGCCGTAAAGACAAGGAGGCGATCCCTTGCTCAACCTGTCACATGACTTCGACGCAAGTAAACGAACCGGCTCCCGCTCCGCCCCGCGCCGGCATCGACTGGCAACTCGCTCCCGTTGACTTCATCCGGTTCGGAAAAAGCGGCGCCGAGATCTGCGCGCAAATGAAGGATCCCAAGCGCAATGGCGGCCGCGATGCCGCCGGGCTGGTCGAACATCTGCGCCATGACGCTTCGTTGAACGGCTTCATTCCGCACGGCTGAGCGCCCGGCACAGGTCGGACGACGCCACCAGGCAGCTTCGAGAATCGTGTCAAGGACGTCGCCTTATGGGGGACGGCCTGACAACCTTGTCCGAATTGATTAGATTCGTTTTGCCGCATGCGAAGGCTGGATACGAACATATGACCGGCATGATCTGTGGACTTGAGACGGCCGTCGCGCCGCGCGCACGGGCGCCATAGCTGAGCAGCAACGCGTTGAGTCCGATCAGATCAGGCTCGACCTGCCGCGGCTGAGAATGTCGCCTGCGCCTTTGTCGCCGACGATCCTGCCGTGTTCGTACACCACCCGGCCACGGGCGATCGTCGTTACCGGCCATCCGGTGACGTCGAACCCTTCCCATGGCGTGTAGTCCGAACCGTGATGCAGATCGGCCTGCCGAATAGGCTTCTTCAATTTGGGATCCCAGAGCACGATATCCGCATCGAAGCCGACGCCGATCGAGCCCTTGCGCGGATAGAGGCCGTAGATGCGCGCATGGTTGGTCGCGGTCAGCTCGACGAATTTTTGCAGGCTGATCCGTCCCTTCGACACGCCTTCGGAGAACAGAATCGGCAGCCGGGTCTCGACACCTGGAATGCCGTTCGGCACCCAGCGGAACGAGGTGCGGCCGTTCGGCGTCAGCTTGCCCCTGGGATCGTCGTAACGGAACGGGCAGTGATCGGACGAGAAAGTCTGGAACACGCCCGTGGTGATGCCTTCCCAGATCGCCTGCTGGCTTTCCGCGTCGCGCGGCGGCGGCGAGCAGACATATTTCGCGCCTGACATGTCCATGTTCAGACCCTTCATGTCGTCAGCCGTCAGCGTAATGTATTGCGGGCAGGTCTCGGCATGAACAGGCAATCCGCGCTGCTGAGCCCAGCGCACCTGCTCCATCGCCTCGCGCCCGGAGACGTGCACGATCATGATGGGAACGCCGATCACCTCGGCATGACTGATGGCGCGATGCGTGGCTTCGCGCTCGACCGCCTGTGGCCGCGACACGCCGTGATAATAGGGCGCGATATGGCCCTCGCGTTCCAGCTTGGAGGTCAGGAAACGGATGGCGTCGTAACCCTCGCAATGGACCATCACCAGCGCCTCCTCGCGGCGCGCGACCTCGAAGACCTCGAGCAGCTGCTTGTCACTGAGCACGAGGTCGTCATAGGTCATGAACACCTTGAACGAGGTGTAGCCGTCCTTGACCAGGGCCGGCAGCTCCTGCCCGAGCACGACCGCGGTCGGATCGGAGATGATGAGATGGAACGCCGTGTCGATATAGCACTCGCCTTCGGCAAGCTTGCGGTAGTTCTCGACGCAGGTCCGCAGCGACGTGCCCTTCTGCTGCAGCGCGAACGGCAGCACCATGGTGTTGCCGCCGGCGGCTGCCGAACGGGTCGCTGAGGCGAAGTCGTCGGCCATCACCACGTCGGGGCCGGAGGCCTGCGAGATGTGGACATGGCTGTCGATCCCGCCCGGCAGGGCCAGCAGCCCGGTCGCGTCGATCTCGCGCGCTGCGCCTTCGAGATGATCAGCAATGCTGACGATGCGGCCGTCGCGAATGCCGATATCGGCGCGGAACTCGTCGCTGGCCGTCACGATGGTGCCGCCGCGAATAGCAAGATCGAGCTGCGTCACAGGAGTCTCCATCACTTGATGACCGTCGATGTCTGGAAGATCCGCCCCCAGTCGGCAAGAGCCCCGGCATCGCCGCCGGCGAGCTCCAGGGTTCGCCACAGCGTGACCGCTACCGAATCGACCACCGCGACATTCAATTCCCGTTCGAGCGAAGCCGCCAGCGCGGCGCCGTCGAGGTTGGTGCAGAGGATGACGACAGCATCGGCGCCGTCAGCCGCCACAGCGCGGATCATGCCAGCAATCGTCGCAGGCGCGACCTCGCCGAAAGAGAAATTGTCGCGCAGTCCGAGGTGCCGCTCCGCGTGCGGGGCGATCCCCTCCTCGGCCCAGACGTGACCGATCCGCCGCTGCACGTCGTCGGTATAGGGCGAGACCAGGCCGACACGTTTGGCGCCGAGCGCGCGAGCGGCATCGATGCAGGCGAGCGTGGAGGTCGTCGCCGGCACGCCGGTGCGCACCGTGATTGCCTCGCAAAGGCTCCGGTCTCTGCCGATGCCGAGCCAGCTTGCGGACGTACCGTTCCAGGCGATGGCATCGACCTTCGCATCGGCCAGCAGGTCCGCCGCAGGCAGCATCACCGAGGCGTCGAACTGGTTCAGCGCGGCGGCGTCGAGTGCGATCTCGGTGACGCGGAAACGCGAGAAATGCGCGGTGACATCGGCCACGCCGGCGAGCATCGCACTGGTGACGGGCTCCAGCACCGAATTGGAGGACGGCGTGATCATGCCGAGGCGTTTGCGCACAATTGACATCGATCGCAGTCGCTCCGTTGCGGCGAAAGCGCTCCTCCGCTTCCTCAAAAGGATCATCCGCGTCCGCATCGGTCCACGCAACCCGCAATCTGCATGCTGCATACAATTTATTCGATATGCACGTGTTTTGAGCCACATACGTCTTCTATTTGGGCACCTCACGTGAAGGAAATTAGCTACGATCGCACGTCAGCAGGAAGGCCGGCGTGCCGCAAAAATCCGAACCCAACCCGGGCCGAAAGTCGCCCAAACTCAAACGGATGGGCCTGCATGAGCGCGCCGCCGCGCGGATGCGGACGATGATCATTCGCGGCGAGCTGCCGCCGGGATCGCAGACCCAGGAAACCAGGCTGTCGAAGGAGCTGGGCGTATCGCGCACTCCGCTGCGCGAGGCGATGAAAGTGCTCGCGGCCGAGGGATTGATTGAGCTCCGCCCCAACCGCAGCCCGCGCATCGCCGACCTCGCCGTCGACGGCATCTCGGAATTGTTCGAGGCGCTGGCCGGCATCGAGCGGCTGGCCGCCGAGCTCGCCGCCGAGCGCGCCACCGAGCGCGATCTCGCCCGCCTGCGCACGCTTCAGACCCGCATGGAAGGTCATCATCGCAACGGCAAGCTCGACGAGTACTTCGCCATCAACGGCGAGATCCACGACACCATCGTCCGCATGGCGCGCAACACGCCGCTGCGCGAGGCGCACGTGACGCTAATCTCCCGCGCCGAGCGCGCGCGTTACCTCGCGCTCGGCGCCGACCGGCGCTGGAGCAATTCGGTCGACGAGCACGCCGGCGTCCTTGCCGCGCTCGAGGCGCGCGATAGCGAAACCGCAGGACGCCTGCTCGGCGCCCATGTTCGGCGCACCGGCACGGCGCTGCTCGAAGTCATCGCGGCCTCTCAAGCCAAGCAGACGGCGGCGCAATCATGAAGCTGCTGCTGCTCAACCCGAACACCAGCACCGCAGTCACCCAGTTGATGACGGATGTCGGGCAGCGCGCGGCTGCGCCCGGGACCGAGCTGATCCCCTGCACCGCGACCCGCGGCGTGCCCTATATCTCGACACGCACCGAGGCACAGATCGGCGGTGCCATTGCGCTGGAGATGCTGGCCGGGCAGCATCGCAAGGTCGACGCCGCGATCATCGCCGCCTTCGGCGACCCCGGCCTGTTCGCCGCGCGCGAAACCTTCGACATTCCCGTGGTCGGCATGGCGGAAGCGGCGATGCTGACCGCCTGCATGGCCGGACGGCGTTTCGCCATCGTCACCTTCGCCCAGGCGCTCGGCCCCTGGTACGAGGAATGCGTCCGCGCCCACGGGCTGTGGGAGCGCTGCGCCGGCATCCGCATGCTCGATACGCCGTTCCAGGCGATCTCCGAGGTCGGCACCGAGAAGGAGGATGTGCTGGTCGATCTCGCCAGGCGCGCGATCGTGGAGGACGACGCGGACGTCTTGATTTTTGCAGGTGCGCCGCTCTCGGGCCTCGCCGAGCGCGTGGCCGACCGGATCCCCGTCCCAGTCGTCGATCAAGTCATCGCGTCGGTGAAGCAGGCCGAGGCCCTGGTCGCGCTTCGCCTGCGCAAGGCAACCGCAGGCACGTACCGCCGGCCCGCCGCCAAACCCACCCTTGGTCTTGCCGATGCGCTCGCCGCCCGGCTCGAGCATCGCGATAACTAGGGGAGCTGCGGCCAGCGATGCGAAAAACCAAGCTTGTTCTCAATCGTACGGCCGAAGGCAAACAGGCGGGATTCGCATCCCGGCGGTGCAATGATCTGGATACCGAACGGCAGCTCGTTCTCCGCTCGGGGGGCCGGCAGGGTCAGCACCGGGAAACCGACCAGCGACACGATGAAGGTGACGGCGAGATAATCGATCGGCGTCTCCAGCGCCGCGCCATCGATCGTGGTGACGTCGCTGATCTCATTCGGCCAGGGCAAAACGGACGCCGCCGGCGCTACCAGGAAATCGGCGCGGCTGAACAGCTCGCGAAAGCTGCGATAGATCGCGGTGCGGCGACGCTCGGCATTGAGATAGTCCTCCGCGGAGAGCTTTGCGCCCGCCTCGATATTCCAGATCACGGTGGGCGTCAGCTCGGCGCGGCGCGACTTCAGCAGCTCGCCATAGCCGTTGGCGATGTGCGCGGCGCGCAGCGTCCGAAATGCCTCGATCGCACCGCCGCAATCGGGCGCGGACGGCACCACATCGGCCACGGCTCCGAGCGCCTCGCAGGCCGCGGCGAAACGTGCACGGACATCGCGCGCGACGGCCGCGATCCCGAAATCGGGCGTCGCTGCGATCCGGGGACGCACTGCAACCGGCCGATCCTCATTGACGACACCGATCGAGAGTGGGTCGTGCACATCGCCTCCCCCACAGATCGACAGCGCAAGCTCGAGATCGTCGACGCCGCGGGCGAGAAAACCGTGGGTGGCGAGCATGTCCCAGCCGAGGGGGCGATGCGGCGCCGGGATGCGACCGGGCGTCGGCCGGATCGAGGCGACGTCGCAAAAACTTGCGGGCGTGCGCACGGAGCCACCGAAATCGGTGCCATGGGCCAACGGCACCATGCCGGCCGCGACCGCAACCGCGGAGCCACCGGAAGATCCACCCGAAGTCAGTACCGGATCGAACGGATTGCGCGTCGGCCCGCACAATTTGTTGGTACAGACCGCGCCGAAGCCGAATTCGGGTGTGTTGGTCTTTCCCAGAATGATCGCGCCAGCGCGCCGCAATCGCGCGACCACGAGATCGTCTTCGGCCGGAATATGATCGCGGAACAGAGCCGATCCGTACGTGGTCGCAACCCCCGCAGTGTCGGTGAGGTCCTTGATCCCTATGGGCACCCCATGCAGCGGGCCGACCCGCGTTGGCGCGGCGTCGCAGATATCAGCGGCACGGCGGGCCCCCTCCGCATCGACAGTCACGAAGGCCGCCAATTGGCTATCAAGACTCGCGATCCGCGCCAGATGCGCCTCGACCGCGTCGCGCGAGGAGAGTTCGCCCTTCGCGAGGGCGCGTGCGAGGGCCGTGGCAGTGAGGTCGCAAACCGATCGATCCGACGTCATCACCCCACCATGCCAAACCTCGCGGCGAAAAGCGACCGGTGCGGGCATGAGACTTGCTTTCTACTCCGGGGCAACGGGAGGCAACACCATGGCTGAAGCGCAAGGCGGCCGATCGCTCGTGGTCGACGCCGTCACCCACCGCTATCCGAGCGGCGCGCTCGCGGTCGAGAACATCAATCTCAACATCAAAGGGGGCGAGATCATCGCCCTGCTCGGCCCCTCCGGCTGCGGCAAGACTACCCTGCTGCGCATCATCGCCGGCTTCATCGCGCAGACGCAGGGGCGGATCATCATCGGCGACGACATCGTCGACGCGCTACCGCCGAACCGCCGCGCGGTCGGCATCGTGTTCCAGAACTACGCACTATTCCCCCATCTCAGCATCAGCGAGAACGTCGCTTATGGGCTTGCCGCGCGCGGGATCGACAAGGCGACCCGCCAGCGCGAAGCACAGCGCTTGCTGGATCTGGTGCAGCTGCCGACCATGTCGGAACGGTTGCCACGGCAGCTCTCCGGCGGCCAGCAGCAGCGCGTCGCGCTGGCCCGCGCGCTCGCGATCAAGCCGTCAATCCTGTTGCTCGACGAGCCCTTTGCCGCGCTCGACAAGAATCTGCGGCTCGACATGCAGATCGAGGTCAAGCGGCTCCAGCGCGTCTCCGGCATCACCACGCTGATCGTGACCCACGACCAGGAAGAAGCGCTGTCGATGGCCGACCGCGTCGCCGTCCTGAGCCACGGCAAGCTCGAGCAGTTCGGGTCGCCGTCGGACGTCTACGACCGGCCGCAGACCCTGTTCGTCAACACGTTCGTCGGCGCCAGCAACCGCATGCCCGGCGTGGTCGTCTCGGCAGACCGCACGGCCGCAAAAGTCCGCCTCGATGCCGGCGCGGAAATCATTGCGCGTCCCGCCGGCGGCGCTCTCACCGAGGGCGGCCGCGTCACCGTGTGCATACGCCCCGAGCATCTGCAATTCGTTGGCGACGAGACCGGCTTTGCCGGCGTGGTCGGCATGTCGCTGCCGTTAGGAGCCACCGTCGTCCACGAGGTCACCACCGCGGACGGCTCCGGCGTCAAGATCTCCCAGGCGCGCATCGGCGAGACGCGCACCCTGGAGAGCGGCGCCGCGGTGCGCCTCGCGCCGCTCGCCCCGTCGCTCGCAAACGCTTTTCCTGCAACGCTTTGAATTCAGTTTTTGTCCAGAGGGAGTTCGACCATGATCATGAACCGCCGAAGCCTGATGACGACCGCACTCACACTCGGCGCCATGAAGGCGTTTCCCGGACTGAGCTACGCCCAGGCCCGCCCGCTGGTGTTTGCGACCTTCACCGGAAGCTGGGAGGAGGCGCACAAGGCCGTGCTGGTGCCGGCCTTTCGCAAGGCGAACGCCGATGCCGCGATGGTGCTCGACCCCATGCTCTCGGTCGACCAGATCGCCAAGGTGAACGCCGCCAAGGCCAATCCGCCGATTGACGTCATGCTGCACGATCCCGGCCCGGCCCTGGTCGCAATCGGCCAGGATCTGGTCGAGCCATACCCCGTCGAGAAGAGCGCCTATTACAAGGACCTGATCGCCGAGGCCCAGGAGCCGATGGGCCCTGCCCCCTTCTTTCAGGTCGTCGGCCTCACCTACAATCCGGAAGCCGTCAAGACGCCGCCGACCTCCTGGGCCGATCTGTGGAAGCCCGAGTTCAAGGGCCGCGTTGGCATCACCAACCTTAACTCGACGCTCGGCACCGGCTGGCTGGTCGAGATCGCCAAGATGCGCGGCGGTTCGGAAGCCAATGTCGATCCCGGCTTCAAGGCGATCGAGGAGCTGAAGCCCAACCTCGCCGCGGTCGCCGCCAATCCCGGCGCGCTCGCCACCCTGTTCCAGCAGGGCCAGATCGATATCTCGCCCGGCAATTTCAACGCCATCCAGATCCTGAAAGCGCGCGGCGTGCCGGTCGAGTTCGTGGCCCCGAAGGAAGGTGCCATCGCCTTCAAGACCACGATCCACATCGTCAAGAACTCGCCCAACCGCGAGCTCGCCTTCAAGCTGATCGAGGCGTCGTTGACCCCGGAAGTGCAGACCACGCTGATGAACCCGCCCTACCTGATCGTGCCGACCAATTCCAAGGTGGCGATGGGCGGCGAGATCGCGCGCGTGCTCGCCAAGGACACGGCCGAGCTGAAGCAGAAATTCGTGTTCCAGGACTGGAAGAAGATCAACGAGCAGCGCTCGGCCTGGATCGAGCGTTTCAACCGCGAGATCAAGATCTAGAGCTTCAAGGACTCATGATGGGCACAGCACCGGCATCACGAGACGTCACGTCCTACGGGATGGGATTGGCAGCGCCGCTGGCGCTGTTCTTCCTAGTGTTCTTAGTGGCGCCGCTGCTGCAATTACTGTGGCTCTCGTTGCACAACGACACGGCCGCGCTCCATTGGGGACTCGGCCAGTATCTGCACTTCCTCACCGATCCCTTCAGCCTCAGCGTGCTCGGCTCGACGCTGCTGCTTGGGGCCGAGGTGACGGCCGTCTGCCTCGTGCTCGGCTTTCCCATCGCCTGGCTTTACCAGCGGGTCGGGCCGCGGCTTCAGACCATCATCATCCTGATCGTGCTGCTGCCGCTTTTGACCAGCGTCGTGGTCCGTACCTTCGCCTGGATCGTCATCCTGGGCCGCCAGGGCATCATCAACGCGACGCTGCAATCGCTCGGCATCATCGAGACGCCCCTGAAACTGCTCTACACCCAGTTCGGCGTCGTCCTCGCGCTGGCGCAGGTGCAGATGCCGCTGATGACGCTGCCGCTGATCACCGCGCTCGGCCGGATCGATTCCAATCTCGACGACGCCTCCTGCTCGCTCGGCGCTGGAAGCTGGCGCACGTTCTTCCGGATCGTGCTGCCGCTGTCGCTGCCCGGCGTGATCGCCGGCTGCACGCTGACCTATGCCGCCGCGATCACGGCCTTCATCACCCAGTCGCTGATCGGCGGCGGACAGATGCTGTTCATGCCGATGTATCTTTACCAGCAGGCTTCGACCCTGCAGAACTGGCCGTTTGCCTCCGCAATCTCGATCATCTTTTTGCTCGCGGTGCTCGCGGTCGTCTCCGTCTTCACCACGCTCGGCCGCCTGTCGCGCGGCTATGGAGGTGCGTGATGAGCGGGCGCAAGCGCACCCTGGAGGCGTTCAGTTTCGAGCTGGTCATGAGCCTGATCGCCGCGATTGCGCTGATCATCATCATCGCGCCGTCGCTGGTGGTGCTGATCGTCTCGTTCACCAGCGGCTTCTCGCTGCGTTTTCCGCCGCCGGGCTATTCGCTGCGCTGGTACGCCGAATTGTGGAACGCCTGGCAGCTGCACTTCGCAGCCAAGAACAGCCTCATCGTGGCACTGTGGGCGACGGGCCTGTCCGTGGTGCTCGGCGTTGCCGCCGCGCTCGCGATCTCGCGCTCACCGACGCTGTCGGCGCGGCTGCTCGATTCCCTCTTCATGTCGCCGCTGGTTCTGCCGGCGCTGGCCTTTGGCCTTGCCGCGTTGATGCTGTTCTCGCTGGTCGGCCTGCCGGTGTCGCCGTTGACGCTGGTAATCGGCCACACCGTGGTCTGCGTGCCCTATGTCGTGCGCAATACGATTGCGGCGCTTGCCCAGCTGGAGCCGACCCTGCTGGAGAGCTCGGCCGTGCTGGGCGCCGGCCGCATCTACACGTTCCGGCGCATCGTGCTGCCGCTGATCCGGCCGGGCATCATCGCGGGCGCCTTCATCGCCTTCATGTCGTCCTTCGACAACGTGCCGGTGTCGCTGTTCCTGCGTGATGCCGCCACCGACATGCTGCCGATCCGGATGTGGCAGGACCTCGAGGGCAAGCTCGACGTCACCATCGCCGCGCTGTCGGGCGTGCTGATCATTGCAACCGTCGCGTTGGTCGCGATTATGGAGCGCGTCACGGGGTTATCGCGGCGGCTGACCAACTGATCAGGCGCCGCGGAACAGCGAATAGCCCCAGCGCGTGAATTTCAGCGGCAGGTGAAAATGCTCGTCAACATTCTTGATGCGAAAGCGGAACGGCGTCACCGTGAGAAACCCGTCGCGCTCGCCAAAGAACTCGCCGAGATGAAACAGGACCTCATACTCGCCCGCCGTCACGCCCGCCCCCTGCGCAACGGGATGATCGAGCACGCCGTTGACACCAAGCCGTCCGTCGGCGACGCGCAGCGAGTCCGGATCGATCCGCCAGATCTCGACGCGCAGACCCTGCGCCGGGCGTCCGCTCGCCACATCGACCGCGTGAATGGAAATGCCACCTGCCACAATGTTCCCCCCGAGAGCGCTGCACCATGGTAGACGCAAACACGGCCGTTCGACCAGCGCCCGCATTGCTGCCCGCGCTTGGCGCCACGACCCTCATTGCAGGCGCTGGTGGCTCTGGCTCTGTTCGCGCCGGGCGTGGTGGCACCGCGCGCCCATATCGAGGTCTGGCAGCTCTCGATGTTCTCCTGCGCCGTGTTCGCGGTCGGCATTCCCGCCTCGTTCTGGGGCGGCGGCTTCATCGCCCGCCTGGGCTCGATGCGGATCGCGAGCCTCTGCGCGGCGGCGATCATCGCCAGCATGGCGCTGGCTTCGCTCGGCTCGACGGCGGCCCTGCTCGCAGCCGGCCTCTGTCTTGGCCTCGCCTTCGGACCGGAGACGCCCGCAAGCGCGGTGCTGCTGGCGCGGCTCGTGACGGCCGAGCGGCGCGCGTTCGTGTTCTCGGTTCGCCAGACCGGAAACCAGATCGGCGCCGTCTGCGGCTCGCTGGTTCTGCCCGCGATCGCAATCTCGCTCGGGCCCGCCTGGTGCTATGCCGCCGTGGGCGCCTGTGCGCTGCTGGCGATAGCGTGGTTCGAGCGCCTGCGGCCCGCCTACGCCGTCAAGGTCGTGCCACTGCCGGAGCTTAGCCTTCGCACGCGGCTGGCACTGGTGATCGCGGACCGGCGCATCGCAATGCTGGCGCTGGCCTCGATGCCCTTCAGCGCGATGCAGGTGTCGCTCAATACGGTCTTCGTCACGCTCGGCACCCGCGAGCTCGGCCTCAGCCATGTCGAGGCCGGCATGGCGCTTGCTTGCGCCCAGGCCGGCGGCCTGATCGGCCGGCTCGGCTGGGGCTTCGTCGCAACGCGCCTCAATGCCTCGCGCGGAGTTCTCGTCGTCATCGGCCTCGGTATGACGTTCTGCGCCGCGCTGCTGGGTCTCGATGGCGTATCGCTCGGGCGGACCGGCCAGTTCGCGATTGCAACTCTGTTCGGCCTGACGGCCTCCGGGTGGAACGGTGTCTTCGTCGCCGAGATCGCACGCCTCGCCCCGCAGGACAGGATTGGCGAAACCACCGGCGCGGTGCTGACCGCATCCTACGCCGGCCTCTTGGCAGCACCGGCGCTGGTGTCCTTCCTGGACAGCGCAGCCAGTCTCGGTGCCGCCTTCTTCGCCTTGGCTTGCCTCGCCCTCTGCGGCACATTGGCACTGGTCTGGGGAGGCCATGACAAAGGGAAGAAGTAGCGCGTGCGAGATTGCGGCCGACGTCTCCGCCGGACGAACGAGTGCGGTCGAGACCGCCAAGGCCGCGCTTGCGCGCATCGAGGCCGCCAAGGCGCTGAACGCAGTGGTGACGACCGCTCCTGCGCGTACGCTTGCCGACGCCGCAGCGGTCGATGATCGCCTGCGTGCCGGCGAGACGATGCCGCTCGCCGGTGTCCCCGTCGTCGTCAAGGACAACATCTGGGTCCGTGACTGGCGTGTGACACAGGGCTCGCGCCTGTTCGCCGAATTCGTCGCGCCGCAGGATGCGATTGCGATCGAGCAGCTGCGCAAGGCCGGCGCCGTCGTCGTCGGCATCGGCGCAACGTCGGAATTCGCCTGCAAGGGCGTGACCACCTCGCCGCTGTATGGGCCAACGCGGCATCCGCTGGATCCCACGTTGACGCCCGGCGGCTCGTCGGGCGGCCCTGCCACGGCGGTTGCGGCCGGCCTCGTGCCGCTAGCGATCGGCACCGATGCGGGCGGCTCGAGCCGCAGGCCGCCGGCCCATGTCGGCGTCGCGGGGTTCAAACCGTCCTATGGCGCGATCCCCTATGGGCCAGGCTTCGCCGAACCGTTTTTCGGCCTCTCCGTCATCGCGCCGATCGCCACTGACGTTGCCGATATCGCGCTGGCGTTCGAGGCCATGGCCGGCGTCGATCCGCGCGATCCGGATTCAGCCGGCATCGCTCAAGAGGCCAAAAACATCGCCGGTCTGCGCATCGCGTTCTCGCCGCGCCTTGGGCTCGACGTCGCCGTCGACGATGTTGTCGCTGAAGGGCTCGCTTTCGCCATCGCGCGTCTCTCCGCCGCTGGCCTCAGCATCGCGCAGCGCGATCCCGTCTGGCCGGCGGGCGCGACGGAAGAGGCTATCATGCCGCTTCAGCAGGCCGGCCTCGCCGCACTCTATCGAGATGCCTTCCGCGAGGATCCGACCGTGTTCGATCCTGACATCGCCAGACAGATCGAGCGAGGGCTGTCGTGGTCGGGCGCCGACGTTGCCGGTGCGCTGCTGGCAAGCGCCGCAATCGCCAATGCTTTCGCGGCATTCTTCACCGAGGTTGATCTGCTGCTGGCGCCAACCGTTCCCTGTGTCGCCTGGCCATTCACCCAGCTCGGACCCGACATGATCGGTGGCCGCGCGGCGAGCCCGCGCGCGCACGCGGCGTTAACGCCCTTTGTCAATCATGCTCGTCTGCCGGCGATTTCGCTGCCGTGCGGAACGGATCGGTGCGAACTTCCATTCGGCCTTCAGGTCATCGCCGCGCGCGGACAAGACCGCACGCTGCTTGAAGCAGCGCAAGAGATCGAGGCCATATTGCGAACATAATCCCGAGAGGCGGGCGGTGGGCTAATTGCCCGCTCAGTCTCCCAGCGGCCCTTTGGCGTCCCCGTCGCTCCCCTTCAGCAACTCGTATTTGATCCGCCGCATGCGCGCCTGGGCTTCGAGCGGTTTGCAATAGGCAGTTGACGCCGCAAGCAGATCGATGGTGGCGAGAAATGCATAGCGCGACGCCGTCGGCTTGAGCGCGTCGGGCGCCTCGGGCACGTGTACGCCAAGCGCAATATCGGCGATCGAGGCCAGCCTGCTTTGCGGCTTGGTAATTGCGATGACCAAGGCGCCGTATTGCTTGGCGATACTGGCTGCCTCGATCACCTCGTTGGCTGCACCGGTGGTCGAGATGGCAACGACGACATCATCCCGTCCGAAGGTCGCGGCAATCATGCGCATCAAGCTCGGATCGGAGGCATGCGAGACGGCAATCCCAAGACGAAAGAACCGGTTCTGAACCTCCGCCGCCGCAAGAGTGGAACCGCCCCCCACCCCGAACGCTGCAAGCTTCGAACAGCGGGAGATAGCTTCGGCAGCCCGCTCGATGTCCTCCTTGCGAAGTCCCTCCTCGGCAGCGGCAATTGCACGGCGAATTTCCTGAAACACCGACCGCCAGAGCGCGGGGCGCGCCAGATCGGTCCCGACATGCGGGGGAAGCTCAACGTAAATCCGCCCGACCGCCATTGCTTGAGCCAGCCTCACCTTGAGGTCGCGGACGCCCCGGCAACCGACGGAGCGGCTGAACCGGGTTACCGTCGGCTCGCTGACGCGCGCCCGACGGGCCAACTCGGAATTGCTGGCGTGAACGGCAAACTCCATATCGGCCAGCAGCACCGTGGCAACGCGTTGCTCGGACGGGCTGAGGCTTAGAGCGCTCTGCCTGATGAGGGAGATGATGTCGCCGGCCACGACATTGTCGTCGCCGGGCGGCTTCGAGATTGCTGCACCAACGGCTCTCGCCGGGTGATTTCGCTTTGCACGCGCCATTGCCCGCCCTTTCCCAGGTCAGATCAACCTGCGCCCTTGGCAAGAAGCTGCCGTAAGAAACCTTCAGCATCGACCAAACGTATATCGGCATGCCACATCAATAACAGCATTTTCTGCTTGATAATTGCCAAATTGTGTATGTAACTTTCAAACAAGCAATAGCGTGCCGTCAGCCCAACAGCTGAAAGGCACATCCCTGCACCGGGAAGCAGGCGGCTCAACAAGGCGGGAGGGCGATCATGAGATACGGTCCAAGTGTCTTGATGCGTGGCGTCGTGGGGCTGGCCACCGCGTCATTTTTGATTGCGCAGGCCAATGCCGCCACCCTGCTACGCGAAGCCACCATCGGAGAACCGCCGCCGCTCGATGTCATGCTGACGACCGCCGACGTCGCATCGGTCATCGGCCGCCACATCTTCGAGACCCTGTATGCGCTAGACTCGACCTATACGCCGCGTCCGATGCTGGCCGAGAGCGATCGCACGGAAGACGGCGGTCGGACCATCGTCATCAAGCTCCGCGAAGGAGTCCTCTTCCACAACGGCAAGGAGATGACCGCCAAGGACGTAGTCGCCTCGATGACGCGATGGGGCAGTTTCGGTGCACGCGGCAAGCTCCTGATGGCGGCGGCTACGTCGGTCGAGGCGACCGGAAAGTATGAAGTCACGCTGAAATTGTCCGCGCCGAACGGCGCCTGGAAGGCTCTCATTGCGGACGTCAATGGCGGTCTTGCGATCTATCCGGAAGACATAGCCGCCAAAGCGGGGAACCGGCCGATCGAGCAGAAGGACTATATCGGCACCGGGCCCTACAAGTTCGTGGAGTGGCGGCCGAACCGCTATGTCGAGGTGGAGAGGTTCGAGGGCTACAAGCCGGTGAAGGAAAAGGGTGACGGCTTCGCCGGCGCCCGCGTTGCGAGCTTCGACAAGATCCGGTTCATTCCGGTGCCTGACGTCGGCACGCGCGTGAGCGGCGTGCAGGCGGGTGACTACGACTATGCGGAAATGATCTCCGGCGATCTGTACGAGTCCCTGAGCAAAGATCCATCGGTCCAGGTGCAGCGTACCAACGCGCCGATCTTCGGCCTTTTCTTCATGAACTCGAAGCAGGGAATCCTGAAGGACAATTACAAGCTCCGCCGCGCCATCCAGACCGCGCTGGACAAGTCGCAGGCGCTGCGCGTCGCCTTCGGTCCCAAAGACCTGTGGAATGCCGAAGGATCGATCTTTCCCAATGGCACCCCCTGGTACTCGACGGAAGGCGCCTCAAATTATAGTGCGCACGATCCGAAGAAGGCCAAGGAGCTCGCAAAGGAGGCGGACTACACGGGGACGCCGATCCGCCTGCTGGTCTCGACGAACTATCAGGCACACTATGACGAAGCCTCCGTCTTCACCCGTCAGCTGGCCGACGCCGGAATCAATGTTCAGATGATGGTCGTCGATTGGGCGACCCTTCTGAAGATGCGCGGCCAGCCGGAACAGTGGGACATCTTCGTCACGCACCATTCCTTCGCGCCGGACCCGCTGCTGCTCACGTTCCTGAATGCGAGTTATCCCGGCTGGTGGGACAGCCCCGAGATCGGCTCGCTTCGGGCCGAGTTGATCAACACGACCGATCCAGCCGCGCGCAAGTCGACATGGGACAAGATCCAGTCGCTGATCTATGAGCAGGTACCGGTGATGAAAGTAGGCGATGCCTACACCTACGACATTGCTTCTCCCAAGCTCAAGGGGCTCAACCCAAACGGTCCGGTGTTCTGGAATGTGTCCACGAAATAAGGACGGGCAATGAGGCCGCGAGGACTGTCGAGCGCCGGCGCCGGCGCGCATCGTTGCCGCTGACAGGCGCCCAATCACATGTGGTCTTACGCATTCAAGCGCGCAGGAACGACGGCGGTGACGCTGCTGGCAGCGTCCATCATCATCTTCGCGTTCATCCATATCGTGCCGGGTGACCCGATCTATGTTTTGCTCGGTGATACCGCGACTCCCGACCAGATCGACGCCTTGCGACACCAGCTCGGTCTCGACCAGCCGATCATCCTGCAATATCTCACTTGGGCCGGCCATGTGCTCGAGGGCGACCTCGGGCGGTCGATCTTCTTCCAGGCGCCCGTGCTGTCGATGATTGCCGATGGCGCCGAGACCAGCACCTTGCTCGCCACCATCACGATGATCTGGGTTGCCGTCATCGGCGTGCCGATCGGAATGATTGCGGCGGTCCGGCACGGCACGTGGCTCGATCAGGGATTGTCCGGTGGGGCGATGCTGATGGCCTCGATACCCACGTTCTGGGTCGGGCTCTATCTGATCCTGATCTTCGCCGCGTGGCTCGGCTGGTTTCCGAGCTCCGGCTATCCGTCGATCTTCGAAGGCGGTGTCGTCAATCTCCGCTATCTCGTCCTCCCCAGCCTGGCGCTTGCGGCTCCGAATGCTGCTTTGATCCTGCGGCTGACGCGCGCCAGCATGCTCGACGTCTCCCGGGAGGACTACGTGCGCACGGCGCGGGCAAAGGGAATCCGGCCGTGGCAGGTCGTGCGCCGCCACATCTGGCGCAATGCACTCCTGGCGGTCGTCTCGGCCTTCGGCTTCACCTTCGCCGCGCTGCTGTCCGAGGCGGTGGTGACCGAAACCGTGTTTGCCCTGCCCGGCATCGGCCGCCTCGTCGTTCAGTCGATCCTTCGCCGAGACTACCCTGTGATCCAGGGCGTCATCCTGGTCATCGTGGTGGTTTATCTCCTGATCAATCTGATCGTCGATCTGAGCTATCGTCTGCTCGATCCGCGGGTTGAACTTCAATGAGCAGCAACAGCGTGACATTGTGGCTCAAGCCGTTCATCGCCCGCCCGATCGCGCTGGCCGGGCTCGGCGTCCTTCTGGCGACTGTGCTCGCCGCGGTCTTCGCACCCTGGCTGTCGCCTTACGATCCGTATGCCATCGATCCCCTGATCCGCCTGACGCCCCCGAACATGACCCACTGGTTCGGCACCGACCAATTCGGCCGGGATACCCTGTCGCGCACCATTCATTCAGCACGCATGGCACTTTTGATCGGCTCGGGCGTGGTCGTCTTCGCTCTCGCGACAGGCGTTCCGGCCGGCGTACTTTCCGCACTGTTCCCGCGGCTGGGTCACCTGCTGATGCGCATGGTCGACGTGCTGATGGCCTTCCCGACTCTGCTTCTCGCACTTGGCCTGATTGTCATCTTGAGCCCGAGTGTGGCCACCGTCATTCTGGCCATTGGGATCGGCTACATGACGACGACGACCCGCATCGTCTACGGACTGACGCTGCGCTTGCGCGCGGAAACCTATGTCGAGGCGTCCCGCAGCATGGGCGCCGGAGCGGCATGGCTCATCAGTCGGCACATCTTGCCGAACCTGGTCTCGCCACTTCTCGTGCAGGCCAGCTTCGTCTTCGCGTTCGCGCAGCTCGGCGCGGCTTCACTCGATTTCCTGGGCCTCGGCGCCCCTCCGGACATTCCGAGCTGGGGCAATATGCTGGCGGAGTCACGGACCTTCATCACCCGCGCGCCGTGGCTGCTCTTCTTCCCGGGCATGATGATCGTGGCGACGGCATTTTCTCTGAACCTGGTCGGCGATGCATTGCGCGATCGACTCGATCCGCGGTTCCGTCAAGTCTTTGGTGAGAAGGGTTAGGCCGTGCTGACAGTTTGCGACCTTACGGTGTCAGTGGGGCCGGAAACCGCGCCGGTCGACATCGTCGCGGGCGTGTCCTTCGGCTTGGCCAAGAGCGAAATCCTCGGCCTCGTCGGCGAGTCCGGCTGCGGAAAGAGCATGACCTCGCTTGCGGTCATGGGATTGCTGCCGCAGCCCGGTCCCCGAGTCCGGGCCGGGCGCGTCCTGTTGGAGGGCTGCGACGTAACGCAGCTGCAGCCCTGGCAACGTGTCGAAGCGGGCCACGGCCGCATGGCAATGATCTTTCAGGAGCCGATGACCTCACTGAACCCTGTTCGTCGGATCGGCGATCAGATCGCCGAAGCCGTACGCGTGCATGAGGGAATTTCGGGCGCAGCGGCGCTGGTCCGTGCGCGCGAACTGCTCGAACTGGTACGTATGCCGGACCCCAAAATGCAGCTGTCCGCGTATCCCCATCAGTTGTCCGGAGGCCAACGCCAGCGGGTCATGATCGCGATTGCGCTGGCCTGCAGGCCACAGGTGCTGGTCGCCGACGAACCGACCACTGCGCTGGATGTCACCATACAGGTTCAGATTCTCGGGCTCTTGCGCGAGCTCTGCAATCGGCTCGATATGGCGATATTGTTCATCACTCACGACATGGGAGTCATTGCGCAGCTCGCCGATCGTGTCGCTGTCATGTACGCCGGCCAGATCGTGGAAACCGCTTCAGTCGATGCGCTGTTCGGCGCACCCCGTCATCATTACACCCGCGGACTGATGGATTGCATGCCGTCGCGAAATTCCGGCGCGCGCCGGCTGCCGACCATTTCTGGTCAGCCGCCGCTGCCAGGTTCGGTCGCCGCTGGCTGCGTGTTTGCCTTGCGTTGCGCAGCGGTGCGCGATGAGTGCCGCGTGGCGACCCCGCCCCGCCTGGAGGCTTCCCAAGGGCACGAGGTGCTCTGCGCGTTTCCGCTGGCCGGCGGAGAGCTGCCATGAGCGGCAATGTAATCCTCGAGGTCCGGGACATGATGGTCTCGTTCAGTGCCAGGCGGGCCGGTCGGAAATACCGGGTGCAGGCGGTGGATGGTGTATCGCTGTCGCTGGCCGAAGGCGAGGTCCTCGGGATCGTGGGCGAGTCCGGCTGCGGCAAGACCACGCTGGGCCGAGCCCTCGTCGGGCTGGTCCAGCCCGACAGCGGCAACTTCAATTTGAAGGGAACCGAAATGATCGGAGCCCGCGGCTCCGGCCTCCGCGAGATGCGTCTGAGCGTCCGGATGGTTTTCCAGGACCCCAATGCATCGCTCAACCCGCGGCGCGCAATTGGAGATTCGGTGGCGGAGGCGGCCGACATCAGCGGCTTCTTCAAGAACCGCGCCGAGCGCAGCGCGGCCATAGCTGCCACCTTGACGGCCGTCGGGTTGAACCCGTCTTTCGCCGCTCGCTACCCCTACGAACTGAGTGGCGGGCAACGGCAACGGGTCGGAATCGCACGCGCCATTCTTCCCACGCCGTGCATCATCGTCGCCGACGAGCCGGTCTCGGCCCTCGACGTGTCCGTGCAGGCCCAAGTGCTCAATCTGATGATGGATCTGCGTGACCAATTGAGACTGTCGATGCTCTTCATCTCGCACGACCTTGGCGTGATCGGGCAGATCAGCAGCCGCGTTGCTGTCATGTATATGGGCCGCATCGTGGAGCAGGCCGGGACGCGGACGGTCCTGGATCATCCGCTCCATCCCTATACGCGCGCGTTGGTGGCGGCAATTCCGAAGCCCGATCCATCGAAACGGATCCAGGGCGCGATCGAAATGGGTGAACCGCCAAGCCTCTTCACGCGACCGCACGGCTGTGCATATGCGCCCCGCTGCCCTATGGCCAGCGATCGCTGTCTCGTCGATGTGCCACAACTTCGATTTGTCGGTGCGGACGGTCGGACGATCGCCTGCCACAACGTATAACCAGCGAGTGCCGCGCGCCGCGAAATGACGCAACGCCTACGATTGATTTCTCCTCTATTCGAGCGATCCAATTCAAGCGGCGGCAGTCCGCGGCCGCCATGCGGCTGGCGGGTGCAAATCGGGAAGCCTGACGCCTGTTGCACCGCGATGTTAATCGCGACGCAACATTCAAAATGAGACTGCCCGTTAAGCCGCGCACGGCTCCAGCACGTGCGCTGCATCGGAGTTCGGTTAGCCTCCGTTTCAAGCACCGTTAGCCTTGTCCGAACGCCGCACCGCGCGGCGGGCGCGTCAAGGCGCGGTGAAAAACAGTGACAAGAACGCCCAGGGAGGAGAGCAATGTTGAAAGGCAGTCTAGGACTGATCGCGTTGAGCAGCCTGTTACTTTCGGGCACCGCCTTCGCACAGGAGAAGATCAAGGTCGGCGTCACCGCGACGCTCGAAGGCACCTACACCGTACTCGGCGAGGACGGCATCCGCGGCTTCCAGACGGCCCTCAACGTCCTCGGCAAGAAGGTCGGCGACAAGGAACTCGAATTTGTCATCGCCTCGACCGACGCGACGCCGGACTCCGCCGTGCGAGCCGTGCGCAAGCTGATCGAGCAGGACAAGGTACAGATCCTGCTGTCGCCGCTCTCTGGTGACGAAGGCATCGCGGTCAAAAATTTTGCAAAGACCCATCCCGAACTGACCTTCATCAACGCCGCCTCCGGGGCCCAGGAAACGACCTATGTCGATCCGGCTCCGAACTTTTTCCGCTACAACATGGACGGTGCGCAGTGGCAGGTGGGCCTCGGCAAATATGCTTATGACGAAAAGAAGTATCGCAAGATCGCGACCGTCGGCGAAGACTACTCCTTCATCTATACGCAGGTGTTCGGCCTCGTGCTCGAGTTCTGCGGTGCCGGCGGACAGGTCACCAACCGGCAATGGGTGCCGCTCGGCACCAAGGACTTTGCCTCGGTCATCGCCGCACTGCCCGACGACGTCGACGCAATCTATCTCGGCCTCGGCGGCGCCGACGCCGTCAACTTCCTGAATCAGTACCAGCAGGCCGGCGGCAAGGCGCATCTGATGGGCGGCTCGATCATGATCGACCAGACCATCCTGTCGTCCAAGGGAAACGCCAAGAATGCCCTGATCGGCACGCTGGCCGCGAGCGGCCAGGCCGACACTTGGGAGAACCCAAGTTGGCAGAAGTTCGTGAAGGACTATCAGGACGCCTTCCCGCCCAACAAGCGCTTCCCGAGCCCATCGCTGCTCGCCACCAACTATTACGGCTCGACCATGGCGCTGATCCAGGCGCTCCGCCAGGTCAATGGCGATCTCTCCAACAATCAGGCCAAGTACAAGGAGGCCCTTGCCAAGATCGAGATCGACGCACCCAACGGCAAGATCAAGCTGGACTCCAACCGCCAGGCGATCGGCACCAACTTTGTCACCGAGGTCGTCGACGACGGCAAGGGCGCGCTGTTCTCAAAGGTCGTGAAGGTGATCCCGGACGTCAACCAAACGCTGGGCTACGATCCCGCGGTGTTCGCCAAAATCGGTTTGCCGAGCCGCACAGTACCGGAATGTAAGAAATACTGACCTAGTCTCATTCGCGAGCGATGACCGGCCGGGGAGAGATTTGCCAGAAGCGCGACACGTGCGCCCTTGCATTCTCTCCTCGGTTGTTGAACGCTACCAAAAAATACCAAGAGCTTTTGGGAGGAGAGGCATGAGCCGGGCGCTCGCCGTCTTCCACGGCCGCTTTGGTCGGGCGACGGTCTATCAGTTGAACCGCCCTTTCAACATCCACGCACATCGCGAAGGTCATTTGATCTTCCATGTCGGCGGGCGTTCCGCATGCATCGATGTCAGTGACGGACGTTACGAGCTCACCGAAGGTTCCGTCGTCGCGGTCAATCCGTGGGAGCCGCATAATTTCCTGCCGTCCGATCTCGAAGGCGGCGCCGTTTTCTTCGTGCTCTACGTCAATGCGGAGTGGTTTGCGCCCGACGCGCCCGGCGCCGACCGCCTGCGCTTCGGCCGCACCCAGTTCACGCGGTCCGTTGCGCTGGACAAGCACATCAGGCACGCAGCCGCCCTCGTGTGCGGCGCTCCCTCGCTCAACAGCCTCGATGGCGAGCTGAGAAGCCTGATCGACATCTGTTATGACGAAAGCTGGCAACAGGCGGTGACCGCGCGCGATCCGCGCGCAAACGGTTCCGTCACGGATTTTCGTGTGCGCAAGTGCATCAAGATGATGTCGGAGAGTCCTGGCGCCGAGATCGAGCTCGATACCATCGCGCGCGAATCTGGCCTTTCCCGGCCGCATTTCTACCGGCTCTTCCGCACCCAGACCGGCGTCACGCCACACCTCTATCTCAACACGCTGATGATGGAGCAGGCGCTGGAGGCGCTGGTGGCGAGCGAAGCGCCGATCGCCGATATCGGCTTCGATCTCGGCTTCTCGTCGCAGAGCGGATTCACCCGCTTCTTCGCTGCCAATGTCGGCATGGCGCCGACCGATTATCGCCGCGCGGCCAAGGTTTTGCGCGCCTGAGGTCACGCGAAAAGATACTCACGATCAAGCGCCTCCGTTACAGCCGCATTAGGATGCGACAAACGCGATCCCGAAACGAGGATCGCGCGCGATAGGGAGCGCACGTTCATGGCAGGGCTTGCGGCCGGCGACGGTCTGCGTGCCCCTCCGCCCCGCTTGCGGGGTGAGAGATGGGGTGACGCGAAGACGGAGCGGCGATCATGACCCGCTTTGTCGAACGCCATCCCGCCTGGGCACTGATTGTCATCATCGCAATCGCGGTAGCACTTTGGCTAATTTTCGCAGTGTGGCCGCAGAGCGTCGAAGATGCGTTCGGCCGCAAGCGGGTCTTCCTCAACGCGCTCTTCAACGGCATCACGCTCGGCGGTCTCTATTTCCTCGTCGCCAGCGGCTTTACGCTGATCTTCGGCTTAATGCGTAACGTCAACCTCGCGCACGGCTCGCTCTATTTGTTCGGCGGCTATGTCGGCTACGCCATCAGCGTCGCGACCGGTTCATGGGTCCTCAGCTTCATCGTCGCTTTCATCCTGACGGCACTGGTCGGCGTCCTGCTCCAGGTCCTCGTCTTCCGCCGCATGGAAGGCCAGGACCTGCGCCAGACCATGGTGACGATCGGACTCTCGATCGTGTTCGCCGATTTGATGCTGTGGGCATGCGGTGGCGATTTCTATCAGATCCAGACCCCGAACTGGCTGATCGGACCTGTGGAGCTGCCGCTGGTCACTGCGGTCAAGTCCTCAGGTGAGCCGGTCTATCTCCGCTATCCCCTGGTCCGACTCGTGATCTTCGTCGCCTCCGTCGTGATCGGCGTGGCGATGTGGCTGGCGCTCAACCGCACGCGCATCGGCATGATCATCCGCGCCGGGGTCGACGATCGCGACATCCTGGCTGCGACCGGAGTACGGATCCAACTCGTTTTCGTGGTGGTGTTTGCGCTCGGCGCCGGCCTCGCTGGCGTTGCGGGCGTTGTCGGCGGAACGTTCCAGTCGCTCTCACCCGGCGAGGATATCCGCTTCCTGCTCGCCTCCCTCGTCGTTGTGATCGTCGGTGGCATGGGCTCGATCCCAGGGGCTGCGCTGGGCGCGCTCATCATCGGCCTCGCCGAACAGCTCGGCTCGGTCTACATCCCGACCTACGCCATCGTCGTGACCTTCCTGATCATGGTTTTGGTGCTGGCAATTCGGCCGCAGGGCCTGTTGACGAGGCGCTGACATGTCCCTAGCCCACGACGCCCGCGTCCCGGTTCGTCCCGCCACTGCGGTGCAGCGCTCGAAATTGCGCGGATGGCCGGAGATCGACAATCCGGCGGCCTGGGCCGTCGCGGCCATTCTCCTAATCATGCCCCTGATCGCCAACGGCTTCTTCCTGATCGAGATCTTTGCGACCACGCTGATCCTCGGAACCATGGCGCTGAGTCTGATGTTTCTTGCCGGCTATGGCGGCATGGTCAGCCTGATGCAGCTCACCATCGCGGGTTTCTCCGCCTATATGGTCGCGGTGTTTGGCGTCAGCGGCAACGCCAATATCAGCCTGGGCTGGCCGTGGTGGCTTGCGGTCCCAATGGCGCTCGCGCTCGCGACCATATTCGGCACGCTCGGCGGCGCGCTGGCGGTGCGCACCGAGGGCATCTACACCATCATGATCACGCTCGCGATCGGCGCGGCGTTCTATTATTTCACTAACCAGAACTGGGCGATCTTCAACGGTCATACCGGCATCAATACCGTTGCCACACCGCATTTCTGGGGCGTCAACTGGCGCGCCGACATTCCATTCTACTATATCGTCCTCGCAGTAGCCGCGCTGTGCTACTTCGCCGTCGACTACATCTCCCGCGCACCGTTCGGCCTCGCGTTGCAAGGTGTCCGCGACAATCCCCGCCGCATGGCGGCACTCGGCTTCAACGTCAATGCGCATCGCGTCGCGGCCTACGTCTTGGCGTCCTTCGTCGCGGCGCTGGCAGGGGTACTCCAGGTCTGGAATTACCGGCAGATTTCGCCGGGATCCGTGAGCGTTGGGGCCTGCATCGATATCCTCATCATCGCAGTCGTCGGCGGCATCACGCGTCCCATCGGACCCTTTATCGGCGCGCTGATCTTCGTACTGCTGCGGACCTTCGCACTCGACTTCCTGGTCAAGCTGGGGCTCGACGGCAACCGCTTTCGGCTCCTGATCGGCCTCGGCTTCCTCGCTATCGTGTTCTGGTCCTCGGACGGCGTCATCGGACTCTGGCAGAGCTGGCGGCGCCGCCAACGCTCCGGCGCGGCAAGTTCAAGCGGACGACGTGGCCGAGAATCTGACCAAGGATCCAGCCAAGGATCCCACCATGGATAGCGTCGCGCAACGCCTCTCTGTCGTGGGCGCCGGCGCGGCGCTGGAGCTGCGCGGCGTGACACGTCTGTTCGGCGCGCTGGCGGCACTCACCGACATCACCATTACCGTCCGCCCCGGCGAACGGCGCGCCGTGCTTGGCTCTAACGGCGCCGGCAAGACTACGCTGTTCAACTGCATCACCGGCGACTTCCCACCTTCTTCCGGCACCATCCGCTTCTTCGGCGAGGACGTCACGCACTTCCCGCCCTATGAGCGCATCCGCCGTGGCCTGCGCCGGACTTACCAGATCTCCGCGCTGTTTCCGGGCCTTACCGTCCAGGACAATGTCTACCTCGCCTGCCGTGGCGTCTCACGGGGACGCTTCTCGTTTCTCCGCCCCGGTCAGAACGATGCGTTGATGCACGCGGCCGAAAATCTCGTACAGGCCGTCCATCTCTCGGGCGTGAAGGATCAGCGCGTTGCCGAGCTCGCGCATGGCCAGCAGCGCCAGCTCGAGATCGCACTTGCGCTTGCCGGCGCGCCGCGATTCGTCCTGTTCGATGAACCCGCCGCGGGGCTGTCGCCGACCGAGCGTGCCGAGCTGATCGAGATATTGACCTCCCTGCCCGCGCATATCGGCTACATCATCATCGAGCACGACATGGACGTCGCCCTGCGCGTCGTCGAGAGCGTCACGATGATGCACAACGGGCGGATCTTCAAGGAAGGCCGTCCGCAAGAGATCGAGTCCGATCCCGAAGTGCAGGAGCTTTACCTCGGAGGCGGCCATGAATGAGGTCCGCAGTACCGCCGCCGCGCTCGAAGTCCGCGGCCTGGACGTCTATTACGGCCATTCGCATGCGCTGCAGGGCGTGGATCTGACGCTCGAGGCCGGCGTGTTCTCGGTCGTTGGCCGCAACGGCATGGGCAAGACCACGCTATGCAAGGCCATCATGGGGCTGGTGCCGGTCAGCGGCGGCTCGATCCGCATCCGCGGGGATGAGATCACCCGACAGCCGCCTGCCCACATAGCCCGACTCGGCGTCGGCTACGTTCCGCAGGGACGGCGGCTGTGGCGTTCACTCAGCGTCGATGAGCATCTGCGGCTTGCCGCCGGCTTGCGCCGCGGCGCCTGGACGGTCGAGCGCATCTACAAGACGTTTCCGCGGTTGGCCGAGCGCAAGGATCACGGCGGCGGCCAGCTCTCCGGCGGCGAGCAACAGATGCTTGCGATCTCGCGCGCGTTGCTCACCAACCCGCGGCTCCTGATCATGGACGAGCCCACTGAGGGGCTCGCGCCCGTCATCGTGGCCCAGGTCGAGGAGATGCTGCTACGACTTGGCGAGGACGGCGACATGTCCGTGCTCGTGATCGAGCAGAATATCGGCGTGGCGACCGCCGTGTCGCGCAATGTCGCGATCATGGTCAACGGCCGCGTCAACCGCATCATCGATTCGGTGCGGCTTGCCGCCGATCGCGAACTGCAGCAGCGCCTGCTCGGTGTCGGAATGCACGCCGGACTCGAGCTCGACCTCGACGTGCCACCGGCGGATACGGAAGCGAAGCCTCGTCCGCAGCAGACGCGTCCAGGCGGCGCGATCCGCATCTACATGTCAAACCCGACGCCGCCGACACGGTGGTCGCAACCTGTGCCGATCGCCCGCATCGAGGCTGCGGCCCGCATGTTCTCGACACAGGTGATGCGACTCGACGAGACGGCACGGCGACGGCGCGAACCGGTCGCCGCACAAACGCAGGGCCCTCCGGTCGTCCTCGTCGTCGGTACGCTCGACACCAAGGGCACGGAGCTCCGCTTCATCCGCGACATCATCGCCGGGACCGGCCTGCGAACCCGATTGGTCGATGTCTCCACCAGCGGCAGGCACGCGGCCAGCGACGTCTCCGCCCAGGAGATTGCCTTGAACCATGGTCGCGGCGGATCGGCGGTATTCGGACCCGACCGCGGCGCCGCCGTCGCCGCGATGGCCGAGGCCTTCGCCAGCTGGTTGCGACGCCAGAACAATGTTGCCGGCGTGATTTCTGCCGGTGGCTCGGGCGCAGCGTCGCTGGTCGCGCCCGGTATGCGGATGCTTCCTGTCGGGGTGCCGAAGCTCATCGTCTCGTCCGTCGCCTCTGGCGACGTCGGGCCCTATGTCGGCCCCGCGGACATCACCATGATGCATTCGGTTACCGACGTTCAGGGCCTCAACTCGATCTCGCGCGCCGTGCTGGCCAACGGCGCCAACGCGCTGGCCGGCATGGTCAAGGCGCGCCTTGATCAGCATTCGCGGAAGGATCGCGGCGACAGCGGATTGCCGTCGGTCGGCATCACCATGTTTGGTGTCACCACGCCGGCGGGGCAGAAGATCGCGGCCGACTTGCGCGAGGATTTCGAGTGCCTGGTCTTCCACGCCACCGGCGTCGGAGGACGCTCAATGGAGAAGCTCGTCGATTCCGGACAGCTCGCAGGCGTCATCGACCTCACGACCACGGAGGTCGGCGATCTCCTGATGGGCGGCGTGTTCCCGGCCATCGACGACCGCTTTGGCGCCATCATCCGCAGCCGGGTGCCTTATGTCGGCTCGGTGGGCGCTCTGGACATGGTGAATTTCGGCGCCCCCGAGACCATCCCGGAGCGCTACCGCGGCAGGAAATTCCACGTCCACAACCCGCAGGTCACGCTGATGCGCACCACTGCAGAGGAGAACGAGCGCATGGGGCACTGGATCGCCGACCGGCTCAACCGGATGGACGGCCCGGTGCGCTTCTTCCTGCCTGAGGGCGGTGTCTCCGCGCTCGACGCGCGAGGACAGTCATTCTGGGATCCGGACGCCGATGCGGCGCTGTTCCGCACGCTGGAGCGCAACGTGCGGCAGACCGCCAACCGTCAGCTCATCCGCATTCCCAAGAATATCAATGACCCCGAGTTCGCCTCCACCATCGTCAGCGCGTTCCGAACATTGTTCGGCCGCATTGGGGCGCGCCGGAGACTAGCGAGGTGACCGATGGCCCGGTTTGAACGCGCTGCACTGTTGAATCGCTTCCGCGAGATGGCAAGGCGCGGCGAGCCCATCGTCGGCGGCGGCGCCGGCACCGGCCTGTCGGCCAAGTGCGAGGAGGCCGGCGGTGTCGACCTCATCGTCGTCTACAATTCCGGCCGCTACCGCATGGCCGGCCGAGGCTCGCTCGCGGGATTGATGGCTTACGGCGACGCCAACGCCATCGTGCTGGAGATGGCCGGCGAAGTGCTGCCCGTGGTGACCAGGACGCCAGTGCTCGCCGGCGTCAATGGCACGGATCCGTTCCGCGACATGGATCTTTTCCTGGACCAATTGAAAGCGCTCGGATTCGCTGGCGTACAAAACTTTCCGACCGTCGGCCTTATCGACGGCGTGTTCCGCGCCAATCTCGAAGAGACCGGTATGTCCTATGCCCTCGAGATCGACATGATCGCAAAGGCGCGCGAGAAGGACCTGCTGACGACGCCCTACGTCTTTAGCGAGAAGGAAGCTGCCGCGATGGCGATCGCAGGCGCGGATATCATCGTCTGTCATCTGGGCCTGACGACCGGGGGCAGCATCGGCGCGCAGACCGCACTCAAGCTGACCGATTGCCCAGCGCACATCGACACCTGGGCCTCCGCCGCGCTCGGCGTCAATCCGGACATTCTGGTGCTCGCTCACGGCGGACCAATCTCCGATCCGGACGATGCCGATTTCATCATGAGGAACACACGCAACTGCCACGGCTTCTACGGCGCCTCCTCAATGGAACGGCTGCCGGTCGAGCGGGCGCTGACGGATCAGGTTCGCAAATTCAAGGCGATCGGCGCGCGATAACGCCGAAAGGTCGAGGGAGAGAAACATGTCAGGGACTCTGGTCGGTGAATTGATCCTCTGGCTGATCGTCGCCGTCGTGGTGATCGTGGTCGGCGTCTACATCGTGAACTGGCTCTATCACCGCTCGTCCAAGGAGACCTCATTCGTCCGGACCGGCCTGCTCGGCGAGCGCGTTGTGATCAACGGCGGCGCCTTCGTGCTGCCGTTCATCCACGACTACACGCCCGTCAACATGAACGTGCAGCCGATGGGCATCGTGCGCTCCCGCCAGGACGCCGTGATCACCCGTGACCGCATGCGCGTCGACATCGAGGCCGATTTCTATGTCCGCGTGCAGGCGACCCGCGAAGCCGTGTCTATCGCGGCCGCCACACTCGGCCGCCGCACCATGGAGCCCGAACAGCTCCACGCCCTCCTCGCCGGCAAATTCATCTCGGCCATTCGTTCCGTTGCCTCGGAGATGACCCTCGAGCAGATGCACGAGCAGCGCGGTGAGTACGTCGCCCGCCTCAAGGCGAACGCCGCAGAGGCCCTCGCCCAGAACGGGCTCGAGCTGGAATCAGTCGCGATCACCGATCTCGACCAGACCGATCTCGAATTCTTCAACCCCTCGAACCGCTTCGACGCCGAAGGTCTGACCCGCCTGATGGAGGACATCGAGGCCAAGCGCAAACTGCGCAACGACATCGAGCAGGATTCGATGATCAAGATCCGCTCCCGCAACCTGGAGGCCGAGCGGCAGGCTCTCGAGATCGAACGCGAAAGCGAGACGGCGCGCCTCGAACAGGAGCGTGACATCGAGATGCGCCGCGCCCTGCAACGCACCGAGGTCGCACGCGAACGGGCCCTGCGCGAGACCGAAGCTGAGCAGGCGCAGATTTCCGCCCGTGAAACCATCGAGAAGGCGCGAATCGCCAACGACCAGGCGATCGCCGAAGCCCGTATCGCCTCGGAGCGTGAGACCCGCCAGCGGGAGATCGAGCGCACCCGCACCATCGAGGAGAAGGAACTGCTCGCACGGGAGGAAATCGAAAAAGCCCGGATCGCCAACCAGCGCTCGATCGATACCAGCCGCATCGCTTCCGAGCGCGAGGTGCGCCAGCGCGAAATCGAGCGGATGCGGACCGTCGAGGAAGCCGAGATCACCGCCCGCGAAGCGATCGAGAAAGCGCGTATCCAGCAGGACCGCGTCGTGACCGACGCCCGCATCGCTAACGAAGAGGAGACCCGGCGCCGCGAGATCGACCGGACCCGCGCCGTGGACGAAGCCGAGATTGCTGCCCGCGAGACGACCGAAAAGGCCCGCATCGCCCAGACCATGATTGTCAATGTCGAGCGCATCGCATCCGATGAGCGCACCCGTGCGCTGGAGATCCAGCAGGTGCGTAACATCCAGGAAGCCGAGATTGAGGCGCAGCGCGCGGTCGAGGCGGCGCGAATCGACCGGGAGCACAGGCTCGCCGTCGAGCGCATCGCGGTCGAGCAGAATACCCGGCAGTTGGAAATCGAGCGAAATCAGACGCTGGAAGTCGCAGAGGTCGCGGCGCGCGAAGCCACCGAAGCTGCCCGCATCACCCAGCAAGAGCGCGTGCGGTCGCTGGAAATCGCCCGCAACCGCGCCGTCGAGGAAGCCGACATTGCCTCGCGGGAAGCCATCGAAGCCGCCCGGATCGCGCAGGAGAAGTCCGTTGCAGCCGAGCGTATCCAGGCCGAGCGTGACACACGCGCGCTCGAGATCGAGCGCTCAGCCGTGCTCGAGGCGGCCGAGTTGAAGCGCCGCGACGCCATCGAGCGCCAGCGCATCGGCGTCGATCTCGCGCTCGAGGCCGAGCGGATCACGTCCTCCAAGAAGCGCGAAGTCCTCAATATCGAGCACAAGAAGGCGATCGAGATCGCGGATGAGGACCGCGTCATCGCGCTCTCGACCAAGAAGTCCGAGCGCATCGACGCCGACCGCCAGGTCAGGCAGGCCGAGATTGTCGCGCGCAAGGAGGTCGAGACCACCGACGTCTCGCGCGAGCATGCGCTAGAGGCGGCGCGAATCGAGCGCCGCCGTTCGATCGAACAGCTCGAAGTCGCTCGCGTCCAGTCGCTCCAGGAAGCCGAGATTGCCGCGCGGGAAGAGGTTGAGCGCTCCCGCATCGCCTCCGATCGCGGCCTCGACGAGGCCCGCATCGGCCGCGAGCGCGAGTTGCGCAAGCTCGAAATCAATCGCGAGAAGGAGGTCGAGACCGTCTTGATGGAAAAGGCGATTGCTATCCACCTCAAGTCGCTGGAGGAATCCGCGGCCAAGGCCTCGGCTGAGGAAGCGCGGGTGCATGCCACTGAAGCCACCGAGCGCGTCATAACCGCGCGCGAGAGCGAGATCGCGAAGCGTCGCAAGACCGTGGAGATCCTGATCGCCGAGAAGCAGGCCGAGGAGACGCGAATTGCCGCGGAAGCCGAACGGATCCGCGCTGCAGTCGAGGCCGAGGCGCAGCGTATGCTCAACGAGGCCGAGAACGTGCTGACCGACCAGGCGCGCTACTCGCTATTCCGTAGAAAGCTGCTCGACCGCATCGAGGGCATCGTCCGTGAGAGCGTCAAGCCGATGGAGAAGATCGAGGGCATCCGCATCCTGCAAGTCGATGGTCTCAACGGCAACGGCCATGGCGGGAATGGCGGCCGTAGCGCCACCGACGAGGTGATCGACTCGGCGCTGCGCTACCGCGTCCAGGCGCCGCTGATCGATTCGCTTCTGGCGGACATCGGCGTCGAAGGTGGCAGCCTCGCCAAGATGCCAGGCCTGATCCGGGAAGCTCGCGACATGCAGGGCATCAAGGACTCCGCGCGCAAGAGCGGCGGCGGTGGCGAGAAGCCAGCCGCTGCACCCTCGCCTGCAGCCGACGGCGAGCCGCCCGCCGAGCGCAGCCCCCGAAAGAAGAGCTGAGGTCGCACCATGGCCCGCGTCTACGTCTCGACCGTCGTCAAGGCGCGCAACGATCGCGTCTGGGCGCGAGTGCGCGACTTCAACGGTCTGCCGAACTGGCATCCCGCGATTGCGGAAAGCCGCATCGAGGGTGGCGAGCCCTCCGACAAGATCGGCTGCGTCAGGGATTTTCGCCTCCGCAACGGCGATCGCATCCGGGAAAAGCTGCTTGGCCTGTCCGATTACGACATGTTCTGCACCTACTCGATCCTCGAATCCCCGATGGGGGTCGAGGACTACGTCGCGACGCTTCGGCTGACGCCGGTCACGGATGGCGACCAGACCTTCATGGAATGGACCGCTGAGTTCGAATGCGCACCCGAGCGGGAGGCGGAGCTTGTCGCGAATATCGGCGGCGGCGTGTTCCAGGGCGGCTTCGACGCCCTCAAACGCCAGTTCGGAGGCTGAGCGCAGTGCCGCATATCGTCAAGAGCACGATCCTGGATGCGCCGACCGGGTCCGTGTGGGCGGTGCTGCGCGATTTCAACGGGCACGATCGCTGGCATCCGGCGGTCGCGGCCTCCACCATCGAGCGGGCGCAGGCCTCGGACAAGATCGGCTGCGTCAGGCGGTTCAAGCTGCAGGACGGCTCGGAGCTGCGCGAGCAATTGCTGACGCTGTCGGATCTGGAGCAGACCTTCAGCTACTGCCTGCTCGATACGCCGGTCCCGATGTTCAACTACGTAGCCCACGTCCGCCTGCTGCCCGTGACGGACGGCGACCGTACCTTCTGGCACTGGGAATCGCGCTTCTCGACGCGGCCGGAGGACAAGGATCGTATCACCCACATGGTCGCGGAAGATATCTACCAAGCGGGATTCGTAGCGATCCGCCGACACCTCAAGGAGGCTGTGTCAACATGACTGTGACGGTGAAGACCTTCACAAGCTCGAGCGAGGCCGCCGCCGCGCTGTCGTCCGATCGCACCGCTCGCTATCTCGGTGGCGGCACGCTCGTGATGCGCGCTCTGAACGAAGGCGATATCTCGCTCTCGACCATCGTGCGCGCCAATGACCAAGCCTTGACGCGCATCGACCCATCTGGTCCGCGGATCACCTTGGGTGCTGGCGTAACTTTCGCCCGGATTCTGGGCGAGCGTGACCTCGCTTTCCTGCACGCCCCTGCCCGCTCGATTGGCGGCCCGGCGGTGCGCAACATGGGTACGGTGGGCGGCAATCTGTTTGCGCCTAATCCCTATGGCGATTTCACCGTCGCCCTGCTTGCGCTCGATGCCACGGTGGCCCTGCAAGGCGGCTTTGGATCGCGCGACATTCCAATTGAGGAGTTTTTGCAGTCACGTGAAAGGCAGGCGGGCGCGCTCGTGCTGTCGGTGTCATGCACGCGACCGACTAGCGCGGAGGCTTTTCGCTACCGCAAGATCGCACGGATCAAGCCCAAGGGCGGCTCGGTCATCACGCTCGCCGCACATCTGCCCATCAGTGGCGGGCGGGTCGCCGGGGCACGAATCGCATTGGGATCGATGGCGCCGACGCAAATACGTGCGCGGGCGGCCGAACGCGCTCTGGAAGGTCGCTCGCTCGATGCCGCGACCGTTGCGGCCGCAGCCTCCGCAGCGGCGGAAGGAACATCGCCCTCCGACAACGCGCTCGGCAGCGCCTGGTACCGCCGCGAGATCGTCGGCGTCCATCTGCGTCGTCTTCTCTTGGGTCAGGAATAGATCGTATGGCCAAGACTGCCCTGCAATTTCGTCACAATGGCAGCGATGTCGCCATTTTCGTCGATGGCGGCACCAACCTGCTCGTCGCGCTTCGCGAATTGATCGGCGACATGACGCCGAAATTCGGCTGCGGCCAGGGGGGCTGCGGCACGTGTAGCGTCCTGATCGACGGCGAGCTCCATCTCTCCTGTCTGACGCTGGCCGAGACCGTCGCCGGCCGCTCTGTCGAGACGCTGGATAGCCTGAAGCAGGGACCGAACCTCCATCCGCTGCAGCGCGCCTTCGCCGAGAATTTTGCTGCCCAGTGCGGCTATTGCACGCCGGGCATGCTGATGGCTGCCAAGGCGCTGCTCGACCGCAATCCCTCCCCGAGCCGCGCCGAGATCGTGGAGGCGATCTCCGGCAACATCTGCCGCTGCACCGGCTACGAGCCGATCATCAACGCCATCCTCGCCGCCTCCGGCGGCAGGGTGAGCGCCTGAAGGACCAGATCATGCTGGAACTACGCAAGGACATCTTCGCCGACGAGCGCGACGATAATCTCAACGAGATCGGCAAGGGCACACAGCGCCAGGACATGCTTGGCCATGTCACGGGCACCTCGAGCTATTTCAACGACCACAAGCTCCAGGGCATGCTGCACCTGAAAGTCGTTCGCTCGACCCATTCGCATGCAAGGATCCGGCGGATCGATACCGCGGACGCCGAGCGCTCAGCCGGCGTGCGCCGGATCATCCGCGGCTCCGACGTGCCCCGCAACCTCAACACACTTTTGAGCCTGATCAATTTCGGCAAGGACGACGAACCATCGCTGGCCGTCGACAAGGTCCGCTACAAGGGTGAGCCGATCCTGGCCATCGTCGCCGACAGCGAGCGCGAGGCGTTCGAGGCGATCGCAAAGGTGCGGATCGACTATGAGCCGTTGCCAACCGTGTTCGACGTGGAAGATGCGCTGAAGGCCGGCGCGCCCGTCGTCAACGATACCTATCCGAAGAATGCCTTCATTTATCACGACACATACGACCACCAAAAGCTCCGCTTCGGCGATGCCGATGCCGCACTCGCGACCGCCGATCACGTGCTTGAACAACGCTACCAGATGTCACCAATCGAGCACGCGCCGACCGAAACCAATGGGTCGATCGCGGCGCCCGACACCAACGGGCGCTATGTCGTCTATACGTCGACGCAGGCGCTGTTCTTCTCGGTCGACACCTGCGCCAAGATCCTCGACGTCCCTTCCAACACCTTCCATTTCATTGGCGGCACCGTCGGCGGCGGCTTTGGCGGCAAGGTCGACACGCTGACCGAACCGTTATGCATCCTGGGTGCGATGCTGACGGGACGTCCCGTGCGCTACGTGTTCGGACGCGAAGAAGAGATGCAATACGGCCCGCCGCGCGGCGCCGAGCGCATCTACATCAAGGACGGCGTGATGCGCGATGGCCGCGTCGTCGCGAGAAAGATCCGCGCATATTTCGACAGCGGCGCATATACGCGGCTCTCCAGTTATGCAGCGGTGAAATGCGCAGCCCATCTGCCAGGACCCTACACCATCCCGAACGTCTATGGCGACGTCTACTGCGTCTTCACCAACCGTACGCCTGCAACCGCGATGCGCGGCTTCGGCGTCACCGCCATGGACTTTGCGATCGAATGCCAGATGGACAAGCTCGCGAACCTCGTCGGCATGGACCCGATGGAGTTCCGCATCCTCAATGCCTATCGCGACGGCGACATGAAGGCGCATCGGCGCGAGGCCAAGAACACGGCGCTGATCGAGTGCGTCCAGGTCGCGGCCGAGAAAGCCAAATGGCCGATCCGCGACGAGTTCAAGCGCGCCTCCTCCCGCAAAGACGGAGGCGGCAGCCGCGCTGCCATCCCGCGGACGCCTGCCGACATCCACGTACGGACGACCGCGCCGGCGCAGCAGCGCACGAGCTATGATCGCCTGCCAACGGCCGCGTCGCGCGAACCCCCGCGCGAGCCCCCACCGCCCGCGCCGCCACCGCCATCGCCACCGCGACCAACATCGCCCTCGCATGGGGCGGGCCGATTCTCATCCGTGTTCGGCACCAGGAGGCGTTGAGATGACGCGACATCGCGGACGCGGCATCGCGTCGGTCAACTATCCCATCGGCATGAACCTCGGCGGCGATCCCAGCCAAGCCCTGGTTCATTCCAATCCAAGCGGCAAGTTCACCGTAGCGCTGTCCTCGATCGACCTCGGCCAAGGCATGAAGTCGGTCACGCGGCAGATTTGCGCAGAGACGCTCGGCGTACCCGTCGAGGACGTCTATGTCGATACCGCCGATTCCGATACTGGCCCGCATTGCATGGGCTCGTTCGCCTCGCGCGGCACCCATCGCGTCGGCAATGCAGTGATGGCGGCGGCGCGCGAGGCGCGCGGCGTGATGATGGAGGCGGCCGCAGAAGAACTCGAGGTCAACGCCGCCGATCTCGAAACCGACGGACGTGGCAACATCCACGTCAAGGGCGCGCCGCACCGCTCGATCTCCACCAAGGACGTCGCCATCGCCGCGCAGTTCAAGCAGGGCAAGACCATCGCCGGCCGCGGCATCTTCCTGGTTCCTCTGTCCAATGTCGATCCGGAAACCGGCGAGATGTCGCCGGCGACCTGTTACGCCCATGCCTGTCTCGTCGCCGAGGTCGAGGTTGACGACGAGACCGGCGAGGTCACGATGATCCGCATGGATTCTGCCTATGAGCTCGGCCGTGCGCTCAACCCGCGCCTGGTCGAGCAACAGCTCGTCGGCGGCGCCTGGATGGGCGTCAGTCACGCGCTCTACGAGACGCCAGAACCCTATTATCCCGACCCGGTCCACGGCCCTCGCGACTTCGTCGAATATGTCATGCCCGGTCCTGGCGATATCTGCCCGCACGACATCGCCGTATTGGAACGCCCCGCTCCCGATGGCCCCTTCGGCGCCAAGGGGCCCGGCGAAATGTGCGCGAATCCCGTATTGCCGGCCGTTGCGAACGCCATCTTCAACGCCGTCGGCGTGCGCATCGACGATCTGCCGATTACGCCGGAGAAGGTGCTGCGCGCGATCAAGGCCGAGGGCGGCGCGCGCCCTCAGGCGCGGCGCTGAGGTCTCGATGGCCGTCCGCAGCAACATCGTCGGCATCGACAGCCCAGAGGCACTGGAGAAAGCGCTTCGGGCAGCCTATTACCTTGCCGACGAGGGGCTGGCGACCGCAGCCTATCTCGGGCTGGCACTCGGCAAGCCATTGCTGCTCGAGGGCGCGCCGGGCGTCGGCAAGACCGAGGCCGCCAAAGCCATTGCCGCGGTCCTCGGCCGCCGCCTGATCCGCCTGCAATGCTACGAAGGCATCGACGCATCTGCCGCACTCTACGAATGGAACTATCCGCGCCAGATGCTCGCAATCCGCCAGGCCGGCGATGAGAGCGTCGACATCTACGGCGAAACGTTTTTAATCGAGCGACCGATGCTGGCGACGCTGCGCGCACCTGACTCAACTGTGCTGCTGATCGACGAAATCGACCGCGCCGACCAAGAATTCGAAGCCTTCCTGCTCGAGTTCCTGTCCGACTTCCAGATCTCGATTCCGGAGCGCGGTACGGTTCGCGCCTCTGAGCGCCCGGTTGTCGTCCTGACCTCGAACCGCACGCGGGATCTTCATGAAGCGTTGCGGAGGCGATGCGTCTATCACTGGATCGACTATCCCTCCGCCGAGCGCGAAGCGCGCATCGTGATGATGCGGGCCTCCAGCGTCGCCGAGGGGACCGCGCGGGCCGTCGTCGCCGCCGTCGAGAAGCTGCGACGCGAACCACTCAGCAAGGCGCCCGGGATCGCCGAGGCCGTCGACTGGGCCGAGGCCGCCACGCTGCTGCACAAGGGCGGCGCACGGTGGCCTGATGCCTTCAGGCGCTCGATCGGCGTTGCCTTGAAAGACGAGGAGGATCTGCACTTCATTTCGCCGCGCCTCGATGCCCTGCTGGCGGAGGCCTCTGCATGAGCGCCGAACCCGAACTGCCGCGCGCTGCGCGTGTATTCATCTCGTTCGTCGGCTTGTTGCGAACGAACGGATTTGCCGTCGCACCGGAACAGACGACGTCGTTCCTTGCCGCAATCCAGTTGCTCGGTCCCCGCAGCCTGGAGGACATTCGGCAGGCAGCCCTCGCAACACTGGCTCCTCCACCGGAGCGTCGCGCAACGTTCGACCGGCTGTTCGATCTGCACTTTCGCGGAAACGAGGCAATCGAGCGCGTCGATGACGGTGAGGACGACGAGACTGTTCGGCTGCAAGAGGAGGCCCGTGGAAACGACGAGCCGCTGTTGTCGGACGAGGCCAACGAGTCCGGTCTCGCAGCTGCGCGCGCCGAAACCCTGGTCGAGCGCCGCTTTGCGCAGCTCTCGACCACCGATGCGCTGCGCCGGCTGTCCCGCGAGGCGCCGAGGCGCCTGCCGAAGCGGCGCGGCCATCGCCGCATGCGGGCTCGCAGCGGACCCTACGCCGATTTGCGCCGCACCCTGCGCGACTCCGTTCGCAGCGATGGCGAAATTCTCCGGCTGGGGCGTTTGAAGCGGCGGCAGCGCCCACGCAAGATGTTGCTTCTGATTGACGTCTCCGGCTCGATGAAGACCCGCACCGAAGAGAATATGAAGTTCGCGCACACGTTGGTGCAGGCGGCGCCCAGCGTCGAGGTCTTCACCTTCGGCACGCGGCTGACCCGCATCACCCGCCCGTTGCGACTCAAACGCCGAGAGCAGGCGCTCAGGGCGGCGGCCCATGCGGTCAGCGACTGGGACGGCGGCACCCGAATCGGCGATGCGCTTCAGGCGTTTCTCGCCGTGCCCCGCTTCGGTGGATACGCGCGGGGCGCTGCCGTGATCATCGTTTCCGACGGCCTGGAACGGGGCGAACCCGATGCGCTGCGCGATGCGGTCGCGAAACTATCGCGCCGTGCGTGGCGCGTGAGCTGGCTGACACCGCTCGCGGCTGGTCCCGACTTTCGCCCGCAGACCGAAGCGCTGGTCGCGATCGAACGCTTCGTCGACGACCTCGTCGATGGTGGCTCGAGCGCGTCGATCGTCGCGCATGTGCTGGCGCTGGGACAAAGGAGAGTTGCGTGACCGACGTCGTCGATGGGCACCATCATATCTGGCGCCAGACCGACCTGCCCTGGCTGGTGGGTCCGATGCAGCCGCGCATCTTCGGTCCGTACGAGCCGATCCGGCGCGATTACCCGATCGAGGAATATCTCGGCGACATCGAGGGCAGCGGCGTTACCCGCTCGGTCTATGTCCAGACCAACTGGGCCAATGACCGCTTCGAGGACGAGGCCGCTTGGGTGCAGCAGACCGCCGAGGAGCACGGCTGGCCGCATGCCATCGTAGCTTACGCCGACTTTTCGGTGGACGACGTGCGTCCACAGCTCGACCGCCTGAAGCGTTATGCCCTCGTACGCGGCGTTCGCATGCAACTGCATTGGCACGAGAACCCGCTTTATCGCTTTGCCGCGCGGCCGGACCTTTGCACCGATCCCGTGATCCAGCGCAATATCGCCCGCCTTGCGGATTATGGCTGGAGCTTTGAGCTTCAGGTGTTCACGCCACAGATGCCTGACGCTGCGCGCCTTGCGGAATCCTGCCCTAAGGTGACCTTTATCCTCCAGCACGCCGGCATGCTGGAGGACCTTTCACCGGCAGGCCGCGCCGCGTGGCGCGCCGGGATGGCCCGCCTCGCCGCATGCCCGAACGTCGTGTCGAAACTATCGGGGCTCGGAACCTTCATCCACCGCAACGACCCCGCGCATATCGCATCCGTCCTGACCGATACGATTGCGATCTTCGGCGCCGAACGCTGCCTGTTCGGCTCGAATTTTCCGATCGAGAAATTGTGGACCAGCTATCGCGCGTTGATCGATGCATTCCGTGCCGCCGCGGCGCCGCTACGCGATGATCAGCGCGAAGCCATTTTCAAGACCACCGCTATGCGCGTCTATCGGCTCTGAGCGCCGAGGAAACAACGAGAACGGACACAGGGAGGGACGGAATGCCGCTGGAGATCAAGATTTTGGACTATGGCGATATTGAGCTGGAATCGAGCTTTTTGGTTCTCGGCCGCGATTGCGGCCGCACCCGCCGCGTCCTCACCCTCGGTTTCCTGATCCTCGGCGGCAAGTATCCGGTCGTGGTAGACACCGGTTACCGTTCCAACCAGATCATGGAAACGCTGGGGATGCGCGGCCTGCAGTATCACGAGCACATGATCGAGAACCAGCTTGCGCGGCACGGCGTGCGGATGGGCGATGTGCGTTTCGTCTGCCACACCCATCTGCACATCGACCACGCCGGCAAGGACGATCTGTTTCCGATGAACACGACCGTCGTCCTCAACCGTCGGGAGCTTGAATATTCTGTGTCCGGCCTGATGCATCCGCAATATCCGGCACCGGATATCAAGCATCTGATCGACCGTCTGCACACCAAGAGTGCGCTGCGCTTTCTCGACCTCGAGATCACAGGTCCCATCGAGTTGATGCCGGGTGTCTACTGCGACGCCGCGAATGCGCATACCGAGGGATCGATGAATATCATCGTCGAAACGGCCGACGGCATCGCCACCATCTGCGGCGACGTCATCTATGATTTCAACGACCAGATCGTGACGCCCTTCAACGAGATCCACGACTGGGAGCCGCGCACCACTGGCAACCACGGCACCACCAAGCGGGCCGAGAAGGCCGCCATCAAAAAGCTGCTCAGCAATTCGCGCTATCTGCTGCCGGTCCACGACCGCCCCGCCAAGATCGAAGGCGGCAACGTCGTCGGCCGGCTGCACGACCAGGTGCCTGGGCCGGTCGTGCAGTCTCTGCCCCAGCGCAACTGGTTTCCGGCCTAGACGCCAGAGGATCGACCGATGACCCACGTCACCTTGCGCTCCGAATTCGAGACCCTGATCGATCCCTACGCACCAGTCGCGCAAATCGGCACCGGTTTTGACTTTACGGAAGGACCGATCTGGCATCCGGTGGATCATTATCTGCTGTTCTCAGACATGCCGGGCGACGTGCGCCGGCGCTGGGATGCGCGGCGCGGCGTCGCCGAGGTCAAGCGTCCCTCGAACAAATGCAACGGCATGACCTATGACGCCGAGCTCAATTTGATCGTTTGCGAGCACGCGACATCGTCGTTGATCCGCGAGCGGCCGGACGGACGGCGCGAGGTGCTGGCCTCGCACTTTGGGGGACAGGAGCTCAACAGCCCCAACGACGTCTGCGTGCACTCCTCCGGCGCGATCTATTTCTCGGACCCCTGGTATGGCCGCATGCCGGTCTATGGCGTCGAGCGGCCGAGGCAGCTCGGTTTCCAGGGCGTCTATCGCGTCGTGCCCGGCGCCGACCCGAAGCTCGTCGTGGACCGCAATCTGTTCGACCAGCCGAACGGGCTGTGCTTCTCGCCCGACGAGAAACTGCTCTATGTCAACGACACCGTGCAGGCACTCATCCGCGTGTTTGATGTCAATTCTGACGGTTCCCTGTCGACCGCGCGGGTGTTCGCGAGCGCCATCCGCTCCGAGCTCGAGCCCGGCTTGCCCGACGGCATGAAGTGCGACCAGCACGGCAACGTCTGGGTTACGGCACCCGGCGGGGTCTGGGTCTATTCGCCGCGGAGCGAGCTGCTCGGCAAGCTCCGCCTGCCCGAACTCGTCGCCAACCTTACCTGGGGCGGGCCGGATTTCCGCACGCTGTACCTGACTTCGACGCACTCGGTCTATGCAATTCCCACCAGGGTCGGACCGCGCCACGAGCCCTATATGAGCGGCAAGCGAGGCAGCGGCACTGCGGCCGCGGGCTCTGCTTCCGCTGCCCCCATCCTTGCCGACGGCGAAATGCAGCTCGACCCGCGACGCTGCGCCATGATCATCCAGGATCTCCAGAACGACGTCATCATGGATGGCGGCGCCTTTGCCGATTCCGGCGCGCCAGGTCACGCGAAGCAGCAGCGCGTCGTCGAGAATGTCCGCCGCCTAGCCGAAACGGCGCGGGCGCGAGGCGTGGCCATCATTCATGTCTGGTTCGTCGTCGAGCCCGGCGCGCCCGGCGTGACGCTGAATGCGCCGCTGTTCGAGGGTCTCGTCGACAGCAAGGCGATGGTGCGCGGAAGCTGGGGGGCGGCACCGGTGTCAGGTCTCGAACCACGGCCCGGCGATTTCGTGGTCGAGAAGGTGCGAATGAGTGCCTGGGAAGGCACGAGGCTCGAAACGATCCTGAAAGCCACCGGCCGCGACATGATCATCAACACCGGCGCCTGGACCAACATGTCAGTTGAGCACACAGCGCGGACCGGTGCCGACAAGGGCTACTTCATGATCGTTCCCGAGGATTGCTGCTCGACCATGAACGCCGATTGGCACGCCGCGTCGATCAATTTCGCCATGCAGAACGTCGCCGTCGTGACCAAGGCCGATGCGGTCATCAAAGCGCTGGGATGAGCGGTGGCGAAGCTCCTGCACCTGTCTTGCTCGCCCCGCGGCGACTCCTGGTCAGGCGCCGGCGCATGCGTTTTCCTCGACGGCTTTCGCCGAGCTCGGCCCGACTGGGACGTGGACGTTATGGATCTCTGGCGCGAGCGCTTGCCGGAATTTTCAGGCCCCATTGTCGAAGCCAAATATGCACGGATGAAGGCGCAGGCCTTCAACGACGCGCAGCGGGACAGCTTCGCGGAAGCCGAGCGGATGGCGGTGCGCTTAGCGCTCGCCGAGCGGGTGCTGATTTCGACGCCAATGTGGAACTTCGGCATTCCCTATAAGCTCAAGCAATGGTTCGACATTATCGTCCAGCCCGGGCTCACCTTTCGGTTCGATCCGTCGCTGGGGTATATCCCGTTGCTGAAGGACCGGCCGACCATCGTCATCATTGCCAGTGGCAGCGATTTCGCCACCGGAATGAATCGCGGGCGCATCGACATGGCAGCGCCTTACCTGCGCGAAATTTTGCGTTTTGTCGGCATCAGCAATGTCCGTTTCATTCCGATCGGACCAACCACCGGACCGCAACAGCCCATTGAGGTGGCTCGCGAACGAGCCCATCGACGCCTGGCCGCAATGGCCGAGAGCTTCTGATGCGCCCCGCAGGTCAGTCGAGGCTACGGCAGATTGTCCCGCAGAAAAATGTCGATGCGGATGCGCTCCTGGTCGGGGCTGATCGGCTCACCCGAACAATGCGCGAGCAGGACTCGCGCCGCAGACCGTGCCTCGTGGCCGGGATCCTGGTTGATGATGGCATCGAGCGTGCCGCGGACCAGGAAACGCCGCGTGTATTGGGTCAGCTCATGGGCAATCCAGACCACCTCGCGCGCCCGTCCCGAGGCCTCAAGCGCGTCGGCGATGCCACGGTTCCCGGCGCCGCAGCAGTATATGCCGCGCAGATCGGGCTGGCGCGCGAGCAGTGCCGCAGTGAGCTCCCGGGTGCGCTCGCTGTCGTCGCGGCCCTCGATCACCGGCAGCGCGACTAGGCTCTGATATTCGCTGGACAGGATCTGGTGGAAGCCGAATTGCCGTTCGGTGTGATCGCGCAGCGACAACGATCCCGCGATGACGGCCACCGTCCCCTTGCGACCAGTGAGGAACCGTCCCATCAGCGTTGCAGCGGTGCGGCCTGCCGCCGGGTTGTCGATGCCGACATAGTGCAGCCGGCGCGAGCTCGGCGCGTCCGACACGAGGGTCACCACAGCGACCCCGCGCGCAGTGAGTTCGTCGATCGCGGCGCGCACCCTGGGATGGTCGAGCGCGATCACGGCGACGCCCTGATAGGCAGGCGAGAGATTTTCCAGCGCGGCGGCGAGTACGTCCGGATCGAACACGTCGACACGCAGGATATCAATGAAGCCGCGCTGGCCGGCGAGCCAGTCTGCGGTGCGCTGGACCTGCTCGGTCAGGTTGGTCATGAAGCTGTTGCTGCCCGTCGGCAGCACAAAGGCAAAGCGGAACGTCTGCCCGCGGGCAAGCCGCGCGGCCGCGACGTCGGCTCGATAGCCGAGTTTTGCCACCGCGGCCTCGACCCGCGCGACGGTCTTGGCGCGCACGCCCTCGCGCCGGTTGACGACGCGGTCGACCGTGGCGAGCGAAACACCCGCCGTGCGCGCAACGTCCTCAAGCGTGGCACGAATCACCGGCTGGCTCGCACCAGCATTCATTCGCGCGCCGCCCACAGCATGCCGCGGGTCATCAACGTCCGGATCTCCGGTACGTCGAGCTCGTAGGCGCGGTGGCCGAGCGAGGAATAGAACACCCTGCCCGCGCCGTATCGCTTCTTCCAGACCACGGGCATTACCACGCCCTCGATCCAGGGCGCGTGCTCGCCGGTGAAGGTCGTCGTCGCCAACACCTCGTTGGCGGGGTCGACATGCATGTAGTACTGCTCGGAACGATGCTCGAAACTCTTCAGGCCCTTCATGATGGGATCATCCGGCTTCGTCAAGTCGACCTTGTAGTCGATGATGTTGCCGGGATGCGCAACCCACTGCCCGCCGCACAGGAACTGGTAGTCGACGGAATCGCGGAACGCGTCACCCATGCCGCCATGATGGCCGGCGAGCCCGACGCCGCTTCGGACCGCAGCGCAGAGATTGAGCGCTTCCGCCTTCTCGATCTTCGACATGGTGTAGATCGGGATGATCAGTGACAGGTCGTGAATCGCGGGATCGGCGAACGCGGCGGTGGTGGTTTCGATCCGCACCTCGAAGCCTTCAGCCTTCAGCCAGCCGCGGATCATCGAAGCGCAGAGATCGGGATCGTGTCCCGGCCAGCCGCCCCATACAATCATTGCCTTGCGCATGGTCATTCCCTCAGTCGATCTGTCCGGTTTCGCGCCCGGCCGGCAGCATCGCCGGCCGCTCGACGCGGCTCTCGATCTTGACGCGCCGGCCTTCGTCGGCAGAGATCTGGAACGCCTCCATCACCTCCAGCACGTGGAAAGCGAGCGCGCCGCTCGCACGATGCGGCCGGTTGTTCAGTATCGCGGAGGCCATATCGGCGGCGCCAATGGAACGGAACTCGCCATCGACATGACCGTGGGTCAGCGGGACCGGCTCCCAGTCGCCGCCAGCCTTGGCGACCTGCACCTCGCCGCCGAAGCGGTTCGGGTCCGGCACCAGCATGCTGCCCTTGTCGCCATAAATCTCGATCGGCGCGTGCCGGTGCTTGGGCACGTCAAAGCTCATCGCGATCGAGACGATCGCCCCGCTCTCGAATTCGAGCGTGCCGGCGACATGGGTCGCAACTTCGACCGGGATCAGCGTTCCGTTCATCGGCTGGCTGGTGACCAGCCGTTCGGATTTCGGGCGCGCGGTCGAACCCATCACGCTCGCCACGGGGCCGAGCAGCTGCACGAGATCGGTGATGTAGTACGGGCCCATGTCAAGCATAGGCCCGCCGCCGCGCAAATAATAGAAACCCGGCGCCGGATGCCAGCGCTCGTGGCCGGGGCAGCCGAAGAAGGCGCTGCCGGCCACGGGCGTGCCGATCGCGCCATCGTCGATCAGCTTGCGCGCGGTCTGGTGCCCACCGCCAAGGAACGTATCGGGTGCGCAACCGACGCGAAGACTCTTCTGCGCAGCGAGCTCCATCACCTTGCGCGCTTCCGTGACGTTGATGCCGAGCGGCTTCTCGGAATGAACGTGCTTGCCGGCGTTCAGCACTGCGAGACTGACGTCGGTGTGGGCGAGTGGCACGGTGAGATTGATGACGATCTCGACGTCGTCTCGCTTGAGCAGCTGATCAACCCGCATCGCCGGCAACCCGAAGGCGGCGCCCTGCCGCTCTGCCGCATCGCTGCGCATATCGGCGAGCGCCTTGATTTCCATGACCGCGAAGCGCTGGGCCGCCTTCAGATAAGCGGTGCTGATATTGCCGCAGCCGATGATGCCGATGCCGACTTTTCTCATTGTGATCTCCGTGAGGTACCGTTCATCCCTTGACCGCGCCGGCGGTGAGGCCTGCGACGATGTGCTTCTGCGCCAGGAGGAAGAGAATGATCGTCGGCAGGATGGTCAACGTGATGAAGGCCAGGATCAGATGCCACTCGGACGAATACTCGCCCTGATAAATCATGATACCGAGCGGCCAGGGATAGAGCGCGTCGGTGTTGAGCATCACCAGCGGCAGCAGATAGGCGTTCCAGCTGTTGACGAAAGTGATGGTACCGACGGTCGCCAGGATCGGCCGGGACAAAGGCAGGGTCACATAGCGGAAGAATTTGATATAGCTGCAGCCGTCGACCAGCGCGGCCTCCAGCAATTCGTACGGGATGTCCTTGAAGAAACGCCGCAGCAGCAGCACGCTCATGGCGAGACTGAAAGCCGTCTGCGGCAGCGCAACGCCAAAGTATGTATCGAGCAATCCGAGATCGCGGACCTTGATGAAGAGCGGCAGCACCGCTGTCGCGGCTGGAAACAGCAGGCCCAGCGTCAGGTAGCTCAGCAGCATCGAGCTGCCATAGAACCTGATATGGGCGAAGGTGAACGCCGCCATCGAGGCGACGATCAGGGTCAGGGCCACCGTGAGGGTCGAGATGATCAGCGAGTTGCGCAAGAGCTGCCAGTAGCGTGCCGAGAACAGGATGTCGGCGTAATTCTGCCACTCCCAGTGACGTGGCAGGCCGAACGGATTGACGCGCAGCTCGCCGAGCGATTTGAAACCACCGAACAAGGTCGCAAGCAGCGGGACCACTACGATGATGGCGACGACGGCGAGGAACACCAGCTTGAACAGCATTGCGGGATCGAATGGCGCGCGGATCGCCTTGGCATTACTCATCGCGCATGAACCATCGCTTGTACGTGAAGGCAAAGGTCACGCAGATCGCAAACAAAATGACGCCGATGGCACTGCCGTAGCCGACCCGCATGCGCGAGATGCCGTTGTTGTAGAGAAAGCTCACCATCGTGTTCGAGGAGTCCGCTGGCCCCCCGCGCGTCAGCGGCATGACGAGGTCGAACAGCTGCAGCGAGCCGACGATGGCGAAGAACACGGATAGCCTTATCGTCGGATAGAGCAAGGGGATGACCACATGTCGCAAGGCTTGCGATCGGGTCGCGCCGTCGATACGCGCCGCCTCGACCAGGCTCTTGTCGAGGCCCTGGAGCGCTGCGATGAATAGCATCATGTGGAAGCCAAAGTACTTCCAGACGACCACGATCAGCACCGCCAGCATGGCCGTATCCGTCGATGCAAGCAGATGCGGCGGCTCGGCGCCGAAGCTGCGCCAGATCGAGGCCACAAGGCCGTAGTCGCCATCATAGACGAAGCTGAAGATCAGCCCGGTTGCGATCTCCGCCAGGATATAGGGCATGAAGACCAGCATGCGCAGCGCCACCGCCCCTCGAAAGCGTTCGGCGAGCATCAAGGCCAGGGTGAGCGCAAGCGGCAGCTGGATGGCGAGCGAAACAGCGATGATCAGGCCGTTGTTGCGCAGAGCGAGCCAGAAGGCGCGGGTCTCCAGCACAAAGCGGTAATTGTCCAGGCCAATCCAGTTGGTCGGCCTGCCGAATCCGTTCCAATTGAAGCCCGAGTACCAAGCTGCTTCGCCGATCGGCAGCACAACGAACAACGTGAACAACAGCAGCGCCGGCGGCAGGAACAGGATGAGCACCGTCAGCCTGCCGTCCCAACTCGGGCCACGGACCGTGACCTGCGGGACCATCTCGCCAGCAGCGCCGATCGCCGACACGCTCGCGGTCCGCCGCGTCACCGTCAGTTGCCCTGTTTCCGCGCCGCCTCGATCGCCTTGGCAGCCTCTTGCGGGCTCATGCTGCCGCCGGCGATCTCGGCCGTGACGTCGTTGACGACGCGGCCGACGGACGGACCCAGGCTCTGGTCATGGAAGTTCTGGTGGTAGTTCGACTTCGCCAGATTGGCGGCGATCAGCTTCATGAAGCCGTTGTTGAGGCCGACATCCGCGCCCTGCACCACCGGGATGATGAAGTTGCCGGCGGCAAGCCGCGTCTGCACCTCTTTGGAGACGAAGTACTTCAGGAAATCGACAGCCTCCTTCGGCGAGCCTTTCGTGATCAGCCAACCGGTGATGCCCCCGAGCGTATCGGTCGGCGCGCCCTTACCGCCGGTCACGACCGGGAAGTCGAACCAGCACATCTTGTCCTCGGTCAATCCGATCTTGTCGGCGGCGAGAGCGCGCTGCAGATGATAGACCGTGCTGATCGCGAGCGTCATCGCCGCCTTGCCGTCGCCGAAATAGCCGACCGCCTGCGGGTTCTTGAAACCCAGGAAGCCATTCTGGAACGGTTGGAGATCCACGAGTTGCTTGAACAGCTCGCCGGATTTCTGGAAGGTTTCCCCGGCAAAGCCGCCGTTCTCGCCACGCAGCGCCGCATCGAACGCCGCCTTGCCGCCGATGCGCACAGCAAGATGCGTCCAGTAGAAGTGCAGTGGCCACTTATCGGCGCCGCCGACCACGATCGGGGTCACGCCGGCGGATTTCAACGTCTTCACGGCAGCAAGCAGATCGTCCCAGCTCTTGATCCCGGCAGGGTCGACCTTCGCCTTGGCCATCAGCTCCTTGTTGCAGAGGAAGCCGACCTGCGAGAGCGCCGTGGGCAGACCATAAACACGGCCGTTGCTGGTGAAGGCGGCGAGCGCCGCGGGTGTGAGACTGTCGCTGTAGCCCTTCACGGAATCGGTGATGTCGTCGAGCACGCCGGCCTCGATCTGCGTCTTCAGGACACCGCCGGACCAGCTGTAGATGATGTTGGGCCGGTCCCTGGATTGCAGGATGGTCGGCAGCTTGGCCTTGTAGGCCTCGTTCTCGAGGAACTGCATCTCGACCTTGACGCCGGGATGCGACCCCTCATAGGCGCGCGCAACCTCCTCCCAGATTTTGACCTGGGCCGGGTTGGCCTCGATGTGCAGCCACTTGACCGTCGTTTCGGCCGCAGCGAGTTTCGCTCCGAACAGGCATGCGACAACGGCTAGTCCCAGTTTCCCGAGCAGTCTCATCACATTCCTCCCAAGGGCTCTTATTCTTTGATGCAATCCTGCCTTCGATTTTTGAGGTACGCAACTGAAATTCTGACCTATGCACCTCACGAGGGAGGTCGCTAAGGTGAGCGGGAGAGTCGGGCCGCGTCGCGCTGCCCCCAACGCAAATCGAGGGATATCCATGGCTGCCGTTTATTCCGACCTCGCCGGCAAGGTCGTTCTCGTCACCGGAGGCGCATCGGGCATTGGCGCTGCGATCGTGCGGCGCTTCGCACAGCAGAAATCCAATGTCGTGTTCTTCGACATCAATGTCGACGCGGGCCAATCGCTGGCACGCGAGCTGTCGGATCAAGGTCTTAGCGCGCGTTTCATGCGTGTCGACTTGACCGATATTGCCGCGTTACGTGCCGGTGTCGCGGAGGCGCGCAATGTGCGCGGCGCGATCAACATCCTCGTCAACAATGCCGCGCATGACGAGCGGCACAGCACCGAGGAAATGACACCGGAATATTGGGACGACCGCATCGGGGTCAACTTGAAGCACCAGTTCTTTGCTGCGCAGGCCGTGTTGCCGGACATGAAGGCGGCGAACGCCGGCGCTATCATCAATTTCGGCTCGGTATCGTGGATCGCCGGACAAGGCGGCATGGCCGCCTACACCGCCAGCAAATCGGGTGTGATCGGTCTCACACGCTCTCTGGCGCGCGATTACGGCGCCTACAATATCCGCGTGAACGCGATAGCGCCGGGATGGATCATGACTGAGCGCCAGCTCGATAAATGGATGACACCCCAGGGCGAGGTCGAGCTCATGCAACGACAATGCCTGAAGCGCAAGCTCATGCCCGACGAGGTCGCGAAGTTCACCATCTTCCTCGCTTCCGACGAGGCTTCTGCCTGCACAGCCCAGCACTACATCGTCGATGGCGGCTGGGTCTGAGGCGGACCAGACCAGATCGTGCATCGGCGCGCCGCTACTTTGCCAGGCGGAACTTCCCGCCTTCGACCTTGATGAGAAAGGCCGAGCGCTCATCATAGCCGTTGTGATCGGCCTTGCTCATGTTCGACAGCCCATTGTTGAGATAGATGTTCTGCCCACGCTCGAGTGCGTCCCGCAGCGCCGCGCGAAATTCGATTGTGCCAGGCTTTGCCGTCTTCAGCGCATCCGGTGCAGCTTTTCCGATCAGTGCCACGACATCCCAGAGGTGAGCAGCGAACATGTTGGGCTTTTGTCCGTTCGCCGCTTCATACGCGGTCACGAACTCCTCCGTCGAACGACGGAACGGATCTCCTGCGGGAAGATCGGCGGCAATGGTAAAAGCTTCGCCCGCGAATACCGCACCTTCGACGTTCGCGCCGCCGAGCTTGATGAACTCCTCACTGGCCACGCCGTGTGTCTGAAATATCTTCCCGGCGTATCCGCGCTCGCGGAGCGCCTGCTGCGGCAGGACGGCCGGAGTTCCTGCGGACGCGATGAAGACGGCATCGGGATTGGTCGACATCACCTTCAGCGCCTGACCGGTGACGCTGGTGTCGGCGCGCGCGTAGACCTCATGTGTGGCTACGGTCAGCCCCAACGCAGGCGCGAGGCGGCTCACCTCCTTGTAGTAGCCCTCGCCGTAGCCATCCGAAACGCCGATATAGCCGAGCGTCTTCACGCCTGATGTCGCGATATGCTTGAGGATGGCGGCCGCCATGAGGTCGTCATTGGGAACGACCTTGAAAGCCCAGGCACGCTTCTCATCCATCGGTTGAACGATGGCCGTAGCGGCAGCGAGCGACAGCAGCGGCGTCTTCGATTCGAGCGCGACATCCAGCATCGGCATGGTCACCGGGGTCAGAGAGGAGCCGACCAGCACGTCGACCTTATCCTGGATCACCAGCCGGCGTGCGTTCTGGACCCCTTTGGTCGAATCCGACTCGTCGTCCAGGACGATATAGGTCACCTTCTCTCCACCGATCTCTTTCGGAAGAGCTGCAACCGTCTTGAGCTGCGGCTGTCCCAGAGCGGATCCCGGGCCGCTTGCCGAAATCACAATTCCAATTTTGATGTCCGCGTGAGCAGCATTTCCAAAAAGGACGCATGCCACAAGAAGCGAGGCTCGCGCGAAACCGATCTTCATGTCCCGTTCCTCCCTGTCCGCTTTGATGACTCCGCCGGCTGCATCGGGCGCCCCGGCTCGAGCTTGCACTGCTCTCCGGGACGCACCGACGCTGCCCAGAAGGCACGTCGTCCGACATACGCGTTCCCTCCTGCGGTCCCGAGCAAGCGGGCGGATCATGCTAAGCGGATCGCGGCAACGTGTCTGTCCCTAGCGTTAGGGACAAGACGTCGGTGCTCGAACCGGAATCTCGAGGTAGACGGACACGCCTTCGCGTTCTCGCGGCGCATTTCGCCCGAGCTTTGCTTGGTCGCTTCACCCTCTTGTCCAAGAGGGCGCAGGGAAGGCCGGGTGCCGGCTGGCACCCGCGGTCCGCTGCGCGAAAAGCACACGCAGGAAAACCGCACAGCAGCATACAGGTGTAGCCAATCACTCGGCCTTCCCTGCGCGATGGTTGGACGGCTTATGCCGTGCTCTCCCGGGAGCCGAGTTCTCTTTGGCCTCCCTCGTCCCAACGAAAGTCACCGCCACCGCGCCGGTTGACGCAGATGCCGCATTCGCCAGGGCTTGACCGTAGCAACGACGGCTAGGACCACACGGTTTTTGCCGTACGCACGGCTCGCCATTTCGCCGCAGTTTTCCCAGCCCTGTCGACGGAGCCGGAAACTTACAGACGAGACGAAGCCTAGCAGCGCCGCTCGTCGGAACGCAGCCTGGGCTCACGGAGAGCAATCCGCCCTGCCCTTAGCCTCTCGCACCCGAACGCTGCCGCGTCCACCGCAAGCCCGGCTCGCGAACATGACGACCACAAGATCGCCCCTCAAGGATGAGCCGGGATGGACGACACATACGCTAAAACCGAATTTCGGTAAAGTGGAATATTTCTGACGAGGGGGGTTGACGCGGTCGTGGCTGTTTCGGCTGCGAGGCCGCTCGATGAGGAATTAGCGGTTTGGTAACCATACGCGCCTCGCTCGAAGGATTAATGCAAATCATACGCCGCCGGTGTCTCCCCCGTAACGACCCTGCTATAGAGCGTAGATCCGGCTCCATCAATCGTCCCGAGCCATCTGCTTTCTTGGTTGCGTATGAACAGACCTAGCAACACATTCGACATCGCCATCGAGCAGGGATTCGACTTCCTGTCGCCGGACTACGCGGAGCTGTTCGACAACTCGGCCGCCACCGCGTTCCAGCATCCGCTTTGGCTCGACACCCTCTACACCAGGCTCGCGTCTCATGTGAGCGCAACTCCTCTGGTTGTCGTGGTCCGCCACCGCGCGACGGGCGCCCTTGCGATGGTGTTGCCCTTGCTGCGGATCCGGCGCGGCCCGATACGGACCGTCGAATTCGCCGACCTCCGCGTTTCCGACTACCTCGCGCCCGTATGCAGCCCGCAGGTATTTTCCGAGCTGCTCAAGGACGAGAGTGCCTGCGCAGAAATCCGGTGCCTCGTCCGCCCGTTCGATCTGCTCCGGATGACCAAGCTGCCGGATGGACGGCTTCCGATCGAGAACCTGCTGGCTGCGCCCCGCCGCATAGCGATGGACACCAATGCCTATGCGACCGTTCTGGTCGCGCCGTTCGAGCAATGGCGCGCCAGTGCGCTGGACCGTTCCTACCAGAAGGAGCTCGCAAAGAAAGCCCGGCAGCTCCAGAAGAAGGGGGACTTGAGTTTTTCATGCTGCCGCGACAGTGCCGCTGTCTTGGAGGTGCTGGACGTGATGAAGAAATTTCGCGGGCCGCGCTTTCAGGCACACGGCGACGGAGATCTGCTCCAGCGCCCCGAATATTACGGCTTCTATTCCGACGTGGCGCAGCGCGGCCTCGGCTCCTTTGTCCGGCTCTATGCGATGAAGATGAACGGCGAGGTCATCGCAGCCGTGCTCGGACTCAGCCATCACGGCAGCTTCCTCGTGATCATGGGCGCCTTCGACATTGCCGGATACAAAAGCCAGTCCTTGGGCGCGCTGATGTTCGAGCAGGTGGCGAAGGATTGCATCGAGCGCGGGGATCAGATGCTCGATTTCACCATCGGCGACGAGCCCTACAAGAAGCAGTTCGGCGCTCAGCCTTCACCGATGTGGACGGTCACGCAGGCGGGCAGCACCACGGGCGCCATCTCCTTGTTCGCACTGAAACAGGCGCCTTGGCTCAAGCTGGCCGCCAAGCGGATGTCGGAGTTCAGGTTCCTGCCGACCCGGACCTCAACGCCGACGCGCTGACCGGTGCGAGGGGCCGACCGGGTGCCGCTCTCAGGCGCGTAGCGCGCTTCGAACCTGCGCGAGCCAGCCGGGCCGCATCTGATCGAGCCGGTGGGTGATACTGCGTCGCAGGAAGTGCAGCCGCCGCCGCACGTCCCAGCCAATATCGTTGCGGGACGTCAGGGCCTGCCGGAAGCGCGCCATCTTCAGTGACTGCTGGTCCGCCGCGACCTTGTCGGGATCGGAATAGAATTCAGAAATCTTCTCCCGACCCATGCCCTCGGTCCCGAGCCAACGCGGCGCATATTCGGTGCAGAGGCGCTCGACGTCGACCAGCAGACGGGCGACGCCCGTGCCGGCGGCCGGACAATTCGTTTGGAACGCATCACCGATGAGCACGACTCCGGGCTGGAGATGTCCTTCCACGACGGACAGGTGCATCACCCAATTCTGCACCCGGTCGATCACGTGGAAGTCGCCAAGGTAGGGCCGCAATCCCGGAAGCAGGCGCAAGACCGTCGCCTCCGGTTCACGGCGCAGCTCGCGCATGATCGGATCGGTCGGGTCTCGGAACATGAAGAGATTTGCCCGCATGCCGGCACGCACGGGAAACAGGCTGAGATAATCGATGCCGTCCGCTGTGCGCTCCCCATAACAGGTCAACGCCTCGAAATCGAACGGCGCGTGGTCGCGGCGGGCGATCGTGAAGCCGAACGAAACCGAATGGCGCTCGGCCAGCACGCGCCGCTTGATGCCGAGCTTGTAGCCGAGCACGCCCGCCATGCCCGTGGCCAGCACGACGAGGCGCGCAGTTATGCGCCCCCCTGACGCGAGCTCGACATGTTGGAGATCGTCGCGACAATTGACCGCAGTGACCTCATCGACAATGAGGCTGGACGGATCAGGCAGCTGGCTGCGCGCCATGGCGACGAGATCGGCATATGGAAGCCCGTAAGCCCGGCCGACGCTGACATCGACCACCTTGCCTTCCCTGATGTTGAGCACCTGATCATATCGACAGGCCACGTTGTCGAGCGCATCGAGGAAGCCCAGCTTGCGCAACATCTCCAGCTGACGGCCGCCTATTTTTTCGACCCGAAACTCGTCCGGATGGACCGCGCGCTTGTCGACGAGAGCGACACGATGCCCTGCCCGCGCGAGCACGGCCGCCGCGAGCGAGCCCGCAAGGCCGCCGCCGACGATCGCGATGTCGACGACGATCGCCGCGGTCGCAGATCCAGCGCTCGGCTCGGTCACGTTGCTATCCGCCGTCATGGTCCAGGCTCCCACGGTCAACGATGGTTGCCCGTGCAATTCTCTCGCCTGATGTCGCATCGCAGGACCAAACGCGATCATTTCTCGATATCTCGGTTAACGCAGCGGAGACCTGCCCGGCCCGATGAGATCCGGCACGCGCCTTGCTCGGGATGGCCATTCCCGCCGAGCCGGTCCGCATTCCAACGGCTCATCTCGCCTCATCGGCCGTCGATGCGGCGCTCTGCCGCCACGCGACCGGGCCGCACTTTGCTCTATCTGGGACAATGGGGTCAGCGATGTTCCATAGTGAAGCAACAGGCATGGCCGCGACGTCGCCGCGGCCGGCGGGATCATGGAGGCCGTCCATTAACACTCGCGGTTTTTCGGCATGCTAGGCTGTCGCAGGTAATCGGAAAATGTCTCTTCAGGGGAAGTTGCCCCTTAAATCTCCATGATCGAATCCATCGTCCAGTTCATGCGGCGCGACGTGACGCGCGGTGTTGCCGGAACCATCCTTCTCAAGGTTGGTAGCGGCGCGCTTGCGTTCGCGTTGTTCTCGCTTGCGGCACGAACGATGTCGCCCGATGGGTTTGGCATCTTTGCGACCTGGCTTTCGGTCGCCCAGATGGCAGCGGTCGTCGGTCTGGTGGGCCAGGAATCGCTGCTGGTGCGATTTCTGAACGAGTATCGGGTGGGAAATCAGCCTGATCTCACCAAGGGCGTGCTGCTATCGAGCTTCAAGATTTCCTCCGTCGCGATGCTGATTGCGATCGGCGCAATCGCGATCGGCGCGAACATCAAAGGCGCCTCGTGGCTGCTGGTTGTCGCGGTGTCGGCCTACACAGCCGTGAATGCCGGACTGATGCTTGGCAGCCAGATCGCACGCTCGCTGGTCAGCATTCTCATGGGGGAAGGAAACAGGGAGTTCTTCTGGCGAGTCAGCGTGGTGCTGTTTCTGCTCGCAATCATGTTCGGCCATCGGCAGCTTGATCCCGCCGAATTGATCGCCGTGATGACGATTGCCATGTCGGTCGGACTGGTCGCACAGATCATCGCGATTGCGCGAGTTCTACCGGATTTCCGCGGCACGGCGGTGCGTTCCGAGCCGTCGCGCTGGAGATCGAGCGCGCTTCATTTCTGGGTCGCATCCATTCTCGAAGCCGCGAACCAGTATTTCGACGTCATTCTGGTCTACTGGATGCTGGACCCGGCAACCGCCGGAATTTATTTTGCCGCTTCGCGCCTGGCCAACATCTTCGCCATGCTGTCGGCCGCATTGTACAGCTTTGGCGCACGTCGGCTCCCCTCGCTGTACTTCAGCAAGAACCATCAGGAATTCGAGCGAACGTTGCGGCTCATGGCGGAAGTGACCGCGGTGTGCGTGGTCAGCGGACTCCTCCTGATCTGGGTTGGAGGTCCCCATCTACTCAACTTGTTCGGGCCACATTTCGCTGCGCAGCACTGGGTCCTGATCGTGCTCGCGATCGGAACGGCGGTCCAGGCGGCGGGCGGTCCGTCTGCGGCGATATTGCAACTGACCGGCCATGAGCGCGAGTATGTCCCCGTGATTGCCGGGAACGTAGCGCTACGGCTGGTTGGATTTCTCGTCCTCATTCCCTGGCTCGGCGTTCTTGGCGCAGCGATCTCGGCCACTGTGTCGCTCGCGTTAGCGACCATCGTCCTCAACATCCTCTGTCGCCGGCGAACCGGCGTCGATCCTTCGATTCTAGGGCTTCTGCGCTTCTCCGCATCGAAGCCCAGCGCCTACGCGGTCCGTGGCGCGGACTCCGGCGAATAGAGCGTCAGCATATGTCGCGCGTGTCCCGCATGAAGGAGAGCGCACCAGCAGCCGTCGGCGCACCGGCGGAATGTGCGTCGTTTTCATATGCTTTAGTGGGCCCGCTCCAACCCAAATATCGATGGTTAATCGGCGGTTGCCCGCGTCCTCTGCACTTCGTCGGAACCAGCGGAATTCCCTCATGCCCTTGCGGCAGGGCGCATTAACTCCGTTTATTGCTAGTCGGTGTCCGCGCGATGCCCGCATGGTAGATACGGAGTTAAGAAGGTGAAAAATTCGCTTCTCTAATGGGTCGGGATCCGTGCTGCATTACCAGCCAAACAAGGCGTTGGGCGAGACGACTGCGACAGCACTCCCGTCGCCCAACGGTGGCGGACGCAAGCCGCACGTGCTGCTCGTACAGACCCAGGCTGAGAACGCCGGTGCGCAGGAGATCTCGCGCCTGCTTGGCGCCGGGCTGACCGCCCGCGGCTATCGCGTCACCAATCTTTTCTTCTTCCGCAAGTCGGATTCGTTCGATGAGCCGCCCCACACGGTCTATTGCGCGTCGAGCCGGCCGGGAAATCCGCTGGCGCTGCTGCAAATGCTGTGGACGCTCGGCCGCCATATCAGGGCCACCAGGCCTGACGCCGTTCTGACCTTTCAGCACTTCGGCAATGTCATCGGCGCCGGTGTGGCGCGCCTGATCTGCCGCGCACCTGTCATCGCCAATCAGGTTTCATCCGCGCTGTCGATGAGCTGGCCGGTCCGTACGGCCGACATCGTCATGGGCAGCCTCGGCTTCTTCGACCGCATCACGCTCAACTCGCTGGACATGCAGCGCGAGTATTCGCGCTACCCCAGGGCTTATCGCGCGCGCATGGTGCATGTCCCGCACGGCTTCGACGACAAGGCGCTCACCCTGTCGAAGCAAGCTGCGCGACAGAAGTTCAATCTCCCGCCGGATAGCCCCCTGCTCGGCTGCGCAGCAAGATTGCACCCGCACAAGCGGCTCGACGCGGCGATACGTCTGTTGCCGGATCAACCATCCTGGCATCTCGCGCTGGCCGGCCAGGGAGCCGACGAGGCCCGGCTGCGGCAGTTGGCGGATGAGCTGAGAGTATCGGACAGGCTGCATCTGCTCGGCGAAATCACCCCGCGCCAGATGGCGGAGTTTCTCGCCGCTCTCGACGTGTTCGTATTTCCGACGCAGGCGGAGACCTTCGGCCTCGCCGCTGTGGAGGCTGCAAACGCCGGCGTTCCCTCGGTCGTCACCGATCTTCCGGTCTTGCGCGAAGTGTTGTCCGTCGAAGGGAAGCCGACAGCGCTGTTCGTCGATACCTCCGATCACGCCAAGCTGTCAGCGGCCGTCTCGAGGCTCCTGACGGACCAAAGACTGAGCGACGAACTGCGGCAAAACGCCAAAGGCCTGAAGCTGCGCTATTCAGTGGACGCCATGGTGGAGGAATACGTTCGAATTCTCGGCCAGGTCATTTGATCGGGGCGCATGGAAACGGATCGGCTCGACATGACCATCGAGTTTCGCTGTGAAATTGAGAATGCGCGGCGGTGGATGGGCCGCGAGACGCTGTCGATCGACGGGCGGGATGTACCGGTCCAGATCGCGTGGACGGCAACGGCGGAGCCGCGGCCGGCGGGTCTCGACATGCTGTTCGAGCTCGAACGTTTGGTGTTGCACAAGGGCAAACACAGCGGCACCGAAAGGCTGAAGATCAGTCCGGACCGGATGCAGGCTCGCGCCGGCACGGCAGACGTCGTCGTCGATTTCACCGGTGGCGCGCGGGATCCGAACTGCTCCGCCCGGCAGTATCTCCGCCCGCTGTTCAATGGAGTGGCAGGCGAAAACGCAGCTCTTGCCGCCATTCTCGCCGGCGATCTGCCGGTGATCGAAATCGTCGACGAGGTCGACGGTGCAGTCCTCGATCGTGGCCATCCCTCCGCCGAAATCGCGGCCGGTCTGAGCGGGGGCCTGGAAACGGTCATGGCGCGAACCCTGACCATGGTGGCCGCCATCCTGTCGGGACGACCGCGCATCGTGCCGCAGCTGGCACGACCGGCCCGAGCGGACAACGGCCGCCCGCCAACGGCTTATGTCGCGCGCGGCCTCACCATATCGATCGCCAAGGAGATCTATCGCCTCTGCTGCTATGCCCCGCATTGGCATGTCGGATGGCGCATCAACAAGGGCGCAGGCGTCTGGCAGACCGGAGACCTGTCAGGGCCTCGCTGGAACGTCCTTGCCGATCCCGGAAACCACTTCTACGCCGATCCTTTCCCCATCACGTGGCAGGGAAGAACATTCGTCTTCTTTGAGGATCTCGATCACCGGATTGGAAAAGGAATCATTTCCGCGATCGAGTTCGACGATAAGGGCCCGGTCGGAGCGGTCGTGCCCGTATTGGACGAGCCCTGGCACCTCTCCTATCCGTTCCTGATCGAGGACGATGGCGCATTGTGGATGATCCCGGAGAGCTCGACCAATGGGGACGTCGCCATCTATAAATGCGTTCGGTTCCCGGACAAATGGGAGCGCCACGCGACGCTGCTTTCAGGACTTGAACTCGCCGATGTGACGATCACGCGGCACAACGGCCTGCACTATCTGTTCGGAGCCTGGCGCGATGGCACTGGCGGGTATTCGGATTCGTTGGCGATCTATCACGCCGAGCACCTCATGGGCCCGTGGTTGCCGCATGCCAGCAACCCGGTCCTGATCGACCGCGCGAGCACGCGGCCTGCGGGGAATTTCGTCACCATCAATGACAAATTGTGGCGCCCGGTCCAGGATTGTGCCGGCGGATATGGGGCAGCGCTCGCCCTGGCGGAAATCGTCGAACTGTCGCCGACGACGTTCAAGCAGATTATCCGCCACTCTCTGCGGCCAGGGCCAGCATGGCCCGGCAGGAAGTTGCATACCTTGAATCGCTGCGGACAACTCGAGGTGATCGACGGGTCGCGTGTCCAACCGAAGACCCGTGCCTTCGGAGGCAAATTTCCATCGGCTGTCTTGTCGCCGCGGACCAGCCCCTCTGCCGCCAGCTAGCGCGGATGGCTGAACAGGTCCGTCGTGGCGTCGTCGACGGCGATATCGACCAGCGCGGGACCGCTTGATGCCAACGCTTCGGTCAAGATGGCGTCGACGTCGCCGACATCGGTCATGCGCTGCCCCGGACAACCCATTCCCCTTGCGAGCGCCACGAAGTCGAGCCCGGGCAGGTCGATCCCGGGCGGGCGATGCGCCTGCATCAGCTGGCTGAAGGCGCGCATCGCGCCATAGCCTGAATTGTTCATGATCACGAAAGTGATCGGCAGGCGGCGTTGCACCGCGGTCCAGATTGCCTGGATGCAATACATCGCCGATCCGTCACCGATCAGGGCGACGATGCGGCGGCCCGGCCGCGCCAGCGCCACGCCGACCGAGGCCGGCAGGCTATAACCAAGTCCGCCGCTCGCCATCGTGTAGAAGCTGTCCGCGCCGGGCCGAGGCAGGAATTGCTGAATGGCGGGGCGATGCGACGGCGCCTCCTCGACCACGATCGCATCGCCCGGCATCAACGCCGAGAGCCGGGCGAGCGCATAGCCCGGCGGAATCGGATTTTGCGCGGCAGGAGCGGCAGGCCGCAACCGCGCGGCCGGCACCTCGCGCTCCGCGATGTCAGGCATCACCGACAGCAGCCCAGCCAGCGCCTTCGGGAGCGTGCTGATGATGGTGTCACCGACAGAAGCGGATGCGGCTTCCGTCGGATCATCCGTGATCTGCCAGACCGGCGTTCCATCGTCGAGCAATTCGCATTGTCCTTCGACATGGAAAGTAAACACCGGCGCGCCGACCACGACGATCAGATCGGCGCCGCGCAATGCGCGGGCGAGCCCTCCCGGTGCTGCCGGAAGGAAGCCGGCGAACAGCGGATGCAATTCCGGAAAGCTCGAACGGCTCGACATCGGGCTTGCCCAAACGGCCGCGCTCGCCTGCTCGGCCACAGCGACCATCGCGTCGACGCAGCCGCTGCGATCGATCTCGGGTCCGACAACGAAGATAGGTTTTTTGGCGGCTCGGATCGCCGCGCCGAGCCGAACGATCGCCGCCGGATCGGGCGCAAACTCCGTCGCGATGCAGCGGACCGGTGGAGCGGTTGCGGGCCGCGCCCAATCATCCGACGGGACCGACACGAATGTCGGACCGCGGGGATGCTGCATGGCGGTGAGGAAGGCCTGCGCGATCGCCGCTGGAACATCTTCGGCGCGCGCCGGTTCGGCGCTCCATTTCACATAGGGCTTTGGAAACTGTGCGGCGTCCTCGGAGAAGAGATAGGGTCGCATCCGCAATAGGCTGCGCGCCTGCTGCCCGGCTGTCACGACCATCGGTGTCTTGTTGCGGAATGCGGTGAAGAGATTGCCGAGGGCATGACCGAGCCCAGCCGCCGAGTGCAGATTGACGAACGCCGCTCGTCCCGTGGCCTGCGCATAGCCGTCTGCCATGCCGACGACGCAGGCTTCCTGCAATCCGAGCACGTAGTCGATGTCGTCGGGCCAGTCGCCAAGGAAGGCAAGCTCGGTCGAGCCGGGGTTGCCGAAAACGCGATCGACGCCAAAGGAGCGAAGCACACCGAGGGTCGCTTCCCGAACCGTGAGAACTTTCGAATTCATGAATAGCGTCCTGATGGGCTTCGCTTGTTGCGCGGTCAGAAGGGATAGTGCTGCGGCTGGGTCTCGATGGTGATCCAGCGCAGATCGGTGAACTCGGCGATCCCGGCCTGACCTCCGAAGCGGCCGTAGCCCGATCCCTTCATGCCGCCGAACGGCATCTGCGCCTCGTCATGCACGGTCGAGCCGTTGACGTGGCAGATGCCGCTTTCGATCCGCTGCGCCACCGTCAGCGCACGCGCGACGTCGCGGCCGAACACGGCGGCCGAGAGGCCGTACTCGGTATCGTTGGCAAGCCGCACCGCGTCATCCACGCCACTTGCCCGGATCACCGAGACGACGGGACCAAAGCTCTCCTCGGTATAGATGCGCATGCCGGGCACCACGCGGTCGAGCACGGTGGCCGGGACGACCGTGCCAACCCGGTCGCCGCCCGCGAGCTTGACGGCGCCTTTGGCGACCGCGTCGTCGATCAACGCAACGACATGCTTGGCCGGCGCCTCGTCGATCATCGAGCCGACGACAACGGGACCGGAGCGCGGGGCGCCGGCCGGAAGCGCAGCCGTTCTCTTCGCGAGCTTGTCGACAAAGGACGCCGCTACCGCCTCGTCGACGATCACCCGTTCGGTCGACATGCAGACCTGGCCCTGATTGATGAAGGCGCCAAACGCCACGGCCGCGACGGCGGCATCGACGTCGGCATCGTCGAGCACGACCAGAGGCGCCTTGCCCCCTAGTTCGAGCAGCACTGGCTTGAGCTGGCGCCCGGCCAGCTCGGCGATGACGCGACCGACGCGGGTCGAGCCGGTGAAATTGATCCGCCGCACGGCCGGATTGGCGATCAGGCGCTCGACCAGAGCGGGCGCATCGGCCGGTGCGTTGGTCAGAACATTTACGACACCGGGCGGAAAGCCTGCGTCCTTGAAGACCTCGCCGATCAACCGGTGCGTCCCCGGGCATATCTCGGAGGCCTTGAGCACGACGGAATTGCCGCAGGCAAGCGCCGTCGCCACGGCGCGAACGCCGAGAATGATCGGCGCATTCCACGGGGCGATGCCGAGGCACACGCCGGCGGGCTGTCGAATGGAGATCGCGAGGCATCCCGGCTTGTCCGACGGGATCACCTCGCCGGCGATCTGCGTGGTGAGCGACGCCGCTTCGCGCAGCATGCCGGTCGCGAGCTTGACGTTGAAGGCCGACCAGATCTCCGTCGTGCCGATCTCGGCCATCATGATCCGGACGAAGGCGTCGCGCTTGGCCTCAAGCGCATCTGCGGCCTTCAGCAACAGGGCTCGCCTCGCATTCGGGCCGAGCGCCGACCATGCGGCAAACGCGGCGGAGGCCGCCGCCACCGCGGCGTCGGCATCGGAAGCGGTCGCGGCGGCCGCGCGGCTTGCGACCTCCTGCGACAGCGGATTGCGCCGCTCGAACACCTTGCCGCTGGAAGCGGCCTGATCCTGCCCGTTGATGAGAAGACTGACGTCCATGAAAAACCTCCCTGGGGTTGATAATGGCGCTCGCTCTAGCCGAGCAGCCGCGATTTTCCGGTTTCACGCGCAAAGCCGAGCGCAATCATCGCCGCGAGCGCGAGCGCAACGTAGTATCCTGTGATCGCGTAGGTGGAGCCCGTCTGCGCAAACAGGCTGGTGGCGACCAGCGGCGCAATGCCGCCGCCGAGCACCGTCCCGAGCTGCTTTCCGATCGACACGCCGGTGAAGCGAATGCGGGTCGGAAACAATTCCGGAAAATAGCTTCCTTCGCTGCCGAACATCAGCGGATGGATCACCCCCGCGGCGAGGATCACCGCGCCCGTCACCAGCACCGTGTCGCGGCTCGCGACCACACCGTAGAATGCAAACATCGAGATGGCTGCAAGCACCACGCCGGCCAAGAACAGACGCTTTCGTCCGATACGGTCGGACCAGGCTCCGATGAGTGGCATCGCAACGAGCCCGACGAGATTGGCGAACAGCACGGCCTGCGTGATGACGTCTTTCTGGACGCCGAGCTGACGGGTCGCGAAGGAGATGGTGAAGATGGCTGTCAGATAGAAATAGGACGTCTGCGCCATCTCGGCGAAGAATACGATGAGGATCGGCCGCCAATGTTCCCGCAGCGCTTCGACCACAGGCGCTACTTCCGTCACCTTCGCCTTTCGGAATGTCGCGCTCTCCTCGATGCGCAGGCGCATATAGACGCCGAGCGCGACCAGAACCGCGCTGATCAGGAACGGCACGCGCCAGCCCCATGACAGCAGGTCCGCTTCCGGCAGCCGCGCGATCGTGAGCGCCGCAAACGAGGCGAGCACGACACCGACGGGTCCTGCGGCCTGGATCACCGCGGCCGAGAAGCCGCGCCGGTGCCCGGGCGCCGTCTCGATCGCCATAAGGATCGCCGCAGTCGATTCGCCGCCGAGCGCAAACCCCTGAACGAAGCGCAACGCCACGAGCGCGACGGTCGCAGCCACGCCTGCACTGGCGTAGGTCGGCAACAATCCGATCGACATGGTCGCAAGTCCCATCATGAGCAGCGTACACAGCAAGACGGACTTTCGGCCGAGACGGTCACCGAAATGGCCGAATACAAGCCCGCCGAGCGGACGCGCCAAAAATCCGACGGCAAACGTCGCGAACACCGCAATCGTCGCCGTGAGCTGGTCGAACTTCGGAAAGAACAATTGATCGAACACCAGCGGCGCGATCAGGCCGTAGATGAAGAAGTCGTACCATTCGATCGCGGTGCCGATGGTGCCGGCGATCAGGATACGCCGGCGGCTGCTCGCCGTCTGCTCGGCAGTGGCGCCGGCGGCGGCATGGTCGTCGTAGTGCTCCAATGCTCTTGTCGTCACGGTTTCCTCCTCCGGTGTCATTTGTCGTTTTGTTGTCTTGTTGTTATTGGCCGCCGCAGCCGCTGGTCGGATGCAACGGCGAGAGTCGATCAGCTTGCCAGCCGTGCGCCGTCGCTCGCGTTGTGTCCGAGTGCTCGGGCAAGGACGCGCCCGATCGTACCAGCCTGTGACGCGCTGCCGCGCCAAGCCACGATCTGGTCGGGGCGTATCAAAGCCAGATCCGCCTCATAGAGATCGCGCAGGGATTTCGGCAGCGTGACGAGTTTCACATCAACCCCGATCGCACGGATGGTCTCGACGACTGACGCTTGAGAGGTCATGACCTCGCCGAACTGGAGCAGCGTCCACTCGAACCCGAACAGGTCGTACAGCGAGACGCCGTCCTCCAACCACGTATGCGGGGCGCGGCCGCCGGGACAGGCGCTCGGAACGTAGACGTTCGCGGCATCGGGCGGCGGCTGGCTGCCGTCGGAGACGATGATCGGCGAGCCGTCGTAGCGCCCACCGAAGGTGACGCCGGGAATGTTGAATTCCGCGCGGGCGTGCTGTTCGAGATAGACGCCCGCCGTCCGCCGCGCCTCGTCGCCGGCCTCGGTGGCGTCCTCGATGTCAGGCGCGGGAGCGAACAGACCGAGCGAGTCGGCAAAGCGACGCGCATAATCGGTGTTGCGCAGCGCCACCGGACGCCGCTCGACCTCATAGCTGTCGAGCAGCCCCGCCGGGCTCACACCCTTGACGACGCTTGCGAGCTTCCAGCCGAGGTTGACCGCATCCTCGATCGCGGTGTTGTAGCCAAGGCCTCCGGTCGGCGTGAACAGATGCGCCGCGTCGCCGCCGAGGAACACTCTGCCCCGCTGCATTCCGTTCGCGACCAGCGCGTGGCCGGCGGTCCAGGTCACGAATGACAGCACTTCGCAGTCAATCGGCGCGTCGCAAGCGCGCTGGAACGCTGCTTTGGCCTCGTTGATTGTGATCGCAATCTCGTCTTCCCCGGGCCGAAGCTGCGTGTGAAACGCAAATTCGTCGCGACCATTCACGGATGCCATGAAGGCGCGGCGGTCGCCGTTGAAGCAATTGTACATCCACGCCTTGGCATGCGGGATGCTCGCGTAGAAGCCAGGCGAACGGAGATAGACCGCCAGCATGCGGCCGCCCATGAAATCGCGCTGCGTTCCGGTTTCGCCGCCGTAGACGATCTCGAGCGATTGCCGGACCATCGAGCGCGGCCCGTCGGCTCCGACCAGGAAGTCGGCCCGGACCTGAAAGCGGCTGTTGTCATCGAGACATTCGATCTCGGCGATAACGCCGTCACCGCTCTCGACGTAGCTGATCAGACGATGACCGTAGCTGAGCCGTATTCCGGGAAGCCGTTCGGCGTGGCGGCGCAGCACCGCCTCGACGTATTTTTGCGAGACCCGATGCGGCAGCTCGGCGGCGCTCCAGGAGCCCGACATGCCCTTGACGAGCTCGCCCGCGCGTGACGATGACGGCAATTGAAATCGGGCCAGCTCGTAACCGGTGTAGCGCGTGAAATACGCAACGTCGGTCGGATAATCCGCAGGCAGACCTTCGCGTCGGATCTCGTCGGCAAAACCCAGCCGCCGATAGTGCTCCATTGAGCGCGCTTGCGTCGCATTGGCTTGCGGATTGAATGCCGTGCCCGGCTTTTCATCGACCAGGATCGCGGACACGCCGCGCCGGCCGAGCTCGTTGGCGAGCATCAGGCCGCAGGGCCCCCCACCCACGATGAGCACCGAGGCCGTCAGACATGTTTCCAAGGCGCTTCTCCCAACCAGCATTATTCCGCATGGTAAGGTCGCCTGACGATATCGTCAAGTAGCCTGACTACTTGGCGTCATCGAGCGTATCGAACGTCGCGCCATAGACCGCCAGTCCCTTCAGGATTGCATCCATCGTGGCCTTGCCGAGTTCGGCGCGCATCTCCTGCTCGGCGACGTCGACCGCGTCGCGGAACGCATCGAGCCATTTGCGCCCGGCCGGCGTGAACATGACGATGCGCGCGCGGCGATCGGTCGGATCGGCGATCCGATCGACCAAGCCGAGCTCGGCGCATTGATCGACCAGCTCGCCCATCGCCTGCTTGCTCATGGAGGCGCGGCGGGCGAGCTCCGTCAGTCTGGTCCCCTCCACGTCGAGATTACGTGTGAGGCCGACATGCGCGATCCTCGTTTCGCCATGCCCCTTCTCGCTCATCAGTTCGAGCACACGACCTTCGAAGCGCCGCACCGCGTTGTTGAGCAGCCGACCGATGTTGGCATGCCGCCATGCGGTGCCGGATGTCCTGGCTTTCAATGGATGTGCCTTCTACAAAGCCGCCTGAATTCGAAAATGTCGCTCACTTCGCCGCGTCGATCCAGATCCCCGGCTGCGAATGCTCGCGGATGTGGGTGACCAGGAAGTCGGAAAAGACCCTGATCTTGGCAGGCAGTCCGGCACGGTTCTGGTAGGCGATGTTCATCGTGAGCAGCGGCAGCTCCCAGTCCATCAGAACGGGGACGAGGCGGCCCGCAGCGATATCGCTTTGCACGATATAGAGCGGCTGGATGAGGATGCCGAGCCCCGCCAGCGCGGCGCCGCGGATGACCTGGCCGTCATTGCTGTCGAGCGTCGACGTGATGCGAACAGTCTGCGCGCCATTGCCCTTGCGCAGGCGCAGCGAATAGGGATCGTTGGCGAGATTGTAGATCAGCATGTTGTGGCGCGCGAGATCGGCGGGCTGCTCCGGCTCGCCGCAGCTTGCGAGGTAGGACGGCGCAGCAGCGAGCACCCGCCGCATCTGGCCGATGCGGCGGACGATGATGTTGGAATCCGGCTCCTGCTCGCGCGTCCTGATCGCCACGTCGATGCCGGCCTCGATGAAATCGGAGTACCGGTTGGCGGTGGTGATCTGCATGTTGAGCTTCGGATAGCGCGCGCGGAAGGCTGGCAGCATCGGCGCCAGATAGATCACCGCAAAGGACAGCGAGCTCGTGACCCGCAGCATGCCTTGCGGCGACAGCGCCCGATCGCTGACGATGTCCTCGGCCTCGGCCAACTCGCTCAAAACCCGGCTCGAGCGCTCCAGCAGCTCCTGCCCCGCCTCAGTCAACCACAGCCGACGGGTGTTGCGCTCGATCAGCCGGACTGCAAGGCGCTCCTCGAGAGCGCTGAGATGGCGGCTCGCGGCAGCATTCGACATCCGTAGGGCTTCGGCAGCTTTGGACATGCTGCCGAGCTCGGCCGTCTTGGCGAATACTTCCAACTGGAGCAGGCGGTCCATTTTTTCGCAAACAGGAAAAGAGACTTACGATTATTGAGCTTTATTTCCGTATCCCGCAAGTCAAAATGGCCTAAACACAAGCAAGATAGCAGGCGAGGAAACAGGGAAATGTCGGGCCCGATCAGGCACATCGTGATGTGGCGGCTGCGCGGCGAGACGCCGGCGGAGCGTTCTGCCGCCCGGGTCAAGGTCAAGACCCTGTTCGAGGGGCTGCGCGGCCGGATCGACGGCCTCACCCATATCGAAGTCGGTCTCGATGTCAGCGATGTCGACTACGCCTGCGACGTCGTTCTGTTCTCCGAATTCACCGACCACGCTGCGCTCGCGGCCTATGCCACCCACCCGGAACATCTGCGCGTGCGCGAGGCGCTGGGCGACTTGCGGATCGGACGCTTCCAGGTCGATTATCCCATCAAAGAGACCGGCGCATGATCGGTACGTTCACCTTTGAAAACCTGCCCTGCCGCGTCGTGTTCGGCAGCGGAGCTTTGGCCTCGGCCAAGGCCGAGGTCGAGCGGCTCGGTGGCAAGCGCGCCCTGGTGCTGACGACGCCGCAGCAGGAGGCGCAAGGCAAAAGTTTGGGCGCGGCGCTCGGTCCGCTCTACGGCGGCATCTTTCCGGGCGCGACCATGCACACGCCGGTCGAGGTCACGGAGCGGGCGCTCGCGGCGATGAAGGCGTGCGAGGCCGACTGCGTCATTTCCCTCGGTGGCGGATCCACGACCGGCCTCGGCAAGGCGCTGGCCTTGCGCACCGGCATCAACCAGCTTTGCATTCCCACGACCTATGCCGGCTCGGAGATGACGCCGATCGTCGGCCAGACCGAGAATGGCCTGAAGACCACGGTCCGCGACGCCGCCATCCTGCCGGAGACCGTGATCTACGATGTCGATCTCACTTTGACGCTGCCGGCGAGCCTGACCGCGACATCAGGCATCAACGCCATCGCACATGCGGTAGAAGCGCTCTACGCGCGCGACACCAATCCCGTCACCTCGCTGATGGCAGAAGAAGGCATTCGCGCCTTGGCGCGTGCCCTGCCCGCCATCGCCGCCAAGGGCGACGATCGCGAGGCTCGCACCGAAGCGCTCTATGGCGCCTGGCTGTGCGGCGTCTGCCTCGGCACCGTCGGCATGGCGCTGCATCACAAGCTCTGCCACACGCTCGGCGGCACCTTCGACCTGCCGCATGCCGAGACCCACACCATCGTGCTGCCGCACGCGCTGGCCTATAACGCGCCGGCCGTGCCCGATGCGATGGCGCGGATCTCACGCGCAATCGGCGCCGCCGATGCACCGCAAGGACTTTTCGAGCTCGCGAAGCGGCTGGGTGCGAAGGTCGCATTGCGCGACATCGGCATGCCCGAAGGCGGCATCGACAAGGCTGCCGACCTCGCGGTCACCAACGCCTACTGGAACCCGCGCCCGCTCGAACGCGACGCCATTCGCGACCTGATCGCGCGCGCCTGGGCCGGCGAGCCGCCCGGCGCCATCAAAACGGCAGTTTGATTCGATGCGGCGCACGCTCATCAAATCCGCCGTCATCATCAGCATGGATGACACGATCGGCGATTTACCTGGCGGCGACGTGCTGATCGAGGGCAGCCGCATCGTTGATGTGCGTCCATCGATCGACGTCGGCGGCGCGACCGAGACCGAGATCGTCGATGGCACCGGCCGCATCGTCATCCCCGGCCTGATCAACGCCCATATGCACACCTGGCAGACGGGCTTGCGCGGTTATGCCGCCAACTGGACGCTGCTGGAATATTTCCGCCGCATGCATGCTGGTCTCGCTACGGTCTTCAGGCCCGAGGACATTTATATCGCGACCTTGGTGGGTGTGCTGAACCAGATCAATCACGGCACCACCACGCTGGTCGACTGGTGCCACAACAATCCGACGCCCGATCATACCGACGCCGCGGTGCGTGGCCTGATCGAATGCGGTATCCGGGCGGCCTTCTTCCACGGCTCGCCCAAGCCCGAACCGAAACCGGGCGAACCGCATTTCTCGGAGATCCCGCATCCACGCCGTGAGGTCGAGCGACTGCTGGCGGGGCCCCTCGCCGACCGCGACGGCCTCGTCACGCTTGGACTCGCGATCCTCGGCCCGCACTATTCGACGCTGGACGTCGCCATGCACGATTTTCGCATGGCGCGGGAACTCAAGCTGATCGCATCGATGCATCAGGGCGGTGGTCCTGCGAAGACGCCCGGTGGCTGGGAGAAGCTGATCGAGGCGGGTCTCGTGGGCGCCGGAATCAACATCGTCCATGGCAATGACCTGCCTGACGAACTGCTGGACCGGATGGTCGATCTCGGCGTCTCCTTCTCGGTGACGCCGGAGAACGAAATGATCCAGGGCCACGGCTTTCCGATCACCGGACGGCTGCTCAAGCGCGGCGTGCGGCCGACCATCGGCATCGATCTGGAATCCGTACTGGCGGGCGACCTCTTCTCCGCCGCGCGCGTTGCGCTCTCGATGCAGCGGGCGCTCGACAACGCCGAGTCGCGCAAGGCCAGCGGCACCATTCCGGCGACGACCACGATCCCCGTCCGCGAGGCGCTGCGCTGGATCACGACGGAAGGCGCCCGCATGCTCGGCCGCGAGGACCAGATCGGCTCGCTGACACCGGGCAAGCTCGCCGACCTCGTCATCATCAATTGCTCCGATCTCAACCTCGTCCCGGTGCACGATCCCGTTTCCACCGTGGTGATGCAGACGAGCCTTGCCAATATCGAGGCCGTGATGATCGGCGGCGTGTGGAAGAAGCGGAATGGTCGGCTGCTGGCCGAGGGCCTGGGGGCGAAGAAGGAACTGCTCGTGCAATCCGGCCGGCGACTGGTGCACGACATCGAACGACAGGGACACGCCGCCTGAGGGCGTCAAGGACAACAACAATGACGGACGCTTCGAAACACATCGCTTTCATCGGGATCGGCAAGATGGGCTTGCCGATGTCGGTGCTCGTCGCCAAGGCCGGTTATGCGGTGACCGCGTTCGACCGGAGCGCCGCACGGCTCGAGGAGGCTCGCACGCAAGGCATTTCGATTGCCGCTTCACCGGCCGAGGCCGTGGACGGCAAGGCCGCGATCGTCACGTCCTTGCCCGATGACGCTGCCTTGCGCGGCGCATTGCTCGGCCCAACCGGCCTCATCGCCGCGATGGCGGCTGGATCTGTTGTGATCGAGACCAGCACCGTGAGCGTCGAGGCGTCCGCAGAGGTCGACGCCGCCGCCCAGGCGCGCGGTGTCTTCTACCTGCGGGCGCCGGTCTCGGGCAATGCCAGTATCGTCCACACCGGCGCGCTGAGCTGCTTCGTCTCGGGCCCGGAGGACGCCTACGAAAACGCAAAGCCGCTGCTTGCCGCCTTCACCCGCGCCCAGACCTATCTTGGGCCCGGCGAGGAAGCGCGATATGCGAAGCTTGCGGTCAATCTGATGATCGCGGTGTCGGCCGCGATGATGGCGGAGAGTCTGGCGCTGGCGCGCAAGGGCGGCATCGGCTGGCAGGACATTCTGAAAGTCCTCGACGACAGCGCGGTCGCCTCGCCGATGGTGAAATACAAGACCGCGCCGCTGCGCAGCCGCGATTTCGACTCGACTTTCTCCTGCAGGCAGATGGCCAAGGATCTCGATCTGATCCTCGGTGCCGGCCACGCCGTCGGCGTGCCGCTTCAGCTCGCGGCCCAGGTGCGCGAGACCTATGGCTCGCTGGTCGCGCAGGGCGACGGCGACGCCGACTTCATCGCGACCGTCAAGCACCTCGAGCGGCTGTCCGGCCTTGGCGAGCCCAAACTCTGATTCACGGAGGCACCTATGCGAAATTTCAACGAGAACACGATCACGGACGCGGTGCTGGATCGGATCGCAGGCGCGACCGATCCGCGGATCAAGCAGGTCAGCGAAGCGCTGGTGCGCCACCTTCATGCCTTCGTCCGCGAGGTGCGACCGACCCAGAAGGAATGGGAATACGGCATCGAGTTCCTGACCCGCACCGGCCACATGTGCGACGACAAGCGCCAGGAGTTCATCCTGCTGTCGGACGCGCTCGGCGTCTCCATGCTGGTCGACGCGATCAATCATCCCGTGCCGGAAGGCGCCACCGAAACCACGGTGCTCGGTCCGTTCTTCGTGCAGGCGTCGCCCGAGAAAGACAACGGCGCTGACATCTCCGGCCCGATGGAAGGCGATCCGATGCTCGTCACCGGCTCGGTGTCGACCGTCGACGGACGGCCGCTTGCCGGCGCCGTCGTGGATGTCTGGCATTCCGACGATGATGGCTATTACGACGTGCAGCAGCTCGACAAGATCGGCGACCTTGCGATGCGGGCGCGCTTCCACACCGACCAGAACGGCCGCTTCAATTTCTGGTCGATCAAGCCGGCTGCCTATCCGATCCCACATGACGGCACAGTTGGGGACATGCTGGCGGTCCAGGGCCGCCATCCCTGGCGCCCGGCGCACGTGCATTTCATGATCTCGGCGCCCGGCTTCGAGCAACTCGTGACCCATGTGTTCGTGGCCGGCGACCAGTATCTCGACAGCGACGTGGTGTTCGGCGTCAAGGACAGCCTGATCCGCGAATTTGTGCAGTGCCCGCCCGGCCGTGCGCCCGATGGTCGCATGGTAGACATCGAGTATTTTCACCTCAACTATGATTTCGGCCTGAAGCAGGTCGCTAGCAGCGCAAGAGCCGCTTAAGCTGAACGACGGCGGACCAGACAAGAGTCCGACAACAGGGCCAGACAGGGAGTAAGAATGGGACCGCGAGTCAGCACGAGCATATTGGCCGATCGCCTCACAGGCATGATCGGCCCGCGCGCGAGCGTCGCGCGTGGCGTGCTCGATCAGCATGGGCAGAGCGAGTCGCATTATCGCAACCTGCCGCCCGACATCGTCGTCTTCCCTGAAACCACGCAGGAAGTCGCGGAGATCGTCAAGCTGTGCGCTGGCGCGAATATGCCCATCGTACCGTTCGGCGCCGGGACCTCGCTCGAAGGCAATGCGGCCGCGGTCGCGGGCGGCGTCTGCTTCGACTTCGCACGCATGAACAAGGTGCTGACGGTGCACGATAGCGACATGGACGTCGTCGTGCAGCCCGGCATCACACGAAAGCAGCTCAATGCGGAGCTGCGCGGCACTGGGCTTTTCTTTCCGATCGATCCCGGCGCCGACGCCTCGATCGGCGGCATGACGTCCACGCGAGCTTCCGGCACGATGGCGGTGCGCTACGGCACCATGAAGGACAACGTCATGGCGCTGGAGGTGGTTCTGGCCGACGGCCGCGTGATCCGGACCGCCAGACGCGCGCGCAAGTCAGCCGCCGGTTACGACCTGACGCGCATGTTCGTCGGCGCCGAGGGCACGCTCGGTTTAATCACCGAAATCACGCTGAAGGTGCATCCCGTGCCGCAGGCGATCTCGGCCGCGGTTTGCAGCTTCGACACCCTGCCCAACGCCGTGGACAGCGCGATCTCGATGATCCAGTCCGCGATCCCCGTGGCGCGTATCGAGCTGCTCGACGACGTCATGATGCGCGGCATCAACGCCTATGCGAAGCTCGGCTATCGCGAAGCCCCGACGCTGTTCTTCGAATTCCACGGCTCCGAGGCCTCTGTTGCCGAACAGGCCGAGGCCGCAGAGGCGATCGCCGCCGACCATGGCGGCCACGGTTTTGCCTGGGCCAAGGCGCCGGAGGATCGCAGTCGGCTCTGGCACGCCCGCGACAATACGCTCTATGCCGGCCTGGGCCTGCGACCCGGCGCGCGCGCAGTGATCACCGATGTCTGCGTGCCGATCTCGCGGCTCGCCGAATGCTTGACCGAAACGCGGCGCGACGCGGACGCGCACGGCTTCACCGCGCCGATCGTCGGCCATGTCGGCGACGGCAACTTTCACATGCTGATCCTGGTCGACCCGGCCAGGCCCGAGGAAGCCGAAGGCGCCAAGGCGCTGCAGGCCCGCATGGTCGCCCGCGCGATTGCCATGGACGGCACCTGCACCGGCGAGCACGGCATTGGGCTCGGCAAGATCGATTATCTCACCGACGAGCTCGGCGAGGCCGTCGATGTGATGCGGTCGATCAAGAGCGCGCTCGACCCTGACGGACTGATGAACCCCGGAAAGATCTTTGCAGGCGGAGCGCAGGCATGAGCACCGCCGCATTAGCCGTCGAGCCCGCCTCACCTGTCCCGCTCCTTGAGCTGCGCGGCATCAGTAAGGAGTTTCCCGGCGTCAAGGCGCTGGACGACGTCTCCTTTGCCGTCTTCCCCGGCGAAGTCCACATGCTGCTGGGCGAGAACGGCGCCGGCAAGTCGAGCCTGATGAAGGTGCTGTGCGGCGCCTATCGCGCCGATGCCGGCGAGTTCTACTACAGAGGCGAGCCGGTCGCGATCCACTCGGCCGCGGACGCGCAGAAGCTCGGCATTGCCGTGATCTTCCAGGAATTCTCCCTCGTCCCCCATCTCGATATCGCCCAGAACATTTTTCTCGGCCGCGAGCCGAAGGGCCGCATCCCCGGCACGATCGATCGCCGCAAGATTTTGGCCGACGCGGCGCGCGTGCTCGGCACGATCGGCTTTGACATCGATCCCTCCACCATCGTTGACAAGCTGGGGGTGGCGCAGCAGCAGATGGTCGAGATCGCGAAGGCGATCAGCCAGAACGCCCGCATCCTGGTGATGGACGAGCCGACTGCGGCGCTATCCGATCGCGAGACCGAGCTGCTGTTCGCGCTGATCGCGCGGCTGAAGGCCGACGGCGTCTCGATCGTCTACATCTCGCACCGCATGGCGGAGGTGTTCGCGCTCGGCGACCGCATCACCGTGCTGCGTGACGGCCGCCGCATCGACGGCGTCAAACCTGCTGACGTCACGCCGGACCAGCTCGTCCGCATGATGGTCGGTCGCAACGTTGACATGACCTACCCGCGCAATTTTGCCGACAAGCCCGGCGAGCTGCTGCTCGAGGTCAAGGCCTTGAGTTCATCGACGGGGATCGCCGACATCAACATCGAGGTGCGCCGCGGTGAGATTGTCGGCCTGTGTGGCCTGGTCGGCTCCGGTCGCAGCGAAGTCGCGCGCGCGATCTTCGGTGCCGATCCCGTGACATCAGGCGAGATCGTGTTCGACGGCAAAGTCATTTCCGGTGAGCCCGACCTCGCCGCCCGCCGCGGCATTGCGCTGATCCCGGAGAGCCGCAAGAGCGAAGGTCTCGCGCTGCTGCGATCGGTGAGCGACAATCTGGTAGTGTCGGCGCTGCGAAAACTGTTCCCGAGCGGGTTGTTCGACCAGCGCAGTGCGCAGCGCACTGCCGACGGCCTGATCCGTCAGCTACGCATTGCGACGCCTAGCGCACGGCAGACCGTCGGCCTGCTTTCAGGCGGCAATCAGCAGAAGGTCGTGATCGGCAAGTGGCTCGCCGCCGGCTCAAAGCTTTTCATCTTCGACGAGCCGACCCGGGGCATCGACATCGGCGCCAAGGCCGAAATCTTCGCCCTGATCGACCGCCTTGTCGCGGAAGGCGCGGCGGCGCTGATGATCTCGTCCGAACAGGTCGAGATCTGCCACGTCTGCGACCGCGCCTATGTGATGCGCGAAGGGCGCATCGCCGGGCATCTCGCGCGTAGCGAGCTGACCGAGGAGAACATCGTGCGACTGGGGATGCATCATGCGTGAGGCCGCGGTCGTCTCTCAACCGAATCCGCTGCAACGGATTCCCGGCGTTGCCATCGTGCTGGTGCTGCTGATCGCGCTGTTCAGCACGATCGCGCCCGGCTTCCTGTCGGTCGCCAACCTCTCCAACGTGCTGGTGCAGTCGACGATCCTGACCATGCTCGCGCTGCCGATGACCTTGATCATCATGACCGAGGGGCTGGACCTGTCGATGGGCGCGGTGCTGACGCTGACCTCGCTCTGCGTCGCCATCGTCTCGCTCACCACCCACTCGATGTTGCTCGGCCTCGGTGCCGGGCTCCTCGTCGGCGCGGCCTTCGGCTTCGCCAATGGCTGGCTGGTCGCCATCGTGGGCATCCCGCCCTTCGTTGCGACCTTGGGCACGCTCGGCATGGCGCAGGGCCTATCGCTGATCGTCAGCGACGGCCAGAGCGTGGTCGGCATCCCCCACAGCGTGCGCGACATCTATTCGGCGACGCTTTTGGGAATTCCCGTGCCGATCGTGATGGCACTCGTGACCTACGCGGTCTTCCACGGCCTGCTCTATCACACCCGCTTCGGCACCTACATCTTCGCGCTCGGCGGCAACCGCGAGGCGCTGCGCTACGCCGGCCTCTCACCGAATAAGCTGCTGATCGCGGTCTATGCGATCGGCGGCGCCATGGCCGGCATCGCCGGCCTCTTGATGACTGCGCGGATGAATTCCGGGCATCCAACCGCGGGCCTCGGTCTCGAATTCGATGCGATCGCGGCCGTCGCCGTCGGCGGCACGTCGTTCGAGCGCGGCAATGGCTGGCTGCTCGGCACGCTGCTCGGGGTGCTCTCGGTCGGCGTGCTGCGCAACGGGCTGAACCTGATCTCGCTGCCGTCCTCGGTGCAGGTCGCAAGCGTCGGCGTCCTCGTCATCGTTGCCCTCTTCCTTGACGGCCTGCGGAGCCGCGCATGACCGACATCAGCAAAGACGCCATCGCGCCGCCCCGCTCGTTCCTGTCGCAGGACGCGATCCAAATGTTCTATCGCCTGCTTGCGGCGCTGCTGATCTGTGCGGTGCTCGCCGTGCTCAGCGATTCCTTCCTGAGCCTCGGCAACATTCTCAATGTGCTCAGGCAGGCGAGCCTGACCTTCTTCATCGCCTCCGGCCTGACCCTGGTGGTGCTGACCGCGGGCCTCGATCTCTCCGTCGGCGCCAATGTGGCGCTGTCCGCCTGCATCGCCGGGACCGTGATCCACAAGACCGGCTCGCCGGCGCTCGGCATACTCACGGGGCTTGCCTGCGGCGGCATCGTTGGGCTCCTCAACGGCGTCATGGTCACCGCGCTGCGCATCCCCTCCTTCATCGCCACTTACGGCATGCTCTGGGTGCTGAACGGCCTCACCTATTGGTACATGGCGGGCGAAACCCTTCACGGCTTCCCGGCCGGCTTCCGCCAGATCGGCAGCGGCTATCTATTCGGCCTGCCGATCCCGGTCTATCTGCTGCTGGTGTTCCTCGGGATCGGAACGCTGTTTGCGCAGCGAACGATCTGGGGCCAGGAGATCTACGCGATCGGCGCCAATCCGGTCGCGGCGCGGCTCTCCGGCATTCCGGTCGCCCGACGCCTGCTGCTGGTCTACGCCGTCTCCGGCACCATGGCGGGGCTCGCCTCGATCATCTTCCTGTCGCGGCTCAATTCGGCCGAGGCCGACATCGGCGAAAGCCTGACGCTGCCCGCGATCGCCGCGGTGCTGATCGGCGGCACCTCGCTGTTTGGCGGCGTCGGTACCGTGTTCGGCACCTTCATCGGCGCACTGATCCTGACGCTGGTGCTGAACGGCATGAACCTCTTGTCGGTCAGCGCCAACTGGCAGCCGATCGTCACCGGCATCATCGTCATTCTCGCGGTCTGGCTCGACATGAAGACCCGCCGCCGCGCGCAATGAGTTCTTGAACGACCAACAAGCAAAACGAGGGATGGAGGCAACATGAAACAGACACTGGGCTATTTGGCGCTGCCGCTGCTGATGGCGGCTGCGCTCACCACGCAAGCGCGAGCCGACGGCGAGACCATCGCCGTCTTCACCAAGAACCAGACCAACCCGTTCTTCCAGACGGTGCGAGTCGGCGCGGACAACATGGCGAAGACGCTGAACGCCAAGACGCTGCAGTACATCCCGACCAAGCCCGACAGCATTCCGGAGCAGCTCAGCCAGATCGAAGACGTCGTGGTGAAGAAGCCGAGCGCCATCGTCTTCACGCCGGTCGACTACAAGGCGATGGTGCCGGGCGTCGAGAAGATCAACGACGCCAAGATCCCCGTCGTCAACATCACCGACCGCTCGGCCGGCGGCAAGTTCCTGTCCTTCGTCGGCGCCGACGATTACAGCCTCGGGCTCGAGACCGCGCGCTTCCTGCTCAAGACGCTCGGCGGCAAGGGCAACATCGTCATCATCGAGGGCGTCAAGGGCTCGCTGACCAATGTCGACCGCGTCCGCGGCTTCAACGACGCGTTGAAGGAAAACGCCGGTGCGAAACTGCTGGCCTCGCAGCCCGGCAATTACCAGCGGCTCCAGGCGCTCCAGGTGATGGAGAATCTGATGCAGTCGAACGCGCAGATCGACGGCGTGCTCGCCGCCAACGACGCCATGGCGGTCGGCGCGATCGAGGCCCTCGACGGCGCCAACCGCAAGGCGCAGGTGATCGGCATCAACGGCACCAAGGAAGCGATCGACGCGATCAAGTCCGGCAAGCTGCTCGCGAGCGGCGATTACAACGGATTCTTTCAAGGCTGCCTCGGCACCATGATGGCGATCCGCTCCTTGCGCAACCAGCCCGTCATTGCTGAGATCGTGCTGAAGCCGACCGTGATCACCAAGGACAATTACCAGCCGTTCGACGTGCCGCTGGAGCAACGGAGCTGCCCGACTTTCGAAGAAGCCAGCAAGCTCGGCGGCAAGTAACCAACCGCCGCCATCACGACAAGCCCGGACGGCCGCAGCCGCGGCCGTCCCAAGAAAACGTGATATAAACGGAGACCATCATGCTGTTCGCCATTCACGCCCTCGACCGCGCCGGCGCGCTGCCGATCCGGCTCGCCAATTACGACGCCCACAAGGCTTTCCTGAGCGACACCTCGCGCTTCGGCGTCAAGATCGTGATGTCAGGGCCGCTGGTCTCCGACGACGGCGAGAGGATGATTGGCAGCCTGTTCCTGATCGAGGCGCCCGGCCGCAGCGAGGTCGAGGCTTTCAACCAAGCCGATCCGTTTGCCGCGGCCGACATCTGGGAAAAGGTCACGATCACGGGCTTCCTGCGCCGCCAGGGTTGAAGGCGGCTAAAACAAAAAACGCGAAAACAACCCCATGCACAGTAGAATGAGGTTGTTTTTACACATGAATTTTCGTCGCAAACGTTTTTGACTCGTCGGGCAAAACAGGAGCAGAGTGTCATCCTCGCCCGATTGACGCCCCTGCGCCTCGATCCAGAGCTTTGCGACCGCCCAGACCGCTAGCCGCTCGTCACCGTCGCACCTTCTTCGAGATGACAGGCCACCCACTGCTCGGGTCCAGCCGCGCGCAATGTCGGCTCCTCGGTCCGGCAGCGATCGAATACGTATGGGCAACGGGTGTGGAAGCGGCACCCGCTCGGCGGGTTGATCGGACTCGGCACGTCTCCCTTGAGGATGATGGGATTGCGCTGAGCGCCAGGCTCGGGCAGCGGCACCGCCGAGAGCAGCGCCTTGGTGTAAGGATGCTTTGGCGCGGCGAAGATCTCGTAGCGCGGCGCCACCTCGACGATCTTGCCGAGATACATCACCGCGACGCGATGGGTCATGTGCTCGACGATCGCGAGGTCATGGCTGATGAACAGCAGCGCCAGGCCGAACTCGCGCTGCAGATCCTGCAGCAGATTGACGATCTGGGCCTTTACCGAGACGTCGAGCGCCGACACCGCCTCGTCGCAGACGATCAGCTCGGGCTCGGCGGCGAGCGCACGCGCGATGCCGATGCGCTGGCGCTGGCCCCCGGAGAATTCGTGCGGCCTGCGGTTCAGCGCCTCGCGCGGCAGGCGCACGGTGTCCATCAGCGCCGTCACGCGTGTCTCGAGATCGATCGCGGATTTGGCGAGGCCGAAATTGCGGATCGGCTCGGCCAGGATGTCGCGCACGCGCATGCGCGGATTGAGGCTCGAGAACGGGTCCTGGAACACCACCTGCACGCGGCGGCGCATCTGGCGCATCGTGCTCGGATGGGCGTCGTCGATTCGCTGGCCGTCGAGGATGACCTGCCCCGCCGTGATGTCGAACAGGCGCAGGATCGCGCGGCCGACCGTCGATTTACCGCAACCGGACTCGCCGACCAGCGACAGCGTCTCGCCGCGCGCGATCTCGAACGACACGCCATCCACCGCATAGACCCATTCGGACTTGCGGCTGAACAAGCCTTTTTTGACCGGGAAGTGCTTCTTGAGGTCGTTGACCTGGAGCAGCGGGGGACTCATGCCGCGACCGCTCCCTTGGCCGCATAGTGGCAGGCCGCAACGTGACGTGGCCCCTTCTCTTCGAGCCCCGGCGCATACTGCCGGCAGAGATCGGTCGCGAGCGCACAACGTCCGGCGAAGACGCAGCCGACGATGGGCTTGCGCAGATCAGGCACCTGCCCCGGAATCTCTGCAAGCCGCCTCGCGGTGCCGGTCAGCGACGAGCCGAGCCGCGGCACTGCGCCGAGCAGGCCCTGCGTGTAGGGATGACGCGGCGACCGGAACAGGTCCGCCACCGGCGCTTCCTCGACCTTGCGGCCGGCATACATGACCATGACGCGCTCGGCGATCTCGGCGACGACACCGAGATCGTGGGTGATCAGGATGATCGCCGCGCCAACCCGGTGCTTGAGATCCAGCATCAATTTCAGGATCTGCGCCTGGATCGTCACGTCGAGGGCTGTGGTCGGCTCGTCGGCAATGAGAAGCTTTGGATTGCAGGCGAGTGCAATGGCGATCATGACGCGCTGGCGCATGCCGCCGGAGAGCTGATGCGGATATTCCCGCACGCGCCGCTTCGGCTCGGGAATGCCGACCAGAATCAGCATCTCGATCGCGTGCGCCTCGGCGGCCTGCTTGTCCAGCCCCTGGTGAATCATCAGCGTTTCGCGGATCTGACGGCCGACGGTCAGGACCGGGTTGAGGCTGGTCATCGGTTCCTGGAAGATCATCGAGATGTCGTTGCCGCGGATCGCGCGCATCTCGCGATCCGACATTTGCAGCAGGTCCTTGCCCGCGAAGCGGATGCTGCCGGCGATCCTGCCGGGCGGTTCCGGGATCAGCCGCATCAGCGACATCGAGGTCACCGACTTGCCGCAACCGGACTCACCGACGATGGCGAGCATCTCGCCCTCGTTGACATGGAACGACACGCCTTCCACCGCGCGGTTGATGCCGCTGGGCGTGCGGAAGTGGGTCTGGAGATTTTCGACTTCAAGCAGTGCCATCGCGATCAACCCCTCGCCATCACAGGCTCTTGGCCATGCGCGGATCGAGCGCATCGCGAAGGCCATCGCCGAGCAAATTCACGGCGAGCACGGTGACGGACAGAAACGCCGCCGGAAAGAACACGATGTAGGGCTTGACCTGCCACAGCGCCCGCCCCTCGGCCATGATGTTGCCCCAGGACGGAATGGTCGGCGGCGTTCCCGCGCCGATGAAGGACAGGATCGCTTCCGTGATCATCGCACTGGCGCAAATGTAAGTCGCCTGGATCAGCATCGGCGCCAGCGTGTTCGGCAGGATGTGGCGCAGGATGATCATCGGTGTGCGCGTGCCGCAGGCTACCGCTGCATCCACGTAAGGCTGCTCGCGCAGCGACAGCACCACACTACGGACAAGACGGGAAACCCGCGGGATTTCGGCAACCGTAATCGCCAGAATGACGTTGCCGACGCTGCCGCGTGTCAGCGCCATCAGCGCGATCGCCAGCAGGATCGGCGGGATCGACATCAGGCCGTCCATGAAGCGCATCAAGATGCCGTCGGCCCAGCGGATGAAGCCGGAGACGATGCCGATGGCGAGACCGGCCGCGGAGGCGAAGATCGCAACGGACAAGCCGACCGTGAGCGAGACGCGCGCGCCGAACAGCACGCGTGAATAGATGTCGCGACCGAGCACGTCGGAGCCAAACCAGTAAAGCGCCGACGGCGCGCGGGTGCGCTTGGCCGGCGCAAGTGCGGTCGGATCCACCGTGCCAAGATAAGGCGCAAAAATCGCGATCAGGACGAGTATCAGCAGCAACGTGCCACCGATGGCGACGGTGGGATGGCCCCGCAGCAGGCCGATGAAGCCGCGCCGGATCACGACGGGCCGAAGAATCTCCGGCAGTTGCGGCGCGAGGACGAAGCCCGCCGGCAGCGCTTGCGGATTGACGGTCGTGTCGGTCAATAGCGGATCCTCGGGTCAACGAGCGTATAAACGACGTCGATCATCAGATTGACGAGGACGTAGACGAAGCTGAACAGCAGCACGATGCCCTGGATGACGGGATAATCGCGGCGCAGGATCGCGTCGATCGTGAGCCGGCCGAGGCCGGGAATCGCGAACACGCTTTCCGTGACGACCGCGCCGCCGATCAGAAGCGCAATGCCGATCCCGATCACCGTGACGATCGGCACTGCCGCGTTCTTCAGCGCGTGGACGAACAGGATGCCGCCCTGCCCGAGGCCCTTGGCGCGCGCGGTGCGGATATAATCCTGTTGCAGCACTTCGAGCATGGTGGCGCGCGTGATACGCGCGATCAGCGCGATGTAGACACAGCCGAGTGCGATCGACGGCAGGATCAGGTTTTGCAGCCAGGGCCAGAGGCCCTGGGCGAGCGGCGTATAGCCCTGCACGGGAAGCCATTCGAGCTCCAGCGCAAAGACGTAGGCGAGGACATAGCCGACGACGAAGACCGGCAGGGAGAAGCCGAACACGGCAAAGGCCATGATGGCCCGGTCGATCAGGCTTCCCGCCTTCCAGGCCGCCAGCACGCCGAGCGGCACCGCGACCACGATCGTGAGCAGGAGCGTGACCATCATCAGCGACAGCGTCGGCCCGAGACGCTGGCCGATCATGGTCGAGACCGGCAGATTGGTGAAGATCGAGGTGCCGAGATCGCCGTGCAGAATGCGCCAGACCCAGCTGCCGAACTGGATCAGGAAGGGTCGGTCGAGCCCGAGGCTCTGACGGATGCGCTCCACATCCTCCGGACTTGCCTGATCGCCCGCGATCACCACGGCGGGATCCCCCGGCGCGATGTAGAGCAGGCTGAACACGAACAGCGCGACGATCGCCATCACGGGCAAGGTCGAGGCGATACGCCGGAGGATGTAGGAGAGCATCTGGCTTCAGCGCAGGGTCATGCGGATTTCGACACGCCCCAGAAGAACGGCAGCGGCCCTTTCGTGATGCCGGAGACGTTCTTGCGCCAGGCCGTGTAGCTGAGGAAGAAGCCGGTCGGCGCGTAGACGACGTCCTCGAGCGCGACCTTGTTGAGGCGAGCGACCGCGGCCTTCTCCTCGTCGAGGTTCTTGGCCTCGAACCAGGACGTGACCTCCTTCTCGGTGCCGGGGCTGCTCGGCCAGCCGAACCACGCCTTGTCGCCGTTGGCGCGAATGGCGGTGTAGGGCGCCGGATTGATGCAGTCCGAACCTGCATGCCAGGTGTGGAACATGTTCCAGCCGCCCTGCCCGGGCGGTGTCTTCTGCGCGCGGCGGGAGCCGACGGTGCCCCAATCGGTCGCGACGAAGTCGACATTCATGCCGAGCTTCTTCAGGAGATCGGCGGTCACATCGCCGAACGCCTTGGTGATCGGCTGATCCTGCGCCACCAGGCACGTCACCGGCTGGCCGGAATAGCCGCTCTCCGCGAGCAGCTTCTTGGCGGCGTCGAGATCGCGCTTGCCCTTCAAGACTTCGCCGCCCGCCTCGGTGTAGAGCGGCGTATCGGGCGTGAAGAAGCCCGGCAGCGACTTCCACAGCGAATTGTCGTCGCCGACGAGCGCACGCATATAGTCTTCCTGGCTCATCGCCATCAGCACTGCGCGCCGCGCCCGCACGTCGTTGAAGGGCGGATACAGGAAGTTCATGCGGAACGAGCCGACATTGCCGAGGGGATCGCCGATGTCGACGCTGATGTTCTTGTTCTTCTTCAGGACCGGGACGAGGTCCGCGATGGGGTTCTCCCACCAGTCGATCTCGCCGTTTTGCAACGCGGCCGCGGCGGTCGCCGGATCCGGCATCACGATCCATTCGACGCGGTCGAGCAGCATCTGCTTGCCGCCGGCGAGCCACGATGCCTTCTCCTGCCGCGGCACATAGTCGGCGAATTTTTCGAACACGGCTTTGGCGCCCGGGACCCACTCACCCTTGGCGAACTTCATCGGCCCCGAGCCGACATAATCGCCGATCTGCTTGAACGGGTCGGTCTGCGCAATGCGCTCCGGCATGATGAAGGCGCAAGGCGAATTGTTCTTGCCAAGCGCGTAGAGCATCTTCGGGAACGGCTGCTTCAGCACCCATTTGAAGGTGCGGTCGTCGACAGCGGTGAGTTCCTGCTGCAGCGCCTTGAGCATCAGCCCCATCGGATCGCGTGCCGCCCAGCGAGTGAGACTCGCAACGACGTCCTTGCTCAGCACCGGCTCGCCGTCGTGGAATTTGAGCCCCGGCCGCATTTTGAACGTCCAGGTGGTGCCGTCGTCGGTCACTTCCTCGGACTCGACCATCTGCCGCTGCGGCTGCAGCGCGGAATCGACGCCGTAGAGCGTATCCCAGACCAGCGCGGCGGCATTGCGCACGACATATTGCGTGCCCCAGATCGGGTCGAAATTGGCGAGATTTGCTTGCGGCACGAAGCGCAGGGTGCGCGCGGAGGCGCCTTGTGCGATCGCAGGGGCCGAGAGGCCGCTCAATGCCAGACCGCCCGCGCCGGCCAGTCCCTTCAATACGGTCCTGCGATCCATGAAATCCTCCCAATAGTGCCGTGATGCCGGCCATCGTTGGCCAAGAACAGGTGAAACCAGAGCTCATTGGCGTGCAAATGGTATGCCACTAACCAGACCTTCGCCAGCGCGATATCCGCACTAGCTGGGCCAGTCGAGACCTCAAAGCGCGGCCGCCAGCACCGGGCCGGTCTCGATATGCGGGATCGCCTCGACCAGCTTGCGCGTGTAGTCGGTCTTGGGATTGTCGAACAACGCCCGGCTCTCGCCCTGCTCCACGATGCCGCCATTGCGCAGCACGATGGTGCGGTCGCAGAGCATCCGCACCACGTTGAGATCGTGGCTGACGAACAGCAGCGCGATGTCGTTCTCGCGCCGCAGGCGGTCGAGCAGTTGCAGCACCACGGCCTGAACGGAGACGTCGAGCGCAGCGGTCGGCTCGTCCAGCACCAGAAGGCGCGGCCGGCAGGCGATGGCACGGGCGATGCCGACGCGCGCCTTCTGGCCGCCGGAGAGCTGATGCGGAAAGCGCGGCAACAGATCCAGCGGCAGCCCCACGCGATCGGCGCAGTCTTCCACCCGCTTGCGCAGCGCATCGCCCCCACGCATACGATCGAGCCGCATCAGGGGATGGGCGATGCAGTCGAAGGCGGTGAAGCGCGGATTGAGGCTCTCGTTCGGGTCCTGGAACACCATCTGGATATCTTTGCGGAACTGCGAGCGGTGAAAGTCGCGCGACGCCACATGGCCGATCGCCTGGCCGTCGAACACGATCTCGCCCTCGCTCGGGTCGATCAGGCGGCAGATCATGCGCGACGTCGTGCTCTTGCCGGAGCCGGATTCACCGACGAGGCCGACGCTCTCGCCGCCCGCCATCGTCATCGAGAAGTCCGCCACCGCCGCAGCGCCCTCGTCGAAGCGTTTTGCGAGCTTGCGCACCTCCAGCAGCGGCGGAGTCCCGTGGACGGGCTCCCGTCTGGGCCTGCCGATGACAGCCGCGTAGCCTTCCCGCTCCTCTTCCGTCACGAGGTCCGCGATCCCGGAGGTCGCGGTTGGCGACGCCGCCACCAGCCGCCTGGTATAGGCGTGCTGCGGCGCGCCGAAGAGCGTCCTGGGGCTTGCCTCTTCGACGATGCGGCCGCGTTCCATCACCGCGATACGGCGGCAATATCGCGCCGCTAACCCGAGATCGTGCGTGATCAGGATCGTCGCCATGCCGCGCGCGGCGGCAATCTCCGCCAGGAGGTCCATCACCACCTTCTGCGTGGTGACATCGAGTCCGGTCGTTGGCTCATCGGCGATCAAGAGCACGGGATTGCAGGAAATCGCGATCGCGATCATGACGCGCTGGCACATGCCGCCGGAAAGTTCGTGCGGATAGGCGTTCATCCGCGTCTCGGGGTCGCGGATCTGGACGGCGCGCAACAGCTCCAGCGCTTCGGCGCGGGCGGCATCCTTCGATATCCGCTTGTGCGTGAGGATCGCGTCCGCGATCTGCAAACCGATCGCGCGGATCGGATTGAGCGCCGCCCGCGGGTTCTGGAAGATCATCGACATCGCGGCGCCCTGGAGCTGCCGGAGATCGTCACCCCTGAGTTTTGTGACGTCCTGCCCGCGAAACAGTATCTTGCCTGCGGTGACGCGGCCGGCCGCATCGAGCAGCCGCGTCGTGGCAAAACCGGTGACCGACTTACCAGAGCCGCTTTCGCCGACGAGGCCAAGCATCTCGCCGGCTTCGACCGTGAGCGTCACACCGCGCACGGCCTCGACCATCCCTCGTCGCGTCGAGAATTCGACGTGGAGGTCGTCGATCCTGAGCAATTCCTCGCTCATGTGCGCATGCGCGGATCGAGAATGTCCCGCATCCCGTCACCGAGGAGGTTGAAGCACAGCACGGCCATCATCAACGCGAGGCCCGGAAAGGCCACCAGCCACCACCGCCCCGTCGAAATGAAGCGCGCGCCCTCCGCGACCATGATGCCCCATTCCGGCGTCGGCGGCTTGACGCCAAGGCCGATGAAGGACAGGCCGGCGGCGTTCAGGATCGCCCAGCCGAGGTTGAGCGAGATCTGCACCGCCATCGCCGGCAGGATGTTCGGCAACAGGAAGCGCAGCACCACCGAGAAATGGCTCTCGCCGCAGGAACGCGCCGCCTCCACCCAGCCGACATTGCGCCGGACGTTGACCTCGGCACGGGCGAAGCGGATGTAGAAGGGCAGATTGATGATCGCGGTCGCAATCACGATGTTCTCGATCCGGTTGCCGAGCGCCGCAACCATCGCCATCGCCAGCACAAACAGCGGAAAGGCCATCATGACATCGACGAAGCGGCCGACCGAGCGGTCGAGCCTGCCGCCGGCATAGCCGCAGAACGAGCCCACGACGGCGCCGATGACGAAGGAGATGCCGACCGCCGAGACCGCGATGGCGAGGTCGAGCCGTGCCGCAACGACGAGGCGGCTGAACACGTCGCGCCCGAGCTGGTCGGTGCCGGCAAGGTGCGCCGCGCTCGGCGGCTGCAAGGCCTCCGAGACATTGGAGACGATGGGATCATAGGGCACGAGCCACGGTCCGAAGATCGCGACCAGGACGAACAGCAGGACACCGGCCGCGGCGACGCCGGTCAGCGGGTTGCCGCGCAAAATCCAGACCGAATGGCGGAGGGTTGCGCTGATCATCCGATCGACACCCTGGGATCGGCGATGCCGTAGCAGATATCGACGACCAGATTGACCAGCACGAAGATGCCAGCCATCAGCAGCACAAAACCCTGCACCGGCGCATAGTCGGACGACAGCAGCGCATCGAGCGCGTAGGAGGCGACGCCCGGCCAGGAGAACACCTTCTCCACCAGGACATTCGCGCCAAGCATGGTCGAGAACACGATGCCTGCAATGGTGATGACGGGAAGGATCGCATTGCGCAGCGCATAGGTGACGACGACCTTCTGCCAGGACAATCCGACGGAGCGCGCGGTGCGCACGAAATCGCTACCGAGCGAGACCAGCATCGAGGCACGTGTGATCCGCGCCAGCGGCGCGATGACGAACAGGGCCATGCTCAGCGCCGGCAGGATCAACTGCTTGCAGGCCGCCCACCAGCCTTCGATGTCCCCCGCGAGCAGGAAATCGATCGACAGGAACCCAGTGCGCTGCGGCGGCAGTGAGGTGAAGACGTCGATCCGCCCGGTCGGATCAGGCGCAAGACCGAGCAGATAGTAGAACACATAGATCAGCAGCAGGCCCGAGACGAAGGTCGGCACGCAGACGCCGAGCGCACAGAACAGCCGCACGCCGTGATCGACCAGCGATCCCGGTTTCAAGGCTGCGACCACGCCGAGCGGGACCGCCGCGATCAGCGCGATCAGCAGCGCCGTGAAGGTGAGCTCCAGCGAGGCCGGCAGCCGTTCGCGAAGGTCCTTCAGGACCGGCTGGCCGGTCATCATGGAGCGGCCGAGATTGCCGCGCCCGATATCGGACAGATAGAACACGAGCTGCTCCGGTACCGACTTGTCGAGCCCCATCTGCTTGCGGATCTGCTCGATCTCTTCCTTGCCGGCATTGGGCCCCGAGGCGAAGAACACCGCGGGATCTCCGGGGAGGACCCGCATCAGTAGAAAGGTGAAGACCAGCACGCCGAACAACGCCGGCAGCGACGACAGAAGCCGCCTCCCCGCCCGCGCCACCGTCGCACCAAGACCTGTCATCACCTTCAGAGCCTCTGGTTTGCAGACATGATTTCTTGCTCAAGTTACTTTTTGAAGTCACTTGCGGCTGACGTCGCGATAGTCGACCTGACGATGGAATTCATAGGTGTAGCCCTCGATCGACGAGGCCATCACGGCGTCCTGGTTGGGCTGCCACAGCGGGATCTGCGGCATCTCGCTGAAATGGATCGCGTTGAGCTTGCGGCCGGCTTCCTCGTACTTGGCCTTGTCGGGCTCGAAGCGCGCTTCCTGCGCGATCGTCGCCAGCTCCGGATTGTTGATCGAGCTGTAGTTCCAGCGCTGATTGCCGGTGTAGAAATTGCGGTAGAAGTAATCGGTCGAGGGCAGCCAGGCGACGATGCCTTCCGTGAACAAGGGCAGCTTCTTCTCGTTGATTTGCGTGGACATCTGCGCATCCGGCAGCTTCTGGATGTCGACCTTGATCCCGATCTTGGCAAGCGATTCCTTCACGAGGGCCGCCATCGGCTCGGCGGTCGAGGCCTGGCCGACGTTGAAGCTGAAGGTGGTCGAAAAACCCTCCGGGAGTCCAGCAGCTTTCAGATACTCCCTCGCCTTGTCGAGATCGGTCTTCACCGGCGCCTGGAACGGATAGATGCCGTTCAACGGCTTGCCATCCGGCCAAGTCGCACCGAACAGCGGGGCTCCGCGACCGAACAGGGCAGCCTTGAACATGTCCTCATAGGGCAGCGCGAAGGCGACGGCGCGGCGGACGTTGACGTTGTCGAAAGGCGGGATCTGGTTGTTCATCGAGACGAAGGTGATCGAATTGTATTGCGGCGTCGAGATCACCTTGAGCTTGCCCTTGACTTCGAGCGACTGCACGTCGCTGGCCTGGAGATCAACGACGAGATCGGCATCGCCACGCTCGACCAGATTGGCCCGGGTCGCGGGCTCCGGCACGGACTGCACGATCACGCGCTTGAAAAAGGCTGGCTTGTCGGGCGAGCCGCGGTTCCAGGCCTCGTTGCGCTTGATGATCACCTGCTCGCCGGGCTTGAAGCTCTCGATCACATAAGCACCGCTGCCGGCGGTGTGCTCCTTCAGCCAGGCCGTGGCCCATGGATCCTCTGGTGTCGCATGCTCCTTTGCGACTTTCGAGTTGATGATCAGCGGGTAGACGGTCGCGAGATTCGGCAGCGCGAGCTTGTCGGGTTTCGGCAGCGTCACTTCGATTGTGAGGGGATCGATCACCTTGAACTGGTCGGCCGACGTCAGCGATCCCGTCAGCAATTGCGCCTTGCCGAGGATCGGCGCGGTGACGCAGCGATCGAGCGACCATTTCACATCTTCGGCGGTCACGGGCGAGCCGTCCTGGAACTTGGCGTCCTTGCGCAGACGGAATGTCAGCTTCAGTCCGTCCGGACTGACGTCGTAGGATTCGGCGAGCTCGCCGGCGATCTTGTCGAGATCGAACACCCATTTGCCGTTGAGCTGCTTGCGGCCGAACGCCACAAGGCGGTCGTAAGTGCTCATGCTCAGTGCGAAGGATTCCCGCGTCGAGCCCGGGATGTTGGGATCGAGCGTGTTGACCGATGCACCGGTGACATAGCGCAGCGTCTCCACCCTGGTTTGCGCTTGCGCAGGCGCAGCGGCGACAAGCAGAAGCGCAGTGGTGGCGAGCACGGAGGATGCCATCCTGAAAGACACAAAACGCATTCGTTTTCCCCAAAATTTTCGACAAGAACGCCGACAGGACAGGTTAAGAAAGAAGCAAGTTGCGCGCCAGTCTCTTGATGCGCTCTTGTGGACGCTTTGTCGCGGCGGCGCATGGACGATCATCGCGATTCCTCCAAGTTTCGCGCTGCCCGCGTCACCACGGCCTGCGGCACGTCATAGGCGCGAAGCGAGGCCCAATGCCGTTCGACATCGGCACGAAACAGGCCGCGCGTCAGGCCATTCACCAGCTTCGGCGCCGCGGTCGTCATCGCGTTGATCGACGATCCCGACGGACCGAAACTCATGGTGGAGGCGATGGCGAAGAGATGGATATTCGAGATCCACGGCGTATCGCCCGCGACACGCTCGGTGAAGGCATAATCGTCTGCGAGATAGGGAAAGCGACCGAGCCGCGCGCTGCGCTCGCTCTCCGGGGGCTGGTAGCGGTCGGCCCAGGTTGCGATATTGCCGGCAAATGCGCGCAACTCGCCACGGCCGGAAAAATCCATGTCGATGCCGGTGCCGCAGATGACGAAATCCGCAGGTATGGCGCCGCGCGGCGTCTGCAATTCCACACCACGATCGGTCTCGCGGGCCGCCTCGATCGGCGCGCCCTCGTGCAATGTGAAATTGGCGTGATTTGCGCAGCGATCGTAAGTTGCCTGCGGAAAGCCCTCGCGCATCTCGAGGATGGTGCGCATGAAGCGCCAGCGCCAGGCATCGTCGAGATCGCTGAAATGGCGCAGGAAGCCGCGGAAGGTCAGCCAGCGATAGGGCTGGATCAGCTGGATCTGCGCACGACGACACAGCAGGTGCACCTCCGCCGCGCCAGCCTCCAGCGCGGTTGCCGCATTGTCGAAGGCGGATGCGCCGGCGCCGATCACGGCGACGCGCTTGCCGCGAAGGTTTTCGAAGTCGATGTCGTCGGCGACGGTTGCGACCGAGCTCATGGGCAGATGGCTCAGCGGCTCGGGGATCATCCAGTTCCCCATCCCCTCCTGCCCCGTCGCAAGCACGATCTTGCGCGCATGGAGTGTCTCGACGCCATCGCCACGTTTCACGCGTGCGGCCAGCAAACCATCCCGCGCCGGCCGGATTTCCAGAAGCTCGCTCCCGTTGCGCACCGGCAAGCCGACTGTGCGCCGCAGCCAGAGCAGATACTCAGCCCAGTGGCAGCGCGGGATCAGGTCGAGTGTCTGCCAGCTCTCCGTGCCGAAGCGGGCCTCATGCCAGGATTGATAGGTCAGGCTGGGGATGTCGAGGTCAGGTCCCGTATAGTCCTTCGGGCTGCGCAGCGTCGGCATGCGGGCATAGGCGAGCCATGGCCCCTCCTTCCCCTCCTCGGCCTTGTCCAGCAGCAGGATGTTGCTGACGCGGGAGCGCAGCAGGCCGAAGCCGATGGCGATGCCGGATTGGCCGGCGCCGATCACGAGCACATCCAGCGCCGGCTTGCCATCCGGTCCCGTCTTCGGTTCGAGCCAGGCGGCACCGGGATGCGCGATCCGCGCGAGATCGGCGCGAACGTTCGCTTCCAGTTCTGTCAGCGCATCACTCATGCCGCGAGCCAGCCTCCGTCGACCACCATCACGGTGCCGGTCGTAAACGAGGAGGCATCGCTTGCGAGGTGGAGCGCGGCCTGCGCGATCTCATCGGCCTGGCCGAACCGCTTCATGGCATGGCGGTCGCGGGAGGCTTCGCGCACCTCGTCCGCATTGGCGTGGCGCGCAAAGCTGCGGCGAAGCATCGGCGTGTCGATCGCACCGGGCGCGATGGCGTTGACGCGAATGCCGTCCGCCGCGAAATCCACCGCCATCGTCCGGGTCAGGCTGACAATCGCGCCCTTGGCGGCGATATAGGCACTGTTGCCCTTGCCGCCGGCAATCGCAAGCTGCGACGCCAGCGTGATGATCGAACCGCTGTTCTGCCGCTGCATCTGCGGCACGGCTGCCCTCGCCCACAGCCAGGTGCCGCCGACATTGGTGCGGAACACCGCATCCCAATCGGCGGGGTCCGTTGTCAACACGGTGCCGCCACAGGAGAAGCCAGCGGCAGTCATCAGGATATCGAGCTGGCCGTGCCGTGCTACCACATCATTTGCCACCGCCTCGGCGAAATCGGCATCGCCGACGTCGCCAATATGCGTCATGGCCTCGCCGACCAAGCTCAACGTTTCCTGAAGTCCGGCTGGATCGCGATCGACCAGAGCAAGACGTGCGCCCTCTTCCGCGAACAGCTTTGCACTGGCGCGGCCGATGCCGGAGCCTGCGCCCGTGATGATGGCCGTGCGCCCCTGCAGCCGCATCTCAGATCCACTCCTTATGCTGCGTCAACCAGGCGCTCATCGCGGCCGCCGACTCGGCGCAGCCGAACTGCGCGCGCCAGCCGAATTCATCCGCCATCCGGTTCACCGACAGCGGCGCGCGATAGGGCCCATGCAGCTTGATGACGGTTTTCTCGCCGGGCGCCGCGACCCGGCACTCCAGGCCGGGATGCAACGCCGCAAAGGCCTCGCCCCATTGCAGCGCAGGCCAAAGTTCTCCGCGGGAGATGTTGTAGAGCCGGTGGCGCGGCCGCTCGGCTTCGATCAGCAGTGCGACGGCCTCGGCCGCATCCGGCGCGTAGATCCAGTCCCGCATGCCCGCTTCAGGCATGATCGCCGGCTCGCCGCGCGCGAACGCGGCCAAGATCTGGAACTGGAGGCTTGGCGTGTCGCGCACGGAACTCGGTCGCTCCCACGGTCCGAATAGCGCGCTCAGCCGCACATTTAGGAAATCACCGCCGAAGAGCTCGGCGTGACGCGCAACCGATCGCTCCGATGTGAACTTGCTGATCGCGTAGAACGAGACCGGATCGCAAGGCGTGTCCTCGTCCAGAATCTCGACCCGCGCGCCCGCGGCGCCATAGGCCGATGCCGAGGAGAGATTGACGACCCGGCGCACGCCATGCCGGATCGCGGAGAGCAGGATCGGGATCTGCGCCATCACGTTGATCTCGAGAACGCGCGCGGTCGATGCCCTCTCCAGTTCATCACCGGCGGTGATGGCCGCGCCGAGCACGATCGCATCAACTCCTTCGGCGATGAGGGCATCGATGGCATCTGCGTCGGTGATATCGCCCTGCACCGCTTTGAGCCGTGCGCCGTAGTCGGCAAGAGACCGCCGCGCGGATGGCGGCAACTCTGCACGGTCGTACAGCGTCACGTCATGGCCGCGCGCGAGCAGCGCCTCCGCAACATTGAGCCCGACAAAGCCGGTGCCGCCGAAGATGACGATCTTCATCGCGCGCGATCCACCGTCACAGTAGCTTCGCTCCGAAATTGCGCTCGGGATCCATGTCGGCCACGAGCCGCCCCGTCGGCATGGCCGCCTCGCCGCCGCTGCGTGCCAGGAACTGGCCGCTGCCTGCGCTCGCGAGGCACTTGTTGCCATCGATGATCACTCGGCCACGCGACAGCACCGACACCGGCCAGCCCTTCAGCTTGCGGCCTGCAAACGGCGTGTAGCCGGCAAGGTCGTGCATCATCTCATCGGCGATCTCGACCTCGCGATTAGGATCCCAGATTGCAATATCGGCATCGGCGCCGACCGCGATCGAGCCCTTGCGCGGATGCAGATTGTAAATCTTGGCCGGCGCCGTCGACGTCAGTTCGACGAACTTTTCCAGGCCCAGCCGCCCGTTCGACACCATCGCGTCGAACAGCAGCGGCAGGCGCAGCTCCAATCCCGGCAGGCCATTCGCGACCTGCTTGAAGTTCGGATTGGGGCCGGCGCGCAGCTTGCCGGTCTCGTCATAGCGATACGGCGCGTGATCCGACGAGATGGTCTGGAGATCGCCGAGCGACAGCGCCTGCCACAGCGCCTCCTGGTCTGAATGCGTCCGCGGCGGCGGGCTGCACATCCACTTGGCTCCTTCCACCTCGGGCTTGTCGAGATCGGCTGCGGTGAAGAACAGGTATTGCGGACAGGTCTCGGCAAACACCTTCAACCCCTGCCCGCGCGAATCGCGGATCACCTTGGCGCCTTCGGCGGTGGAGACGTGGAAGATCATGATGGGCTGGTCGATCAGCGCAGCCATGCCGATCAACCGGGTAAAGGCTTCCGCCTCCGACACGCGGGCGTGGCTGACGGCGTGATATTTCGGCATTGTGTAGCCGCGCGCGAGCAGGCGCTTCACCATCCAGGCGATGATGCCGTGGTTTTCGGCATGGGCGCACAACATCGCGCCGGACTGGCGCGCGGCAAGAAGGATGTCCAGCAGCGGCTCATCATCCACCTTGAGCCGGTCGTAGGTCATGAAAATCTTGATCGAGGCGTGGCCCTGCTTCACCAGCGCCGGAATGTGCTCCTCGACCGTTTCCCGGGTCGCATCCGCAATGATCATGTGAAAGGCGTAGTCGATCACTGCGCCCTTCTTGGCGAGGGCGTGATAATCCTCCACCACCTGCGGCAGCTTCATGCCGACATGCTGGGCCGCAAACGGGATCACCGTGGTCGTGCCGCCGAAGGCCGCCGAGACGGTCGCGCTCTCGAAGGTGTCGGCGTTCATGATGCCGGCAGCGGACAATTGCTCGATATGGGCGTGGCTGTCGACGCCGCCGGGTAGAACGAGTTTCCCGCGCGCGTCGATCTCGCGCTTCGCAGCCGGAAGCCCGCGGCCGATAGCGGCGATGGTCTCACCGGAGATGGCGACATCGGCTTCAAAGACGTCGGTCGTCGTCGCGACGCGCCCACCGCGAATGATCAGGTCGTAAGCGGGTTCAGTCATGAGGCACTCCATGATAGGCTCAAGTTAAGTGATCGAAATTTTGCAGGAAGACCAGCATGTCCCGACCGCGCATTCTCGTCATCAATCCAAATTCCAACCCTGCGGTCACGCGAGGGCTGGAGGACGCGCTGAAGCCGCTCGGTTTCGAGGGCGGGCCGGAACTGGTCTGCCAGACGCTGGCCGAGGGTCCCTTCGGCATCGAAAGCCAGGCCGATGTCGATGGCGTCGCCATGCCGCTGCGCCGGCTGGTCGAGGGCGACAACAGCTCGGCGGCCTTTGTCATCGCCTGCTACAGCGATCCCGGGCTTCAGGTCTGTCGCGAAGGCACCGACCGGCCCGTGTTCGGCATTGCCGAGTGCGGCGTGCTGACCGCGATGGCCCGCGCCGAGACCTTTGGCGTCATCGCGATCGCCCAGCGCTCGATCCCGCGTCACATGCGCTATCTCAGGCAGATGGGACTGACCGAACGTCTTGCCGGCGAGCGGCCGCTCAACATGAGCGTCGCGGAAACCGCCTCGGGCGAAGGCACGCTGGCCAAAATGATCGAAATCGGCCGCGCGCTGCGCGACGAGGACGGCGCCCGTGCCATCGTGATGGGCTGCGCCGGCATGGCACGGCACCGCCGCCCGCTGGAAGAGGCGCTCGGCATTGCCGTGATCGACCCGACACAGGCGGCCGTCACCATGGCGCTGGGTACGGTGCAGTTCTCGAACCACTAGGCGTCCTTCAGCTCTTTGGCGTCCTGCCGCGCGAGCCATTGCGCGTGGCTCTCCCGGACAAGCGCGAACGTATCCCGCTGCGTCGTGTAGAGATTGCCGAACATGCGGCCGATCGGCCGGTAGGCGTCGAGATCGACATACATGTTGGCCTCGTCGACGAGGCCCTCGCGGGCGTGAACCCGGAGCACCTCGCCGACCAGCAGTTCGCGATCGGGCGAAAAATTTAGGGCGACATGGCGCCGGCATTCGAGCGCAAAGGGTGCCGCGGCGAGGCGCGGCACCTTCACGTCTACAGAGGGAAGCGTCGCCAGCCCTGCCGCGGCGACCTCGCTGTCACCGGACGGGAAATCGACCGCGCAGTCATTCATCGCCGCGGAGAGCGCCTCATCAACCATGTGAACGACGAACTCGCCGTCGCGATGGATGTTGCGGGTGGTGTCCTTCGGGCTGTGATCCGGCTTGTGCTGAAGCCCGAGCACGATCAGCGCCGGAGTCTCCGAAAACACGTTGAAGAAGCTGAACGGCGCGGCGTTGACCGCCCCGTTGGCATCGAGCGTCGTCACCAGCGCAATCGGCCGCGGCACCACCACGCCGCAGAGCAGCTTGTAGCGGTCGCGCGGATCGAGCTCGCGCAAGGATATGCCGGATGTGCTCTGGCCAGTCATCGACGTCACGTCTCCGGCGGCGGCACCGCGCCGGTACGGCTGGTGATCAGGCCGTAATGCTCGATGCGGCGGTGCTGCGCGAAATTGAAGATCGTGGTCTTGCCGAAGGTGGTGGCATCGAGGTCGCAAGGATGGACCAGCAGTTCGTCCTCCTCCGTCTTCGCTTCGGCGACGATCTCGCCGTTGGGATCGACGATCAGGCTGCCGCCGAACAGCGGGTGTCCGTCCTCGTTACCGGCCTTGGCCACCGCGACAACCCAGGTCGCGTTCTGATAGGCGCCGGCCTGCGCCGAGAGGCGGTTATGGAACAACCGTTTCTCGACGCCTTCATCGCTCCTCTCCGCATTCACCGACGGCGTGTTGTAGCCGATCAGCACCATCTCGACGCCCTGCAGGCCCATCACGCGATAGGTCTCGGGCCAGCGCCGGTCGTTGCAGATGGCCATGCCGATGATGCCGCCCAGCTCGCGCCAGACATTGAAGCCGAGATCGCCCGGCTCGAAATAGCGCTTCTCCAGATGCTGGTGCGAGCGCTTGGTGTCGTATTCCACATGGCCCGGCAGATGGATCTTGCGATATTTGCCGACGATCTTGCCGGATTTGTCGGTGAGAACAGCAGTGTTGAAATGATGCCCGTCCGGCGTCAGCTCCGCATAGCCGAAATTCATCGCCATCTGGTGCTGCGCCGCGCGCTCGAACAACGGTTTCGTCGCCGCGTTCGGCATCTCGCGCTCGAACCAATTGTCGAACTCGGCCCGGTCCTCCACGTACCAACGCGGAAAGAAGGTCGTGAGCGCCAGTTCCGGATAGACGATTAGGTCGGCGCCCTTGCTCTTGGCCTCATCCATCAGCGCGATCATGCGCTTGACCACGGCCTCGCGGCTGTCCGCTTTCTGGATCGGGCCCATCTGGGCGGCGGCAACATTGACGATACGCATCAGCGATTTCCTGGTGATGTCTTTGAGCTAAGCTACAGTTTCAAGCACGTGCCGGCGCGCGCAGCATAACGCAGCATCGCCCGGACTTGCCAGCCGGCGCCTGCACATCGGCATCGTGTGCGCTGCACGCTCCATCCTCATGTCTGCTCCTCATCCGCAATATCGAGACCGTGGTCCAGCGCGTCCAGAAGCTGCCCGGCCTCATGCTCGGAAATCACGAGTGGCGGCGCGAGGAACAGGGAAGTCTGCTCGCCGCTGGTCCCGATCACGGCGCCCGCCTCCAGCGCCCGCTCCGCGACGCGCGAGGCAATCGGCACCTCGGTGGTGTCGGCATGCCAGGAGCGCCAGTCCGGCCCGTGCAACTCCACGGTCCAGTGCAGCCCCTGCCCCGCCAGGCGCTGCACGCTTGGATGTTTCTGCGCGATGGCCAGAAGGCGGCGGGTGAACAGCTTTTCGAGACCCCTGACGTGCTCCAAAATCTCGTCATCGCTGATGACTTTCAGATAGGCGCTGACGGCAGCCATGCTGATGGGATGCCCGCGCAACGTGCCGTAATTCTGCCAGCTCGTGCCCTTGAGCCGCTCGACGATGTCTTTCGACACCACGACCGCGGCAACCGCCGCCGCGCCACCGCCGAGCGATTTTCCGAGCGTCACGATATCGGGACGACTTTCGGCTCCCTGGAACGCGAACCAGCGCCCGGCACGGCCCGCACCAGTCACCACTTCGTCGGCGATCCAGTAGGAGCCGGCCTGCCGCGCGCACCGCGCCACCTCGTCCTGATAGGCGCCATCGTAGTAGATGCCGCCTTGCGTGTAGTCGATGATCGTCGCTGCCGTATCCGAAAGCAGGCGCGTGGCATCGGCCAGATATTCGCTGGGGGGAACATTGTTGGCCGGCGCGCCGTAGATCGCGCCCTGCGGCGCCGGCAATATCCGCACCGGCGCCATCGGCGCCGGCAGCTTCGAGCCGCCTGAGTGCACCGCGAGGCCGCCATGCCATTGCGGCTGCACGGTCATGCTGCGCGACAGGCCCGTAATGCCGTGATAGGCGCGTTCGCGCGTCGCCAGCGCGGACCGCTGCGTCAGGGCCTGACAGAGCGACAGCGCCATGTCATTGGCCTCGCTGCCGCTGATGCAGAAGCGCACCGCACCGACCCAATCGTCTTCGCCCTTGAACGCGGTGGCCATCAAGTCGTCAGCCGCCTGCTCGCGGCCGACCCAGGTCCAGCCCTCGTTCACGACGGGCGTATCCGCGGCGCGGCGGATCGCCTCCACCATCGCGGGATGACGATGTCCGAGACCGCCGCCGGTGTTGCTGCCGTCGATGAGCTTGCGACCATCCGAGAGATGAAAATAGACGCCCTCGCCGCCGACCACGTCCATGGGCGCGCTGTCGCCGGCATTCAGCCCGGTTCGCAACAATCTGCTCATTGCAATCCCCTCATTCCGCAGCCTCGGCGCCGTAGCCACCGCCACCACAGGTCTCGATCGTGACGAGATCGCCTTGCTGCAGCACCAGGTTCGACTTGCCGTCGATCGCGACGTTCGCGCCCTGCCGGATCAGCGAGATGCGGCAGGCCTTGCCGGGCTTACCGCCCTGCATGCCGAACGGCGCCATCACCATGCGCTCGATGCAGGTGGTCAGATGGATTGAGGGTGCCAGGATGCGATAGCTACGAATGACGCCGTCCCCGCCGCGATGGGCGCCCGCGCCGCCGGACTGCCAGCGAATGGCCTGCTGCTCGATTTGGATCGCGTAATTCGCCTCGATCACCTCGACCGGCGTGTTTGAGGTGTTGGACAGATGCACCCGCGTCGCCGAGATGCCGTCGCGATCATGCCGCGCGCCCTCGCCACCGCCGTGCACCTCGTAAAGCATCTTCCACGAACCGTTCTGCCGCGGTTCGGCGAAGAAGAGGACGCCCGCCGTGGTCGCCCCGCCCGCAGACAGGCGCTCCGGAATAGTGTCCTGCATTGCCCGAAAAATCGCATCGACGATGCGCATCGAGGTCTCATGATTGCCGGCAGCAACCGAGGCATTCCAGCCCGGCTCCAGGATCGAGCCAGGGCGCGTGATGATGGTCAGCGGCCGCAACGCGCCCGCGTTCTGGTTCATGTCGCGCCCGCTCATGATGCGCGCGGCATAGGCCACCGCCGAGCGCGCCATGAACGGCGTCGTGTTGCAGAAATTCGAGACGCGGTCGCAGCTTCCTGAAAGATCGAAGGTCGCTTCGTCGCCGGCGATGGTGATCTTGACATGAATGCGCGCGGGCGCGTCGTCGACGCCGCCGTCGTCCAGATAGTCCTCACCCTCGTAGACGCCATCAGGCAGATCGCGCAACGCCTCGCGCATCTCGATTTCGGAGAGATCGTGCAGGCGCGACTGCGCCGCCGTGAAGACCGCCTTGCCGTGCTCGCGGCAGAGCTCGACGATGCGCTTCTCGCCGGCTTTCGTTGCGGCGATCTGTGCGAGAAGATCGCCCTCGCAGGATTCGGGATCGCGAACATTGGCCTTGAGCAGCTGCACGATCGACGTATTGACGCCGCTTGCCGTGGCGATCAGAACCGGCGGAATGCGCATCGCCTCCTGGAAGGTGTCGATGGCTTTCGCAAAATAGCTGCCGGGCCAGGTGCCGCCGATATCGGGCCAGTGTGCGAGGCTGACCGCGAACGCGACGATCTCGCCATCGACGAAGACGGGCCGCACGACCTTGACGTCGTTGAGATGATTGCCGCCGAGCGGGCCGACATTGTAGATCAATGCGTCGCCGTCGTTCAGGCTGTCGCGCGGCACCACTTTCAGCAATTCGAGGACCGTGTAGGCCATCGCGCCGAGATGGATCGGGATGTCGCGGCCCTGCCCGACCAGGTCGCCGCGGGCGTCCGTGATCGCCGACGACAGGTCGCCGGCCTCGCGCAGCAGCGGCGAGCGCGCCGAGCGCGTCATCACCAGGCTCATTTCCTCGGCGGCGGCCGAAAGCCCGTGCCGGATGACTTCGACGACGAACGGATCGAGCTTCATGCGGCCCCCCGCGTCAGGAACAGATTGCCTGAAACATCAGGCCTCGCCTGCCAGCCGGGCGGGACCACCACGGTCGACCATGCGTCTTCAATGATGGCCGGGCCGCTGACGATTTCGGTCAGCGAGGCACGGTTGATGATGCTTGTGGCGATGTCGTGAAAGCCATCGAACGAGCAGATGCGCTCGCCTTTGGAGACCGTTCTGACCGCGATGGCCGGCCGGCTCACGACGGTCGTCGATGGACGGCGCGCCTGCACCCGCACGGACTCGATGACGCAGCTCTCGCCCGTCGCATAGCCGAACAGCTCGTGGTGCCGGGCCAGAAAATCCTTCTTCAGCGTGATGACGTCGAGCGGTCGCGCGAACGGCACCGGAATGGCGTCGTTCTGCGCCGCGTAGCGCATCAAGGCCACCAGCTCGATCTGAATCTCGGTCGCGGCAACCCCGTTGGCGATCAGCGGCGCCGAGGCATCGTCGATCAGCACCCCGATCCGCTCCGACACACGGGCGAGGTCGATGCCATCGAGCGCAGCGCGCAGAGTTTGCTGCTGGAGGAAGCTGAAATCGGCAGTGAGACAGCCCAGTGCCGAAAACGCACTCGACGCGCTGGGAACGACGACCTCGGCAATCCCGTAGAGATCTGCAAGGCCCGCGGCATGCATCGGGCCACCACCGCCAAAGGCGAGCAGCGTGCAGTCGCGCCCGTCGATGCCGCGCTCGACGGTGACGCGGCGGAGCGCGCGCGCCATTGTCGCGTTCGCGACCTTGATGATGCCGAGCGCGGTTTCGGTCAGGCTCAGCCCCAGAGTGCGCGCGATCGGCGCGATGACATCACTGGCTGCCTTGATGTCAATTCCGATCCGGTCGCCGAGTTTGGCGTCCGGATTGAGATAGCCGAGCACGGCGTTGGCATCGGTGATGGTCGGCTCGGTACCGCCGCGGCCGTAGCAGGCCGGTCCAGGCTCGGAGCCGGCGCTTTCCGGTCCGACCGTCAGGCCACCGGAGCCGTTGCGCACGATCGAGCCGCCGCCCGCCCCGATCGAGTGCACCGCGAGCATCGGCTGGCGCAGCGGCTTGTCGCCGAGCATGCGGCCGTCGGTCATCTCGGCCTGACCGTCGACGATCAGGCACACGTCGGTCGTGGTGCCGCCCATATCGAACGTCAGCATCCGGGACGTGCCGAGCTGGCGCGCGATGCTGACCGATGCGGAGACGCCGGCCGCGGGGCCCGACATCGCCATCACCAGCGGCCGCCGCTTCACGGCCGAGATCGGCACCATGGCGCCGGCCGAATGAAACACCTGCAGGCCGGGACCGATCGGCAGCCGCAGCTCCAGTTCGCTGAGATATTCCACCGCAATCGGCATCGCCGCGGCGTTGAACACGGTCGCCGAAGTCCGCTCGTATTCGCGCGCCTCGGGATTGACCTCGTGCGACAGCGAGACGTGGGCAACGACGCCCTTGAGCCGCTCGCCGAGCATCTTCTCGTGCACCGGATTGGCATAGGCATGCAGCAGCGCGACCGCGACACTCTGCACGCCGGTCCCCTTCAGCCAGGCCACCAGACGCTCGATCTCCGCGTCATCCAGCGCCTTCAGCACCCGGCCCTCGTGATCGAGGCGCTCAGCAAGCCCGAAGCATCGTTCCGGCGGCACCAGCGGCAGCGATTTTGGCGGGACGTCGAGACGATAGAGATCGCGGCGGCGATAGCGCGCGATCTCCAGCACGTCGGCAAAGCCTTCGGTCGCCACCAGTGCCACTTTCGGCAGCCGTCCTTCGACGATGGCGTTGGTCACGCGCGTGGTGCCGTGGACGAAGCGCTTGACCTCGCTCTTGCGCAGGCCGACCGCCTCGATCGCCTCCAGCATCGCCTGAACCGGAGCTTGAGGTCGCGACGGCACCTTCGCGATCCGTGCCTCCGCGGGGGAGTGTCGGATCGCGATGATGTCGGTGAAGGTGCCGCCGATATCGGTGCCAACTTCCCAGTGATTTTCGTCAGTGCTCATGTGTGGGTCAGCTGCGGACGACATTCGAACCGGACGCCGGGTGGTTCCCGTCCTTCGCGAGGTTCAATCGCAAACCGAGAGCGCTCATCATCATCCCCTGTCATGCCACCGCTTGCGAGCGTGGGACAGAGCGATGGCCTCGGGATAGGGCCAGAGTTGTCGCAATGCACTGGACCAGCCCGCGACCGGCGCGGCGCGGCGAGGCACATTTTAGTGCAGCCCTGCCCGCATGGAGAGCACGTCGGTGTGGATCGTTCGACGCGACATAAGTGCGGCGCACCACGAATTTTCCCGGACGAAACACCACATCCGCTGCAGCGCAATCCACGCGCCCCGCACGCACTGTCTAATTTGCAGGCGATCGACCGGCCCTACGGACCATGCGATTGCTTATGAGCTATGCATGGCAGTCGGCTCAGCCTCTCTTTATTGTACGATCAGTAAGCGGTGGTTTTGCCCGCTCCGGCTCTCAGGCCGCGAAGGACGGACGCAGGCGGCGCCAGCCGATGATGATGCCCGTGATGGAGAACAGAAAGCCAAGGGAGCAGAGCCCGACGACCAAGCCGTCGCGCAGCAACGGATGCGCGACGAGAACCGGAAAATCCAACGTATGCAGCGCGCCGTAGAACCAGCGATAAGCTCGCCGCGATGAATCCAGCCTTTGCAGCAAATTGCCGTCGGCGCCGTCGATGTCGAACCAGAGGTCACCGCAATACGAGCGGTAGACCGGGGCGCCCGGGACAGTGGACCGCGCGGGATAGTTGTCGTCCTCGGCAAGTACAGACGGACCGCCGCAGCCGGCCGCGAGGCGCGCGGTCAGCCCCTGGACCTCGTGCACATCCAGAGATCTCGTTGGTCCATCGCGGGGCGCATCCCCTGCCTCGATCAAGGTCTGACCGGCAAGGGCGATCCGATCCCGCCGATAGAGATTGCCGTTGAAGGCAAACCATTCGATCTCACGGGCCGACGGCGATACAGGCTGCCGATCGAACGATGGAGCCGTCGTCCAGTTCGGTGAGGCGTTCATCACGCGTGATTCAGCGGAGATCAATTGCCCACGCGAGAACAGCCGCCCGTGATCCATGGAGAGCCAGCCGCTGAAAATCCAGGTCAGCACGAACACCATCGCCGCGAGGCCGATGAGATGATGCAGCGCATGCCAGCCGCGACAGGGCGAGCCGATCAGACCGCTTCGAGGTTTGATCCGCGCAAGGCCGAGCACAGCGCCCAGCAAGGCCGCGATCAGGGCCAGCAGCGACAAGGTCCAGACCACGCGATCCCACAGCGACCAATTGCTTCGCAGGATCGTTGGATAGATCCAGTGCAGCACGCTGCCGACGAGATTCCAGGTCCGCTCGCTGCGCGTCGTATCCAGGACGATCTCGCCGGTGAGCGAGGAGACATAGACCTCCGTTCCAGCGGCGTCGCCCAGGGCAACCCGAAACAAGGGCCGGTGGCGGTCAAAGCCGTTCGGCACGCTCCATTGGTCATAGTCCGCGCGCGCAAGGATTGCGGCCCGCGCGGCATCCAGCCCGCGGCTGCGCGCGTGGTCTCGCGCGATGGCCAGCGCGACGTCGGAAGATGCGACCGAGGCGCCGGCTCCGTCGGAGGCACGCACTGCGCCCGCGCGCGACGGCCCCGAGACGACATAGACCGGTCCGTCACTGCGCTGGATCAGGCGAACGCGAGTCGCATCAGCAATGCCGCTCGCGGCCACGGCATCGGCGACCGCAAGCTGCCTCGTCTCGGCGCCATCCAGCGGCCCAAGCCCGGCGAAGCGTTCCGCTTCCGTCAGAGACGGAAACGGAACGAAGTGCATCACGATTCCCGTCGCGAACCACATCGCGAACAGCAGGCAGAACGCGATCCCGAGCCATCGATGCAGCAGGACGATCGCGCGCATCATCGATCAGCATCCTACCATTTGAATGCGGCCGAGAGTTCATAGGTGCGCGGTGCACCCAAGAGGATCTGGTCGGGATAGAACGGATCGCCCCAGATCGCATAGCGCTTGTCGGCGATGTTGCGCACCCGGAAAGTCAGGCGAGCCTGGTCGACCGCGTTGAACACCGTCTTCGGGATGTCGACGAAGGCATAGACGTCCGCGACAGTGTAGGCCTTCATCGTCACGACATTCGCATCGGTGTTGTAGCGGTCGCCGACGTGACGGCCGGTGACGCCGACTTCCACGGGCCACGGCGTGAAGAACCGATACGACGCTCCGGCATTCGCCACGACGCGCGGCACGTTCGGCGGCGTGTTGCCGGAGAACGAGCCGCCGACAAAATTAAAGTCGGCGTAGCGCGCATCGACATAGGCGATGTTGCCCCAGAGACGCAGGGGACCGATCGGACGCACGGACGCGGCAAGCTCGACGCCCTTCGATTCCTGCCGTCCGGCAAGGTTGAGCTGCATGCCGCCGGCCGCGGCATAGACGTTCTTGCGCAGGATGTCGTAGGCCGAGAACGACCACTCCGCCCGGTTGTCCCAGAACAGGTGCTTGACGCCGGTCTCGTAGGTGCGCGCGGTGGTCAGGTTCAGCGGATCGGTCGGATTGAGCAGGAAGATGTTGTTGGCCGAGATGTCTGCGCCGGTGGCGTATTGGCTGAAAAAGGTCAGGCCCGGTACGGCTTCCCAGGTGTAGCCGATACGGCCCGTGGTCGGGACCCAGGATTGCGAGAACGGGAAGTTCGCCTTCTCCAGACCGAACTTGTCGGTCGAATTGCGGTCGAGCCCGATATGCTCGACGCGCAGGCCGCCGACCAGCGCAAAGGTCCGTGTCAACTTCAACCGGTCCTCGAACGACAGCGCCTCATTGTCGATGCGCGCGGTCTGCTGCTGAATGGTGAGCAGGCCGTAATAGCCGCGAGGCGGATCGACCAGCGGAACGGAATCGCCGGGGAAATTTGCGGCGCCCGGCCTCACGAAATCAAGGTAGCTTGAGGAAAGCGTCGTGACCAAACGGTTGTCAAAGCCGGCGATATTCGCATCCCAGATCAAATCGGTGACGTTGCCGACCAAGCGTTGGCTGTGCGCGACATAGAAGCGCTCACGATCGACCATGTTGGTCCCGGAATTGAACGCCTCGATCTCATTGTTGAACCATGTGCGCTCAGCTCCGTAAGCATAGGCTTGACTTTTCAGCGTCAGGTCGGGCGCCAGATTCAGCTCGAAACCGCCGCGCAGCCACACCTCCTTCGCTACGTTCCTGTTGTCGAGGACGTTGTAGTTAGTATTGAAGGTGCGGTCGTCGATCGTGACGGCACCGAGATCGGTTTTGTTGTAGTTCGAGACGTAATTGCCGGAAACGATCCCCGTCGTCGCATGCGAGCCGCTGAAGGCAATCGGCACCAGCGGCGCACCCCAATAGGCTTTCGAGCGATCTTCCCGATACTCGATCGCGCCCCAGACCTTGAGGCTGTCGGAGATGCGGTAGTTGAGCTGGCCGGAGACATTGAGCGTCTTGGTGTTGGTGTCGTCGGCAAAGCCGTTGAGCGAGGAACGGCTGACGTCGAAGCGGTAGTCCAGCCCCTGCACATTGGTGCTGCCGCCCGAGCCGTAATGCGCCCGGAACGAGTTCAGCGAGTCCCAGGAGAAATCCGCCTCGTTCCGGATCGGACCGGTGTGCGGCTGCTTGGTGACGAAGTTGATCGCGCCGCCGGCGGCGCCCTCGCCTGACATCAGTGATGCCGGACCCTTCAGGAATTCGACAGCCTCCAGATTGGCCGTGTCCATGATCCGCGAGGTCATGTTCTGCGGACCGATCTTGATGCCGTTGTAGAGCGTGTTGATCTGGCTGTTGGTGAAGCCGCGCATGGAGAAAGCCGAAGGCTCGGCCGGATTGTCGCCGGCTGTGACGCCCACCGCTCCGTGCGCGACGTCGGAGACTGTGCGGTAGCCCTGCTCGCGCATGGTTGCGGCCGAGATCACCTCCACGGTCGCGGGTGTTTCTCGCACGGTCAGGCCGAGGCGCGAAGCGCTTTCGGCGACGGCATTGGTGTTGAGCGGCGTCTGTGCCGCCGTGGTCGGCACGACGGGCTTGGGCACTGCGGATGCAGTCCCCGGCCGGCGCGCTGCTGCGCGGCGTGAGCTCTGCGCGTCCCGTCCGGCCGGGCTGGACTGCCTGCGGGATTGTGGCGCCGACACCTCGACGGGCGGCAGTGGCTCGCGGGCCTGCTGCGCCAAGGCCGCTGGCATGTCGATGGCGACGAAAGATGTGAGAGCGGCGGATGCCAGTAGGAAACGGCGTGGTCGTACGATACGAAGGGAATACACGGTCTTGGACCTCGGAGTGACGTCAGTGGCACGTCACCGCGAACCAGGGTCCCATCGTCCGGCTTGCAGCCTTCCGATGAAGCCGAATGTCTGTACTCCCCGACCGACATCTTCGCGTGTGACCACGGCTGACGGCAGGTCTCCTGGCTCGCGGGTCAGTACCTTGCATCGCCTTCCCGGGACCGAGATACCCAGTGGCTCGTGACGCAAGATTCGCCGCTTACAGTTGCGGGGGCAGCCACGGCATTGGGGACAAACTCCCCGCACCGCATTCCCTTTTCATCCCCTCTCGGGGAAACCGTCGCGAGCATCTAGGATTACGATCCAGACAGAGTCAATGTGCCAGTTGCGGCGTTATTGCCACAACGACCAGTTTCCTTGGAGATAAGCATGGGAGGCGAGACCTTCCTCTGGCTGATACGGCACGCGCCCGTCGATGGCGTCGCGGGGACGATCCATGCGGCCGACGCACCGGCCGATCTCGGCGCTCGGGCGCAGCTGGAGGCACTGCGGCAGCGCCTGCCACGGGACGCCGCGAGCTATGCGAGCCCGTCGCGGCGCACCGTCGAAACGGCCCGCGCGCTGGGGCTCGAGCCGCTGCAGCTGGACGAATTCAGCGAGCAAGACTTTGGCGACTGGACCGGCCGTCGGCATGACGAACTCGCCGCGACCGGTGGCGAGGCCTATGCACGGTTCTGGAGCGATCCGGCGCGCGGACGGCCGTCCGGCGGCGAAAGCTTTGAGGAACAGGTCGCGCGGGTCCGCCTGGGTTTGTCGAAGATCGGCACCGGGGCCGCAACGCTCGTCGTGCATTCCGGCACGATCCGGGCGGCGCTGTGCATCGCGCTCGACCTGACGCCACAAGCGGCCCTGCGCTTCGTGATCGATCCGCTGTCGCTGACCAGGATTGACCGGCTCGCGACCGGCTGGCGCGTCGTCTCCGTCAATCAGCGGACGATTTGATCAGGCCGGACGATCAGGCACATTGGCCTGCGCAAAGGTCGCCATGCCGTTGTGGAGCGCGCAGGCCGACCGCACAAGCGGCAGCGCGATGGCCGCGCCCGATCCTTCGCCGAGCCTGAGATCCAGGCTGATCAGCGGCTGCACGTTCAGCGCGCGGAGCACCAGCCGATGCCCCTGCTCCGCCGACTGGTGCGAGGCCAGCAGGAACAGCTGGCACGAAGGGTTGAGCCGCACCGCCGCCAGCGCCGCGACCGACACGATGAAGCCGTCGATCAACACGGGGATGCGGTGCTGTGCAGCCGCGATAACGGCACCGCAGATGGCGGCGATCTCGAGACCGCCGACGGCGCACAGGATCTTTTCGGGCGCAGCGCCCGCAATGTCATGGCGTGCGATTGCAGCGTCGATCACCCGCGCCTTGTGCGCACGGCCGGCCGCGTCGATGCCGGTACCGCTGCCCGCGATCTCCGCGGCGCTCACGCCGAGCAAGCCGGCCGCGATCGCCGCCGATGTCGTGGTGTTGCCGATGCCCATCTCGCCGAAGATCAGAAGATCGGGCTGCCCGGCCTGTGCGCGCGTCACCGCACGTCGGCCGGCTTCGAACGCAAATGCCAGCTCCGTGGGGGTGAGCGCAGCTTCGACGCTGAAATCGCGCGTACCGCTGCGCGGCTTGTCGGTCACGATTCCAGCCATCTCCTCCTGCGCCAGCGTGCCGGCGTCGACGACCTCCAGGCTGGAGCCCAGCTCACGCGCCAGCACCGAGATTGCGGCACCGCCGGAGGCGAAGTTCGCCAGCATCGCGATCGTCACTTCCTGCGGATAGGCCGAGACGCCCTGCGCGACGATGCCGTGATCGCCGGCGAAGATGATGATCGGCACCCGCGCCGCGCGCGGCTGCTCGGTTGCTTGCAGGCCCGCAAGCTCGATCGCGAGCTGCTCGAGCCGGCCGAGCGCGCCGGTCGGTTTCGTCAGTTGCGCCTGCCGCGCCACCGCCGCCCCGCGATGGACTGCGGAGATATCGGGGCATTGTTGGGTGACCCATTCGGGGAGCATGCTGCCTCGCTTGCCTCACAGCCTGCGCTTGAGGATGTAACTGTCCATGATCCAGCCGTGCCGTTCGCGCGCCTCTTGCCGCACGGCGACGATGCGCGGGCCGATCTCGGCCAGCGCGCCGGACATCACGATCTGATCGGGCATGCCGAGATAGGCCCCCCACCAGATGTGCAGGCCCGCCGGATCAAGCGACTGGAACGCCGTGCCGCCGTCGAGCATCACCACCACGGTATCGACACCTGCCGGCCAACCGCCATCGCGCAAGCGGCGTCCGGTCGAAACTAGAAAGGGCTCGCCGATGTCGTTGAGCGGCAACGCATGCGCCGCACACAGCGCCTGGATCGAGGTGATGCCGGGCACGACCTCGATCTTTGGCGAGGGATTGAGCCGCCGCGCAATGCGCAGCGAGGAATCATAAAGCGAGGGATCGCCCCAGATCAGCAGCGCGACCTTGCCCTCTCCTTCGAGATGATCCCCGATCGTCTGCGACCAGACGGCGGCCACGGCATCATGCCAATCGTCCACGCCCTTGCGATAGTCCGCTTCAGCGGCGTCCCGCACGGGCAGATCGAACTCGGCAATGCGGGTCGTGTCGCTGGTGAGCAGATCGGCGCAGATCGTCCGCCTGAGATCGGCGAGGTCGGACTTGGCCGTCCCCTTGCGGGGGATCAGGACGAGATCGGCCGCGTTGATGGCAGTAATCGCGGCACGCGTGAGCTGCTCGGGATCGCCGCAACCGATGCCTATCAGAGAGAGCGTGAGCATGGTGGCTGCGAAGGGCGGCCATCATGGCCGCCCGTTCGCTTGTCTCTAGGCCGCGCTGTGCAAACGCGGCGTGACGAGGCCGGGCGCGGTGACGCCGCGCAGCGACTTTGCCAGCGCAAGCACGCCGAGATCGGCGAGCGGCTCAATCACGATGACCAGCGCATAGGACGCCGCGAAGGTCGCGATGTTGGCGAGGTTGGTCGCGCCGAAGCCGGAGCCATAAATCGCCCAGAACGCCACCCAGGCGATGACGCCCGCCTGATAGGTCGTCGAAAGCGCCAGCGCCTGGCGGTACTTCAGATCGACATAGGCCGTGTTGCTCGAAATGATCCGCGTGGCGATCGCCTGGATTCCGAACAGCGGCACCAATAGCGTGGTGACGTTCATGCCATATTGCGGCAAGTCGGGCGGCTCGAAGAAGATGCCCTGGAACAGCAGGCCAAACGCGAGGCCGAAGGCCGCAGGCGCCGCGCCAAACAGCAGGAACAAGGTCGAGCCGAGGATGAAGTGCACTTCGGAGACGCCGACCGGGAAGTGCGGCAGGATCTCGAAGAAGATAAACACAAGTCCCGTGGTGGCGAGCGTCCGCGCCGCGAACGACGTGATGCCCTGCTCGCGCACGGTCTCAACCGCGAGCTTCAAGGCAACGCCGCCGACGGCAATGCCGGTTGCATAACTCAGCACGAGCTTGGCGTCCGAGACTAGTCCGGGTTCGATATGCATGGCTCAGATCCTTCTTGCCGTCACACCCGACGGCCTTGGCCTCAAAACATGCACGGCCGGTCTCCTGGCTCGCGGTTCACTGGGAGTCTCCGGCCTTCCCGGGCCTCGCGGCCCAGTGGCTGATCGAAGTCCCTCACCGCTTACAGTCGCGGGGGCGGCTGGGGTTTTGGGCGCCGCAACTGGGTCCGCCCATCCCCATTCCCGATTATGCTCCGGCGCTTTGCGCCGCATCGAGCACCATGCGTCTCCTGTGTGCCTCTTTCGCCGGCCGGGCGTCAAGGGGCGACGGGCGGACGAGGCGGTCATGACGGATAATTCCCCGCCAGCGCGCCGAACAGGATGACGGCCGCCGTGGAGGCCGCTCCGCCCCGCGCAAGCTGCTCTGCAAGTTCCGAAATGGTGGTGCGGACCAGCCGCTCATCGGGACGGCCGAGCGATTCGGCAAACAACGCCGGCGTGGTTGGGGCGAGCCCGTGCTCGATCAATTTGACGACCAACGCCGGAAACGTCCGCCGGCCCATATAGACCACGGTCGTCGCCTCCGGATCGGCCAGCGCCGCCCAATTGAGATCTGGCGGCAGCTCGCCGGTGACGTCCGCCCCGGTCACGAACTGCACGCGGCGCGAGGTGTGACGCCGGGTCAGCGGAATGCCGGCTTGCGCGGCGGCGACACAGGCCGAGGTGACGCCGGGAATGATCTCGTAGCCGATGCCCGCTTCACGCAGCGTCTCGAGCTCCTCCTCGAGCCGGCCAAAGATGCCGGCATCGCCCGACTTCAACCGGACCACGCGCGCGCCTGTCACGGCATAGTCGACCAGCAGGCGGTTGACATGGTGCTGCTTGGTCGAGGCCCGCCCTGCCCGCTTTCCCACCGCGACGAGATTGGCGCCGGGCCGGGCCAGATCGAGGATCGCGCCTGAAGCAAGATCGTCATAGAGCACAACGTCGGCCTCGCGCAGCCGCGCTGCACCCTTGAGCGTGAGCAGCTCGGGATCGCCGGGCCCGGCGGAGACAAAGGAGACAAAACCGCTCACCGGTCCTCCGCGATCAGATGGAAGAACGTGCCGGTGGCTTGTCCCCGCCGCGAGCCGGTCTCGGCAATGACCGCACCTGTCGCGTCGTGCACGACCGCCAGCGCCGTGTCGGGCTGCGCGACTATGGTCGAATAGTGGAATTCATGGCCACGCAGGCGTGCACCCGCCTGATGACCCGGCATCGGCGCGGCGAGCTCGGCCAGACGATAGCCCAGATGCATGCGGCGCTTGGCAAAGCTCGTCTCCAGGCCGAGCAGGCCCGTCATCTCGTGGCTGATGCCATCGGCGTCGGTCAAAGCGGTGCCCAGCACCATATAGCCCCCGCATTCGCCGTGCACCGGGCGCGTCTCGGCGAAGGCGCGCAATCCGCTGCGGAAGCGCGCATTGGCAGCGATCCTGCCGGCCTGCAGCTCGGGATAGCCGCCAGGCAGCCAGCACACATCGGCGACCGGATCAGGGGCTTCATCGGCGAGCGGCGAGAATGTCGAGATCTCCGCACCCGCCGCGCGCCACGCTTCCAGCATGTGCGGATAGACGAAGGAGAACGCGGCATCACGGGCAAGCGCAATGCGCTGGCCGGGCGGCGTCACGTTGACGCCGCTTGCGGCAGGTTGCGGCGACCAGGTGGCCGCCGAACGCAGCACCGCGTCGAGATCGACATGCTCGGCAACGAAGCGCGCGGCCTCGTCGATCAGCTTGCCGATTTCCGCCTGCTCCTCGGCCTGCACCAGTCCGAGATGCCGCTTCGGCAGGCTGATCTCGGCATGGCGCGGCAGCGCGCCGAATACGGCGATGCCGGCATCCAGCAGCGCGCGCCGCACGAGGGCTTCGTGGCGCGGGCTGGCAACGCGATTGAGCACGACGCCTGCAAGGCGCACACCGGGGCGGTAGTCGCGAAGGCCCGCCGCGATCGCGGCCGCCGTTTGTGCCTGTCCTGAGGGATCGATCACCAGCAGCACCGGCCAGTCCAGCATCTCCGCGATGTCGGCGGTCGCCCCGGTGCCGCAGACGCCACGCGCGGCGACGCCGTCGAACAGACCCATCGAGCCTTCGGCCAGCACGACATCGGCGTCAATGCCGCGACTGACGAGATGCGAGATTGTCCCGCGATCCATCGCCCAACTGTCGACATTGACCGAGGCGCGTCCCGTCGCGGCGGCATGAAACGCGGGATCGATGTAATCGGGGCCGCTCTTGAAGCACTGCACCCGCAATCCGCTGTTGCGCCAGGCGCGAGCAAGCGCCAGCGTCAGTGTGGTCTTGCCGACGCCGGAGGCCGGCGCGGAGATAACGAGCCCTGCCGCCATCACGACACCTCCGGAAAGCGCGGCTCGGCGCCGACCGGCCGATTGCGGCGGTCATAGTCGGCAGCATAGAGACGGCTCTCGGAAAAATCCGCCGAGCCCAGCGTCTTGCCGACCAGGATCAACGCGGTGCGCTCCATCTCGCCCCCGACCGCAGCGTCGAGTGTTGCGAGCGTGGCGCGGATGATGCGCTGCTCGGGCCAGCTCGCACGCCAGACGATCGCGACCGGGCAATCCGCGCCATAATGCGGCGTCAGCTCAGCGACGACCTTGTCGAGCAGATGAATCGACAGATGGATCGCGAGCACCGCGCCGGTGGCGGCGAAGGCGGCAAGCTTCTCGCCTTCGGGCATCGCGCTGGCGCGGCCCGGCGTGCGCGTCAGCACCACGGTCTGGGCAAGGCCGGGCAGCGTCAGCTCGGCCTCCAGCGCAGCCGCGGCGGCCGAGAAAGAGGGAACGCCGGGCGTGACCGTGTAGGGAATGTCGAGCGTGCGCAGGCGGCGGAGCTGTTCGCCCATCGCCGACCAGATCGAGAGATCACCGGAATGCAGCCGCGCAACGTCCTTGCCATCGGCATGGGCGGCGGCGATCTCCGCGACGATCTCATCGAGCGACAGCGGCGCGGTGTTGACGATCCGCGCCCCGGGCGGGCAATGCGCCAAGACGCCCTCGGGCACAAGTGAGCCAGCATAGAGGCAGACCGGACAGGCGGCGATGAGATCGCGGCCGCGCAACGTCAGCAAGTCAGGAGCGCCTGGCCCTGCCCCGATGAAATGCACCGTCATGCGCCGTCTCCTTCCGCGATCGCCGCGGTCGCGGTGCGATCCTGCGAGACCACCCGCGTCGCAATCAATCGCGCGCGAGGTCCGGCCGCTGCGAGCGCCGCCGCCTCGGCAACCGATCCCGTCCCGAACTTTTCCACGACGAGCTTTGACTGCGTCGGCGTGTCGATGCCAACAAGCATTTCGGCGGCAACCGCCTTGATCGGCAAGCCGCATTCGCGCGCGAGCTGCTTCAACACCTCCTCGTCGGCCTTATCGCTGACCGTCGCCACTGCTGCGAGGCCTTCGGGACCACCGGCCGCCAGAAGCGCCTCACGCAGCGAGGCCAGCGTGACGTCCCGCTTGAATCCGAGCCCGGCGACCTTCATCGGACCGCGCTCCATTGCACCACGGGCCGCACGGCCTCCCAGGACCGGTAGCGGCCGAGCGAAGCGGCATGCGCAATCTCGACCCGCATCAATTCGCCGCCCTGGCGCTGGTGCAGCTCACCGAGCAACGCTTCCGTCTCCAACGTTACTGAATGCGCGACCAGCCGCGTACCGGGCGAGAGCCGCGGCCAGATGGCGTCGAACATCGCGATGTCGAGACCGCCGCCGATGAACACGGCGTCAGGCCCGTCCAGCGTAGCAAGGGTTTCAGGCGCTTTTCCCGCGATGACTGTGATCCGATGTGCCAACCCGAACGCCGTCGCATTGCTGCGAATGTTCGCTGCGCGATCCTCGCGCGCCTCGACGGCGATCGCGGTGCCCCCGCACAGCGTCCACTCGACCGAGATCGAGCCCGAGCCCGCACCGATGTCCCATAGCCGTTCACCGGGACGCGGCGCCAGCGCCGAAAGCGCGAGCGCACGGACCGGACGCTTGGTGATCTGGCCGTCATGGACGAAGAGTTCGTCCGATAGTCCCGAGCTGTGGGGGATGCCCTGCGCGCCCGCCGCCTCAACGGCTACCGCGACCAGATTTCCGGCAAGATCGCCTGCGAAGCTGTCGGCGCGATGCGCGTTGATCCTTTCGCGCGGCCCGCCAAGCGCAGCGAGTGTCCAGAATGCCGAGGCACCCCATCCGCGCGCCGTCAGCCATTTCGCGAGATCGCCTGCCGCCTTTGCGTCGCGCACGAGACAAATGATGCGTGCCCCTCGCGCCAGGTGTGGCACGAGACGCTCGAATGGCGCGGCGTGGAGACCGAGACAGGCAACGGATTCCAGACGCCAGCCAAGCCGCGCAGCAACGAGCGAGAATGTCGAGGGAGCCGCATACGCGATCCATTCGTCGCCATGGAGCTTCTCGGCGAGGCTCGCGCCGGCCCCGTGCCAGAACGGATCGCCGGAGGCGAGCACCGCCGTCGGGCGACCACGGCAGCTCAACACGATTTCTGCATCGAACGGCACCGGCCATGGACGGCCGCGCCCGGTTATGCCGGCGAGTGCAAGATGCCGTTCACCGCCAAAGACAGTTTCGGCATCATCGAGCGCCTTTCGGCTTGCCTCGGACAGCCCGGCAAGGCCATCTTCGCCGATACCGATGATGGTCAGCCAGGGATCAGCCATGACGCGCGCCCTCATTCTGGGCGGAACGGCCGACGCGAGCCTGCTCGCGGCGGAGATCGCGCGCGCCGGCGTCGATGCCGTGTATTCCTATGGCGGCCGCACCCGCGCGCCCGCCGGTCAGCCGTTGCCGACGCGGATCGGCGGTTTTGGCGGCGCAAGCGGACTTGTCGATTACATTGGTCGGGAACACATCACGCATGTAATCGACGCGACGCATCCCTTTGCCGCCGAGATGAGCCGCAATGCGGTCGCGGCATGTGCGGAAACCGGCACGCCGCTGATCGCTCTCGAGCGAGCGCCGTGGACCAAAGCGCCCGGCGACAACTGGATCGAAATACCTGATGTCGACGCCGCGGTCACCGCACTGCCTGAAGTGCCGGCAAATGTGTTCCTCGCCATCGGCCGCCAGCACATCGCGCCGTTCGCGACCAAGCCGCAGCACGCCTACACGCTGAGATTCGTCGATCCGCCCGATGCGCCGCTGCCCTTCGCCGCGGACGTCATCGTGTCGCGTGGGCCGTTTACGCTTGAGGGCGAACTGGAGATGCTGCGCGCGCGAGGCATCACCCGGATCGTCGCCCGCAATTCCGGCGGCGACGGCGCGCGCGCCAAGATCGACGCCGCCCGCAGGCTCGGCCTGCCCGTGATCATGATCTCGCGGCCGCAACTGCCGGAACGCTTGCGGGTCGAGAGCGTGGCCGAGATCATGCAGTGGCTCGGTCATCGGGCCTGCCTCGGCGCATAGACCCAGCGGCCGACGCGGCGTGTCTGCGAGTTGCCGACGATCACCAGCGTGCGCATGTCGGCCATCTCGGGCCGGGCTTCGTTCAGCCTGACGGTCTCGATCTTTTCGTCGGCGGCGCTGATCGCGCGCGCGAAAATCACAAGACGGTCGCCACAGCCGGCCTCGTTCAGCACCGCGAGCGCACGGCCAAATCCTTCCGGCCGGCTCGCCGAGCGCGGATTGTACATCGCGATGGCAAAATCGGCTTCCGCGGCGAGCCGCAGGCGCTTCTCGATCACCGCCCACGGCTTGAGATTATCGGAGAGATTGATCGCGCAGAAATCATGGCCGAGCGGTGCGCCGGCGCGCGCGGCAGCCGCCAGCATCGCAGTGACGCCGGGCAGCACGCGGATCGGCAGCTCCTGCCATTGCGGCGCCTGTTCGAGCGCCTCGAACACGGCGGACGCCATCGCGAAGACGCCGGGGTCGCCGGAGGACACGATGACGACTTGGCCGCCTTCGGCCGCGAGCCGCAGCGCCTCGCTCGCGCGCTGCAGCTCTTCGCGATTGTCGGAAGGATGCAAAGTGAGCCCTGCCCGCGCTGGCACGCGCGCGACATAGGGCGCGTAGCCCAGAATGTCGGTCGCGGCGGCAAGCGCGGCGGAGACCTCGGGCGTCACCAGCGCAGCGCTGCCCGGGCCGAGGCCAGCGATGGTCAGCGTGCCCGTCATTCGGCGGCGTCCGGATGCCGGCCCTTGCCGTGCACGAGCACGATCGCAAAATAGGGGCAGTCGGCGGCGTCGATCTCCGCAAGCCGCACCACGCGCTCGCCCGGCATGGTGCCGCGCTCGACCAGCCACGCATCGTCCAGCCGTCCGGCGGCAGCGAGCGCGCGGCGCACTTTCGCGAGATTGCGCCCAGTCTTCATGATCACGAGCGCATCGGAATCGCGCATGCGGCGTTCGAGCTCGTCCTCGGCGAGCGTGCCCATGAGCACCGTCGTCACGTCGTCGCCGAGCGCAATCGGCTGTCCCACGCCATTCCAGCAGCCGACCATGCCGGGAATGCCGGCGATCACCTCGATCTCGACGCGGCCCTGCAGGCGCATGTGCAGATGCATGAAGGAGCCGTAGAAGTAAGGATCGCCCTCGCAGAGCACGACGACGTCGACCGCGCGCGCCAGCCGCGCCAGTCGCTCCGCCCATTCGTCGTAGAAGCCGGCAAGCAACTGGACATATTCAGGCGTGTCGAAGGCGATCTCGGTCGTAACAGGATATTCCATCGGATATTCGGTGACGTCGGCAGCCAGCATGCCCTCGACGATGCGGCGCGCCTGGCCGGGCCGGCCCTTTTTGCGGAAATAGGCGACATGCCTCGCGCCGCGCACCGTGCGATCGGCGCGCACGCTCATCATATCAGGGTCACCGGGGCCGAGACCGCAGCAGATGATGCGTCCCATCGCTATTCGCTCCGGCTCGCCAGCGCGTTCACGGCGGCGACCGTGATCGCGGAACCGCCAAGGCGGCCCTCGACCGTCAGCGCCGGCACCGGGGAAACGGCCATCAGCGCAGCCTTGGATTCGGCCGCGCCGACGAAGCCGACCGGACAGCCGATGATTGCCGCGGGCCGTGGGCAGTCCCGGTCCTCCAGCATGTTGAGGAGATGGAACAGCGCGGTCGGCGCATTGCCGATCGCCACGATCGCGCCGTCGAGATGCGGCCGCCACAGCTCCAGGGCCGCGGCCGAACGGGTGTTGCGCATGGACTGCGCGAGCGCGGGAACGGTCTCGTCGCCCAGCGTGCAGATGACGGCGTTGGCGGCGGGAAGCCGCGCCCGCGTAATTCCTTCAGAGACCATGCGCGCGTCGCACAGGATCGGTGCGCCCTTCTGCAAGGCCGCGCGTGCGGCGACCGCCATGCCTGATGTGAAGCGGATATGCGCTTCGAGGCCCACCATGCCGGCGGCATGGATCATCCGCACCACCACCTGCTCCTCGTCCGGCGTGAAGCGCGCAAGATCGGCTTCGGCCCGGATGGTGGCAAAGGACTGCCGGTAGATCGCAGCGCCGTCGGTCTCGTACGTGTGCGGCATCAGTGCCCTCCCATCAGGATGGAGGGATCTTTGACGATGTCGTCGCGATTCAGCCCGCGCAGGATGGGCTCATCGCGCGTCGACCCGGCGCGCACGAGATCGAAGCCTGCGCCGGTCGCGACCAGAGTGATGGCGGCGGGACCAGAATGGGCGCAGCCCTTGGCACAGCCGGAGACGTGTAGCCGTGCGGCCGCGCCGATGTTCGGCGCCAGGGCCGCGGCAAGGCCACGGGTATCGGCATGCGCCTCGCGACAGCGTGGCGCACCGCTACAGGCGATGACGCGCAGCGCAGGGTCGTAGGCCTCGGTGATCAGGCCGGTCGCGTTCGGCATCACGCGCTTGGCTTCGCTCAAAACCATCCGCCACGGCGTCATGCGCAGCGCATGTCCGCAACCGGCGAACTGGTTGAGCGTTGCATGCGCCATCTGTCCGAAGGCGACCCCGACCATCGCACCTTGCGCATAGAGGCCGGGACGCGCCGCGGCCATGATCGGCGCCGGCTCGGCCTCGCCGCGCAATGCCGCCGGCAAGATTGCACCGGCTGCAAGATGCGCCGCCATCCGCCCTCGCCCGCCTCTCGCGCCGCCGGAGGTCACGAACCAGCCGGCGAATGCGAGCGCGGTGGTCACGGCCTCGCCACGTGGGACCGAGCGGCCGAGTTTGTCGCCATCAGCCCGTACCAGCAGTCCGCCGGAACCATCGCGCTCGATCCGCACGTCGGCGGAATCGCCCGCAAGCACGCGTGAGGTGCCGTCGTCGATGGCGAAGCCGAACTTGGTTGGAAGTTCGAGCTGGCTGTCGGCGAGCGCCTCCTCGAGCTCGGCGGCGAGCGATTGGGTCTCGTCCCCGCTACGCCAGAACGGCGTCACAAGAATGTTGCGACGGGATTCGGTCTCCGCATCCGGGTCGAGCAGCGCCAGTTGGGAAAGGCCATCGAGCAGCAGCCTGTGGCTGGTCTCGTTGACGCCCCTGATCTGGAGATTGGCCCGGCTGGTCACGTCGATCAGGCCATTGCCATGGCGTTCGGCGAGATGAGCCAGTCCGGAGATCTGCGCCGCGTCGAGCCGTCCGCCGAACGGACGCACGCGGGCCACCAGCCCGTCGCCCGATTGCATCGGGCGCAGCGCGCCGGGACACCAGCCCTTGACCACGGAAGCACTCATGAGGCCTCCCGCAGCGCAGCCGCAATCGAGTTGCGGCGCGTTCGCCAGAGCGAGGCTTCATGCAGGCGCGTGAAACACGTTTCCATCGCGGCGAGTGCCGCCGGATTTTCGCGGGCCATGAAGGCGTGGACGTCGTCATGGCCGAGCGTCGCATCGTAGTAGAGGTCGAACAGATGCGGCGGCACGGCGCCGGCCAGATGCGCGAAGGCGGCCATGTGCTCGAGCGTCGCGGTGATCTCGGCCGCCCCGCGAAAACCGTGGCGCATCATGCCCGCGATCCAGGCCGGGTTGGCCGCGCGCGCGCGGACGACACGGGAGATTTCCTCGGTCAGCGTACGCGCATGCGGCTGCTCGGGGCGCGTCGCATCGAGATGATAGAGCGATGGTCCCGCCGCGCCGAGATGGGCCGCGGCAGCCGCAATGCCGGCCTCATGCGCGGCATAGTCGGCCGCGAGCAGAAGATCGGTTTCCGGCAAATCCTGCATGTGAACAAAAGCATCGGCCGATACGATCCGCTTCTCGATACCGGCACGATCGAGCTTGATTTCGCCATCGGCCGAGAACGCCCATGACGATGCCGAGAGCCACGCTTCGCCGGCGGCTTCGCGCGTCTCGGGCGTGAAGGCGTCCGGGATTGCCGAGAGACCCACGCCGTATTGTCCGGGACGCGGCGCGAACACGCGCGATGTGCGATGGCGATATGGATTTTCGTCGCCCTCGTCCTCGCGGACCGACAGCGCCGCGGCTGCCGCCTCGAACAATTGCGCAAGGCCTGAGAAGACGTCGCGGAACAGGCCCGAGACGCGCAGCGTGACGTCGATGCGGGGCCGGCCAAGCTCCGCAGGCGCGATGATGTCGTAGCCGGTCACACGGCCGGAAGCATGATCCCAGCGCGGTGCGAGGCCAGCCAGATGCAGCGCCATGGCAAACTCTTCGCCCGCGGTGCGCATCGTCGCCGAGCCCCAGAGATCGACGACAAGGCCCTTTGGCCAGTCGCCATGATCCTGCAAATGACGACGTAGCAGTTCTTCGGCGAGCTTGATGCCTTGCACGTGCGCCGACGGCGTCGGCACCGCGCGTGGATCGACGGCAAAGAGATTGCGACCCGTCGGCAGCACGTCCTGACGGCCGCGATAGGGTGAGCCTGACGGCCCCGGCGCGACGCGCCGGCCCGCAAGCGCGGCCCGCAAAGCGTCGCGTTCCGCGTCGCCGCAGGCGCCGCGGCCGAACACGTGCAGGCCGTCGCCGAACTGGCTTTCCTTGAGATCGCAAACGAAACGGTCGATCCGCGGGATCGCTTCGGCCGGCGCGGCCGCTGCATCGAGGCCAAGATCGTCTTCGAGGCCGGCCGCGCGTGCCTCATCGCGGATCGCGGCGATCAGACGCTGGCGGCGGGCGGGATCGAGGCCATCGGCCGTCGAGTACTCGTCGAGGAGCTGTTCGAGCCTGCGCAGCCCGTCCGGCACCGCTGATGCGGCGAGTTGCGGCGGCAGATGGCCGATCGTGACGGCACCCAGGCGCCGCTTGGCCTGCGCGGCCTCGCCGGGATCGTTGACGATGAAGGGATAGATGACGGGCAAATCGCCGACCAGGGCTTCCGGCCAGCACGCCTGCGACAGCGCCACGGATTTTCCGGGCAGCCATTCCAGCGTGCCGTGCGCGCCCATGTGCACGACGGCATCACAGCCCTGCTCGCGGAGCCAGAGATAGAACGCGACATAGGCATGGCGCGGCGTGCGGGCGAGATCGTGATAGTCGGCATCGCGCGCGGTCGCATCGCCACGCTCCGGCTGAACCGCGATGATCGACCGGCCGCATTGAATCGCAGCGAAATGGAACGCGCCGTCGCGACAACCCGGATCGGTCTCCAGCGCGCCCCAGGCTTGCGCGAGATCATCCTGCAACACTTGCGGAAGGCGCGACAGTGCAGCACGGTAATCGGCGACGCTCCAGCTCAAGGTCTGCTTGAGCAGCGTCTCACCGAGCGCATGGACCGGATCGAGATCGAAGCCGGCCTCCGCGAGATCGGACACCAGGGCCTCGACCGACGCCAGCGCATCGAGACCCACCGCGTGCGCGATCTGATGCGGACGGCCCGGATAGTTGGAGAGCACGAGTGCCATCCGCTTGTCAGCGGCCGGCGTCTTCGCAAGACGCCGCCAGGCCGCAACGCGCGCGGCCACGGCCTTCACGCGCTCCTCGTCGGGCTTGTGTGCCAGATGCGAAAATTGCAAATCGGGATCGCGCATCGCCGCAGACTTGAAGCTCACCACGCCCGCGAACAGGCGGCCGTCGACCTCGGGCAGCACCACATGCATCGCGAGGTCGCCGGGCGACAGGCCGCGGAGCGAGCTCGCCCAGTCCTCGCGGCGGGCCGTGGAGAGCGCGACCTGGAACACGGGGCAGGATGCGGCATCGAACGGCGTCGTGCCGTCGTCGCCCATCGCCGAGAACGCCGTCGCATTGACGATCGCGGCCGGAGGATTTTGCGCAAGATGCACCCGCAACCAATCCGCGACCCCCGCGGCTTTCAGCGAGGTGACGAACACACCAAACACGTCGAATCCCTTCTCGCGCAATGCGGCGATCAGGGCATCGACCGGGCCGGTGTCGGCAGCGGTGAGATAGGAGCGATAGAAGGTCACGAGCGCGCGCGGCCTGCCCTCACCCGACGCCGGCGCTGCAATGACGCCGCGCGCGGGATCGTAAAAGCCCATCTCGGGCACGGTCATGTCGCCGATAACAGGTCCCGCATAGAGGCCCGAAGCCAGCGCAAGCTGCGCGATCGCGGCTTGCGATGCGACGGGGCCGCCGGTGTCGCAGAGCACCTTGAGCCGCCGCAACGTCGAGACCGGCAGGGTCGAATACGCGTCCAGCCGCGTATCGTCGCGGCCGTCGGCCGGCAGCACGGCCAGCACGATGCCGCGCTCCTTCGCCAGCTGCTGCAGGGCCGCGAGCCCATACGGCCAATAGGATTCCCCGCCGATCAAACGCACGAGAATGCCGCGCGCGTGCGCAAGCGTGCGTTCGACATAGGTGTCGACCGAGAGGGGATGACGAAGTTCTGCGAGATTGACGAGCCGCAGCGACGGCAGGCTGTCGCGGCCACGGCGCCAGCCGGCCGCGAACGCGGCAAGATCGGAATCCGAATACGAGAGCACCACGAGATCGGCCGGGTCCTGGCCAATGTCCCTTGGTATCGCGGTCTCCTCGAGACCGCGGCTCTCGCGGAAGACGACGTGCATCAGATACCGGATCCTGAAAGACCGAGTCCCGCCTTGATCGCGGCCTCGTCGATATCGCCGTGCTCGCCGATCACGACCAGCTTTGACTGCCTCGCGCCCGCGCCCCAGGGCTTGTCGAACTGGTGGCGCACGCGCTCGCCCACCGCTTGCAGCAAGAGGCGCATCGGCTTGCCTTGCACCGCGATGTAACCCTTGACGCGCAGCACATTCTGCTCGCGCGCCAGACGCTGAACGGATGCAACCAGCGCTTCGATATCGGTGACCTCAGGAAGATCGATCACGACGGACGCAAAATCGTCGTGCTCGTGATCCTCTTCGCCGTCGTGATGCGAGGGACGCGCGGCGAGATCGTTCTCGGCGGCAGCACCGAGGCCGAGGATGAGGCGCGCGTCGATCGCGCCGTCGGTGATCGCCAGCATCGGCACGCGGCGCGATATCTCGGCGGTGATCGCCGCCTTGGCTGCTTCGAGGCCTGCCGCGCCCGCAAGATCGGCCTTGGTCAGCAGCACGATGTCGGCGCAGGCGATCTGGTCCTCAAACACTTCCGACAGTGGCGTCTCATGGTCGAGATTGCCGTCCGCCGCGCGCTGCGCTTCGACGGCGTCAGGGTCGGGCGCAAAACGGCCGGCGGCGACAGCTTCGGCGTCGGCCAGCGCGATCACGCCGTCGACCGTGATGCGCGAACGGATCTCCGGCCAATCGAACGCCTTGAGCAGCGGCTTGGGCAGCGCCAGGCCCGAGGTCTCGATCAGGATGTGATCGGGCTTGACGGCCCGCGACAGCAGCTTCTCCATGGTCGGAATAAAATCGTCGGCGACGGTGCAGCAGATGCAGCCATTGGCGAGCTCGATGATGTTCTCTTCCGGGCAATTCGCATCGGCGCAGGATTTCAGAATCTCGCCATCGACGCCCTCGCTGCCGAACTCGTTGACGAGCACCGCCAGCTTCTTGCCGTTGGCATTGGCAAGCAGATGCTGGATCAGCGTGGTCTTGCCGGAGCCGAGAAAGCCCGTGACGACCGTGACCGGGACTTTTGCGAGCGAATTCATTCGGCGGCCTCCGGCACGACGGCCAAGGGGGAAATGGGGGGAATGCGGGCAAGCGATTGCTTGCGGAATACCTCCGGGCGGCTGCGCCAGGGCACGAGGCCGTCGGGCGCGGCCGCATAGGCCGCGGCGCCCGCGACCACATCGCTCGCATTCGCATCCGACAGACGGCCATAGACATAGGACCAGCGGCCGGGCGCGCTGAGCGCGACGGAGCAACCCTGGTTGCATGCAGACAGGCATTCGACGGGAACCACGCTGACGCCGTCGGGCACGCCGGCCTCGAGGATCGCGCCATGCAGGCGCTTGCCGGGCGTCGTCTCGCCTTCGCCAAGTGTCTCGCCGGCGCGGCAGGTAATGCAGACATGAAGTGTGACGGTCATCGCTTCTTCCAGAATAAACAGCGGGAAGCGATGAGGCCCACGAACCGTTCTTGCGAAGGCCCGTTTCCCCGTCGCGGAACACCCCGTCCGCCGGTCCAAAATCGTCCGCGTTGGCAGGTCTCCCGGCTTGCGGAGCAGGGTTTCCCCTTCGATCCCCGCCTTCCCGATCCCCAGGGGATCAGTGGCTTCGGGCATCTCTCCGGTCACGGTCGCGGGGGCGGCTGCATTTTGGAACCAAATCTTGCCGATTCGGACCCTATCGCATTCCCTCTTCGCCTGTCGTAGGACAGGAACCAACGCCGGGCCACCATTTGCCCCCGACCGCCTCTTGTCAAGCCGAAGGACCCCGTCCGATGACGCCCGAACCGGATACCCAGACGGCCGACGAAACCGACGCCCGCCACGCCTCGAAAATGGCGAAGAAGAAGGTCGCCCGCGACAAGATCATGGCGACCAAGAGCGGCGAAAAGGGCCTGATCATCGTCCACACCGGGGCCGGCAAGGGCAAGTCCTCTTCGGCCTTCGGCATGATCGTCCGCTGCGTCGCCCATGGCTTCCCCTGCGCGGTCGTGCAGTTCATCAAGGGCGCCTGGGACACCGGCGAGCGCCGCATGCTGACCGGCCATTTCGGCGACCTATGCCAATTCCACGCCATGGGCGAGGGTTTTACCTGGGAGACGCAGGACCGCGCCCGCGACATCGCCGCCGCGCGCGCCGGCTGGGAGAAGGCCAAGGAGCTGATCCTCGACCAGAATCTCCGCATGGTCGTGCTCGACGAGATCAACATCGCGCTGCGCTACGACTATCTTGACATCGCGGAGGTCGTCGAATTCCTCACGACGCAGAAGCCGCCGATGACGCATGTCGTGCTCACCGGCCGCAACGCCAAGGACGAGCTGATCGAGATCGCCGATCTCGTCACCGAGATGACGCTGGTCAAGCATCCCTTCCGCTCGGGCATCAAGGCGCAAGCCGGCGTCGAGTTCTAAGAAACTCGCGATGGCGCGCGCATTGATGATCCAGGGAGCCGGCTCGGACGTGGGCAAGTCGCTCATCGTTGCCGGCCTCGCACGCGCCTTTGTGCGACGCGGCCTGCGCGTGGTCCCGTTCAAGCCGCAGAACATGTCGAACAATGCAGCCGTCACCGTTGACGGCGGCGAGATCGGCCGCGCCCAGGCACTCCAGGCGCTCGCCGCCGGCGTCGAGCCGCACACCGACATGAACCCGGTGCTGCTCAAGCCCGAGACCGATGTCGGCGCGCAGGTGATCGTGCAAGGAAAACGCATCGCGACCGCGCGTGCGCGTGAATATGCGGCGATGAAACCGTCATTGATGGGCGCCGTGCTGGAGAGCTTCGAGCGGCTGAAGGCGCGCGCCGATCTCGTTCTGGTGGAGGGTGCCGGCAGTCCGGCCGAAGTGAACCTGCGCAAGGCCGACATCGCCAATATGGGTTTTGCGCGCAAGGCCGACGTGCCGGTCGTGCTGGTTGGCGACATCAACCGCGGCGGTGTCATCGCGCAACTCGTCGGCATCAAGACGGTGATCGACCCGGACGATGCCGCGATGATCCAGGGATTTGTCATCAACAAGTTCCGCGGCGATCCCACATTGTTCGACGACGGCTACAGACTGATCGAAGAAAAGACCGCATGGCGCGGCCTCGGCGTGCTGCTCTGGTTCGCGCGCGCCGGCGAGCTGCCGGCCGAGGATGCGCTGGGCCTGAGCGATGCGCGCAAACCGGGCCAATGCAAGATCGCCTGTCTCGCGCTGTCGCGAATCGCCAATTTCGACGATCTCGATCCGCTCAAGCTCGAGCCTGGCGTCGATCTCGTGATGGTGCGGCCGGGCGAGGCCATTCCCGGCGACGTGCGCCTCGTCATCATTCCCGGCTCGAAATCCACTCGTGGCGACCTCGCCTTTCTGCGCGCGCAGGGCTGGGACATCGATCTCCTGGCGCATTACCGCAGAGGCGGCCATGTGCTCGGCCTCTGCGGCGGCTATCAGATGCTCGGACGCAGCGTCGCTGATCCCGAGGGGATCGAGGGCCCCGCCGGCGACACACCGGGTCTCGGACTTCTGGATGTGGAAACGGTGATGAGCTCGGAGAAGACGTTGACACGCGTCGCGGCGCTGCATGCCGCCACCAATCAGCCGATCGAGGCTTATGAAATCCACATCGGCCGCACTGATGGGCCGGATCGCGCGCGGCCATTCGCAAGGCTGAATGGCGAACCGGAAGGCGCGATCTCGCGCGACGGACGCGTGCAGGGCAGCTATCTGCACGGCCTGTTCACGTCGGATGATTTCCGCAAGGCCTTTTTGGCGAAGCTCGACATTCCCGCCGGCGACGAGCCCTATCACGCAAGGGTCGAGAGCGCGCTCGATGCGCTCGCCGATCACATCGAAGCCCATCTCGATGTCGACGGCCTGCTCGCTCTAGCGCGCTAGAGTCTCGGCCAGGCGGGTCCATTCGGATTCGCTGCCCGGAAGCCCGAGGCGCAGCCATGTCGGCTCTCGCGCGAACACGCGAGACCAGATATGGCGACGCGCCAGCTTCTCCTGCGCGGCAGGCGCGTCAGGCGTCTCGTAGAGACGAAACAGCTGCGTCCCGCCAACGAGCGTCCAGCCTTGCGACTGCACCATGCCGTCGAGGCGAACGCAGTCTCGCGCGAGCCGCGCGGACGTGGCCTCGGCCCAGGCATCGTCACGCAGCGCGCGGCAGCCGATCGCGATCGCCGCTCCCGAGACCGGCCAAGGTCCCGATATCGCCGCGACCCTGGCGATGTCGGACGAATTGCCGAGCGCGAAGCCTAGCCGCAGGCCGGCAAGGCCATAGAACTTTCCGAAGGAGCGCAGGATCAGCAGCCCCGGCCGGTCCCCGGATGCAAGCGATAGCTGCGGGGCTACATCGGCGAAACTCTCGTCGACGACGAGACGACCGACGCGCGGCAGCAGCGTCAGCAAATCCCTTGGTGGGTGGCATCGACCGTCGGGATTGTTGGGATTGACGACTATGGCGAGGTCCGCGCCCGCCAATGCGTCGAAGTCCCCGACCTCCTGGACCTCCCAGCCCGCGGCCGAGAGGACCCCGGCATATTCGTTGTAGGTCGGGGCGAGGATGCGCGCGCGGCCGGGTGGCGCAAGTTGCGGCAGCAGTTGAATCGCCGCCTGTGCGCCGCCGAGCGCGACAACCGCCGCGCTCGTGCGGTAAGCGTGCCGCGCCGCCTGATGCAGCGCCTCGATCTCGGCGCGCGACGGCAACGCGCTCCACGCGCGCGAACTCACCTCGCCCACGGGATAAGGCAGGCGGTTGATACCGGTCGACAGATCGATCCAGTCCTCCGCGCGACCGCCGAAGCGCTGCTGGGCCTGATCGAGATTTCCACCGTGCTCGCGCATGCGCTGTTCTTTCACGCGAAGGCCAGGATCGCAAGGATGCCGGCGAGCAGCAGCATGGTGCGGCGGTAAACCGTCAAGCCTCGATCGATGTCGGCGGCAAGCGGATCGCGCGCAGCTTCATTCAGCCATAGCTCGTTCGTGATGCTGCCGTGATAGATCCGTGGACCGCTGAGCCGCACACCAAGCGCACCCGCCATAGCCGCTTCCGGCCAGCCGGCATTGGGCGAACGGTGACGGCGTGCATCCCGCGTCATGCACGACAGTGCCTCTGATCGCCGTGGCGCCAGCAGCACGAACAGAAATCCGGTCAGCCGCGCCGGAATGAAATTGGCGACATCGTCGATGCGCGCCGCGGCCCAGCCGAAGGCTTCGTGGCGCTCGTTGCGGTGGCCGATCATGGAGTCCAGCGTGTTGATCGCCTTGTAGCCCAAAATGCCGGGCAGACCGAACAGCGCGCCCCAGAATACCGGTGCGACGATGCCGTCGGATGCATTCTCGGCGAGGCTCTCGATCGCCGCGCGCGCGACACCGGCCTCGTCAAGCGTGGCGGGATCGCGGCCAACGATGCGCGAGACCGCCTCGCGTGCGGCGGCGATATCACCGGCCCGCGTGGGATTTGCGACGGCAACAACGTGGTCGTGCAACGAGCGCAAGGCGATCAGCGGCCAGGCCAGAACCCCGACCAGCACGAGCTGGATCAATCCCAAGGGAAGCAGAGACTGCAGCACCCAGCCGAGCGCGACAGCGAGCGCGATCACGACGAGTGCTCCGGCAAGACCCGCGGCGCGGCGAAATGCCGGCGGATCGGACGGTCGATTCCACGAGGTGTCGATGGCAGAGATCAGCCCGCCCAGCCAGGTGACGGGATGGCCGATCCGCGCGAACAACCACAACGGCCAGCCCAACAGGGCATCCACCATCATCGCCACCGCCATCGCACCCGCAAAACCCACACCCGCCTCCTGTCCCGCCCCTGTTGCGCAAACGACGGCCGGAGCGCAAGCCCCCGGCTGGCGGATTTCGGCTTTGTTTTTGGCCGCGTTTGGTGATTAGTCAGACCCACAGGAGATTTTTATGGCCGTCATCTTGATCACGGGCGGAGCGCGATCGGGCAAGAGCGCCCATGCGGAAAAACGCGCACGCAGCTTTCCGGGCCGACCCGTCTACATCGCGACGGCCGAGGCGCTCGACGCGGAAATGGAAGCACGCATCGAAAAGCATCGCAGACGCCGCTCAACCGATTGGATCGAGCGGGAGGTACCGCTCGATCTTCTGCAGGCGCTGATCGAGACCGATGGCGGCGGGCCTAGACTGGTGGACTGCCTGACCCTGTGGCTCTCCAACATGATGCTTGCGCAGCGCAACTGGGATCACGAAGTCATGAAGCTCGCCCTCTTCCTGCGCGGCCAGAAGAGCCCCGTCGTCTTCGTCACCAACGAAGTCGGCCTCGGCATCGTCCCCGACAATGCGCTGGCGCGGAGCTTCCGCGACGCCGCCGGCTTCATGAACCAGGCCATCGCGGCCGTTGCGGACGAGGCCGAGTTCGTCGTCGCCGGCCTGCCGATAAAACTGAAATGATGCCGCGCGACCAATTTTTGCGAGACGTCATCGCTGATCTCAGGATGGCGGCATCGTTCGTGACAATCCTCCCCGTCGCATCGTCGACGCCCGCAGCTGACGGCGCCGTCGCACGCGCGACCTGGGCTCTTCCAGTCGTGGGATTGCTGGTCGGCCTTGCCGGCGCCTTGGTCTACAAGGTCGCGAGCCTGTTGGGTCTGTCGCCGAACCTTGCCGCCCTGCTCGCGCTGGCCGCGACCGCCCTCGTCACCGGCGCGCTGCACGAGGACGGCCTTGCCGATACCGCCGACGGGCTCGGCGGCGGCCGCACCCGCGAGCGCAAGCTCGAGATCATGCGCGACAGCCGGATCGGCACCTATGGCGTCTGCGCGCTGATCCTGTCGTTCGGCCTGCGCTGGAGCGCGCTCGCGACGATCGCCAATCCGTGGGTCGTCGCGCTCGCACTGTGCGCTGCGCACACTGCGGCCCGCGCGGGCTTGCCGGCCTTCATCTCGCAGGTCGCGCCTGCGCGACCTGACGGCCTGTCGGCGAGTGCGGGATCACCGCCGGGCCGCAGCGTTGCGATCGCATTCGCTGTTGGAATCCTCGCGCTCGTGCTCGCGCTTGGGCCGGGCAAGGCGCTGGTGAGCCTGATCCTGCTCGCTCTCTCCGGCCTGATGCTGGCGCGACTTGCCATCCGCCAGATCGGCGGGCAGACCGGCGACATCCTCGGCGCGTTCGAGCAGACCGGCGAGATCCTGATCCTGGTGGTTGCCGCAGCTGTCCAGATCGGAGGGTGACGCAATGGTCGAATTCGACGACACCTTCCGCCAGCACTTGCGCGAGCTGTTCGTGTGGCGCCGCGACGTGCGCCGCTTTCGCGCCGATCCGTTGCCGGACGGCGCCATCGATCGCCTGATCGAGACGGCCTGTCTCTCACCCTCGGTCGGCCTCAGCCAGCCCTGGCGCTTCGTCATCGTCGATGAGGCCGCACGGCGTCGCGCCGTGATCGACGACTTCAAAGCGTGCAACGCGGACGCGCTGAATTCCTATGCCGGTGAGCGCGCAGCACGCTATGCCACGCTGAAACTGTCGGGTCTCGAACAGGCCCCCGGCCACCTCGCCGTGTTCGCGGACAAGGCCAGCGACACCGGTCACGGCCTCGGCCGCGCGACGATGCCGGAGACGACGGAATATTCCGTGGTTGCGGCGATCACCGCGATGTGGCTCGCCGCGCGCGCCGAGGGCATCGGGCTTGGCTGGGTATCGATCCTCCATCCGGATCGCATCCACGCCATTCTCGACGTGCCCGACACCTGGAAATTCATCGCCTATCTCTGTATCGGCTATCCGGAAGTCGAATGCGACCGGCCCGAGCTGGAACAGGCGAAGTGGGAGCAGCGGCGGGGGGCAGAGGAATTCACGCTGCAGCGTTAATCAGGCCACGCCGGATATCCATCTTCCGTGTTGCGAGCGACTGCCGACGTAGGAATACGGTATCGGACTGCCAAACGCTACGAATGAGCAGTCACAAGCGCATTTTTTCGTCAATTGTGGATGCCGGCCGTTCGCGCTAAGCATGCGCCTGGGGCTAGCCACCATGCAAAGAATGTCATGACCGAACGGCCTTCCGCTCTCGCGGTCGATCGCCGCGGGTTCATTCGCCTTGCCAGCACGACCGCCGCGGGGTGGCTGGCGCTCGGCGCAACATCTGATCGCGTGCGGGTCGTGGGATCGCTGACGGCGTTGCCGCTCGACGACGAGCTGACCAGAAGGAGCATGATCGACAGCCCGACCTCCCGCCTGGGTGGCCTCATCGTGGGCTTGAGGCAGCGAGGCTGGGTCGAAGGCGTCAATTTCCGCCTCGAGCTCCGATCGACCTTCGGCGCGCCGGATCGGCTGAAGACCGCGGTTCAGGAATTGCTGGCGCTCAAGCCGGATGTGATCCTGACCGGCTCGACGGTCGAAACCGCGGCCGTCCTGGAAGCCACAAAAACCATCCCGATCGTGTTCGCGACCGCCAACGATCCCGTCGGCAACGGCTTCGTCGAAAGCCTTGCTCATCCCGGCGGCAACGTGACCGGCTTCACCAACAGCACCGCCGAGATGGGCGGCAAATGGCTTCAGCTCATCCGGGAGGCCGTGCCGGATCTTGCGCGCGTCGGTATCCTGTACAACCCGGCGACCACTCCTCGCGGCGGCCGTTTCTTCCTCGATTCCATCGAGCAAGAGGCAGCACTGGCCGGCGTGTCCGTGATCCCCGCCCCCGTCAGCGCGCCAACGGAGATCGACGAAGCCGTCAGGCCCTTTTCCGCTCCCCCCAAGGCGGCAATGATTGCGCTGGTCGACAGCTTCCTGGTGGTCCACCGGCAGGGGGCGGTGGCGGCGGCGGCCAAATATCGCGTCCCTACGATTTACCCGTTCTATTATTTCATGGATGCGGGCGGACTGATGAGCTACGGGCCGACGCTCGAAGTGCGCTCGGCCGACTATGTCGATCTCATCCTGCGCGGCACCAAGGCCGGCGATCTGCCGGTGCAATCGCCACGGAAATACGAACTCCTGATCAACCGCACGGTCGCCCGCACGCTGGATTTGACGATACCATTCACGCTGCTGGCGCGCGCCGACGAGATCCGCGAGTGAACGAGACGATCGACCAGGGAGATTTGCGGCCACCTCCCGGCCGGCTGTTCCGCAAATACCTCTACTCGATCGTCGCGCTCGCTTTCGCCGCGCTCGCCATCAACACCGGCTTCGACGTCTGGTTCTCCTATCGCGAGCAGAAGCAACTCCTGGCGGCGACCCAGCGCGAGCAGGCAGCAAGCGCCGCCGTCCAGATCGGCCAGTTCATTGGCCAGATCGAAAACCAGATCAGATGGCTCTCGCGCCTGCCCCCGGAGCTGTCCACGAACGAGGACCAGCGCCTGAACGCCATCCGCCTCCTGCGCCTCTCGCCTGCGATTGCGGACATCGCCGAGCTCGACGCCCAAGGCCGCGAGCAGGTGCGCGTGTCGCGCCGTGTCGCGGACAGGATCGGCAGCAAGACCGACCTCTCCGCCTCGCAGGCCTTCCGCGGCGCCAACGAAAGCCGCGCATATTACGGGCCGGTCTACTTCCTCGGCGACACCGAGCCGTTCATGACACTCGCCACGCGCGGAACGGGCCTGGCGCCGGATGTGATTGTCGCCGAGGTCAATCTTCGCTTCATCTGGGACCTCGTCGCCGGAATCAGGGTCGGCAACACCGGCAAGGCCTATGTGGTGGATCGCATGGGTATCCTGATCGCGCATCCCGATTTGTGGCGGGCGCTGCGCCGCAGCGATCTCTCCGGCCATCCCGACGTCCGGGCCGCGCTCGATGGCATCGGGCCGCCCTCCGGCGGCCTGGTCAAGGAGGATCTGTCCGGTCAACGCGTGCTGTCGACCTATGCGACGGTCCCCTCGTTGGGCTGGCTGGTCTTCGTCGAGCTGCCGCTCACCGAGGCCTATGCGCCGATCTATGCGTCGATCGGGCGCTCGACTTTTCTCCTGGTCATCCTGCTGGTATGTGCGGTGCTGGTCTCTCTCTTTCTGAGCCGGCGCATGACCGTGCCGATCCAGATCCTGACGCAGGGCGCGCGGCGGATCGGCAGCGGCGACCTCAGCCTGCGGCTCGCGATCAAGACCGGCGACGAGCTGGAGGCGCTCGGCGATCAATTCAACCGGATGGCCGCTCACTTGCGCGAATCCTATGCGACGCTCGAGCGCAAGGTGATCGAGCGCACCTCCGAACTGGAAAAGACCCGCGACCAGGCCCTTGCCGAGCACGATGCCGCCGAGCGTGCGCGCAGCGCGGCAGTCGCGGCCAACGAGACCAAATCGCGCTTTCTCGCGGTCGTCAGCCACGAGCTGCGCACGCCGCTGAACGGCGTCATGGGCGTGCTGCAACTGCTCGACGACGGCGGTCTCGGCGAAGCGCAGCGGCGCCACCTCACGACCGCGGCCGCGTCGGGCGAAACGCTGATCGCGCTGGTCGACGGCATCCTCGAATATGCGCGCCTGGAGGCCAGCGCCGAGACTCTGGAGACCCGCGATTTCCGCCTCGACCAGCTGATCGAGACGGCCGCCGATCTGATGCGTCCGCAGGCCTCTCACAAGGGCCTCTCCTTCGATCTCGCCTGCGACGCGACGGTCAATACCTCCGGGCACGGCGATCCGGTGCGGCTCAATCGCATCCTGCTCAATCTGATCGGCAACGCGATCAAGTTCACCCCGCGCGGCGGCATCGGCTTGAGCGCGGCCGCCGAGGGACATGACGATCATGTCCTGCTGCGCATCACCGTTCGCGATACCGGCATCGGCATCGCGGCCGACATGCACGAGCGGGTTTTCGAGGATTTCGTCCAGGCCGACGACAGCATCGCGCGGCGGTTCGGCGGGACCGGCCTTGGACTGGCGATCGCGCGGCGCCTCACCCGCCTGATGCGCGGCGAGCTGACGGTGGCGAGCACGCCGGGTAGGGGCAGCTCCTTCATGCTTGAGGTACCGCTTGGCCTCGCCACCACCGACATCGCGCAAGGTGCGGTTCAGCCGCCATCGCGGCAGCTTCGGGTGCTGCTGGTCGACGACGATCCCGTCAATTGCGAGGTTGGTGAAGCGATGCTCGAGAGGCTCGGCCACCGCGCCACCATCGCCACGAACGGCGCGTCGGCCATCGCGCTCGCCCGCGATCAGGCGTTCGACATCATCCTGATGGATCTGCACATGCCCGACATCGACGGCGTCGAGGCGGCCTCGCGGATCCGCAAGCTTGGTCTGCCGAGCATGCCGCGCATCATCGCGGTAACCGCGGACATGTCGCGCCGCGCCCGCGAGCGGCTCGCGGGCGCAGGCATTGCCAGGATCGTCAGCAAGCCGATCCTGATCAATGCGCTGCGCGAGGCGATCGAGGACGATGCCCAAAACCAGCCAGCCACGCCGCAGCTCGCCGCAGGCGCCTTGATCGACCGGCATTTCCTTGATGACCAGAAGGAGCTGCTGGGCGCGGCGCAGATCGCAAAACTCCACGACCTGCTGGAACTGACGAGCGAAAAGCTGGTCGAGGAGATTGCCAAGGCTGCGGCGACTGGCGATCCCGCGCAGCTCGCGCGCTGCGCGCACCAGCTCGGCAGCGGCGCGAGTACGCTCGGCCTCGTCCGCCTTTTCGAATTCTGCCGTGGGGTCGAGCTGGCGGCAGTCACGATGTCCCCGCCCGAATGCGAGAGCGCCGCCCGCGAACTCGCCGCGCTTCGAGAGGCCTCGATGAACGCGCTGGATGAATTGCTCCGGCCGGCCTAACAGCGTTCGGTCACTGGACTGAAATACAAGATGATCGGAGGCGCCGGTGCGCGCAAGATGTCTCGCCATTCTTCTCATGCTGCTCGCCCCTGCCGCGCGCGCCGAGGTCGAACAGTTTCCGTCCGGCTTCAAGACCAAAACCATCGCGGCCAACGGCACGCAGATTCATGTTCGCGTCGGCGGTCAGGGGCCTGTCGTGATCCTGATCCACGGTTTTGGTGATACCGGCGACATGTGGGTCAAGCTCGCCGCTGATATCGCGCGCGACCACACCGTTGTCGTGCCCGATCTTCGCGGTATGGGCCTCTCGAGCAAGCCCGACAATGGCTACGACAAATGGACCCAGGCTGCCGACATGCGGGCCGTTCTCGCAGCGCTCGGCATCGAAAAGGCCGTCGTCGTCGGCCACGACATCGGAACCATGGTGGCCTATGCCTACGCGGCCCGTTATCGCGACCTGGCCGAGAAGCTGATCGTGATGGATGCCCCGGTGCCTGGGGTGCCGCCATGGGACGAGGTGGTTCGCAGCCCGCAGCTTTGGCATTTTGATCTCGGAGGCCCGGACATGGAGCGGCTGGTCAAGGGCCGCGAGCGCATCTACCTCGACCGCTTCTGGAATGACTTCGCGGGGACGCCTTCCAGGATCGCGGACGCAACACGCCGTCATTACGCAGCGCTCTATGCGCGGCCGGGCGCCATGCGTGCTGCGTTCGCCCAGTTCAGGTCGATCCGAACCGACGCCGAGGACAACAAGAAGGCGATCGCGACCAAGTTGACCATTCCCGTGCTGGCTGTCGGGGGCGAAAAATCCTTCGGTGCGACAGAGGCCGTCGTGATGCGAAACGCCGCGACTGACGTCACCGAATTGGTCATTCGGACGCCGGTCATTGGCTGATGGAAGAGCAACCGGCGGTGACCGTGAAGGCGATACGCCAATTCCTCGATACCAAAAAATAGAGCAGCGAGCCGCGGAGCCGACATATCTCGGCTCAGCCCTTCCGCGCGGGTCATTTTGATCGGGTTGACGCCTCGCCCTCCCGGCCAAACCGCTCGACCAGGAAATCAATGAACAGCCGCACTTTCACCGACAGATGTCGGGTCGGCGGATACACCGCATAGAGCGCAAGCGGCGGCGCAGAATAATCGTCCAGCACCGTTCGCAGTTCGCCTGTCCTCAAGGCGTCGGCGGCGATGAACTCCGGGAGCAGCGCGAGCCCCCTGCCCTTGATCGCTACATCGCGCAGCACCTCGGCATTGTTGACGCAGAGCGACCAGGCCGGCTGGATCCAATGATCGCCGTCGGTGCCGGTGAGCTTCCACTGATTGCCCGTCAGCAGGAGGCCGTAGGTCAGCGAGGCATGCCCGCGCAGATCCTGCGGATGTTTTGGTGTGCCGTGACGCGCGAGATAATCGGGCGAAGCGCAGATCATGCGCGCCACCGGCATGATTTTTCGCGCGATCAAACTCGAGGATTCCAATTCCGCGATCCGCAAGGTCACGTCAAAACCGTCCTGGACGGGATCGAGCAGATCGTCGCTGAGGACGAGCTGGAGCTGCAGCTCCGGGTATCGCGACATGAACTCGGCAAGCACCGGCCCAAGCCGCAGGGTACCGAACGACATCGGCGCGTTGACGCGCAACAGGCCGCGCGGCGCCGATTGCGCTTGCGCCACGGCCTGGTCGGCCGCCTCGATCTCCGACAGGATCACGACCGCGCGCTCGAGATAGCGCTGGCCGTTCTCGGTCGGGCTCGCATGGCGCGTGGTCCGGTTCAGGAGCTGCACGCCGAGGCTTTCTTCGAGGTCGGCGATGTATTTGCTGATCGCCGAGCGTGACAGCCGCAACTGCCGGCCCGCCTCGGCAAAACTGCCGCTTTCGACCACCTTTACGAAGGCTCGCAGGCTGGCGACCTTATCCACGGGCTGGCGCCGGCGATTGTTTCCAAATCGTAGACATAGCCGTCATATTTGCATGGATTGTCTCCAATCCAAAGCGGAACGATATTTCCCTGCAGAGCAAGACCGCTCCCCGAGCTTTGGAGGACCGACAATGTCTGGACTGCACCATGTGACCGCGATCGCGGGCGACCCCATCAGGAATTTCGGCTTTTACACCCGTGATCTCGGTCTGCGCTTCGTCAAGAAGACGGTCAATTTCGACGATCCCGGCACCTATCACTTCTATTATGGCGACGAGACCGGCCGCCCCGGCACCATCCTGACGTTCTTTCCTTGGGCCGGCGTGCCGGCCGGGCGCCGCGGCGTCGGCGAGACGCACCAGATAGCCTTCCGCGTGCCGCAAAGCTCGCTCGGCTATTGGACGCAACGCTTCGTCGAGAAGGGCATCGCTTATGATGCGCTGGAGAAGCGTTTTGGCGAGTCCGTGCTGCCGTTCACAGACCCTGATGGCATGGCGCTCGCGCTCGTCGGTATCCCCGGCGCCGAGAGCGAGCCCGGCTGGAGCAATGGCGAGGTGCCGGCCGAGCATGCGATCCGCGGCTTCCATGGCGTGACCTTGCTGCTCGACAGCGCGGCAAAAACGGCTGCCGTCCTCACCGACGTGTTCGGCTTCAAGGAGACGGCGCGCGAAGGCTCGGTGATCCGCTTCAAGGCACCGGGCGATGCCGCAGGCAGCGTCGTCGACATCTACGAAGCCAAGGGCTTCCTGCGCGGACACCAAGGTGGCGGCTCCGTGCATCACATCGCCTTCCGCGCGGCCGATGACGCCGAGCAGGGCAAGATGGCGCAAAGGCTCGTGAGCAATCACGGCCTGCACCCGACCGAACAGCGCGACCGCAACTACTTCCGCTCGATCTACTTCCGCGAGCCCGGCGGCGTGCTGTTCGAGATCGCGACCGACATCCCAGGCTTCGCCGTCGACGAGCCCGTGGCAACGCTGGGACACGACCTGAAGCTGCCGAGCTTCCTCGAAGCACAGCGCAAGCAGATCGAGGGCGTGTTGCCGAACCTGGAAGAGAGGGTGTCGTGACCGAGAGTTCATTCATCCATCGTTTCGAGCCCGCGCGTGACGCGGGCTCTCCTCCTCTCCTACTGCTGCACGGCACCGGCGGCGACGAGAACGACCTGCTCGGGCTCGGCAAGATGATCTCGCCCGGCTCGGCGCTGCTATCGCCGCGCGGCCGCGTGCTCGAACACGGCATGCCGCGCTTCTTCCGCCGCCTCACTGAGGGCGTGTTCGACGAGGACGACGTGCGCCGCCGCGCCCTTGAGCTCGGCGACTTCGTTGCGGAAGCGCGGCAGCGATATGGCCTCGCCGCGCCGGTCGCGGTCGGCTTCTCCAACGGCGCCAACATCGCAGCCGCGCTGTTGTTGCTGAAGCCGGACGCGCTTGCTGGTGCGATCCTGCTCCGCGCCATGGTGCCGCTGTCGGATCCGCCCAAGGTCAACCTCGCAGGCAAGCCGATCCTGCTGTTGTCCGGGCAGGCTGATCCGATCGTGCCGGCGAGCAATTCGGCCCGGCTCGCATCACTGCTTTCCGAAGCGGGCGCGCAGGTCGGTCACAAGGTCCTGCCGGCGGGCCATCAATTATCGCAGGCCGATTTGACGCTTGCCCGCGACTGGATCGGCAAATTCGCCGCCGAAGTCGCCTGACAGAAGAAGCGGCGCATCGATTTCGAACGGTGCGCCGCGGCTTCATTCGAACCAGCCACGCCGCTTGAACCAAATCAGCGGCAGCACGCCGCTGGCAATGATGGCGAGCCACGCCAGCGGATAGCCGAAGGTCCAGTCCAGCTCCGGCATGTGCTTGAAGTTCATGCCCCAGATGCCGACCAGAATCGTGGGCGGCACGCCGACGACCGAGACGATCGTCAAGATCTTGAACAGCTCGTTCTGCTGGATGTTGATGAAGCCGAGCACGGCATCGAGCAGAAGCTGGATCTTGTCCGACAATCGCGTCTCGTAATCGCCGAGCGAAGCGACATCCTTGGAGACGGCTTCGAGCCGCTTCTTCGACGCGGCGGTGATCCATTCACCCCCGACATCGCCGGCGAATGAAGCGATGCGGCCAACGCCAAGCAGGACATCGCGCGCCTTGGCGAGCCGATCCGCCAACTCGCCGATGTTTTCCAGCGCCTCGCGCATCCGCCGGCTGGAGCGGACCGGCCGCTTGCTGCGAACGAGCCCGCCCTTGAAGACGTCCCGCGAGAGCCTGTCGACCTTCGCGCCGAGATGCTCAAGGACATCGGCGCCGCGGTCGACCATGGCCTCGATCAGGCTGGTGAACACGCACATGCCGTTCTCCAGGCTGTCATCGGAACCGATGCGCTTGCCGATGTCCTCGAAGATCGGCAGCTGCGCGAAACGCACCGTCACCAGCACGTGCGGTCCGATGACGAATCCCACCGGCGTGATCTCGGCCTCGTTGTTCTCGTTGAGCCGGACCGCCGGCGAGCTGAGATAGAGCGTGCCGTTGTCGAGGATCAGGCGGCTCGACGCTTCGATCTCGCTGAGCGAATCCTCGGACGGAACGCGTATCCCGAGCAATCGTTCGACGAACTGCTTTTCCTCCGCGGTTGCGTCCAATAGATCAGCCCAGATGATCTCGGAGGGCATCTCCGCGCCGATCTTCTGCCAGTCGTCGGATGGCCACCTGTATAGTTTGAGCAAGAACCGAACTCCGCATACCCTCGCGCCGGATCGCACGGCCTGCGGCCATCCTGCGCCGAGCTAACGCATGAGGGTTCCGAACGTTCAAAAGTCGGGGGAGCATCGAGCGGCCCAATCAAACCAAGCGGGCGCGGCCTTCTTCGATGATGCCATCATGCCAGTGTTTTGCCCGACGCGTCAACGGCATCGCGCGACGCGCAACTCATCAATCGCGTCGCGCGCAAGTCATTGAAATCACTACCCTCGGCTACTGTGCATGGGGTTGTTCTTCAGGTTTTTTGTTTGGACCGGTCTCGTGACGATCTCTTCCGTTGGGAGAGATCGTCACCGACATCGCGCAATCGACATGCGCGCCCTACTCCCACGCCCATGTCGAGAAATCGTTCTCGTATTGGGGTACGTCCTTCCAGACGCCCTTCAGCTTCTTGTTGGTGATGGTGATCAGCTGCGGCTGGTACAAATAGCCCGAGACTGCATCGGTGGCCAGCATGCGCTGGGCGTCGCCGAGAAGCTTGGCACGGGCGGCTTCATCCGGCGTCGACACGATCTGCTTGTAGAGCGCATTGAAGGCGTCGTTGTTGTAGCCGAGATAGTAGTCCGGCTCGGTGATCTTGACGAGATCGAACGGCTCGACATGGCTGACGATGGTGAGGTCGAAATTATGCGGACCATTGCCGGCAAACACCTGCGACAGCCATTGCGCCCATTCGACGTTCTCGATCTTGGCGATGATGCCGACCTTGGCAAGCTGGGCCGCGAGGACCTCGCCGCCCTGGCGCGCATAGGACGGCGGCGGCAGCTTCAACGACAGCTCGAGCGGGGTGGTAACGCCGGCTTCGGCCAGCAGCTTCTTGGCCTTCTCGGGATCGTAGGGGTTGATGCCTGTCGTGTCGACATAGCCGAGCGCGCCCGGCACGTAGAAGCTTCCGATCGGCGTGCCGAAGCCGTCGACCGCACCGTCGATCATCGCCTTGCGATCGATCGCGGCGAGGATGGCACGGCGCACGCGAACATCGTCGAGCGGCTTTTTGCGATGGTTGATACCGACGATGGTCTTGGCCCTGGAGCCGCCGACCATAACGTTGAAGCGCGGATCCGCCTTGAACTGCGCGATGGTGCGCTGGGCCGACACCCGGGGAAACGCGTCGACGTCGCCCGACAGCAGCGCCGCCGTCTGTGCGGACGGATCGGAGATGAAGCGGATCGTCACCTTCGCGAGCTTGATCGCGGCGGCGTTGCGATAGTCAGCCCATTTGGTCAGGGTCATCGAGGAGCCCTTGGCCCAGGCGCCCAGCTGATAGGGCCCGGTCCCGACCGGCTGCGTGATATTGGTGGCAGCGCTCTTCGGCTCGACGATCGAGCCGCTCGCCTGCCCCAGCAGGAACGGCAGGTTCGGCTCGGAATTTTTCAGGCTGATCACGACCGTGTCGGCGTCGGGCGCATCGACCTTCTCGAAGCTCTGGAACAGGCTCTTGTCCTTGTTGGTGCTGGTGGGGACCGCGTTGCGCTCGAACGAGAACTTCACGGCTGCGGAGTCAAACGGCTCGCCGTTGTGGAACTTGACGCCCTTGCGCAGCTTGAACGTATAGGTCTTCAGATCGGGCGATGCAGTCCAGCTCTCCGCCAGCAGGGGCGAGGTGGTGCCGTCCTCGTTGATCTTGGTCAGGGTCTCATAGATGTTGTAGAGCGTGACCTCGGCGATCGCGGCGGCGGCGGCGTTGGTGGGATCGAGCCCCGGCGGTTCCAGCGCCATCGCCATGACGACGCTGTCCTTCTTGCTCTGAGCCAGCACCGGCAACGGAGCAGCGGCAAGTGCGGCGGCGAATGCGACGATCGATAGTTTCCTGAACATGCGTAACTCCCCGGCCTTGTCTTGTCTCAAGCCTACGCCAATCCTGCCGCGGACGCTAACCTTCCACGGGCAATTGCGGCAACGCCATCACGGCTTCCGCCTTGTGGCAAGCGGCCAGATGCGTCTCGCCCACCTTGCGTAGCTCAGGCAGAACCTCGCGGCAATGCTGGTCGGCTAGCGCGCACCGCGAGACATAGGGGCAGCCGGTCGCGGCCGCCGATTGCGAGGCGATCGCCTGGGCTCCGCGCCGCCGCCGGCCTCCGCCGGCGCGCACCCGCGGCACGGCCTCCAGCAGCGCTCGCGTATAGGGATGGGCGCAACGCTCGAACAAATCCTCAGGCCTGCCCTGTTCGACGATCCGGCCCAGATACATCACCGCGACCTCGTCGCAGAGATAGTCGACGACGGCCAGGTCGTGGCTGATCAGGACGTAACTGAGGCCGAACTGCTCCTGGAGGTCCTGCATCAGGTTCAAGACTTGCGCCTGCACGGAAACGTCGAGCGCGGAGACCGGCTCGTCGGCGACGATCAGCTTCGGCTGGGTGATCAGCGCGCGCGCAATGGCGATGCGCTGGCGCTGGCCGCCGGAGAACTCGTGTGGATATTTCTCCATGTCGGCATCGCGCAGACCCACCTGCCGTAGCACTGCGGAGACGCGGGCACGTAGCGTCGTGCGATCAATCCCCTCCAGCACGGTGAGCGGTTCGGCGACGATGCGCGCGATGGTCTGGCGCGGGTCGAGCGATCCGTAGGGATCCTGGAACACCATCTGGAAATCGCGGCGGGCGCGGCGCAACTCGTCGGCGGAGATGCGGTTGAGGTCGCGGCCGAGCAGCGCGACCTGCCCCGATGTCGGCCGCTCCAGCGCCATCACCACCCGCGCGAATGTCGACTTCCCGGAGCCGGATTCGCCGACGATGCCGAGGCTCTTGCCGGCGTCGACCCGCACGCTGACACCGTTGAGCGCGCGCACCTGCCCGGGCGGGCGGAACACGCTTTCGCGCGGCAACGTGTAGCGCTGCTCGAGATCCTTCACGTCGAGAAGAGGCGCCGTGCTCATACGGTCAGCGCTCCGACGCGTTCGGCCATCGACACGTCCGTCCGGATGCAGCGCACGAAATGGCCCGGTCCGACGTCCACCATTGCTGGAAGCGCAGCCCGGCACTGCTCGATCACGAGCGGACACCGATCGGCGAAGGTGCAACCGGAAGGCAGATCGGCGAGCTCCGGCACCGTGCCCGATATCGTCGTCAGCCGCGTCCCCTTGCGTGCGCCGAGTTTCGGTCGGGCGCGGAACAGGCCCTGCGTGTAGGGATGGCCCATCCGGCGGAACACCTCGTCGGTCGGTCCGCTCTCGATGATCGTGCCGCCGTACATCACCATCATGCGCTGCACGTTCTCGGCGATGACGCCGAGATCGTGCGAGATCAGGATCATCGACATGCCGCGCTCCTCGACGAGATCGGCGATGAGGTCGAGGATCTGGCCCTGGATGGTGACGTCGAGCGCCGTGGTCGGCTCGTCCGCGATCAGAAGGTCGGGCTCGCAGGCGAGCGCCATCGCGATCGTGACGCGCTGACGCTGGCCGCCGGAAAACTGGTGCGGATAAGCGTCGACGCGCCTGGCCGGATCAGGCAACCCGACGCGGTCGAGCAAGGCGATCGCCTCTCGCCGCGCCTGCGATGCCGAAAATTTCCTGTGACGCCGCAGCGGCTCGGCGACCTGGTTGCCGATCGTGTGCATCGGATTGAGCGCGGTCATCGGCTCCTGGAAGATCATGCTGATGCGATTGCCGCGCAGCCGACAATATTCCGCGTCCGACAAACCAGCGAGTTCGCCGCCATCCAGCTTGATGCTGCCGGTGACGGACGCGCTATCCGGCAGCAGCCCCATCAGCGACAACGCGGTGACCGACTTGCCGCAGCCGGATTCGCCGACGAGCCCGAGCGTCTCGCCGCGCTTCAGCGCAAAGCTGACGCCGCGCACGGCCTGCGCCGGCCCGCGGCTGGTGTTGAGGCGCACGCCGAGATTGACAACCTCGATCAACGGCATGGACGAGCGCTCGCTCATCATCATCGCTCCCGCGCCAGTCGAGGGTCGAGCAGATCGCGCAGTCCGTCGCCGAGCAGATTGAGGCCGAGCACCGCGATTGCAATCGCAGCACCCGGGTAGACGGCGAGCATCGGCGACTGGAACAGCAGCGACTGCGCGTCGTTCAGCATCCGTCCCCAGGACGGCTGCGGCGGCTGCGTGCCGAGACCGAGATACGACAAGGCGGCTTCGGCAAGGATCGCGAGCGCAAACTGGATCGTCGCCTGTACGATCAGAATCGACATGATGTTGGGCAGCACGTGCTCGATGGTGATGCGAAAGCGCCCTTTCCCCGCGGCGCGCGCGGCCAGCACGAATTCGCGCGCCCAGATCGCGTTGGCCGAGCCGCGCGTCAGCCGGATCAGCGTCGGGATCTGGAAGATGCCGATGGCGACGATCGAGGTCACCATGCCGGGCCCGACGACCGCGGCGAGCATGATCGCCGAGAGCACGGCCGGAAAGGCGAAGGTGAAATCGGAGAAGCGCATGATGATCTCTTCGGTCCAGCCGCGCCTGGCCGACGCGATGAGGCCGAGACAGACGCCGAAGGTGAGGCCGATGCTGACCGCGATGATGCCGACCATGATGGTGGAGCGGGCGCCGGCGAGCAGCAGCGAAACGATGTCGCGGCCGAAGACGTCGGTGCCGAGCCAGTGCGCGGCCGAGGGCGGCCGGAGCTTTGACGCGATGTCGATCTCATAGGGCGACCAGGGCGTCCACACCAGCGACAGCAGCGCCGAGGCGAGAACCAGCAGGCTCAGCGCGCCGCCGAGCACGAAGCTGCGATGACGCAGCGCGCGGCGCCAGAAGGTCCGGGCCGGCAGAGGGCGCGCTACGGCCGGCGCGTCGACGAGGGTGGTCAACGGCGCGCTCACAGATCGTGGACCTTGATGCGGGGATCGACGAAGGCATAGAGCACGTCGACCACGAAATTGACGATGACCACCATGGTCGCGAGCAGCATCACGCAGTTGCGCACCACGATGAGGTCGCGGTTGGCGATCGACTGAAAGATCAGGCGGCCGAGCCCCGGCAGATAGAACACGTTCTCGATCACGATGGTGCCGGCGAGCAGATTGGCGAATTGCAGGCCCATGACCGTCATCACAGGGATCATGGCGTTGCGCAGCACATGACTCCACAGTACCTCGCGCTTGCCGAGGCCCTTCGCGCGCGCCGTGCGGACGAAGTCTTCGCGCAGCACTTCCAGCACAGCCGAGCGCGTGACGCGTGCGAGGATCGCGGCCTGCACGACCGCAAGCGACACCGCCGGCAGCAGCAGCGACTTGATGCCGAGCCAGACGCCGTCCTCCCAACCGGGAAAGCCGCCCGCGGAGAGCCATTGCAGCCGTACCGAGAACAGTAGCACCAGCAGGATTGCGAACCAGAAATTCGGCAGCGCGATGCCGATCTGCGTCAGCGACATCACGCCGACGTCGCCGAGCTTGTTGTGGTTGGCGGCGGTGTAGATGCCGGCCGAGAGCGCCAGCGTCACCGTGATCAGCATGGACATCATCGCGAGCGGAATGGTCAACACCAGCCGCTCCACGATCAGGCTGGCGACCGGTGTGCCGTAGACATAGGAGTTGCCGAGATCGCCGACGAGCAGCCCTTTGATCCAATGCAGATAGCGAACCGCCAGCGGCTGGTCGAGCCCGAGCTTGACGGTGAGCGCGCGGACCGCATCTGGCGAGGCGTCGGCGCCCATCAGCATCTGCGCGGCGTTGCCCGGAAGCGCATCCAGCACCAGGAAAATGATCACGGACGCGCCGACCAGCGTCGCCAGCAGGGTCAGCACACGTCGGAGGACAAATACGCTCATGCGCGCTCGGATTCAGGGCTCATCCGCAGCACGATCAACATGTCCGAGCATCGGAGGCAAGTGCTTTGCAAACAAGTCCCTTGCGGCATGTGCCTCACCTCAGCCGGGCCAGCGGGACAGGAGGTCATGCGACGCCTCGAACAGCGCGCTCACGCGCAGCAAGTCCGCATCAGCGCGGAAGCGGCCGACGAGTTGCAAGCCGATCGGCAGGCCGTCGCGGCCGAAGCCGCAGGGCAGACTGAGCGCGGGGTGTCCGGTCATGTTGAACGGCATGGTCCAGGGGAACCAGTGCGGCCGGACGCTGTCAAACTGCTTGCCGTCGATCTCGATGGTGCCGAACAGGTCCTGATCGATCGGCAGGGCGGTGCGGGTGAGGGTCGGCATCGCCAGCAGATGCCCATGCGCAAGCAGGGACTGCACCCGGCGGAACAGCGCCGTGCGCGCGAACATCGCCTCCTGATAGGCAACGCCACTGAAGTCGGTGGCGAGCGCAAGCTGCCTGAGGAAGGCCTCGCTCAGCGCGTCCCCATGCTCGGCCGCGAATTTTGCAAAGCGCGTCCGCCAGACCGTGTGATTGATGGCGCGCCAGATCGGCTCGATGTCGAACCCCTCGCCCGAAAACTCCTCGAGCTCGGCACCTAGGCCCGCAAGTCGATCGAGGCTCGCCTTGAAGCCGGCCTCGACGTCGACAGATACCGGGCGTCCGGGTGGCGACAGGCAATACAGGATTTTCTGCCCACGCAGATCGCCACGCGGGGCGGCCGTGCCGATGAAGTCGGGCACGGGAACGCCGATCGACCAGGGATCGCAAGAATCCTCGCCGGCCATCGCCTGCATCATCAGCGCGGTGTCGGGGACGGACCGCGTCATCGGCGTGACATAGGTCTGGTTGCCGAACACGTCCAGCGCCTGGCTATGCGGGATGACGCCATTGCTCTGCTTCAGCCCGACCACGCCGTTGCAAGCGGCGGGAATCCGCGTCGAGCCGCCGCCATCGGTTGCGATCGCAAGCGGCGCGATGCCGCTCGCCACCGCCACCGCCGCGCCGCCACTGGAGCCGCCCGACGAGCGCTCGGCGCTCCACGCATTGCGGGTGCGGCCGAACAGCGGCGAGTCGGTCAGGCATTTGCTGCCGAATTCGGGCGTCGTGGTCTTGCCGATCAGAATGGCGCCTTCCGCACGCAGCCTTGCAACCGCGACGGCATCCTCGTTCGGAACATTATCCTTGTAGGGAATGGCGCCGAAACTGGTCGTGACACCCCTGGTGTTGACGATGTCCTTGACGGTTGCGGGGATGCCGTGCAGCAGGCCGAGCGGCTCGCCCGCCATCAGCTTGCGCTCGGCTTCGCGCGCGGCGGCAAGCGCCTCGTCGCCGCAGATCGTGATGAAGCAGTTCAGCTCAGGCTGGAGCGCTTCGGCGCGGGCGAGCACCGCGCGGGTGAGCTCGACGGGCGAGATCTGCTTTGTCGCGATGAGACCGCGCAGCACGGTTGCGGATAGCAGGCAAGGATCGCCGTTCATCGTCACATCGCTCCGAAGCGGGCCGCCGTTGGCCGATAGCATTGACAGCCAGGATGACAGTTTTGTTAACTCGCCGTCCAATACGATTTTGAGCACCAACCCATACGATTTCGGTATGCCAATGGATCTTCGCCGGCTCCGCTATTTCGTTGCCGTCGCCGAGGCGCGCAGCGTCGGCAAGGCGGCCGAGCGGCTGCGGATGGCGCAGCCGCCGCTCTCGGTCCAAATCCGCAAGCTGGAGGCCGAGGTCGGCGCGCCGCTGTTCCGCCGCGGCACGCGCGGCATGGATTTGACCGAAGCGGGCCAGGCGCTGCTGGCGCGCGCCGGCGACGCGCTGGCGCTGGCGGCCGACGGCATCGAGGCCGCGCGCGCGGTCGCGGCCGGCAGCCGTGGTCGGCTGTCCGTCGGCTACATGTTCGTACTGGCGAACGCGATGCTGCCGCGTCTCATCCCCGAGTTGCGGCGATCCGTTCCCGGCGTCGATCTCGATTTCGCCGAGCTCAGTGCCACGACGCGCGAGCCGCGTCTGCTCGACCGTAGCGTCACGGTCGCGCTGTGCATGCCGGCGATCCACCATCCCGAGATCCAGGTGGCCCGAATCGGCGCGCAGCCGTTCGTGCTGGCGGTGCGAAACCGTTCGCCGCTTGCGCGCCTGAGCGCGGTGTCAATGACACGACTACAAGGCCGTCCGCTGATCGCGTTGCCGCCGCCGGAGCGCGACCCCTCCTCCTCCGCGGTCGCGGCCCTGCTGCGGCGGCATCAGATCGTGATGCCGATTGCGAGCCGGGTAGAGACAGTGCATTCGGCGATGAACCTGGTTCTCGCCGGTGAAGGCCTCGCCATCCTGCCCGCCTGCGCCCAGCTCGGGGCGCCGCGCGGCATCGTGTTCCGGCCGTTGCGGGATGCGACCGATTCCATCGACATCGCGGTCTGCTGGCGGCGGGATTCTCACAGCCCGCTGATCCGGACCTTCCTCAAATGCGCCGAGAAGGTCGTGGCACCGCTGTGACGCGACGCTACAAGCTCCAGATAATCTCGTGACTCCACGGCGGATCGGCACCGGGACGGGTGCAGGTGAGACCGGCGCAATTGGCAGCAAAGGATAGTGCACCGCGAAGCTCGTCCGCGCCGATATCCTTCAGTTGCTGTCGGGCGAGGCGTCCCTGCTTGTGCAGGGCGAACAACAACGCCGCCTGAAAACTGTCACCCGCGCCGATGGTGTCGGCGACCACGACCTTGGGGGCGGCGACCTCGATCTGTCCTGCCCCCGCATGCCACGCGATCGCACCGTTGTCGCCACGGGTGATGACGACGAGGCTCGCGCCGCGTGCAAGCAGCGTGCTCGCACGCTGGTGATACGGCTCGTCGGCGAACAGATAGGTAAAATCGACGTCTGACATCTTGATGAGATCGGCACAGCCGGCAAACTCGGCCATGCGGGCGAGATAAGCCGGCTTGTCCTTCACGAGGTTGGGCCGGCAGTTCGGATCAAAGGAGATTGTCGAGGACGCTCGTGCGTCCACGATCAGGGCCATGGTCTCGCTCGCGCCCTGGTCATTGACCAGCGTGGTCGAGCCGACATGGAGAACTTCGACCGTATCGAAGGGAATAGAGCCGCGCCGGTAGGTCCAATTCCGCGTCGCGGTCTCGGCGTCGTAGAAAGCATAATGCGACTCTCCCGCAACGATACGCACGAAGGCGAGCGTGGTCTGGTGATCGCTGCTTGTGGCGAGACCGAGCTCGACATTGGATACAGCGGCGTGGTCGGCGATCATGCGCCCGAACATGTCCGTCGAGATCCCGCCGACAAAGCCGGTCGGCGCGCCGAGCCGCGCCATGCCGATTGCGACGTTGAGGCAGGAGCCGCCGACCGCCGGCATCACCGCTTCGCGCCCGTCGGTATTTCGCGTCGGGACAAAATCGATCAGCGCGTCGCCGCAGGAAATCAACATCCGTTTCAACCTCCGGCCATTCCACGCATCGCCGCGCGGCTGCCGCGATCGACCTCGCGCAGCAACTTGTAGACCTCGCGCTTGCGGGCGTGAAAGGCGGCAATGTCGGGCGTAGTGGGCTCGCTCTTCCGTCCCAACGCCGACATCTTGGCCATGGTTTCGCCGATCGAGGCATAGGCGCCGCCGGCGACTGCGCCGAGCATCGCGGCGCCGAGCAGCACGGGCTCCCTGGTCTGCGGCAGCGCCACGGTGAGGCCAGTCGTATCCGCCATGATCTGCCGCACCAGCGGACTGCGGCTGGCGCCGCCGCCCATGATCATGATGCTGGAATGGACGCCATGCGCGGTAAAGGCCTCGATCACCTCGGCAAGCCCATAGGCGAGCCCGCACAGACCGGCGACGAACAGCCGTTCCATCGAGGCGATGTCGGTGTCGAGATCGAGGCCCGCGATCACCGCGCGCGTGTCAGGGTCGGCATAGGGCGAGCGGTTGCCGATGAACTCAGGAAGCACATGGACGTTGCGGGCCAGCAGCACGGCGCGGCTGGCGCCGCCTGCGCGCGCGATGATGCGGCGCTCGAGAAACTCGATGAGGTCGAGGCCCTCGCTGCGCGCCGCCACGCTCGCCTCGGCGTGGCCGGGATGCGACTTGAGAAGATGGTCGATCGCAGCGCCCGCAGCCGACTGCCCGCCCTCGTTGAGCCAGAAATTTGGTACCATGCCCGAATAGTAAGGACCCCACACGCCCGGTACGAAGCACGGTTCTTTCGTCGTCGCCATGATGCAGGCCGACGTTCCCATGATGTAGGCGAGGCGGTCGCAGACATCTGTCGCGCCCTCCGATTCATCGCGGCCGCCGATGGCGCCGATGCCGCCGGCATGGGCATCGATCAGGGACGCTCCGACCGGCGTGCCCGGTGACAAGCCGAGATCGGCAGCTGCCGTACCGGTTAGACCGGCGCCGAGCCGCGTGCCAGGCGCGACGATCTCGGTGCCGATGCGGGCGTATTTCTCGTTGACGAAGTCCGACAGGCCGATGCGCTTGAAGAATGGCGCGCTCCAGCCACCGCCGTCATGCGCGAGGTAGTTCCATTTGCAAGTGACCGTGCAGGTCGAGCGTTGCAACGAGCCGGTGGCGCGCCAGGTCAGGTAATCCGCCAGATCGAAGAAGTGCCCTGCGGCGTCGAAGCTCGTGCGCATGTGCCGCTTCAGCCACAGCAGTTTCGGCATCTCCATCTCGGGCGAGATCGAGCCGCCGACATAGCGCAGCACGGCATCACCGGTTTCGTTGATCAGCCGCGCCTCGGCCGTGGCGCGGTGATCCATCCAGACGATGACGTTGCGCTGCCGGTCGCCGGAGGCGCTGATGGTGAGCGGCTCGCCTTGCCGGTCGAGCACCACGAGGGAGCAGGTGGCGTCGAAACCGATACCGCCGACGCTGTCGGGCGCGATTGCAGCTTCCGCCATCGCGGCCCGCACCGACGCCGTGCAAGCGTCCCAGATATCCTGGGACGACTGTTCGACGATGTCACCGGCCTCGGGCCATATCCTGATCGGATGCCGTGCGATAGCCAGCAAGGTGCCCGCCTCGTCGAACACCCCTGCCCGCGTGCTTGTGGTCCCTACATCGACGCCGATATACGCTCGCGGCATTGTCGCCCCCGGAAGCTCTCGTCAGTTTTGACGCAAGCCTACCAGCAAGTGTAGCCGCCATCCACCAGCACGATGCTGCCGGTCATCAGGCTCGCGGCCTCGGACGAGAGAAAGAGCACCACGGAGGCGATCTCCTCGACCTGCCCCATCCGCGCCATCGGGGTTCCACCGATCCAGGCGTCGTACATTCTCGGATTGCTCTTCACGAAGGCGTTGAGCGGCGTCTCGATATAGGTCGGCGCCACCGCGTTGACGCGGATGCCGCGCGCGCCCCATTCGGCGGCGAGCGATTTCGTCAGATGGTGCACGCCGGCCTTGGACGCATTGTAGAAGCACTGCTCCTGCGGCTTGTTGACGATGAAGCCGGACATCGAGCCGACATTGACGATGGCGCCGCTCTTCGCCTTGAGCATGTGCTTGCCGAATTCGCGGCAGCACCAGAAGGTGCCGTTGAGATTGACGTCGATCACATTGAGCCAGTGCTCGTCGGTCACGGTCTCCGCCGGCGTCTCGCTGCGGGCGATGCCGGCGTTGTTGACGAGGATGTCCACCTTGCCGTGCCGGGCAACGACGTCGTTGGCCACTTCCGCCACGCGCTTGGTATCGGTGACGTCCATGATCGCCGTCTCGGCGTCATACCCCTTCGCCTTCAGGCTGGCTTTTGCACTGTCGGCGACCTTACTGTCGCGATCGCCGATGACGACCCTGGCGCCGGCTTCAGCCAGCGCTTCGGCGCAGGCGAAGCCGATGCCTTGCCCGCCGCCGGTGATGAACGCGGTCTTGCCGTTCAGCTTGAATTTTTCCAGGTACATGTTGCTTTTTCCGATTCTTGCCGTTTCTTGCCGTTTCTTGTCAGCCCCGGATGGCGCTGCCGCTTGCGTCGAAGCGATGGATGCGCGCGGGCTCCGGCAGCAGCGATACATGGTCGCCGGCGTGCAGGCTCAACTCACCGATGTAGCGCGCCGTCAGCATGCCGAGCTGACCGGCATCGACATAAAGGAAGGTGTCGCTGCCGAGGTGCTCGGCCACCGCGATCGTTCCCTGCCAGCCGCCGGCACCGTCGCGCTCGATCTTGAGATGCTCAGGCCGTACGCCGATCGTTGCTGCGCCCTTCTGCAAGGCGTGCTCGCCGGTCACGAAGTTCATCTTGGGCGAGCCGATGAAGCCGGCGACGAAGAGGTTGGCCGGCTTCTCGTAGAGCTCCAGCGGCGAGCCGTATTGCTCGATCTTGCCGCCGTTGAGCACCACGATCTTGTCGGCCATGGTCATGGCCTCGACCTGGTCGTGGGTGACATAGATCGCGGTGGTGCCGAGCTGCTTCTGGAGCCGCGTCACCTCGATCCGCATCTGCACGCGCAGCGCCGCGTCGAGGTTGGAGAGCGGCTCGTCGAACAAAAACGCCTTGGGCTCGCGGACGATGGCACGCCCGATCGCGACGCGCTGGCGCTGGCCGCCGGAGAGCTCGCGCGGCTTGCGATCGAGATAGGGCGTGAGGTTCAGCGTTGCGGCGGCGGCGTCGACCTTACGGTTGATCTCGTCCTTGGCCAGCCCCGCCATCTTCAGGCCGAAGCCGATGTTGCCGCGCACGCTCATATGCGGATAGAGCGCATAGGACTGGAACACCATCGAGAGCCCGCGCTTGGCCGGCGGCGTGTCGACCACGTTCTTGCCGTCGATCAGGATCTTGCCGCCGGAGACGTCCTCGAGCCCCGCGATCAGCCGCAAGAGCGTGGTCTTGCCGCAGCCCGACGGCCCCACGAACACCACGAACGACCCATCGGCGATCTCCAGGTCCGCGCCCTTGATGATGTGCACGGGGCCGAAGGATTTCTGCACGTCCTCAAGTGTGATCTGACCCATGATCCGGCAGCCCTTCCTACTTTACCGCGCCAAAGGTGAGCCCGCGCACGAGCTGCTTCTGGCTGAACCAACCGAGGACGAGAATGGGCGCGATCGCCAACGTGGAAGCCGCCGACAGCTTTGCCCAGAACAGCCCTTCCGGGCTCGAATAGGACGCGATGAACGTGGTGAGCGGCGCAGCGTTCGAGGTCGACAGATTGAGCGTCCAGAACGCCTCGTTCCAAGCCAAGATCAGGTTCAGCAGCATGGTCGATGCGAGCCCCGGGATCGCCATCGGCGTCAGCACGTAGATCAGCTCGCGGCCGATGGTGGCGCCGTCCATGCGCGCGGCTTCCAGGATGTCGCGCGGAATCTCCTTGAAATATGTGAACAGCATCCAGATCACGATCGGCAAGTTTCCGAGACACAGGATGAAGACGAGGCCGATGCGGGAATCGAGCAGGCCGAATGACTTGTAGATCAGGTAGATCGGCACCAGCACGCCGACCGGCGGCATCATCTTGGTCGAGAGCATCCAGAGCAGGATGTCCTTGGTGCGCTTGGTCGGCGAGAACGCCATCGACCAGGCCGCGGGGATCGCGATCAAAAGCGCGATCAAGGTCGAGCCGCCGGCGATGATGATCGAGTTCATCGCGTGGAGGACATAATCGCTGCGCTCCTGCACCGTCGCGTAGTTTTCCGCGGTCCAGTGGAAGAACAGGAAGGACGGCGGGATCGCGAAAGCCTCGAGCTCGGTCTTGAAGCTCGCCAATACCATCCAGAGGATCGGGAAGAAGATCAGGAAGCCGAAGAACCACGCCCCGATGGTCGAGACCACCACCCGCTGCCTCGTCGCCGTACGCGCCATGTCTTATGCCTCCAGGTTGCGACCGACGATACGGACGAGGAAAAAGGCAACAACGTTGGCGATCACGACAGCGACGAGGCCGCCTGCCGAGGCAGTACCGACATCGTACTGGATCAGTGCCTGCGAATAGATCAGGAAGGCGATGTTGGTGGTCGAGAGTCCCGGGCCGCCGCCCGTGGTGACGTAGATCTCGGCAAAGACGGTGAGCAGGAAGATCGTCTCGATCAGGATCACCACCGTGATGGGGCGCGCGAGGTGCGGCAGCGTGATGTAGATGAAGGTCGAGACCGCGCTGGCACCGTCCATTTCAGCGGCTTCCTTCTGCTCCTCGTCGAGCGACTGCATCGCGGTGAGCAAAATCAGGGTCGCGAACGGCAGCCATTGCCAGGACACGATCAGGATCACGGCGAGCAGCGGCGCGTCGGTAAACCAGTCAATCGGCGTCAACCCGAACACCGAGGCGATCCAGGCAAACAGCCCGGACACAGGATGCATCAGCAGGTTCTTCCAGACCAGCGCGCTCACCGTCGGCATCACGAAGAACGGCGCGATCACCATCAACCGCACGATGTTGAGGCCGATCACCGGCTGGTCGAGCAATAGCGCCAGCGGAACTCCGAGCAGGACGGTCAGCGCCAGCACCGAGCCGACCAGCACCAGCGTGTTCTGGAGCGAGGCGAGGAACGCGGGGTCGGTGAGGAAGTAGCGGAAGTTTTCCAGCCCGACGAACGCTTCCGAGCCGGGATCGAGTAAGCTGTAATGCAGCGTCGAGAAATAGATCGTCAACGCGAGCGGGACGATCATCCAGATGAACAGCAGCCCGACGGCCGGCGTCAGGAGCGTCCGTGCGAGAAGCTGCGTCTGCCGGGTTGCCATTCTTGGCTTCTCCGCTTGCGGGAAGAAGGCGGCCATCCACCTGGAGCGGTGGATGGCCGCAAGTCTGAGCTCAGGAGGGAGAGCTCGAGCTCACTTGATGTAACCCGCGCGCTTCATCTCGCGCTCGGTTGAAGATTGCGCCGCGGTGAGCGCGGCATCGACCGTCATCGATCCCGCAAGCGCGGCCGAGAATTGCTGGCCCACCTGCGTACCGATGCCCTGGAATTCGGGGATGGCCGCATATTGCACGCCGACGTAGGGCACCGGCTTCACCGTCGGCTTGTTCGGATCGGCGGCATCGATCGAGGCCAGCGTCAGCTTGGCGAACGGGGCGACCTTCAGATAATCAGGGTTTTGGTAGAGCGAGGTTCGGGTGCCCGGCGGCACGTTCGCCCAGCCCTCCTTCGCAGCCACGACCTTGGTGTAATCCTTGCTGGTGGCCCAGGCGATGAACTTCTCGGCGGCTTCGGCCTTCTTCGAGCCGGCGGGAATTGCGAGGCTCCAGGCCCACAGCCAGTTGGCGTTCTTGCCGAGCCCGGTGTTGGGCGCCAGCGCGAAGCCGACCTTGTCGGCGACCTTGGAGTCCTTCGGGTTGGTGACGAACGACGCCGCGACGGTGGCATCGATCCACATTGCGCACTTGCCGGCATTGAACAGCGCGAGGTTCTCGTTGAAGCCGTTCGAGCTCGCACCGGGAGGGCCGGCCTGCTTCATCAGGTCGACATAGGTCGTGAGCGTCGCCTTCCATTCCGGCGTGTTGAACTGCGGCTGCCACTTCTCGTCGAACCAGCGCGCGCCGTAGGAATTGGCCATGGCGGAGAGGAACGCCATGTTCTCGCCCCAGGCGGCCTTGCCGCGCAGGCAGATGCCGTAGACGCCGGCGCTCTTGTCGGTGAGCTTCTTGGCGGCGTCGACGACGAAATCCCAGGTGGGGCTTTCCGGCATCTTGAGGCCGGCCTTGTCGAACAGGTCGGTGCGGTACATCACCATCGAGCTCTCGCCGTAGAATGGCGCGGCGTAGAGCTTGCCGTCGACCGAGACCGCATCCTTGATCTTGGGCAGGAGGTCGGCGACGTCGTAGTCGGCGCCGAGATTGGCGAGCGGCACCAGCCAACCCTTCTTGGCCCAGATCGGCACCTCGTAGGTGCCGATGGTGAGGACGTCGAACTGGCCGCCCTTGGTGGCGATGTCGGTGGTGACGCGCTGGCGCAGCACGTTCTCTTCCAGCGTCACCCATTTGACGCTGATATCGGGGTTCTTCTTGGTGAATTCACCCGTCAGCCCCTGCATGCGGATCATGTCGCCGTTGTTCACGGTGGCAATCGTCAGGGTCGTTTCGGCCATCGCGGGGACAGCCAGCAGGACAGACGCGCCACAGACGGCGCCGAGGACGTGTTTCACGGTGACCTCCCTAAGCTCGCGCTTTTGAGCATATGCCCACACGTTGGGCGTATGTTCGGCTGAGGGCGGGCCGTTGTCAAGCAGGCGCGCGGACGTTTCGGCAACTTATGAGTGCTGCGATGCGGGGGAGCTCGTGCGTCGCCCTCCCCGTCATGCCCCGCGAAGGGGGCATCCAGTACTCCGTGCCGTCTGTCGGTTTGCCTCAAGCGGCGCTGCGGCGTCCTGGATCGTCCGCCTGCCGCCTTCGCTAAACCTTCGGCGCCCCCTGACCTCAACCCCGGCGAAGCCTTGGCGTAGCCGGGTCGCGGACGACGACAGCGGCGTGGGTGGCGAAATCCCTGCCTCGCGCCCCGCGCGGAAACGACGAACCGCCTCAGCGCTCCAGAATCGCCATTGAGGTCGCCTCGTCCGTAATCAGACCGTTGATCAGCCGCCCATTCAGCGCCGCCGCGATCGCCGGCACCTTGGCTGCGCCGACGGCGGCGCCGATCGTCGTGGTCTTCGCCGGGACCTCCGGCGGAATGCTGGTCAACCGTTTGTTGGTGCCGGCCTTCAGCAGGCGGCCCTTGGAATCATAGGCCCAGCCCGTGATCTCGCCGATCGCCCCTTGCCGCATCATCTCGAACAATTCGTCGCGGGTGACGAAGCCGTCGACATGGACCTGCGCCTTCTGGTCCATCTGGCCGATGCCGACGAGGCGCAAATCCGCCTTGGCCGCGACGGCCTTCACCTTCGCGATCGGCTCGATCCGGACCATTTTGTTGCGCTCGTCCTCGGACGACATCAGGAACGGCAGCGGCATCGGATAATGCCGTGCGCCGGTGCGGTCGGCGAGCCGGCCGACGGTATCGTAGAAGCTCGCAGAACCGTCGGCGGAGATGTTGCCGACGAGCGAGACGATCTGGTGATTGGGCCGGTCGATCGGCGTGACGCGCTCGACCGCGGCGCGCACGGCGCGTCCCGTCCCGAGCGCGACGATGACGGGGGTTTCCGAACGCAGAGTGGAATCGAGCAGGTTGGCGCAGCGTTCGGCTATGCCCGCTGTGGCCTGCGGCGCGGCGGGATCAGCCGGCACCACCTCGCAATGGGTAAGCTCGAAACGCTCCTTCAGACGCGCCGCCAATTCCATGCACGCGGCGATGGGGTGTTCGAGCCGGAAGGTGATGAGCCGTTCGGCGAGACATAGCGACACCAGCCGCTGCGCCGACGCGCGCGACACGTGGAGCATCTTCGCGATCTCGTCCTGGGTGTGACCGGCAATGAAATAGAGCCAGCCGGCACGCGCGGCGTCGTCGAGCCTGGACTTTTCGTTCTCGGCGGCCATGGCAGGCGTCAGTCGTCCTTCCAGAAATCGATCATGCGCGCGAAGACCCGGTCGGCCCCCGCACCCGACAATATAGCCTGCCCGTCGCGTCCGCGATAATGGCTGCCGCCGGCAAATCCCCGGACCGTCATGCCGGCCGCCTTGCCCGCCTGCACGCCGCTCGCACTATCCTCGATCACCAGCGTGCGCGCAGGTTCCGCGCCCATCTGCTCGGCCGCGTAGAGAAAGAGATCGGGCGCCGGCTTGCCGTGCCTGACCATCTGCGCGGTGTAGATCCGGTCGCCGAAATGCGCCCGCAGGCCGGTGACGTCAAGGGAGAGCGCGACACGGTCGATGTCGCTGGAGGAAGCCACGCAGAATGGTGCCCGCAGGCCCGACAAGATCATATCGACATCAGAAACCGGATGAAGCGCCTTTTCGAACGCCATCAACACGCGCGACTTCAGCCGGGACGGAAAATCGACCGGCATTGCGTGGCCGAGCTCGCGATAATGCCGAGTAATTGCGCTCGTGCTTCGTCCAAGGAACAGCTCCAGCGCTTGTGCAAGTGTCAGCGATATCCCGGATTCGGACAGCTCGTCCGACAGGCATTGACAGCTCAACAGCTCGCTGTCGACGAGCACACCGTCGCAATCGAAGATAATGAGATCGAACTGACCAGGATCCATCCGGACATTCGATCATATGCTCACCTGTTGAGCAATAGCTCACTGAAGCCGATCGTAGTCGGCGGCAGCCTCATCTCCGCTGATTATAAACGTCGATGCACACCGCCCCGAGCAGGACCAGGCCCTTGATGACCTGCTGATAGTCGATGCCGATGCCGAGGATGGACATGCCGTTGTTCATCACGCCCATGATCATGGCGCCGACCACGGCGCCACCGACACGGCCGACACCGCCATAGGCCGAGGCGCCGCCGATGAAGCAGGCGGCGATGACGTCGAGCTCGAAGCCGAGGCCCGCCTTCGGAGTTGCGGTGTTGAGGCGCGCGGCGAAGACGAGGCCGGCGAGCGCAGCGAGCACACCCATGTTGACGAAGGTGAGGAAGGTCAACCGTTCCGTCTTGATGCCCGACAGGCTTGCCGCTTTCGCATTGCCGCCAACCGCGTAGACCTGCCGACCGATGACGGTGCGGCGGGTGACGAAACCGTACAGCGCGATCAGCGCGGTCATGATGACCAGCACGTTCGGCAGACCGCGATGCGAGGCGATCAGATAGGTGAAATAGAGCACAGCGCAAGCCAGGAGAATGCTCTTGCCGAGGAAGAACGCGTAAGGCTCGACCTCGATGCCGTGCAGCTGCTCGCGCGAGCGCCCCTTGGCGCTGGCGTAGACGAGGCCGAGCGCGAGCACCGCACCGACCAGCATCGACGTCGGATGCAGCGTGCCGGCCTCGGGCAGCATCTCCGGAATGAAGCCGGAGGACAGCTTCTGGAAGGTGGCCGGGAACGGTCCTAGTGACTGGCCTTGCAATACCGCAAGCGCGAGGCCCTTGAACACCAGCATGCCGGCCAGCGTCACGATGAAGGACGGTATCTTGAAATAGGCCACCCAATAGCCCTGCGCGGCGCCGATTGCCGCGCCCAGCAGCAGGCAGGCGATAAAGGCGAGCGTGTAGTCGACCTTGTAGGTCACCATGAGCACGGCAGCCACCGCGCCGACGAAGCCCGCGACCGAGCCGACCGAGAGGTCGATATGGCCGGTGACGATGACGAGCAGCATGCCGAGCGCCATGATGACGATGTAGCTGTTCTGGAGCACCAGATTGGTCAGGTTGAGCGGCTGCAGTAGCGTGCCGCCAGTCATGACCTGGAAGAACAGCATGATCGCGATCAGCGACATCAGCATGCCGTAATTGCGCAGATTGTTCTTGATGAAGCTGCCGTGCCGGCCCTCCTCGGGCAGCGAAACCGTCTTGTCGGTCATGGCTGCGATCCTCCTATCTCCGCACCCGCAAGGGCGCTGCTTCCATAATTTCTGTCGTTGCGCATGATGGCGCGCATGATCTTTTCCTGCGTCGCATCACGTCCCTTGAACTCGCCGACGAAGGCGCCGTCGTTCATGACACAGATGCGGTCGCAGATGCCGAGTAGCTCGGGCATCTCCGAGGAGATCACCACCACGCCACGGCCGGCTTCTGCAAGCTCGTTGATGATACAGTAGATCTCGTATTTGGCACCGACGTCGATGCCCCGGGTCGGCTCGTCCAGGATCAAGACCTTGGGGTCGGTCATCAGCCATTTCGACAGCACGACCTTTTGCTGGTTGCCGCCGGAGAGCTGGCTGGTCTCCTGATAGACGTCGGAGCAGCGGATGCGCATCCGGTTGCGGTAGTCGCTGGCGACCTTCAGCTCGGCAATGTCGTCGATGACGCGGCGAGGAGCGACCTGGTCGAGGCTTGCGAGCGTGATGTTCTTGCGGACGTCGTCGGCGAGGATCAGCCCTAGCTGCTTGCGGTCCTCCGTGACATAGGCAAGGCCGGCGTCGATCGCGGCCGCCACGTTGGGCAGCACGATCTCATGACCCTCGAGCCGGATGCGACCGCTGATCGTGGTGCCCCACGACCGGCCAAACAGGCTCATGGCGAATTCGGTGCGGCCGGCGCCCATCAATCCGGCAATGCCGACGACTTCGCCGCGCTTCACGCTGAAATCGACGTTCTTGATCACCTGCCGCTCGGGATGGATGGGATGGTAGACCGACCAGCTCTCGACGGTGAGAACGGGCTCGCCGATCTTTGCGCTGCGCTCCGGAAAGCGGTGGGCGAGATCGCGGTTGACCATGCTGCGGATGATGCGGTCTTCCTGGATCGGCTCGGCGTGGCAATCGATGCTGTCGACGGTGCGGCCGTCGCGCAGCACCGTGATGTGGTCGGCGACCTTGGCGACCTCGTTCAGCTTGTGCGAGATCAGGATCGAGCCGATGCCCTGCGCGCGGAACGCCATCAGCCGCTCCAGCAGTGCGGCGCTGTCGGCCTCGTTGAGGCTCGCGGTCGGCTCGTCCAGGATCAGCATCCGCACCCGCTTGGACAGCGCCTTGGCGATCTCGACCAGCTGTTGCTTGCCGACGCCGAGATCGGTGATCAGCGTATCCGGCGATTCCTTGAGGCCGACCTGCGCGAGCAGGTCGCGCGTGCGCCGATACACCTCGTCGCGGTCGATGACGCCAAGCTTTGACGGCGGATGCGACAGGAAGATGTTTTCGGCAATCGACATCAGCGGGATCAGCGCCAGCTCCTGATGGATGATGATGATGCCGAGCGCCTCGGAATCGTTGATGTCGCGGAAGCGGCGCTCCTCGCCATCGAAGATGATGGTGCCCTCGTAGCTGCCGGCCGGGTAGACGCCGCTGAGGACCTTCATCAGCGTGGACTTGCCGGCACCGTTCTCGCCGACGAGGGCGTGGATCTGCCCGGCTTCAACCGAGAAGTTGACATCACGCAGCGCCTGCACACCGGAAAAGCTCTTGCTGACGTTACGCATCTCCAGCATTGCGGTCATGATTTCACGTCCCTCAATCAGTGTTAGATCACCTCTCCCCGCTCGCGGCGAGAGGTCGGATCGCATCGTTCGATGCGATCCGGTGAGGGGGAGTCTCCGCGAGACGCACTGCTTCCTTCCTCGCGGAGGCTTCCCCTCACCCTAACCCTCTCCCCGCAAGCGGGGAGAGGGAAAAGAAAAGAAGCCTACTGGAACTGCGACTTCTTGTAGTAGCCGCTGTCGACCAGGACCTTCTCCCAATTGTCCTTGTAGACCACGACCGGCTTGAGCAGATAGGACGGCACGGTCTTGGCGCCGTTCTCGTAGGTCTTGGTGTCGTTCACGGTGACCTGCTTGCCGGCAAGCGCAGCGTCGACCATGTCGGCGGTCACCTTGGCGAGATCGCGGGTGTCCTTGAAGATGGTCGAATACTGGTCGCCGCGCAGCATCGCCTTGATCGAGGGCACCTCGGCATCCTGGCCCGAGATGATAGGCATCGGCTGGCCGGCGCTGCCATAACCGACGCCCTTCAGTGAGGAGATGATGCCGATCGACAGGCCGTCATACGGCGACAGCACCGCGTTGACCTTCTTGTTGCCGTAGTAGGCACTGAGCAGATTGTCCATGCGGGCCTGCGCGGTGGCGCCGTCCCAGCGCAACGTCGCGACTTTATCCATGCCCATCTGACCGGAGACGACGACGAGCTTGCCGCTGTCGATGTACGGCTTCAGCACGCTCATCGCGCCGTTGTAGAAGAAGTAAGCGTTGTTGTCGTCGGGCGAGCCGCCGAACAGCTCGATGTTGAACGGGCCCTTGCCGTCCTTAAGACCGAGGCCCTGCACGATCGATTCGGCCTGGAGCACGCCAACCTGGAAATTGTCGAACGTGGCGTAATAGTCGACGTTCGGCGTGCCGCGGATCAGGCGGTCATAGGCGATCACGGTGATGCCTTTTGCTTTCGCCTGCTTGAGCACGTCGGAGAGCGTGGTGCCGTCGATCGCGGCGATCACCAGCGCTTTCGCGCCTTTGGTCACCATGTTCTCGACCTGCGAGAGCTGGTTCGGAATGTCGTCCTCGGCATATTGCAGGTCGGTGTTGTAGCCGCGCTCCTTCAGCACCTTCACCATATTGTTGCCATCGTCGATCCAGCGCGCCGACGATTTGGTCGGCATGGCGATGCCGACTGTTGCTTTGTCCTGGGCCGAGGCGGTGACGCCCGCGGCCATCGTCGCAGCGCCGGCCAGCGCCAGCGCGAGGAAGGTCGTCTTCAGTTTCAACATGTTTCACTCCCTTGGATGTCAGACTGTTTTTTCTGTCGTCGAGAAATTTGGTGTGCGGCTTCTAGCCTCCTATGCGAGCTTGACGTCAGGCTCCGCGCGACCGCGCGCGGTGGCCTCCAACAGGAAGGTGTAGCCGGCTTGCGGATCGGCGGCACGCGCCGCCGCATCCATGTCCTGCCAGGCCGAGGTGACGAGGAGACGCGACAGACCAGGACCGACAAAAGCGGGGCAGCTCGCCTGCTTTGCCGGCACGCTCAGCGAACGCAGGCGTTCGCCTTGCGGAGAGTAGACGTCGATGCGGCTCGCGCCCCAGCACGCGTTCCAAATCTGCCCGTCGGCATCGCACACCGAACCGTCGAGGCCGCCAACGCCGGTGTGGCGCAGCAGCACCTCCGGCTCGCCGCGCGGCAGGCCGGTGACGGGATTGAGCGGCACCGCGTAGAGCACCGCGCGCGCCGTGTCGGCGAAGTAGCCCGTGGCGCCATCGGGCGAGAAGCAGATCGAGTTGGGAATGCTGATGCGCGGAAACAGCATCGATATCTCGCCGTGATGGAACGCGTAGATCGCGCCTGCCCCTGCTTCCGCCTTCCGACCCATAGTGCCGATCCAGAACGTGCCGGAGGGATGCACGCGGGCATCGTTGGAGCGGGTCGCGGGATTGTCGGCTTCAAGCGGACAGAGCAGCCTCATCGCGCCGTCGGCAATTTTGCGGATATAGAGGCCGTCTTCCGCGACGATCAACTGCCTTTCGGCATCGATCCGCCCAAGCGCGCTCGCCATCCGGCCCAGCGCATGAACGCGAATGCTGCCGCTGCCGAGCTGCGCCTCGAACAGTCGCCCCTCCCGGATATCGAACCACCAGGCGGTGTCCGTGGTCACGTCATAGGTCGGCCCCTCGCCGAGATGGCAAGGATCGTCCGAAAGAACCGAGGTCGGCACCTGTTCCATCAGGACGTCCTCACCGCAAAGCGATAGACCGTATGATGGCGATAGACCTCGCCGGGCGCTAGGCGCGGGCTCGGGAAATCCGGCCGGTTCGGTGCGTCCGGCCAGATATGCGGCTCCAGGCACATCGCGTCCGACTGCCGGTAGAGCTTGCCGCCCTTGCCCGAAATCGTGCCGTCGAGATAATTGCCCGAATAGACCTGCAGACCGGGCTGATCGGTGAACAGCTCCATGATGCGCCCCGAGCGCGGCGCCTCCAGTCGCGCCGCGAGACTGAGCTTACCGTCGCGCGCGAGACAGTAGGTATGGTCGTAGCCCCTGCCGTTGCGCAATTGCTGGTCGCTCTCGCGGATGCGCTCGCCGATCGGCCGAGGCTCCCGGAAATCGAACGGCGTGCCGGCAACGCTGCGCGGCGGCTCCGGCAACGGAATGGCCGTGGGGTCGATCGCGAGGAAATGCCCGGCCGCGACCGTCAGCTTGTGATCGAGAATGGGCGTGCCTGATGTCGCGCCCTCCAGATTGAAGAAGCTGTGGTTGGTCAGGTTGACGATGGTCGGCCGGTCGGTCCGCGCCTCCATGATCAGGGATAGCTCAGCCGGGCCGGTAACACGATAGGTCAGGCGCACATCGAGCCGACCGGGATAGTTTTCCTCGCCATGCGAGCTCGTGTAGGTCAGCGTGACCGCGGGCTCGGCGCCATCGTCGACCTCCGCAATGTCCCAGAGCTTGCGGTCGAAGCCGTCGAGGCCGCCATGCAGCGCATTCGGACCGTTGTTGACGGGAAGCTGCACCGTCTCGCCGTCCAGCGAAAATTGTCCGTTGGCGATGCGATTGGCGTAGCGGCCGACGGTGGCGCCGAAGAACTTTCGTTCGGCGAGATAGCCGGCAAACCCATCATGGCCGAGCACGACGTCGTCGTGGCCGCCCTTGCCGTCCGGCGCGATCAAGGCCTGCAAGACTGCACCATGGGTGATGATGCGCGCCTCGAACCCGCCCTCGCCGCGCAGCACGATGCGGTCCACCTTGCGGCCGTGCGGCAGCGTTCCGAACACGTCTCTTTCTGTTTTCGATCCAGCCATGATCAACCCACAAACGGTTCGACGATCGTGCGCCTGCCGAGCAGGAAGGCGTCCGCGACGAGACGAAGCGGCGCCAAATCGACGTCGCTCGCGCCTGTCGCGGCGAGCGCGACGAAGTGCCGGTAAAGCTCCCGATATTCCTCATCGGGCGCCTCGGCAACGGTCTTGCCGTCGATCGCCATGATCCGGCCGCCGCGTGATAGCGTCATCCGGCCCTGGTCGGTTTCGACGAGGATATCCCAGCTCTGCGGCCCGGTCTGGCGGAAGTCGAACTCGGCGGTCACAGGTAGGCCGTCGATGTCGGTCAGCGTCAGCTTCGCGGCGATCGGCGCCTGGCAATTGGCGGGGAAGGCGAGCTCGGCCGCGTTGACGAACACGGGCTTCGGCAGGATCCTGGTCAGGATCGACAGCGCATTGATGCCGGGATCGAACACCCCGAGCCCGCCCGGCTCCCAGATCCATGCCTGCCCGGGATGCCAGACGCGGACGTCCTCTTTCCAGTTGACGTGCACGGAACGGATGCGGCGCGCGGCGAGCCACTCGCGCGCCGGCTCGACTGCCGGCGCATGGCGCGAATGCCAGGTCGCAAACAGCGTTCGCTTGGTTTCACCCGCCATCGCGATCAGCGGATCGAGCTCGGCAACGCCGGCGCCGGGCGGCTTCTCCAGCATGACGTGCTTGCCGGCCCTCAGCGCTGCGACCGCCTGGGCGCGGCGCACTTGAGGCGGCGTGCAGAGCGACACCGCGTCGATCGGCGGACCTTTTTCCAGCAGCTCCTCGATGGTCGCGAAATGCGGCAGATCCGGGAACGAGGCATTGCGGCTGGCAAGGGCGGCCAGCGTCGCGCCGGGAACCGCTGCAATGGCGCCGACATGCTGGTCCCGCGCGATCTTGCCGAAGCCGACGATGGCGATGCGAAGTTCAGTCACGATGTTTCTCCAGCTTCCGCGGACGGCAGCGCTTCGGCCGGTACAGTCTCGATCACTGTACCCTCGTGGCGGCGCATGCCGTTGTGAATGACGTAGACCATCGCCTCCGACGCAGTCGTGGCATCACCGGCGGCGATGGCATCGACGATCTTCTGATGCCAGAGCAGAACGGTGTCGCGGTCCTCCGGTTCGACCGGTGCGCTGAGCAGGAATGAGGCGCGCAACGCAGCCTCGATGACGTGCCCGATCGAGCGCATGAACAGATTTCCGGAGGCGCGCGCCACGGCGACGTGGAGCGCGAGGTCGGCATCGGCGAAGCCAACGGAGTCGGAGGCTTCAAGTCGCATCCGCTCCATGCAGCGCCGAAGCTCGGATAGATCCTGCTCCGACCGCTGCGCCGCCGCCAACATCGCCGCGCGCGGCTCGACCGCGAGGCGGATCTCGGCCAGGTCGTTGAGGAAACGCTTGTCGATCCCGGCGTCCAGGTGCCAGGCCAGCACGTCGGCGTCGAACATGTTCCAGGCGACGCGTTCGCGCACGACAGTGCCGACGCGGGCCTTGGTGGTGAGCAGACCCTTGGCGACCAGCGTCTTCACGCTCTCCCGCAATACCGGCCGCGACACCCCGAACATCGCAATCATTTCGGCATCGCCAGGCAGGCGCGTTCCCTCCGCGTAGCGGCCGGCAATGATGTCAACGCCGATCGAACGGGCCACCTCCGCGTGATTGGAGTGCGCCCGGCGCGTCGGGATGACGAGGATGCGCGAGGTGGTCATGAGACTGCTCCCGCGCGCTTTGCCACAGGCCGGCGCGCGAGCGCGACCAATCCTTGTTGCAAGGCGATGAAGGCGAACAGCAGCACGCCGGTCGCGATCTTGGTCCACCAGCTCGACAGTGTCCCGTCGAAATTGATGTAGGTCTGAATCATGCCCTGGATCAACACGCCGAGGAAGGTGCCGATCACCGAGCCCTGACCGCCCGTGAGCAGCGTGCCGCCGATCACGACGGCCGCGATGGTGTCGAGCTCGACGCCGACGGCGGACAGCGAGTAGCCGGCGCTGGTGTAGAAGGAGAAGACGATGCCGGCGATGCCGGCGAGCAGGCTCGATAGCATGTAGATCTTCACCGTCATCCTGCCGACGGCGACGCCCATCAGGCTCGCGGTCGCCCGGCTGCCGCCGAGCGCATAGACATTGGCGCCGAACCGGGTGAGCTGCAGCAGCAATGCGCCGCCGATCACGATCGCAAGCATGATGATCGCGACCGCCGTCAGCCGTCCACCGCCGGGTAGTCGCAGTGCGAAGTCCGACACGGTGGAATAGACCGGTGCCGTGATCGGCACCGATTCCGTCGAGAGCAGGAAGCTGGCACCCCGGGCCAAGAACATGCCGGCGAGCGTCACGATGAAAGGCGGCAAATCGAAGACATGGATCACCGCGCCCATCGCCGCTCCGAAGGCGGCCGAGAGCGCGAGAATGGCGACGAAGGCGACCAGGGGCGGCATTCCCCAGCGCTCGATCGCCAGCGCGACGAACACCGTGGTGAAGCCGATTACCGAGCCGACGGAGAGATCGATGCCACCGGAAATGATGACGAAGGTCATACCGGTCGCGACGATGCCGAGGAAGGCATTGTCGGTCAGGAGATTGCCGACCACGCGAGTGGAAGCGATGTTGGGAAACTGCATCGCGCAGAGCGCAAATCCCGCGACGAGCACGACCGCGGTAATGAGGACGGGCGGCAGGCCTTTCATGCCTTGGTCCTCCGCAGCCGCGTCACGACGCCGGCAAAGCCGGACAGCTTCGGCGATTGCAGCAGCAGCACGGCGAGCACCACCACCGCCTTGACCAGCAAATTGAACTCCGGCGGATAGCCCGACAGCAGAATGCCGGTGTTCATGGTCTGGATGATCAGCGCGCCAAGTACGGCCAGCACGAGACTGAAGCGGCCGCCGAACAGCGAGGTGCCGCCGATCACCACCGCGAGGATGGCGTCGAGCTCGAGCCAGAGGCCGGCATTGTTGGCATCCGCCCCCATGATGTCGGCCGCCGCGATGACGCCGGCAAGCGCAGCGCAAACGCCGCACCAGACATAGACCGCCAAAATCATCGCGCGCGTGCCGACGCCGGCGAGTTCGCTTGCCCGCGCATTGCCGCCCGTGGCCTCGATCAGCAATCCGAGTGCCGAGCCGCGCACCACCGCGCCGGTGAGGATCAGCATGCCCAGCGCAATCGCGACCGGCACCGGCACGCCGAGGATGGAGCCGTTGCCGAGCCAGACCAGATCGGGCGAGGAGAAGGTCACGATGCGGCCCTCGGTAATGAGCTGGGCGATGCCGCGCCCCGCAACCATCAGGATAAGGGTCGCCACGATCGGCTGCATGCCGAGCACCGCGACGAGAAATCCGTTCCACAACCCGCAGATCAGGCCGGTGCCGAGCGCAGCCGCCAGCACCACGACCAGACTGTGGTTGTCGGCGAGGCTCGCCGCGATCGCGCCCGAGATCGCCATCACAGCGCCAACTGACAGATCGATGCCGCGCGTCGCGATCACCAGGACCATGCCGAGCGAGAGCAGCGCCACCGGCGTGCCGCGGTTGAGCACGTCGATCAGGCTGCCGAACAGCCGGCCGTCCTGGAGGCGCAGATCGAAGAATTGCGGCGATACCACGCGATCGACCGCCAGGATGACGATCAACGCGAGGATCTGGGCAAGGCCGCGGCGCGGCAACAGCGCGGTCATGCCCTGCCCTCATGCGCGACACTGGCCCCATCGGCGGCGATCGCGGCGAGAATGCTGCCGACGTCGATGGCCTCGCCGGCGAGCTCCTCGACATGAGCGCGGTCGCGCAGCACCACCACGCGGTCGGAATAGGTCACGATCTCGTCGAGCTCGGAGGAAATCACGAGCAGCGCAAGTCCGTCGTCGCAGAGCTCGCGTATCAGGCGGATGATCTCGGCATGCGCGCCGACGTCGATGCCGCGGGTCGGCTCGTCCAGCACGAGCAGCCGTGGCGAGGTCGCAAGCCACCGTGCCAGCAGGACCTTCTGCTGATTGCCGCCGGACAGCAGGCCAACGGGACGCTCCGGATCGGGCGGGCGAACGTCGAGCATCTTGACGTAACGGCTTGCGATCTCGTCCTGCTCGCGTCGCGACAGCGGCCGATGTAGACCGCGCTTGGCCTGGAGCGCGAGCACGATGTTCTCGCGCACGGTGAGCTCGGCGACGATGCCGTCGGTCTTGCGCTCCTCAGGGCAATAGCCAAAGCCGTGGCGCACGCCGTCGCGCGGCGAGTGAAGCCGGACAGGCGCGCCTTCCACCCTCGCCTGCCCGCCATCGGCGCGCTCGGCGCCGAACACCAGCCGCGCCGTCTCGGTCCGGCCCGAACCGAGCAGGCCGGCGAGGCCGACGACCTCGCCATGGCGCAGCTGGAGATTGAACGGCGCGACATAGCCTGATTTGCCATAATTCTCGAAGCTTGCGCAGACTTCGCGGGCCTGATGGTCGCGCGTCGCGGCCCGCGCGCTGGTGGTCTCGGCCAGTTCGCGGCCGAGCATCATCCGGATCAGCTCGAGCCGCGACAGCGACGCGGTCTCGCGCTCGCCGACAAGGCGACCATTTCGCAAAACGGTGATTCGATCGGAGATCTCGTAGACCTGGTCGAGGAAATGGCTGACGAAGACGATGCCAATGCCGCGCTTGGCAAGCTGACGCATGATGCGAAAGAGGATCTCGACCTCATGGCGGTCGAGGCTCGCGGTCGGCTCGTCCAGGATCAGCACGCGCGCGGAGAGATCGACGGCGCGCGCGATCGCGGTGACATGCTGGATCGCTACCGAGTAATTGCCAAGCGGCGCTGATACGTCGATGTCGAGACCGAAATCCGCGAGCAGCGACTTCGCGCGCCGTCGCATCTCGCCCTCGCGCACGACGCCGAAGCGCGTCGGCTGCCGGTCCAGGAACAGGTTCTGCGCCACCGAGAGATTCGGCAGCAAATTGACTTCCTGGTAGACCGTCGCAATGCCGGCCTGAACCGCCGCCTTGGCCGAGCGCGGCGCGACCTCTTCGCCGCCCAGTCTGACGATGCCGGCATCGCGCGGAAATACGCCCGTGACGACCTTGATCAGCGTGGACTTGCCCGCGCCGTTCTCACCAAGCAGCGCATGGATCTCGCCGGCGCGAAGCGTGAAGTCGACCTCCTGCAACGCACGCACGGCGCCAAAGCTCTTGCTGATCCCACGCACCTCCAGCAGGGAAGCAGCGGAATCCTGGCTGTTCTCCATGACATTCACTCCCAAGGGCGCCCGCTGACAATGCGGACACGGAGCCTGTTCGTTCGCGCAGCGGTTTCGAGCGGGATCGCCGGACTGCCGAAGCACGGCCGTCCGGCGACACTCTCGCCTCAGTAACCGAGGCCCTTCTTGCTGTCGTAGATCTTCTGCGGATCATCGGTGGCGGTGTAGAGCTTGGATTCCGTCTGGATCCATTTCGGCGGAACGGTACCCTTGTCCTTGAAGGCCGCGATGGCATCGAGAGCGGGGCCTGCCATGTTCGGCGTCAGCTCGACCGTGGCATTGGCTTCGCCGGCGACCATCGCCTTGAAGATGTCGGGGACTGCATCGATCGAGACGGTGAGAATCTCCTTGCCCGGCTTGAGCCCGGCTTCCTTCATCGCCTGGATCGCGCCGACCATCATGTCGTCGTTGTGCGCATAGACCGCGCAGATCGACTTGCCGCCACCTTCGGCCTTGATGAAGCTTTCCATCACTTCCTTGCCCTTGGCGCGGGTGAAGTCGCCGGTCTGGCTGCGCACCACTTTCAGGTTCGCATGCTTGGCGATAGCGGTGTCAAACCCCTTCTTGCGGTTGGCGGCGACGCTCGCGCCGACCGTGCCCTGCAATTCGACGATGTTGCAGGCCTTGGCGCCGACGGTCTTCGCCAGCCAGTCACCCGCGACCTCGCCTTCGTGAACGCTGTCGGAGGTCACGGCGGTGAGATAGAGCTCCTTGCCGGAGGGATCGATGTCGCGGTCGAGCAGCACGACCGGGATCTTGGCCTCCTTGGCTTCCTTCAGCACCGAGTCCCAGCCGGTTGAGACGACGGGCGCGAGGAAGATCGCATCGACATTCTGCGCGATGAAGGAGCGGATCGCCTTGATCTGGTTCTCCTGCTTCTGCTGCGCGTCGGCGATCTTGAGATTGACCTTGCGCTTGGTGGCCTCCTGCTTGGAGACCGAGGTCTCGGCCGCGCGCCAGCCGGATTCCGATCCGATCTGCGAGAAGCCAATGGTGAGCTCGGCGGCATTCGCCGGCAGCGCGAGCAGCAACGCGGCCGTCGCGCTGGCCGCAAAGAGGGCTTTGACGATCATCAGGCGTGTCTCCCAAAATGTTATCCGGGGGCGCCGATTGGTAGCATCGCACCCACAGGCCGACCTTTGAGGTGGCGGGAGGGACTATTTCACGGAAGTTTGGTTCCGACTAGTCATATTATTTGACTATTGAGGGGGAAAGCGCGCGCGAGCGGATGAGCGACTTCTATGTCACGCGCAGCGCGATTTTATTCCACGGATGCAACGCGGAGATGAACGAAATGATGCGGCAGTTGGGGCGAAGACACTGTCTAGGAGGATGGTGAAAGGCGAACCCGCAACCCCTCCCCCCAATCACCGCGAGCGCAGCGAAGCAATCCTGAGTCTTTCCGGGGAGGGATTCTGGATTGCTTCGCTGCGCTCGCAATGACGGTGGGGAGAGAGTTTCTGCGTCGATCGAGGCAAAGCGACTCGTGGAGAGTCCCCCACATCCGGCGTGCAGTGAGCTAGATCAGCTTGCGCTGCGCGAGATTCTTCATCAGCGCGCCGATGCCGAACGTCCAGGGCTCGCATTCGTCGCTGGCCCGCATGCGGTTGACGAGTTTGCCGAGCTGGGGCGCCGAGATCGTGACGATGTCGTCGCGTTTGTGGGTGAACCCCTGTCCCGGCGCGTCGCGATCCTTAACCGGCGCGAACATGGTCCCGAGGAACAGCACGAAGCCATCGGGATATTGGTGCACCTTGCCGATGGTCTGCTCGACCAGATCGGTCGGATCGCGGCTGATCATGCTGATCGAGGAATGGCCGTCGAGGACGAAACCGTCCTGCCCCTTGACGTTCAGGCTGATGTCGAGCTTGCGGGCGTCGTCGAGGGTAAAGCTGTCGTCGAACAGGCGCAGCAGCGGGCCGATGGAGCACGAGGCGTTGTTGTCTTTGGCCTTCGACAACAGCAGTGCCGAACGGCCCTCGAAGTCGCGCAGATTGACGTCGTTGCCGAGGGCGCCACCGACGATCGTGCCGCGGCTCGAGACGAACAGCACCAGCTCCGGCTCGGGGTTGTTCCAGGTCGACTTCGGATGCAGCCCCGCATCCATGCCGGTGCCGACCGACGACAAGGTCGGCGCCTTGGTGAAGACCTCGGCATCGGGGCCAATGCCGACCTCGAGATATTGGCTCCAGGCGTTCTGGTCGATCAGCACCTGCTTCAGGTGCATCGCCTTGTCCGAGCCCGGCTTGAGCTTCGACAGATCGTCGCCGATCAGCCGGGTCACTTCCTTCCGGATCGCTTCGGCCGAGGCCGGATTGCCCTTTGCCCGCTCCTCGATCACGCGCTCCAGCATCGAGATGGCAAAGGTGACGCCGGCCGCCTTCAGCGTCTGGAGATCGACGGGCGCAAGCAACCACGGTTTTTTCGGATCGCGCTGATCGGGAGGCGTGTTGGCGACGATGGCCTCGAGATCGCCGATGCGCTCGCCCTTGGTCGCGGCAAGCGCCTTCGCCGGATTGTCTTCCTCGCAGAGTGCGCTGACGGTCGGGAATTTTGCGGTGACGTCGAACACACCATCGCCGCGCACGGCGACCACGGCCGGGCCATTCGCCTGCGGCAGCCAGACGCGGCCGACGAGCGTTCCCCGCGTGCCGTCCTCGGGAAGAAGGTCCTTTACCGTCAATGTCGTCATGGGCGTATCCTCGCTCTTTTCGGATCGGCCTCGCTCGCGGAGGCCTATCACATTGGCGAAGACCAATAAACGTCTGGGACGGGAAGTCCAGCGCGGCAGCCCGCCGCGCTTCTATGCCCCCGCCCGCGCTTTTCGGGCCGCAATCTGCTGAAGCGCCCAGCGCGCGTTCTTGCGCACCTCGGGATCGGGATCGTCGGCGATGACGGCAAGGAACGCTTCGCCGTCGTGGTGGGCGATCTCGCCAAGCGCAGCCGCCGCCTCTTTCCGCAGATTGGCCTGCTCATGGTTCACGCAGTTGCCGATCGGGCGCACCGCGCGCTCGATTTTCATTCGGCCAAGGCTGCGGATTGCCTTCAGCCGCACCTGCCAGAACTCGTCACTGAGCGAAGCGATGAGCTGGTCGGCGGCAATCGATCCGTTGACGTTGAGGCCCAGCGTTTCCGCGGCCATCTCCCGCACCATCCAGTCCGAATCCTTCAACGCGCGCGTGATCATCTCGGCCGCGGGCTTCATCTGCGAGAAGGCGAGCGCGCTGACGGCGGCACGGCGCACATGCGCGTCGGGATCGTTGATCAGCGCGGTCAGCGCCGGAATTGATTCCTCCAGCTTGAGGAACCCGATCACGCCGATCGCCTGCACCCGCACGGCGGCATCGGAATCCTGGAGCGCTTCCAGCGCCGGTTTCAGTGTGTCCTTGCAGCGCAGCTCCTTCAGCGCACGCAACGCGCCCATGCGGACGAAGGCGTGGGCATGCTTGACCAGCGGCAGGATGATCTCGGCGCAAGCCGGATCCTTGAACTCCGCCATGCTGTCGGCCGCGGCGGACGCAACGATTCGTTCAGGATCGACGAGCAGCTTCACCAGCGCAGCCGCGGCCTCCGGCCCGTCGAACTCGCCGAGCGCCATCGCGACCTGCTGGCGGACGCCGGCATCAGGATCGGCGACCATTTTGGCGAGATGGCCGACGGCGGCGGGATCGCCGGAATGGCCGAGCGCGATGATCGCGACGCGGCGCTCCCCTGGATCGGTAGCCTGGAGCCGCTCGTCGGCGTCTTCGAGATCGTCGTAGGATTCGAACGGGCTCGACATGGCTACCTCAGGAGATAAGGAATGTTGACGGTGACGGCGCCGGTCGGGCAATCCGCCTCGCAGGGCATGCAGTACCAGCATTCGTCATAGGCCATGTAGGCCTTGTTGGTCATATCGCTGATACGCAGTACGTCGAGCGGACAGACGTCGACGCACACCGTGCAGCCCTTGTCCGCGATGCATTTGGCGTCATCGACGACCACCGGAACCGATGTCTGATAGGAAGCGAGAGGCATCGTATGTCTCCTGTATTTGTGCGGCGGGTCAGGCTGTCGCGCGGATGCGCTGCTTGTCGTAGAGATCCTTCTCATCGTCGGCGATCGGTACGATATAGGGCTCCACGGCACGCTTCTCGCTGGTCATCTTGCCATCCTGCTTGCTGAGCAACGTGTGGCAGAACCAGTTCTCGTTGTCCTTCTCCGGGAAATCCGTCCGCCAGTGATAGAGGCCCCAACGGCTTTCTTCGCGGTAGAGCGAGGCATGCACAGCCATGTCCGCGCAATCCATGATCGACTGGACTTCGAGCGCGCGGAGCAGTTCGTGCGCATTGCGCGCGATCATGCGCTCCTGCATGTCTTCCCTCGCTTCAGCGAGCCGGCGCATGCCGAGCTCGTATTTGCGCGTGACTTTCGGCGGCTGGAGATAGTCATTGACGAGACGCCGCGTCTTGTACTCGATCTGGTTCGGCGGAATACCGTCCTCGCGTTTGGTCGGCGCCATGACGCGGTCACGTTCGCGGGCGACCTCAGCCGCGTCGAATTCCGCGAAGTCGTGATTGTCCGCAAACTCCATCGCGTCGACGCCGGCGACCGAACCGTTGGTGAAGGCGCCGAGCATGTAGTTGTGCGGCACGCTCGCCATGTCGCCGGCGGCATAGAGGCCCGGGACGGTGGTGCGCGCGTTGTCGTCGACGAACACGCCCGACGCGCTGTGACCGGAGCAGAAGCCGATCTCGGAGATGTGCATCTCGATCGACTCGCTGCGGTAGTCGACCCCGCGCCCCTGCTGGAACAGGCCGCGCGTGGGACGTTCGACCTTGTGCAGCGTCGATTCGATCTCCGAGATGGTGTCGGGGTGAAGATGCTTGAGCTGGAGAAACACCGGGCCCTTCCCGGACAACAGCTCGTTGTAGAACTCCAGCATCATCTGGCCGGACCAGTAATCGCATTCGATGAAGCGCGATCCCTCGTTGTTGGCGGTGAAGGCGCCGAAGGGACCGGCGACGTAGGCGCAGGCCGGGCCGTTATAGTCCTTGATTAGCGGATTGATCTGATAGCATTCGAGGTTCGCCAGTGCTGCACCGGCGTGATAGGCCATGGAATAGCCGTCGCCGGAATTGGCCGCGTTCTCGTAGGTGCCGAACATGTAGCCCGAGGTCGGCAGGCCGAGACGGCCGGCGGCGCCCATGCACAGGATGACGGCCTTGGCCTTGATCACCAGCATCTCGGCGGTGCGGGCGTTGACGCTGATCGCGCCGGCGATGCGGCCATCGGCGGATTTGAGCAGCCGCGTCGCCATATAGCGGTTGGAGATCAGGATGCGGGCACGCCGGAGCTGGCGATACAGCGCCTTCTTCACGGTCTCGCCGTTCGGCATCGGCAGCACGTAGGTGCCGATGTGGTGCACCTTCTTGACGGCGTAGTCGCCGTTCTCGTTCTTCAGGAAGCGGATGCCGAAACTGTCGAGTTCCTCGATGATCGAGTAGCAGTTCTGCGCGTATTTGTAGACCGCCTTCTGATCGACGATGCCGTCATTGGCGATGGTGATTTCCTTGGTGTACTGCTCCGGCGTCGCGTAGCCGGGAATGACGGCATTGTTTAAGCCGTCCATGCCCATCGAGATCGCTCCGGAGCGCTTGACGTTCGCCTTTTCGAGCAGGACGACGTTGGCCTTCGGATTCTTCAGCTTCGCCTTCAACGCCGCCATCGGGCCGGCAGTGCCGCCGCCGATAACGAGCACGTCGCAGGAAACCTCCGAAAGTCCGTCGACGATCTGATCTAGTGACATCGCTTGCTCCTGGTCCGCCGGCAGATCCGGCGCCTTTGCATCAGATTTGTTCAGCAGGCGTCCCGGCGATAGCAATTAGTTGTCGCCGGGCTGCGATTTGCGCCTCAGCGCTCGACAAAGGCCTTTTCGATCACGAAATGGCCGGGCCGGCTGTGATTGCCCTCGACAAAGCCGCGCGCAGAAAGCATCGCGGGAAGTTCCTCCAACATCGCCGGGCTGCCGCACAGCATGATGCGGTCGGTCTCGATGTCGAGTCCCGACTGCCCGATATCGTCGAAGAGCTGGTTCGACGCGATCAGGTCGGAGATGCGGCCGCGATTCCTGAACGGCTCGCGGGTGACGGTCGGGTAGTAGACGAGCTTGTCACGGATAAGCGGCCCGAAGAACTCGTGATCTCGCAGGCCTTCCACGAGGTGCTCGCCATAGGAGAGCTCGGAGACCTGGCGGCAGCCATGGGCGAGCACGATGGTTTCATAATTCTCGTAGACGTCGGGGTCCTTGATCAGGCTGGCGAACGGCGCGAGTCCCGTTCCGGTCGAGAGCAGCAACAGGCGTTTGCCGGGAATGAGATTGCCCGTGATCAGCGTGCCCGTGGCCTTGCGGCCGACCAGGATGACGTCTCCCTCCCTGATCTTCTGAAGGCGTGAGGTCAGCGGACCGTCCTGTACCTTGATCGAGAAGAACTCGAGCGCCTCCTCGTGATTGGCGCTCGCCATGCTGTAGGCCCGCAGCAACGGCTTGCCCTCGACTTCCAACCCGATCATCGCGAACTGGCCGTTCTGGAAGCGGAAGCCCGGATCGCGCGTCGCGGTGAAGCTGAACAGGCTATCGGTCCAGTGCCTGACCGACAGGACCGTTTCCCTCTGAAATGCACTCATTGTCTCTCCTGATCTCGATTGCGCACAAGGTTTCGGAGAGACAGGAATCCGGCAACGCCGAACTGAAATTGCCGGTCGATTAGTTTCACATTTCGTGGGCGATGATCGAACAGCAGGCAGCGACGATCAGCGCCGCGCACCCTGCGCCTGGCAATTAGTTGCTATCGCGGCAGTGCTGCGGCAAGGTAGAGAAGGGTCGGAGACACGTCATGACCTTGGTGGGACCGACCGTGGCAGATTACGAAGCAAGCGCCGACCTCGCGACGCTCCGCGTCCGCACCGCTCAGGACGACACGCTGGACTTGGCGGCGGAAACGCTCCGCCTCTCCTGCAAATGCGCCCACTGCACCCGCGCCCGCTTCGACGGCCGCTTTCCCGAGCGGTTTCCAGGCATCGCGATCACCGAGATCGGCGATCTCGGTTACGGGCTGAACATCTCGTTTTCGGATGGGCACAATCGGGGGATTTACCCGAAGCCGTATTTGCTGAGCCTGGTGGGGCGGTAGACGCCACAGGTCGTCTTCCAAGCTTCGCTGTCATTCCCCGCGAAGGCGGGAACCAGTACGCCGCGGCTTCTCGATAGCCCATTGACGTCTCTGGAATACTGGATCGCCCGGTCAAGCCGGGCGATGACAGCGGAGTGAATCTGGCACGGACATTGCTCCTCTTTAGAACGGTTTGAACGTTCCGGAGGCAGATGATGTTGCAGGCGGCGGCCAATGTGGTTCGCGGGACGGTTCCCGCAACGGTCCGGCCTACCGGCGGTTCCTCGCTGCTGCTCACCGAGAACCAGCAATGGATCGGCGGACCGCCGCCCTTGATGGACAAGCTCAGCCAGCGCGAGCGGGAGCTGGTGCTGAAGCAGGGCCGCCGAAAAGTGCTCAACCGTGGCCAGACGCTGTTCAGCCAGGGTGGCAAGCATGACGGTATCTGGCTGATCGAGAGCGGCCGGATCCGGGTGTTCTACACCTCTCCGCTCGGCCGCGAGATCACGCTGGCCTATTGGCATGTCGGCAATTTCGTCGGCGGGCCGGAAGTGTTCGAAGGCACCGTGCATCAATGGTCCGGCGTTGCATCCAGCAATTGCAGCGTGGTGCATCTGCCCGGAAAGGAGCTACGATCCCTTGCGGTCGAGATCCCGAACCTCGCGATCGGCCTGATCGAAGGCCTGACCTTCAAGGGCAAGTGCTATTCGGCGCTGGCCCAGATGTTGGGAACGCGCTCGATCACACAGCGCCTTGCGCATCTGTTGCTGCATCTCGTCGACCTCTATGGCGTCGATGACGCCGACGGCCGGGTGATCGCGGCCGCCTTCACCCATGCCGATATCGCCCACATGGTCGGTGCCACCAGGCAATGGGTCACGATCAGCCTGAAGCGCATGCAGGAAAAGGGAATCGTGCTGACCAAGCGCTCGCAGATCGTGGTCTGCCGGTCCGACGTGCTGGAAGAGATGCGAGGGCAGGCGGCCGACTGACCGAGCTTGCGACCAGGGCCGGTGCCCATGCAAGCGGCTTAATAGTGCAGGACTGCCCAAGGAGTATGCAATCAACTTTTCCCGGCAACTAATCGACTGTGGCGCTCATTCCGGATTTGCCCTGCCCACGCCCTCACCCAATCATGGCAACCACAGCACATCCAACCGAATGAGGATGAGAATGGTCCGCCATCTTCCCACGCTCTCGATCGCGATGTCGGTGACGTCGCTGGCGCTTCTCCTCGCGCAGCCGGCCGCGGCGGAAACCGTCACGCTGGGCATCGGAACGCAGGACACCACGACCAACACGGTGACCGCCGGCGTCGTCATCCGCCAGCTCCATCTCCTCGAAAAATATCTGCCGAAAGACGGCAAATACGCCAACATCAAGTTCGAGCTGGAGTGGCAGAACTTCACCTCCGGCCCGCCCGTCACCAACGCGATGATGGCCAACAAGCTGCAGATCGGCATGATGGGCGACTATCCGCTGATCGTGAACGGCTTCACTTTTGACAGCAATCCCGAGAGCAAGAGCCGGCTGATCGGCATCGCCGCCTACAGCCTGTCGGGCTCCGGCAACGGCATCGTCGTTCACAAGGATTCGCCCTACTACGATCTCGCCGATCTCAAGGGCAAGCTCGTGAGCGTGCCGTTCGGCTCGGCCGCACACGGCATGGTGTTGAAGGCGATGCAGGACCGCGGCTATGCATCGGATTTCTTCCAGCTGGTGAGCCAGAGTCCGGAGGTCGGCTCGACCAATCTCCAGGAGAAGAAGATCGACGCGCATGCCGACTTCGTTCCGTTCGCCGAGTTGCTGCCGTTCCGCGGTTTTGCGCGAAAGATCTTCGACGGCGTCGAGACCAATCTCCCGACTTTCCACGGCATCGTGGTGCGAACCGATTTCGCCGAAAAATATCCCGAAGTCGTCGTCGCCTACTTCAAGGCGGTGATCGCCGCCAATCAATGGCTGCGCGACGATCCCAAGCTCGCCGCCGAGAAGATCCAGGAATGGACCGGCATCAGCAAGGAGGTCGTCTATATCTTTCTCGGCCCCAGCGGCAACATGACGACCGATCCCTCGATCAAGCCGGCGCTGATCGACGCTGCCACGGCCGACGTCAAGGTGCTGCAGAACCTCGGCCGGATGAAGGAGTTCGACCCGAAGAAATGGGTCGACGACAGCTACATCCGCAAAGCCTATGCCGAGATGAAGCTCGACTATGACGCGCAGCTTGCGAGCACCAAGAACTACGAGATCTCCGGCGACGATTCCTTCTGCAAGAAACCGATCGCCGATCCGCGCAAGGCCGGCGAGGTCTGGGTCGACGATTCAGGCATCGTGCCCTTCTCGTCAGCCAGCTGCACGCTCGGGGCATATGCCGACTACAAAGCCAAGGGCAAGAAGATCAACGTCGCCTACGTTTTCGATACAACCCGCGGCATCAAGCTGTTCGCCGACCAGGCTTTCTTCGCGGTCGGCAATGGCGAGGTTGCGCCGTTCCTGTTGAAAAAGGACGCCGAAGCCTATGCCGCCAAGATCAGCGGCAAGGTGCTCGGCTTCGACGACGCGGTGAAGGCGGCGGTCGGCGGGGGTAAGACGTGAGCAGTCCCGCCCTCCGCAGACATTCCGAGGACAGCATGCCGGCAAGTGCAATCGCGGAGGCAAGCGCCATGCCCGCCTCCACTCCACCTGCATCTCCACCCTCCTTCGGCACGCTCGCACTGCGCTGGTACCGGCTCAACCGCGGCGGGCTGCGTGCGACCGCGATTGGCATCATCTCCCTGGTCACCTTTCTGCTGGTCTGGCACCTGCTGACAACCTATCGCGTCGTGTTCTTCGTGCGCTTCACCAACGTGCCCTCACCGCTCGCCGTCTATGCGAGCTTCACCAAGGCGATCCACGATCCGAAATTCCTGCTGCACGTCCTCTTGAGCTGCCGTCGCATCTTCTTCGGTTTCTCGCTCGCGGCGATCGTCGCGGTGCCGCTCGGCCTGATCATGGGCCGCTTCAAGCTGATCCACGAGATCATCTTCCCAGTAGCGGAGGTGCTGCGGCCGATCCCGGCGATTGCCTGGGTGCCGATGGCCATCATGCTGTGGCCGACCAACGAGCAGAGCATCGTCTACATCACGTTCCTCGGATCGTTCTTCCCGATCCTGGTCAACACGCTGCACGGCATGTCGCTGGTCGATCCCGTGCTGGTGCGTGCCGCGCAATGTCTCGGCGCGCGGGAGCGCTCGATCTTCCGCGATGTGTATTTTCCGGCCTCGCTCCCGCACATCTTCACCGGCCTCACCGTCGGCATGGGCGTGGCCTGGGTGTCGCTGATCGCTGCCGAGATGATCTCCGGACAGTACGGCATCGGCTATTTCACCTGGGAGGCCTATTCGCTGGTCCAGTATGCCGACATCGCGCTCGGCATGATCGCGATCGGCGTGCTTGGCCTCGGATCGAGCATGTTGATCCGAGGCGCCGGACAATTGGTGATGCCGTGGAGGTCAAGATGAGTGAGATCGTTGTCAAGGCACCGCAGGGCCATATCGAGGTCAAGAACTTCTCCCTCAGCTACGACAGCATCGAGGGGCCGGTCGAAGCCGTCGCCGATACGCAGATTCATGTGAAGCCTGGCGAGTTCGTCTCGATCGTCGGGCCCTCCGGCTGCGGAAAGTCGACGCTGCTCAACGCGGTTGCCGGCTTCCTCAAGCCGACCACGGGCATCGTCACCGTCGACGGCGAGAAGGTGAACGGCCCCAGCGCGGAGCGCGGCATGGTGTTTCAGCAATATTCGCTGTTTCCCTGGAAGACCGTGCGGGAGAACGTCGAGTTCGGCCTGAAGATGCGCGGCATGCCGCGCTCGCAGCGCGAGCGCGCCGCCCGCACGCTGCTGGGACTCGCGGGCCTCGAAGCCTTCGAAAAGCATTACCCCGAGAAACTCTCAGGTGGCATGAAGCAGCGCGTTGGCATCGTCCGCGCGCTCGCGACGGGACCCAAAGTGTTGCTGCTCGACGAACCCTTCGGCGCGCTCGACGCGCAGACCCGGGTCATCATGCAGCAGATCCTCACCAACATGTGGCAGCGGCTGAAGATCTCGGTGCTGTTCGTCACCCACGACATCGACGAGGCGATCTTCCTGTCCGACCGTGTCTACTGCATGACCGCACGCCCCGGCTCGATCAAGGCGGAGATTCCGATCCCGCTGGAGCGGCCGCGGCAGCAGTCGATGATGATGTCGTCGGAATTCCTGGCATTGCGCCGCGGACTGATGTCGCTGATCCGCGAGGAGAGCATCAAGGCGATGGGCGGCGAGCTCAACGACATGGGCATGCAGGGGCTGAACATCGAGCTGCACGGGCATTCGCTCGCGGATGTGATTTAGGGATCCTCGACTTGCGCGCTGACTTCCTTCTCCCCTTGTGGGAGAAGGAAGTGGAGTATGCGCAGCAGCTTGCCTTACTTGAACCAGTGCACCAGCGCGATGCTAATGCCGAGCAGCAGCAGTAGCGACAAGGTCACGGCCGCCGTCACCCGTCCCCCGACATTGGCAAGCACCTTCACATCGACGCCGAGGCCAAGCGCGGCCATCGATACCACCGTGAGAAAACCCGTGATCCGCGTGATCGGGGCAATCACCGTGGACGGCACGATCTCGAGCGAGCGCAAGGTCGCCAGCGCAAGGAAGCCGAGGATGAACCACGGGACCAGGCGGAAGAAGCCGACATTGGTCTTCTTGGCATCGCTGTGCCAGCGCGACGCCGTCAGCGAGAGGCCGACGACCACCGGCCCGAGCATCAGCACGCGCATCAGCTTGACGAGCGTGCCGATCTGCGTCGAGACGAGTCCCGCCGGCACCGTCGCAGCCAGCACCTGCGGCACGGCATAGACAGTGAGGCCTGCAAGGATGCCGTATTGCGTAGCCGATAGCTGCAGCAGCGGAATTAGCAGCGGCAGGCCGAGCACCATCATCACGCCGAGGATCGCGGTGAAGGAGATCGAGGATGCGATCTCGTCATTGTTGGCGCCGATGATCGGCGCCACCGCCGCAATCGCCGAATTGCCGCAGATCGAGTTCCCGCAGGCGATCAGGATCGAGAGCCGCGTCGAGAGACCAAGCAGCCGGCTGATGCCGAAGGAAACGCAGAGCGCGACCACAACGACGGCCGCGATCGAGGCCAACAGCGCGACGCCGGACGCCGCGATAGCAGCGAAGCTGATCGAGGCCCCCAGCAGCATGACGGCGACTTCGAGCAGCTGCTTGGCGCTGAAGGCGATGCCGGACTGCCAGCGCGGCGCGGGCTTCCAAAAGCTGCGCACAGCCATGCCGAGCAAGATCGCCATCACCAGCGCCTCGACATAGGGATGTTCGAAGATGCCCAATTCCGCCCGTTCGAGCAGGGCCGAAACGCCGGCCACGGCGATGCAGAGGAGGATCCCGGGAATCAGCGCGACGATGCGGCTGATGGCCGTGGTCCGCTTGGCGTCGGCCGGGCTGGATGCTTGATTCTGCGACACAAATCTCTCCCCAAGGAGAAGGATTTATACGCAGCGCCATCCGATTGGGAAATAAGTTTTCGACATATCAGGGCCGAGGGAAGTTCTATCCTCAATCCGGAATAATCTGGCTCGGAAGATCAGGCGCCCGTTGGAAGATCAGGCGCGCCTTAGAAGATCAGGCTCTTGGCCAGCGAGGCGACGCGGCTGAAGCCGTCATAGACGCCGGGCTCGAAGAAGGCCGCGCGCGCCAGCACGATACCGGCGACCAGCGACCAGAACAGCCCGGTGCCGACCCGCAGCAGCAGCTTTGACCCGCGCGAGCGCGGCTGGGTGTCCGTTGCGGACACCAATTGCTCGCCGAAAGGCTCAAACCTGGTGCGTTCCATAGCAGTCAATCCATCAATTTCTGATGGAAATGTCGTCGTTTCGGCCCCAAACAGCAATGGAAGCGATTGGCTTTTTTGCCTCCCGAAGAGGAAACTCCTTCCGCCGGACGGACCCGGGGCAATAGTTTTCTTCTTCCGGCCTATTTGAGCACCGGCGCCACGGCGAGTAGGTAGCGCCGCGCGTATGAAAGGAATCTGCCAATGCCAAACCCCCGCGTGCGCGTCTACACCGACTACAAGAGCCCCTACGCGTTCGTGGCCAACAAGCGCCTATTCGAACTGCAGGAGACGCACGGCGTCGAGCTCGAATGGCTGCCCTATACGCTGCGCGTTGCCGAATTCATGGGGACCGTGGAACAGCGCACGCCGCATTTCTGGCGCAAGGTGCGCTACGCCTATATGGACGCCCGGCGCTATGTCAATGCGCAAGGGCTCATCATGAAAGGGCCCCGGCGGATCTACGACGCGTTCTATTCCAGCGTCGGCATGCTGTTCGCCCAACAGCACCGCTTCTTCCGTCCGTATCACGACACGGTGTTTCGTCGGTTCTGGAGCCATGAGCTCGAGATCGACGATCTCGCCGCAATCACGGACGTCATCACGTCCTGCGGTGGCTCGGCCAGCGAGTTCGAAGCCTACGTCCATGGCCCCGCACGCGCCGAGCATGACCGCATCATCGACAAGGCCGAAGTGCTCGGCGTGTTCGGCGTGCCGACCATGGTGTTCAACGGCGAGCTGTTTTGGGGCGGCGACCGCATCGACATGTTGATCGAACGCATCGAGAAGCCCGGGACGATCGAGGCAGCTCTCGGCAGCCGCCATCGCAAGCCGGCATGAGCAGCAACGCTACGCCGCTAGCCCGCTCTCCACCGGAGCGAACTCCAGCCCGAGGCTCTCCGCCACCGCCTTGTTGGTGATACGGCCGCGATGCACATTCAGTCCGTTGCGCAGATGTGGATTTTCCAGCACAGCAGCAAACCCCTTGTTCGCGAGCATCAAGCCGAACGGCAGCGTCGCGTTGTTCAGCGCCTGGCTCGACGTCACCGGCACCGCGCCGGGCATATTGGCCACGCAATAATGCACGATGCCGTCGACAAGATAGGTCGGATCGGCATGCGTGGTCGGGTGCGAGGTCTCGAAGCAGCCGCCCTGATCGATCGCGACGTCGACCAGCACGGCGCCTGGGCGCATCGATGTCAGCATCGCACGCGTGACGAGCTTGGGCGCACTCGCGCCCGGCACCAGTACCGCGCCGATCACGACGTCGGCGGCGAACACCTCCTCCTCGACCGACTCGATGGTGGAGAAGCGGGTGCGCACGCGTCCGACAAAGAGATCATCAAGCTCCCGCAACCTTGGAATGGAGCGGTCGATCACGGTGACTTCGGCGCCAAGGCCCGCGGCCATGCGCGCGGCTTGCGTTCCCACCACGCCGCCGCCGAGCACGACGACCCGCGCCGGCTGCACGCCAGGGACACCGCCCAGCAGCAGCCCGCGACCGCCAGCGGAGCGCTTGAGCGCGGCGCCGGCGGCCTCGATAGCGAGGCGGCCGGCGACTTCGCTCATCGGCGCAAGCAGGGGGAGGTGACCGGCCGCGTCGGTGACGGTTTCATAGGCGATCGCAGTACAGCCGGAGGCGAGCAAACCCCTGGCCTGTTCGGGATCCGGCGCAAGATGAAGGTAAGTAAACAGGATCTGGCCTTCGCGGAGCTGGGGCCACTCGCTTGTCTGCGGCTCCTTCACCTTCACGATCATGTCGGACTTCGCGAAGATGTCGCGCGCGCTCTCGGCAATGGTGGCCCCTGCCCGCCGGTAGTCTTCGTCGGAGGCGCCGATGCCGCCGCCCGCACCGGTCTCGACCGTCACCTCGTGCCCCGCGGCGACATATTCGCGGACCGCACCCGGGGTGAGCCCGACGCGATATTCCTGCACTTTGATTTCCTTGGGCACACCGACGCGCATCCCGGGCCTCCTTGTGATTCACCTCATGATCGTAGCGACGTGCCCTGTTTGGTTTCGTGCAAATATCCGCTAGCTTTGGCCTCCCTGCGCCGGTTTCCGGCGCGCAAACGCCCTTTCACGCTGGAAACGAAACCTTGGCCCTCGACAGGAAAGATCTCGCCATCCTCGCGGAGCTCACGACCAACGCGCGGGCCAGTCACACCGAGCTCGCGCACAAGGTCGGGCTATCAAGCACCGCGCTCGCGCGGCGGCAGAAGGCGCTGCAAGACGACGGCTATATCCAGGGCTATCAGGCCACGCTCGACCTCGCGCAGTTCGGCCTCACCACCACGGTGCTGGTCCGTATCGCGCTGGAAAGCCAGAGCGATGAGGCGCTGAAGGCGTTCGAGGCGGAGGTGGTGAAATGCCCGTCCGTCGTGCGCTGCTTCCTGATGTCGGGGACCGACGACTACATCCTGATCGTGCTCGCCCGCGATATCCAGGATTTCGAGCGCATCCACCGCATGGAGCTGTCGCGCCTGCCGCGCGTCGCGAGGGTACAATCGAGCTTCGCGCTGCGCGAAGTTGTCGACCGCGCCGTGCCGAATGTGGTGTTCGGCGAAGCAAAGCGCTGACCGCAACCTCTCGGAAAGGCGAACTGCTGGCAAGGAACCAACCGGTCGGTGGTCCGTTGGGCGCTATTGGCCGGCGGAGGCGTGCCCCCGCGTCAACACGGCTGACGTCCGGCACGGTCGCCGTCGCAGGGAGCAGGACATGGGCGATGTCACGCATCAGATTTCCGAACGCATTCCGATCCATCTTGTCGTCAACGGCGTCAGTCACACGCTCGATCTCGTGCCATGGACCACATTGCTCGATGCCTTGCGGGACCATCTTGCACTGAGCGGCACCAAGAAGGGCTGCGACCATGGTCAGTGCGGCGCCTGCACGGTGCTGGTGGACGGCCGGCGCGTCAATTCCTGTCTCACGCTCGCCGTCATGAAGGACGGCGCGGAGATCACGACTGTCGAAGGTCTTGCCAAGGATGGCGCGCTGCATCCCCTGCAACAGGCGTTCATCGACCATGACGCCTTCCAGTGCGGCTATTGCACGCCGGGACAGATATGCTCGGCGGCCGGACTGCTCGCCGAAGGCCGTGCCAAAGATACCGACGAGATCCGGGAGCTGATGAGCGGAAACCTTTGCCGCTGCGGCGCCTATCCAAACATCGTCGCCGCCATCCAGCAGGCAATGGGCCAGCCATGAACAACTTCCAGTACGCTCGAGCCACTGATGTCGCCGACGCCATCCGCTTGCTCGCCGCCGGTCCCGGCGCCAAACTGATTGCCGGCGGCACCAATCTGATCGACCTGATGAAAGAGAATGTCGAGCGCCCCTCCCGGCTGATCGACATTTCCCGCCTGCCGCTCCGCAAGGTCGAAGAGACGCCCGACGGGTCCTTGCGCATCGGCGCCTTGGTGCCGAACTCGGACCTCGCCTATCATCCATTGATCGAGCAGCGCTATCCCCTGCTCGCCAGCGCCATCCTGGCCGGCGCCTCGGCGCAACTGCGCAACATGGCATCGGTCGGCGGCAATCTGATGCAACGAACGCGCTGCGCTTATTTCTATGACACGGCCACGCCGTGCAACAAGCGACATCCCGGCAGCGGCTGCTCGGCAATGGACGGGCTGAACCGCAACCATGGGATCCTGGGCACGAGCGCCGCCTGCATCGCGACCAATCCATCCGACATGAGCGTGGCGCTCGCCGCGCTCGATGCGCTCGTGCACATCGCGGGTCCCTCCGGCGAACGCACCATCGCGCTGACCGATCTCCATCGGCTGCCCGGCGACAAGCCTCATGTCGATACCAATCTCGGCACCGGCGAGATCATCACCGGGATTGAGCTTCCGCCGCGCGGCTTTGCTCAAAACTACAGCTATCTAAAAATTCGCGACCGGATGTCTTATGCTTTTGCTTTGGTCTCGGTTGCCGCCGCGCTCGAATTGGAGGGCAACGCGATCAGCGGGGCACGCGTGGCGGTCGGCGGCGTGGCTCACAAGCCTTGGCGCAGCCTCGAGGCCGAAGCTACGTTGCGCGGCCAGGCCGCAACGCCCGATCACTTCTCGCACGCCGCGGATCTCTTGCTCCAGGGAGCAACAGCCCGCTCACATAACGGCTTCAAGGTCGAGCTCGCACGCCGCGCCATCGTGCGGACGCTGACACAGGCGGCGAACGCCACGCCGCAATCTCAGGCGCACAAGAAGATCGCGTGAGGACCCCATGAACGCTTATGTCGGAACGCCAACGTCGCGTGTCGACGGCCGGGCCAAGGTCACCGGCGCCGCCAAATACGCCGGCGAATTTCCAGCCGACAAGCTCCTCCATGGCTTCGTGGTCGAGGCCATCATTCCATGCGGGCGCATTGCCCGCCTCGACGCGAGCGAGGCGTTGAAGGTCGAGGGCGTACTCAACGTGCTCACGCATGCGAACCGTCCGCCGCTGGCCGACAAGGACGAGGCGTGGAAGGACGAGGTGGCGCCCGAGGAAGGCTCGCCTTTCCGTCCGCTTTATGATGACAAGATCAAGTTCAATGGCCAGCCGATCGCACTTGTCGTCGCAGAGGACTGGGAAACCGCGAAATTCGCCGCGACGCTCGTGCGGGTCGAATATGAGCAGCATGGTTTTGCAACCGACCTCGAAGGCGAACGCAGCAACGCCGCCGAGAAGAACGAGCCGCATAAACCGCGGGGCGACGCCGCAGCCGCCCTTGCGGGAGCTGATGTGCGCCACGAGGCGGACTACGTGATACCGACCGAGCATCACAACCCGATGGAGCTCTATGCGACCACGGCGGTCTGGGACAGCAATGGCAAGCTCACGATCTACGACAAGACCCAAGGCGTCCAGAACGTCCACAAATTTCTCTGCAGCGTGTTCGACAAGAAGCCGGACGACATTCGCGTGGTCTCGCCGTACGTCGGCGGCGCCTTCGGCTCCGGCTTGCGGCCGCAATATCAGGTGGTGTTGGCAACACTCGGCGCGCTCGCGCTGAAGCGGTCCGTTCGCGTCGTACTGACGCGGCAGCAGATGTACGGGCTCGGCTACCGGCCGATGACCATCGAGCGCGTCGGGCTCGGCGCAAGATCCGATGGCGCCCTCGACGCGGTCACGCACGAGGCCATTGCCGTCACCTCGCGCTATGAGGATTTTGCCCGCAACGATACCGGCTGGGCCGAACAGCTCTACAAGAGCCCGAACAGCCGCTTCTCCCACAAGCTGGTGCACCTTGACGTCTCCACCCCCTGCGACATGCGCGCACCGGGCGCTGCGTCGGGCGTCTGCGCGCTGGAATGCGCGATGGACGAGCTCGCCGTCGCACTCAAGCTCGACCCGATCGAATTGCGGCTGAAGTGCTACTCGGATCGCGACCAGAGCGAAAACCTGCCCTACACCAGCAAGCAGTTGCGCGAATGCTACGCGCGCGGCGCGGACGCCTTCGGCTGGAGCAGACGCGATCCTGCGCCGCGCTCGATGCGCGACGGCAAGGATCTGATCGGCTGGGGCATGGCGACGGGTGTGTGGGAAGCACTGCAGATGCCGGTCGCCGTCCGTATCGTGCTGACGTCGAACGGACATGCCGAGGTGTCCTGCGCCGCATCCGACATCGGCACCGGCACCTACACCATTGTGGCTCAGGTCGCAGCCGATGCGCTCGGCCTGCCGATTGAGAACATCAGCGTCCGGCTCGCAGATTCCAGTCTGCCGCAGGCGCCTGTGGAGGGCGGCTCCTGGATGGCCGCTTCGAGCGCGCATGCGGTGCTCGCAGCCGCCGAGGAAGTGCGCAAGGAACTGTTACGCCTGGCCGGGAAGATGCCAGGCTCGCCGCTCGCCGGCGCCGAGCTAGCCGATACGGTGCTGACCGACGGCAGCATTGCCAGCTCCAGCAACAACAGCCGCGCGGTCTCGATCGCCGACGCGATGCGTCACGGCGGCGTCGAACGCATCGAGAAGGAAAAGCTCAATCAATTCGGCGAGGACAAGAAGCACGCGCGTAACACCCACTCGGCCGTCTTCGCCGAGGTCAAGGTGGACGAAGAGCTAAACGTCATTCGCGTGACGCGGGTCGTGAGCGCCGTCGCGGCCGGGCGGATTCTCAACACCAAGACAGGCCGCAGCCAGATCATGGGCGGCGTGGTCTGGGGGATTGGGATGGCCCTGCACGAGGAGACGGTGATGGATCACCGCTTCGGGCGGATCATGAACGCGAACATCGCCGAGTACCACATTCCCGTGAATGCCGATGTTCACGACATCGACGTGATCTTCGTCGACGAGCCGGACGCGCACATCAACGCGCTCGGCATCAAGGGGCTGGGCGAGATCGGCATCGTCGGCGTTCCCGCCGCGATCGCGAACGCCGTCTATCACGCCACCGGCAAACGCATCCGTCGATTTCCGATCACACTGGACAAGCTGCTCGACTGAGACGGTGCAGCAGTCCCCTCTCGGCGCCGGCGTCACCTCACGGCGCCCGGCCGCCAGGCCTCACGAGGGAAAGTCAGCCGGTCTGACTTGGATGCGGTCGGCATGCAGCGACCAGTGGTGCAACGCCTGATCCTCGCAAAACCTCGCCTTCGCCCGCTCTCTGGCTTCGTCCTCGTCGGAAGCGTCGATCTCGAGCGTGCCCTGGCACACCTCGATCTGCCGGCCGTACTGGCCGAGCACGTCCTTCATGAACCTGACCACATAAGTTGACATGGGACCTCCTGCCTGCCCCGGCGGCGCTCACTCTTATCCCATTTAGGCGGAATCCGGGAGGGAGATTTTGACACGGATCAAAGTCGGGCGCGGTTCCCCCCGCCGATCGTTCCGTGGCGCGTAGCGCTAACCGGGACATTGGGCAGCAGGAGCATCGCACCCCGGAAGGACAGAGCGACTGTCAACTACGCCGGCGTCACACCAAACGCCTGCTTGAATCGCTCCACATAGCGTGGCCAGACCTCCGGATTGATGATGCGCGGCGGCCGCTTGCCATCGAGCGTATCCAGCACCTGCTCGGCCGCGATGCGGCCCATGTTCTGCCGCGCCTCGATCGTGACGCCCGCGGTATGCGGGCTCGCCAGCACGTTGTCGAGCTGGAGCAGCGGATGCTCCGGCGGCGGCGGCTCCTTGGACCAGACGTCGAGACCGGCGCCCGCAATGCGCTTCTCGCGCAAGGCCTGGAGCAGCGCATCCTCATCGTGGATGAAGCCGCGCGCCGTGGTGATAAAGTACGCATGCGGCTGCATCAACGCAAATTCGCGCACGCTGATCATGTTGCGGCTGCGCTTGTCGAGCGGGCAGGAGATGGAGACGAAATCGGCGCGGCGCAGCAGCTCGTCGAGCTCGACCTTCTCGCCGCCCCGCTCGGCCATCACCTCGGCCGTGAGGTAAGGATCGTAGGCCAGCACCTTCATGCCGAACAGGCCCTTGCACAGCGCGGCGATGCGGCGACCGACATTGCCGAGGCCGACGATGCCGACGGTCTTGTGCTCGATCTCGTTGCCGACGAGTTCGTTGCGGTTGACGTTGGACTCCCTGCGGAGCTTGCGGTCGGACTGGATGATGCGCTTGGACAGCGTCAACATCATCGCCAGCGCATGCTCGGCGACCGAGTGGGCGTTGCCGCCGGACTGGTTGACGACCAGCACGCCGGCATCGGTGCAAGCCTCGACATCGACAGGATCGAATCCCGCGCCGTTGCTGGAGACGAGCAGCAGGTTCGGCGCGCGCCTCAGGAAGGCAGCATCGACATGGAAGTGCGGGGCCAGTTCGTCACGGGCGGCGCCGATCTGGTAGACATGAGCCGCCTCGATGATCGGCGCGAAATATTCCTCGGGGCTCTCGTTCTCGATGCGATCGAGCCGGACGTCGGGCCGCGCCTTCAGGATGTCGATATAGATCGGATTGGCCAGATATTTGACGTAGAAGACGCGCTTGCTGTTGACGGACATCAGGACCCTTCCGGCTTTCTCCAGGAGATCCGCAGGGCCAGCGCTTCGCGCGCTCCTGTCATGCGTTCCTCCGTTCTCTTGTTGTTGCCGCTTATGACACGGCGGCACCGGCTGCGGCAGGCCGTCTGGCGCAGATCACGGTGCAGTCCGGACATGTTGACAATCCCGCTGCCTGCGTCAAGTTCGGCAGACCGCCGCGACGGCCAAGACAAGGGCTAAGACGACGCCTAAGACAATGGCAAAGACCAAGAAGCATGCGCGGCCGAAGGGAGAACGCAATGCCGATTGCGGAGCAACAAACCTCGTCCGAGGCGGCGCAGACCTCCAGTGACAAGAGCTGGCACGGCATCATCCTGCAAACCTTAAAGCGGAATGAGATCAGCCTCGTCCCTTACGTGCCCGACCGCGTGCTGACGCCGCTGATCAAGAACCTGCACGCCGATCAGTTCTTCACCACCTTTGCCACCGCCCGCGAGGAGGAGGCCGTCGGCATCGTCTCGGGCGCCTGGATGGGCGGACGGCGCGGTGCGGTGCTGATGCAGACCTCAGGCTTTGCGACGCTCGCCAACGTGCTGGCCTCGCTCGCGGTGCCCTACCAGATTCCGCTTATCATGTTCGTGTCCGAGCGCGGCACGCTCGGCGAGTTCAACTACGGCCAGTCACTGGTCTGCCGCACCATGCGTCCGGTGCTGGATTCGCTGGCGCTGGAGCATCACACCATCACCCGGCTCGACGAGCTCGAATTCATTGCCGATCGTTCGATCAAGCAGGCCGTCACGACGCAGGCGCCAGTCGCGCTGATCCTCAACCCGCTGCTCACGGGCGGCAAGGTGTTCGACAAGTGAGTCCGGCCCAAATGAATACAGACGTGCGCAACACCAAAGTGATGAACCGCTTCGACGTCACCTCGCGCCTGATCGCGAAACTCGAGCACGAGGAAGCCGTGATCGGCGGCATCGGCAACACCAATTTCGACCTCTGGGCCGCCGGCCACCGTGCGCAAAATTTCTACATGCTCGGCAGCATGGGGCTCGCCTTCCCGATCGCGCTGGGCGTGGCGCTGGCGCAGCCGGACCGGCGCGTCTTTGCGCTCGAAGGCGACGGCTCGCTGCTGATGCAGCTCGGCGCACTCTCGACGATCGCGGCGTTGAAGCCGAAGAACCTCATCATGATCGTGATGGACAACGGCATCTACCAGATCACGGGCGCGCAGCCGACACCGGCCGCGAACGTGGCTGACATCGTCGCCATCGCAACCGGCTCCGGGCTTGCCAACAGCGCCTGGGCCGCGGACGAGGCGGATTTCGAGCGTCTGGTCGAGGAAGCCATGTCGGCCGGCGAGCCCAGCCTGATCGCCGTCCGCATCGATGACAAGCCCGGCGTCGGCGCCACCCGACGCGATCCCGTACAAATCCGGGAACGCTTCATGCACGGCCTTGGCGTGCGCGAGCCACTTTAACGGTTCGTCATTAACTACACGGCGATCTGATCCTGGCGCCTCGGCAGGCTGCTGCAATCCGTGCTAAGCGGTGCGGATGTCCATTTTGCTTCGCTCCTCTGCCTGGCTGCTTGCCGCCGCCGTCGCCTTTGCAACCCTCGGCCCGCCAGGCCTACGGCCCCATTCCGACCTTGGCCAGGACGGCGAACATGCCCTTGCCTTCGTCCTGGTGGGACTAGCCTTCGGCCTCGCCTATCCGCGCCGCCGCCTGTCGGCCACAGCGATCGCCGTGGTGCTGATCGGCCTGCTGGAACTGATGCAATTCTGGGCACCGGGACGGCATGCGCGGCTGGAGGACTTTCTGGTCGATGCCGGCACCACCTGCATCGGTTTCGCGCTGGCGGCCATCGCCGATTGGGCCATGACGCGGTTTCGCGCAAATCCGGCCCTGACGAGTCAAGGCCCCGCGGAGTGACGCTCCGCAGGGCTCGTCTCTTCAAAGCTCACGCTCCGGTCGATCAGTCGATGATCTTAACGACGCGGCGCGTGCGCGGCTCCACGATCACGCGGCGATCGTTCACGACCGCATAGCGATATTCGGTGTAGTTCGGCACGGGCCGCAGCACCACGGTCGGCGGCAGTGGCTCGCCGACCACGACGCGCTCGTGGACCACGACGGAATCATCGCGCGGAATTCCGCCGAGGATCGCATTCGGGATTTCCAGACCAGCGCCGACCGCCGCACCGACGGTACCACCGACCATCGCTCCGACCGGGCCGCCGATGTCGCCGCCCGCGCGAGCGCCGTCCCTGGCGCCCTGTTCGGTCGTCGACTGGGCAAAGGCTGCACTCGACGCCAGCAGCGACGCGGCAGCGAACGTAATCGCAAGACGGGTCTTCATGTGCTTATGTCTCCAGTGATTGTTGTGCGCCTTCAACCGCGGGGCCGGATCATTGTTCCGGTTCCCCGCCGGATCTAGGCAGAACTACAAGTGGAGACTGTTACCTGGTAACAGTTCAGGCTGCGGCGATCTCGTGCCGCGCCATCAGTTCCAGCGCACGCACCATTGCCGAGTGATCCCAACCCTTGCCGCCATGTGCGGTGCAAGACGAGAACAATTGCTGCGCCACTGCCGTGCTTGGCAGTGACAGGCCGAGCGCGCGGGCGCCTTCAAGCGCGAGGTTGAGATCCTTCTGGTGCAGCTCGATGCGGAAGCCGGGATCGAAATTGCGCTTCACCATGCGCTCGCCATGCACTTCGAGAATCCGCGACGACGCAAAGCCGCCCATCAGGGCCTGCCGCACCAGCGCCGGATCCGCACCGGCTTTCGACGCGAACAGCAGCGCTTCGCTGACCGCCTCGATCATCAACGCGACGATGATCTGGTTGGCGACCTTCGTCGTCTGGCCGTCGCCATTGGCGCCGACCCGGGTGACGTTCTTCCCCATCCGGTCGAAGATCGGCTTCATGGTGTTGAAGGCGCGCTCGGGGCCACCCACCATGATGGTGAGGCTTGCCGCCTTGGCACCGACCTCCCCGCCTGACACCGGTGCGTCGAGATAATCCGCGCCGAGCGCCTCGATCTTCTTCGCAAACTCCTTGGTCGCCAGCGGCGAGATTGAGCTCATGTCGACCACGATCTTCCCCTTGGAAATGCCGCCCGCGACGCCGTCCTTGCCGAACAGCACGGCCTCCACATGCGGCGTATCCGGCACCATGATGATGACCGCATCCGCCTCCTCCGCGACCTCCTTGCTTGACTTGCAGCCAACGCCGCCGGCCGCGATCAGCTCGGGCGCGACCGGCCCGACATCGTGCAGGAGAACGCGATGGCCTGCGGTCAGAAGATGGCCGGCCATCGGCCGTCCCATGGTGCCAAGTCCGATAAAGCCGATGTCGATCATGTCAACGTTTCCTCAGGTCTCGAACGTCTGCGCCGCGTGCCAGGACAGGCCTTCCAGCGTCGTGGTGCGCGGCTTGTATTCGCAGCCGACCCAGCCGCGGTAACCGATCGCGTCGAGATGGCGGAACAGGAAGGGATAGTTGATCTCGCCCGTGCCGGGCTCGTGGCGGCCGGGATTATCGGCGAGCTGGATGTGCGCAATCTGCGGGAGATATTCCTGCATGGTACGGGCGAGGTCGCCCTCCATGATCTGCATGTGGTAGATATCGTACTGGATGAACAGATTGTTCGAGCGCACCTCGGAGATCAGCTGCACGGCCTGCTCGGTGCCGTTCAGGAAGAAGCCGGGAATGTCGAGCGTGTTGATCGGCTCGACCAGAAGCTTGATGTTCTCCCGCGCTAGGGTCGACGCCGCAAAGCGCAGGTTCCCGACCAGCGTTTCGTTGAGCTCACGCGGATCGGCATCGACGGGCGCGATGCCGACGAGACAGTTGAGCTGCTCGCAATCGAGCGCCTTGGCATAGTCGATGGCACGAAACACGCCGTCCCTGAACTCGCTGACGCGATCCGGCAGGATCGCGATGCCGCGCTCGCCCGCGGCCCAATTGCCGGCCGGCAGATTGTGCAGCACCTGCGTCAGCCCATGGCTGTCGAGCTGCTCGCGCAACTGCGCCTTGTCGAAATCATAGGGGAAGAGGTACTCGACCCCGGAAAAGCCCGCCGCTTTGGCCCCGGCGAAGCGGTCCACGAACGGCATTTCGTTGAAGAGCATGGTGAGGTTCGCAGCGAATTTCGGCATGTTGCTATCTCCCTATTCCGCCGGCTGCAGCACGCCGGGCCTCGCTGTCGCGACCTCGTCGAGCGGCAGATCCAGCACCTCCTCGAACTCGACGATGTTGTCGATCTCGGTGCCCATCGCGATGTTGGTGACGCGTTCGAGGATGAACTCGACCATCACAGGCACGCGATGCTTGGCCATCCATTCGCGCGCGGTCGCGAACGCCGCCTGCGAGTCCTTCGGGTCGGTGACGCGGATCGCCTTGCAGCCGAGCCCTTCGGCGACAGCGACGTGATCGACACCGTAGCCGCCGAGCTCAGGCGCGTTGATGTTCTCGAACGAGAGCTGGACGTGATAGTCCATGTCGAAGCCGCGCTGGGCTTGGCGGATCAGGCCGAGATAGGAATTGTTCACGACGACGTGGATGTAGGGCAGATTGAATTGCGCCCCAACTGCGAGCTCCTCGATCAGGAATTGGAAATCGTAGTCGCCTGAGAGCGCGACGATATCACGATCCGGACACGCCGCGCGCACGCCGAGCGCCGCGGGTAGCGTCCAGCCGAGCGGGCCCGCCTGCCCGGCATTGATCCAGTTGCGCGGCTTGTAGACGCCCAGGAACTGCGCGCCGGCGATCTGCGACAGGCCGATCACGGAGACGTAGCAGGTGTCACGGCCAAACGCCTTGGTCATCTCCTCGTAGACGCGCTGGGGCTTGATCGGGACGTTATCGAAATGGCTCTTGCGCAACATTGTCTTCTTCCGGTCGCGGCAGGCAGCGGGCCACGCCTGGCGCTCGCGCAACCTGCCGGACCGGCGCCACTCCCTGGCGACGGTGACGAAGAGTTCGAGAGCGGCCTTCGCGTCCGAGACGATGCCGAGATCGGGATTGAACACGCGCCCGATCTGCGTCGGCTCGATGTCGACATGCACGAAGGTGCGCCCCTTGGTGTAGGTCTCGACCGAGCCGGTGTGGCGGTTGGCCCAGCGATTGCCGATGCCGAGCACGAAATCGGATTCGAGCATGGTGGCATTGCCGTAACGGTGACTGGTCTGAAGACCGACCATGCCGGCCATCAGCACGTGGTCGTCGGGGATGGCCCCCCAGCCCATCAGCGTCGCCACGACCGGCACGTTGGCAATCTCGGCGAATTCCACCAGCAGATCCGAGGCGTCGGCATTGATCACGCCGCCGCCCGCGACGATCAGCGGCCGTTCGGCCGCATTGAGCATCTCCAGCGCCTTCTCGACCTGCTTGCGGGTCGCGGTCGGCTTGTAGACCGGCAATGGCTCATAGGTCTCGTCGTCGAACTCGATCTCGGCGAGCTGCACGTCGAGCGGCATGTCGATCAGCACCGGGCCGGGCCTTCCCGAGCGCATCACGTGAAACGCCTGGCTGAACACGCGGGGCACCAGCGCCGGCTCGCGCACCGTCACCGCCCATTTGGTCACGGGCTTTGCGATCGACTCGATGTCGACGGCTTGGAAATCCTCCTTGTAGAGCCGCGCGCGCGGCGCCTGCCCGGTGATGCAGAGGATCGGGATGGAATCAGCGATCGCGGAATAGAGCCCGGTGATCATGTCGGTCCCGGCCGGCCCCGAGGTGCCGATGCAGACGCCGATATTGCCGGCCTTGGCCCGCGTATAGCCCTCGGCCATGTGCGAGGCACCCTCGACATGGCGCGCCAGGATATGGCGGATCGAGCCGCGCTTCTTCAGCGCCGAGTAAAGCGGATTGATCGCGGCCCCGGGAACGCCGAAGGCAGTCGAGATGCCCTCCTTCTCCAGAATTCGCACGGCAGCATCGATGGCTCGCATCTTCGCCATATCGGACCTCGCTTGAGTTGCATTGGCTCGAGCGAGATCATCGGGCCCGCGAGGGCTTCACTCAACGAGATCGATTTTATTTTCCACGATGCGGCAGCCGCGGGAAAAACGTGGCGGTCTCAATCGGTTAGATCGAGATATCCGTGAAAGCGATCACTCGAACAGCGGCGCCAGCTGCATCTGCGGCACCAGCACGAGGCCCTTGTCGGTGATACGAATTTCCGGAATGACCGATAGCGGAATCAGATTGAAACCCATGTAGGGGATGGTGCAGCCGGCCTCCGCCCATCCCTTCTTCAGCGCCTTGACCTCTTCCGCCACCTCCGTGACGCGCTTGTCGGACAAGAGCCCAGCGATCGGCAGCGGCACTAGCGCCCTCACCTTGCCCTCGGCGACGAGGCAGACGGCGCCCTGTTGCTCCTTGATGGCGGCGACCGCGACCTGCATATCGGCCTCGTTGGTGCCGGAAACGATGATGTTGTGGCTGTCGTGCCCGACGCTGGAGGCGACCGCGCCGCGCTTCAGTCCAAAGTCCTTCAACAGGCCGTAGGCGACATTGCCGGCCGACTTGCCGTGGCGTTCGACCACCGTGACGAAGCATAGGCCGTAGCGGGCGAACAGTGAGGGCCAGTCCTTTGCGGGCTCGATCGCGATCTTCTCATGGATCAGCGTGATGCCGGGCAACGCGGTCTTGATCGCGTTGACAGTGCAGGCCTTCGCCGGCAGCTCCGGCGTCAGCTTGACCTTCTCGGGCAGCTTCACCGTCGCATAGGCCGCCTGCGGATATTGATAGCGCTGCGACAGCGCCTGCTCGAGCTTCGGCGTGATCTTTCGGTTTTCGACCACGAGTTCGCCGCCATACCAGGTGCATTGCGGCTTCAGATTGTCGTCCATCAGCACCAGATCGGCGCGGCGCCCGCCGCCGAGCCCGCCGATATCGCTGTCCATGTTGAAGCGCGTCGCGCCATGCAGCGAGCCCATCGACCAGGCCTGCTCCGGCGACATCCCTGCTTTCACGGCTTCGCGCACCACCCAGTCGAGACCGAACAGCAGGAGATCGTCGGCGTCGCGATCGTCGGTGCACACGGCCGTGCGCTTGTGCGAGGCGCCGAGCTCGGTGATGGTCCGGATCGCCTGCGGCAGCGAGTGCCAGGGCGTGGTCGGCGGTCCCCCGCGCAGGAACACCCAGACCCCGGCATCGAGCAGATCGTCGGCGATGTCGCGGTCGATCGCCTCATGGGTGTCGGTGATGCCGCTCGCCGCATAGGCCGCAACGAAGTCGCGGCCATAGATATGGCCGGACACCGGCCGGCCGCGCTTCAGGGCGGCAGCGAGGATGGCGTGGCTTCGCTCATCGCCCATGGTGACAGGCACGAAATCCATCTTCTCGCCGAGCCCGACGGCTTCCGGCCAACGGTCGAACAGGCCGGCGATCTTGTCGGGCGTCAGATCGCCGCCCGCAGTCTCCAGTGCGGCCGAAGTCGCAGGAACCGTCGAGGGCACCGTCAGGAAGATCGAGAGCGGAGCCTCGCGTGCGTCCTCCAGCATCGCCTCGACGCCGACGACGTCCATGACGTTGCCGATCTCGTGGCTGTCGCAGAAGATTGTGGTGGTGCCGTTGAGCAGGGCGGCCTCGGCATAGGCGCAGGCCGTCACCATCGAGGATTCGATGTGGATGTGCGGGTCGACCAGCCCCGGCGCGATGATGCCGCCCGCCGCGTCGTAAACCGGCACGTCGCCGAAGACATTCTTCGCAGCGCCGGCCGGCTTCATCGCAGCAATGCGGCCGCCGGTGATCCAGATTTCGCGGTTCGCATGGATGCGCTCCGAATAGGTCGAGAGCACCCGCGCGCCGGTGACGACGAGATCCGGCGCGACACGCGCCGAGGCCACATCGGCGAGACGCCGGGTCATCGAATGCAGCGGTGCGACGGCGAAGCGGGTAAGTCTGGTCATCAGAACCCTCGCGTGGCGTTATGGCCCTGCGATGGTTACGCCCTGCGCCCGACCGGGCAAGCGCAAATATAACGGCAGGCTCTGCTTACGCTTTAGGCGGAGAAGCGCCTGCCGCCGCTGGCCTCGCAGGTCTGCGCGAGTTCCGTCGTCGCGGGGCCGGTGCGGCAGCGGGCTTGACCCGAATCCGCATCGACCTCCCGTTCTGCTCGTCAATCTCGAACGCATTCGTCTTGCGCACGAGGTCACTCAGCTTGCGGAAGCCGAACGTTCGCGGATCGAAATCGGACGCGAGATTGGCGAGCTGGCGGCCAACTTCCCCGAGCGTCACCCAGCCGTCCTCGCTTTCCATCTGGGTGATGACCTTCTTGATGATGGGGGTTGCGGCATCGAGCGGCTGAAGCGACGTCGATCTCGAGGCGGCGTCCTGGGTGTTCGCTGGGGCGGCAAGCAAGTTCTCCGTGTAGACGAACCTTCGACAGGCCTGCCGGAAGCTCTCCGGCGTCTTCTGTTCGCCGAACCCAAAGACGTCGATGCCCTGCTCCCGGATGCGGGCGGCCAGACGGGTGAAATCGCTGTCCGACGACACCAGGCAAAAGCCATCGAACCGGCCGCTGTGAAGCAGGTCCATTGCGTCGATGACCAGCGTGATGTCGGAGGCATTCTTCCCCGTCGTATAGGCGAACTGCTGCTGCGGGATGATGGCGTGTTTGGACAGGATGTCGGCCCAGCCCCTCGACCTGGCATTGGAGAAGTCGCCGTAGATGCGGCGAACGCTGGCCTCGCCGATCTTGGCAATCTCGTCGAACAGCCCATCGGCGATTTTTGCCGAAGCATTGTCTGCATCGATCAGGACAGCGAGACGGGGCGAACGGAGCTCTGACGGCATGACTTTTCCCACGAGATGAACGTAACATTAGAAGACGCTCGCGGCGGAATGGCTAGTCCTCGTTCGCCTTGAAGCGTCCCATCCCTTTCAGCACGAAGGGTGCCAGCAGCGCGATGAACGCCAGCGCAAGCAGCGTCGCCGAGATCGGGCTCTGGAGCAACGTCATGGGATCGCCGAGACTGATCGCGAGCGCGCGACGCAGCTGGCTCTCGGCGATCGGGCCGAGGATCAGGCCGACCACGACGGGCGCGATCGGAAAATCGAACCGCCGCATCAGAAAGCCGAGCACGCCGAAGCCGGCCAGCATCGACAGTTCGACCACCGACGGCTTTGCGGCGATGGTGCCCATGGTCGCGAACACGAGGATGCCGGCATAGAGCCACGGCTGCGGGATCGCCAGCAGCCGCACCCACAGGCCAACCAGCGGCAGATTGAGCACCAGCAGCATGCAATTGGCGATGAACAGGCTCGCGATCAGGCCCCACACGAGGTCGGGCCGCTCGGCGAACAGCAGCGGCCCCGGGTTGAGGCCGTATTGCTGGAAGCCCGCCAGCATCATCGCGGCCGTCGCCGAGGTCGGCAATCCCAGCGTCAAGAGCGGCACCAGCGTGCCGGCAGCCGAAGCGTTGTTGGCGGCCTCCGGTCCTGCGACACCTTCGATCGCGCCCTTGCCGAATTCTTCGGGGTATTTGGTCAGTCGCTTCTCGCAGGAATAGGACAGGAAAGTCGGGATCTCCGCGCCGCCGGCAGGCAGCGCACCGATTGGGAAGCCGAACATGGTGCCGCGCAACCACGGCTTCCACGATCGCTTCCAGTCTTCCTTGGTCATCCACAGCGAGCCGCGCACCGGCTCGAGCTTCTCTTCGGTGTGGTGGCGGCGCGATGCGACGTAGAGCGCCTCGCCCACCGCGAACAGGCCGACCGCGAGCGTCGTCACCTCGACGCCGTCGAGCAGCTCGGGCACCCCGAACGCAAGCCGCGCCTGACCGGTCAGCTTGTCTATACCGACGAGACCTAATGTCAGACCAATAAATAGGCTGGTCAGGCCGCGGATCGGAGAATCGCCGAAGGTCGCCGACACCGTGACGAAGGCGACGCACATCAGCGCGAAATAATCCTCCGGACCAAAGCGCACGGCGAAATCGACCAACCACGGCGCGAGAAAGGCAAGCCCGATGGTGGCAATGGTGCCCGCGACGAAGGAGCCGATCGCGGAGGTCGCGAGCGCCGGTCCGCCGCGGCCGGCCTTGGCCATCTTGTTGCCTTCGAGCGCCGTCGCCATCGAGGCGCTCTCGCCGGGCGTGTTGATCAAGATGGCCGTAGTCGATCCGCCATACATGCCGCCGTAATAGATGCCGGCAAACATGATCAGCGAACCGCCGGGATCGAGCTTGTACGTCACCGGCAGCAGCAGCGCGACCGTCAACGCCGGGCCGATGCCGGGCAGCACGCCCACGGCCGTGCCAAGGAACACGCCGATCAGGGCGTAGAGGAGATTCATCGGCTGGACGGCGACCGCCATGCCGTGGGCCAGCGCCGCGAAAGTTTCCATCACAGCAGTCGCTCCAGGGGGCCGGCCGGAAGGCTCAACGTCAACAGGCGGTCGAACGCGAGGTAAATGAGGGTCGACATCACGAGGGCGATGGCGGAATCGACGAGGACAGCCCGGCGCCCAAATGCCGCCGAGGTCGTGACGAACAGCGCCGACGTCGCCAGGATGAACCCGCCGCCGAAGCCGATGATGCCGATCAGCAGCGCAAGGCCGGCGAGGATGAAGACCACAGGCACGGGATCGGCGCTTTCGCGCTCTGGCAGATTGCCGCGCAGCGCGTCAACGAGATTGCCGATCGCGAGCAGCGCGAGGCCGGAGGCGATCACGACCGGCATGGCTTCCGGCCCCATCCCGTACATCGCGGTCGATTGCAGGCCGTGCGCATCCCAGACCAGCACCGCGGCAAGACCTGCGAGCAGCGCGGCGATGACGACGCCGGCGCGATCGATGCGCCGCGGTGGCTGGACGGGATCGCCTGTGGTCATGACTTGACCAGGCCGACTGATCTCAGCACGTCCGTCACACGCACCGTTTCTTTCTTCAGGAAATCGGCGAAGGCGTCACCGCCGAGATAGGCATCCTCCCAGCCCTTCTGCTTGAGGATGTCTTTCCAGGCGTCCGACTTCACCATCTTCTCGACCGCGTCGCTGAGCGTCTTGCGCTGCTCCGGCGTGATTCCGGGAGGCGCGACCACCGAGCGCCAGTTGGCGATCACGAGGTCGATGCCCTGCTCCTTGAAGGTCGGGATGTCGCTGCCTGGAATGCGCTTCTCCGAGGTCACGCCGATCGCGCGCAGCTTGCCCGACTTGATCTGCCCATCATATTCGCTGAGGCCGGAAATGCCGGCAGTGACCTTCGCGCCGAGAATGGCGGCGAGCGACTCGCCGCCGCCCGAGAACGGGATGTAGTTGATCTTCTTCGCGTCGGCGCCGACGGCACCAGCGAACAATGCCGCCATCACGTGATCGACGCCGCCGGCCGAGCCGCCGGCGAAGGTCACCTTGGCGATGTCGGCCTTCACCGCGGCGGCCAGATCCTGCGCGGTCTTGATCGGCGAATTGGCCGGCACCACGATCACCTGGAATTCCTCGGTGAGGCGCGCGATCGGCGTCACCTGCTCGAGCGTGACGGGTGATTTGTTCATGGCGAGCGCGCCCACCATGACGAAGCCGTTGACCATCAGCTGGTTGCCGTCGCCCTTGGCGCCGTTGACGAACTGCGCGATGCCGACACTGCCGCCTGCGCCGGGAACGTTGGTGACCTGCACGCTGCGTGCGACGCCGGCAGCGACCAGCGCCTGCTGCATCGAGCGCGCGGTCTGGTCCCAACCACCGCCCGGCGCCGCAGGTGCCATCAGCTTGAGCTCGAGCTGCTGGGCAAAGGCCGGCGTGGCTGCCGCAAGGGTCAGCGCGACGGCTGCGCCGACGAGGCGCGCGGGAAGTTGAAACATGGGACGTCTCCGGGCTCATGCGGACGTTTGCCGCATCGTGTCGTTTGGTCGCATATCAGCCAAAACGGCCGACACTGTCCAGTGACATACTCCCGGTTTCCGATTAGCGGGGCGTCGGAATTGCCCCGCCGAGCGCTGCCGTCAGTTCGGCGGCAACATCACGGACGATTTGCCCGATTTCCGGTAACCGCTGATCGGTCAGCCGGCTGGTCATGCCGGACACCGAAATCGCAGCAAGCGGCTCGGCGCAGGCGTTGTAGACCACCGCTGCAACGCAGCGCAGGCCCATGCAGGCCTCTTCATCATCCAGCGCGTAGCCTTGCTTGCGGATCTTTTCGAGCTCCTTGAACAGGTCGCTCGGCCGCACGATCGACTTCTCGGTCAGGCGTGGCATGCCGTGATGGCGGATGACGGCGCCGACGTCCTCGTCGGAATAGGTCGCGAGCACCGCCTTGCCGACGCCGGAGGTCACCATCGGAACGCGGCCGCCGACTTGGGTCAGCGAGCGCATGATCTCGCGGCTCTCCATCCGGGTCAGCACGATGATGAACTCGTCGTCGACCACGGCGAGATTGGCGGTCTCGCGGGTAAGATCACGCAGCTTGCGCAAGTAAGGAATGGCCTGGGCACTGAAATTGCGCCGCCGCGCAAAGCTCGCGCCCACCGTGAAGCTGCGCACGCCGACATGCCATTTGGATTCGGCGCGGTCGAACTGCACGAAGCGGCGGCTTTCCAGCGTCGCCAGCAGGCGATGCACGGTCGAGGCCGAGAGCCCGGTGCGGACGGCGAGATCGCTGAGGCGATAGCCTTCGTCGTCTTCGGACAATGTCTCGAGGATCGACAGCGCGCGATCGACGGACTGCACGCCGCCGTCGCGCGCGTCGTGATCGGCCGCCGATGGCGATCGGGGCTCGATCGATTTGCGCCGGATCACGTTCCTGCCCATCGCGACCTGACTGTTCTCACCTCTCCCCGCGCGCGGGGAGAGGTGAAGCGGCATCGTCGGCTCAGAGCAGCCCTGCTCCGCGCGCCCATTTGTACTTGGCACCGAGGACCTCGACCGGCAGTTCGGTCGAGTAGGCATAGGCCGGAATGCCGTTCTGGTAGAGATATTCGGCGGCTTCCTCAACCTCGACGTCGCCGGCGAGCGAGGCGACGATCGGCTTCACGAAGCCCTTGGCCTCCATCTCCTTCTTCACCTCGACCATGTTGCGGGCGAACACCATCGGCGGCGTGACGATGGTGTGCCAGTAGCCGAGGATCAGCGAGTGGATGCGCTCGTCCGTCAGGCCGAGTTTTACGGTGTTGACGTAGGTGATCGGCGGCTCACCGCCGGTGATGTCCACGGGATTTCCGGCCGCGCCAAACGGCGGGATGAACTTGCGGAAGGCCGCATCCAGATCCGGCGGCATCGACATCAGCGACAAGCCGTTGTCGACGCAGGAGTCCGACAACAGCACGCCCGAACCGCCTGCACCGGTAATGATCAGCACGTTCTCGCCCTTCGGCGTCGGCAGCACCGGCACGCCGCGCGCGAATTCGAGCAGCTGCCGTAAGCTACGGGCGCGGATCACGCCGGACTGGGCCAGGACATCCTCGTAGATCTTGTCGTTGCCGGCGAGCGCGCCGGTGTGCGACGAGGCCGCCTTGGCACCGGCGGAGGTGCGGCCGGCCTTGAGCACGATGACCGGTTTTTTCTTGGAGACGCGTTTTGCGGCTTCCGCAAAGGCGCGGCCGTCCTTGAGGTCTTCGCAGTGCTGCGCGATCAGGTTCGTGTTCGGATCCTGCTCGAAGAAGGCGAGCAGATCGTCCTCGTCGATGTCGGACTTGTTGCCGAGGCCGACGATCGCCGACACGCCCATCTTGGCCGAACGGGAGAAGCCGATGATGGCCATGCCGATGCCGCCCGATTGCGAAGACAGTGCCGCGTGGCCCTTGACATCATAGGCGGTGCAGAAGGTCGCGCAGAGGTTGGCAGGCGTATAATAGAAGCCGTAGATGTTCGGTCCCATCAGGCGGATGTCGTACTTCTTGCCGACTTCGACGATCTCGGCCTGGAGCTCCGGCGCGCCGGCTTCCGCGAAGCCCGACGGAATCAGAACCGCGCCGGGAATTTTCTTCTCGCCGCATTCGGTGAGCGCCGCGGCCACGAACTTCGCGGGAATTGCGAACACCGCGGTGTCGATCACGCCGGGCACGTCCTTGACGCTCTTATACGCCTTGTAGCCGAGGATCTCGGCGGCCTTGGGATGAATCGGGTAGATGTCGCCCTTGTAGCCGCCGTTGATGAGGTTCTTCATCACGGAATTGCCGATCTTGCCGTCTTCGGCTGAAGCGCCGACCACTGCAACCGCCTTCGGCTGCATGATGCGGCTCATGGCCGCGACGATCTCTTCGGTCGGGCGCGGCTTCGGCTTGGGCACGTAAGCGAAGTCGACGACGATGCGGACGTCGGCCGCGATGGCGTCCTTGGCCGTCGCGAACACCGGGTTGAGATCGAGCTCGACGATCTCGGGGAAATCCGTGACGAGCTGCGAGACCTTGACGATGACATCCGCAAGCGCGGTGCGGTTCACCGGCTCGCCACCGCGAACGCCCTTCAAAATCTCATGCGCCTGGATGCCGTCGAGCATCGACAGCGCATCTTGCTTGGTCGCGGGCGCGAGGCGGAAGGTTATGTCCTTCAGAACTTCGACCAGCACGCCGCCGAGGCCGAAGGCAACCAGCTTGCCGAACGAGGCGTCGGTGATCGACCCCACGATCACTTCGGTGCCGCCGGCCAGCATCTGCTGCACCTGGACACCCTCGATCTTGGCATCGGACTTGTACTTCCTGGCGTTGGAGAGAATCGTCTCGTAGGCCTTCTCGGCGTCTTCGGCCGTCTTGAGGCCGACGATGACACCGCCGGCTTCGGTCTTGTGGAGAATGTCCGGCGAGACGATCTTCATCACCACCGGAAACCCCATCGAGGCGGCCATTTTGCCGGCCTCGCCGGCCGACTTCGCCACACCCTCCTTCGGCACCGCAATGCCGTAGGCGTCGCAGACCAGCTTGCCTTCCGGCGCGGTCAGGCTGGTGCGCTTGTCCGCCTTGACCTGGTCAAGCACCTTGCGGACGGCATCTTTGGAATTGGACATGTGGCTCTCCCTTGACCTTGGTTCTTGCGTTCTCAAAGCGCGCGCGCGTTGCGGCTGCCCGTGATGCTTTCCATTCGCCGCGCTCTGTTCCATGTCGCGGAACGGAGTGGCATAAAGCCGAGATTACTCCGCCGGCTTGGATCAAAAATGGCTGGCGATGGCATTTGGTATGCCAGAAGCCAACTTGTCAAGCTGCAGCGCACCTTAGAACGCTGCAAAAAATAGGCAGCTTGACATTCTGGTATTTGGTATGCCAAAAACTTTCCCGTTAATAATCCTGTAAAAGACGACTCCCACTGGAGGAGATTCGTCGTGTCACTGCGGAAACCAACCAAGGCGTTGCCGAACATGGCCGAGGCAGATATCGCAATCGTTCGTATTGCCCCGGAGTCGAGCTTCAAGAACAAGGCGTATGACGCCTTGAAGGAAGCCATCCTCAAGATGGACATCTACTCGACGCCCGAACCCGTCATGCTCGACGAGCGCGCGTTGTCCGAGCGCCTCGGCGTGAGCCGCACGCCGATCCGCGAAGCCATCGCGATGCTAGAGCAAGACGGTTTCGTGAAGACGGTTCCTCGCCGCGGCATCATGGTGGTCCGAAGGACCAAGAGCGAGATCGTCGACATGATCCGCGCCTGGGCGGCGCTGGAGAGCATGGCGGCTCGCCTCATCACCGCCACAGCGCGCAAGAAAGACATCACGGCGCTGCGCGACTACTTCAAGGAATTTGGCAAGGATCGCCTGCCCGAGGATCACGTCGAGGAATATTCGCGCGCCAACATCGCCTTCCACCAGGCGCTGATCTCGCTGTCGGAATCACCGGTGCTGGTCGATCTCACCAACGACTTGCTGCTGCATGTGCGTGGCTATCGGCAATTGACCATCGGACGCAAGGACCGCACCGCGACGTCGCTTCCCGAGCATCTCGGCATGATCGAAGCCCTGGAGGCGCGCGATACCGAGCTCGCCGAGAAGCGCGCCCGCGATCACACCCTTGGCCTTGCCGCTTACGTCGAAGCGCATGGTCAGGAACTCTTCTAGCCGGCAACGTTCACCAAAGGGCGAGGCATCGCCCCCAAAAGCCTGAAACGGCATCTTGAGACCAGGGAGACAAGGCCCATGCTGAATACCGCGACCAAGTCCGAAGCACCGGGCACCGAGCAGGAATTGACGGATGGTTTTCATCTCGTCATTGACGCGCTCAAGCTGAACGGCATCAACACCATCTATAATGTGCCGGGCATCCCGATCACGGATTTGGGCCGCATGGCGCAGGCGGCCGGTATTCGCATGATTTCGTTCCGCCACGAGCAGAACGCCGGTTATGCGGCGGGCATCGCCGGCTACCTCACCAAGAAGCCCGGCATCTGCCTCACCGTCTCCGCGCCCGGCTTCCTCAACGGTCTCACCGCGCTCGCCCACGCCACCACCAACTGCTACCCGATGATCCTGATCTCGGGCTCCTCCGAGCGCGAGATCGTCGACCTCCAGCAGGGCGACTATGAAGAGATGGACCAGCTCGCGATCGCCAAGCCGCTGTGCAAGGCAGCCTACCGTGTGCTGCACGCCCAGGACATCGGCATTGGTCTTGCCCGTGCCATCCGTGCTGCCGTCTCCGGCCGTCCGGGCGGCGTCTATCTCGACCTGCCGGCAAAGCTGTTCGGCCAGGTGATGAACGCCGATGCCGGCCAGAAGTCGCTGGTCAAGGTAATCGACGCGGCTCCCGCGCAGATCCCCTCGCCCGCTTCGATCAAGCGCGCGCTTGATGTTTTGAAGAGCGCAAAGCGCCCTCTCATCATCCTCGGCAAGGGCGCGGCCTACGCGCAGGCCGACGAGGAGATCAAAACCTTCGTCGAGAAGAGCGGTATCCCCTTCCTGCCGATGAGCATGGCCAAGGGTCTCCTCTCAGACACCCATCCGCAGTGCGCAGGCGCTGCCCGCTCGACGGTGCTGAAGGAATCCGACGTCGTCCTGCTGATCGGCGCCCGGCTGAACTGGCTGCTCTCGCACGGCAAGGGCAAGAACTGGGGCGAAGCGCCCAAGAAGTTCATCCAGGTCGACATCGAACCGCGCGAGATGGACTCCAACGTCGAGATCGTCGCGCCCGTCGTCGGCGACATCGGCTCGGTCGTCTCCGCCTTCAACCAGGCGATGGCTTCGGGCTGGACCGCCCCGCCTGCCGAATGGACCAAGGCGATTTCGACCAAGCGCGAAGAGAACGTCGCCAAGATGGCGCCGAAGCTCATGAACAACAAATCGCCGATGGACTATCACGGCGCGCTCGGCGTGCTGAAAAACGTCATCAAGGATCATCCCGAGGCGATCCTCGTCAACGAGGGCGCCAACACGCTCGACCTCGCCCGCGGCGTCATCGACATGTATCGCCCACGCAAGCGTCTCGACGTCGGCACCTGGGGCGTGATGGGCATTGGCATGGGCCAGGCGATCGCGGCTGCTCTCGAGACCGGCCATCCCGTGCTCGCGGTCGAAGGCGACTCGGCCTTCGGCTTCTCCGGCATGGAGGTCGAGACCATCTGCCGCTACAATTTGCCGATCTGCGTCGTCATCTTCAACAATGACGGCATCTATCGCGGCACCGACGTCAACGGCGCCAACGCCGATCCGGCGACGACGGTGTTCGTCAAGGGCGCCCGCTACGACAAGATGATGGAAGCCTTCGGCGGCGTCGGCGTCAATGCCACCTCACCGGACGAGCTCAAGCGCGCCGTCAACGAGGCCATGGCTTCGGGCAAGCCGACGCTCATCAACGCCGTGATCGATCCGGCCGCCGGTTCCGAGAGCGGCCGCATCGGCAACCTCAATCCGCAGAGCGTTCTGCAGAAGAAGAAGTAAGCATCCCCGTCAACCCACAAGGTCCCTGCGGGTGCAGGGGTAGATCAGAGTACGGAGCAACACGATGACAAAAGCGCTCGAGGGCGTTCGCATTCTCGACTTCACCCACGTCCAGTCCGGGCCGACCTGCACGCAGTTGCTCGCATGGTTCGGCGCCGACGTGATCAAGGTGGAGCGCCCGGGCGTGGGTGACATCACCCGCGGCCAGCTGCAGGACATCCCGAATGTGGACAGCCTGTATTTCACCATGCTCAACCACAACAAGCGCTCGATCACGCTCGACACCAAGAACCCCAAGGGCAAGGAAGTCCTCACCGAGCTCATCAAGAAGTGCGACGTGTTGGTCGAGAATTTCGGCCCCGGCGTGCTCGACCGCATGGGCTTCCCCTGGGAGAAGATCCAGGCGATCAACCCGAAGATGATCGTCGCCTCTATTAAGGGCTTTGGTCCCGGACCATACGAGGACTGCAAGGTTTATGAGAACGTCGCCCAGTGCACCGGCGGCGCCGCCTCCACCACCGGCTTCCGCGACGGCTTGCCCCTCGTGACCGGCGCGCAGATCGGCGACAGCGGCACCGGTCTGCATCTGGCGCTCGGCATCGTCACCGCACTCTATCAGCGCACCCATTCCGGCAAGGGCCAGCGCGTCACCGCCGCGATGCAGGACGGCGTGCTCAATCTCGCGCGCGTCAAGCTGCGCGACCAGCAGCGCCTCGCCCATGGTCCGCTCAAGGAATACAGCCAGTTCGGCGAAGGCATTCCGTTCGGCGATGCCGTGCCGCGTGCCGGCAACGATTCCGGCGGCGGCCAGCCCGGCCGCATCCTGAAGTGCAAGGGCTGGGAGACCGATCCCAACGCCTATATCTACTTCATCACCCAGGCCCCGGTCTGGGAGAAGATCTGCGACGTGATCGGTGAGCCCTCCTGGAAGACCGATCCGAACTACGCCAAGCCGGCCGTCCGCCTGCCGCGCCTGAATGAGATCTTCGGCCGCATCGAACAATGGACGATGACGAAGACGAAGTTCGAGGCGATGGAAATCCTCAACAAGGACGACATTCCCTGCGGCCCGATCCTGTCGATGAAGGAGATCGCCGAGGACCAGTCGCTGCGCGCGACCGGCACCGTGGTCGAGGTCGACCACCCCACCCGCGGCAAGTACATCTCCGTCGGCAACCCGATCAAGCTGTCGGACTCCCCGAGCGAGGTGGAGCGATCCCCGCTGCTCGGCGAGCACACCGACGAGATCCTGCGCACCGTGCTGGGCTTCTCGGACCATCAGGTCGCCGATATCCACAAGTCCGGCGCGCTCGATCCGCCGCAGAAGCAGGCCGCCGAATAAGCGGGCTTATCTCACGACGCGAAAGGCCGCCGGCTTCGGCGGCCTTTTTGTTGGCGCGCAAAGGCTGCATCGCACGATCGGCGCGCTTGCCGCGCCGCCAAGGCTGGATTAAAGATTGGTTCGCGAGGAACAGATGCGGTGGCCGGCCGTTGCTCCCTCGACCGGTGTGCTCCCGGAAATGCGAGCATGCCGGAAATGCCAGCATGCCATCTCCACGGCGAGTGCAGCACGCCTCGCAAAGACCCTGCCCCACGCTGAAGAACTGGTCGCCTTCGCTTCCGAGGATGGCAAGTCGGCCTTTCAGTTCGGGCACGGGTGGCGTCGCGTCCGGCACTCGCCAGGACCACGCTCGTTGATCAAATTGAGGGCTTAAATGTCGAAAGATCAATCCTCTGATCGCGCCAAGCGTGAAGCCAACAAGGCGTTCAAGCCTGCGACAACGCAGAAGCCGATCAATGACTATGCGAAGGACCAGAACTCCTTCAACGAGAATCGCGAACGGCTGAAAGCGGAGCGATTGGCCCGGGAGGCGAAGCCGGGAAGCGGCTCCGAATAGGCACGACGATCCCAGACTCCGACCGCGAATTCCGCTAAAGGCGGGGCGCCGAAATCCGCCTGGTCTACAGCATCGAGAGCACGACGATTCCGTCTTCGACTGCACCAGAAGCGAGCTGCGCCCGCGCCATGCGCTCGAACTCGGTCCGGTTCTTGCGAAGATAACTGAAAGCCTGCTTCTGCGTCAGGAACGTCGTCGCAAGACGGCACATCTGTCGTCCCGCGCCAAGCGCGAGAAAGAAGGTGATGGTGCCACCGCCATCCGACTTTATTCTAGGCACGACCCGCACTCTTTGGCATGTGATCGGCCCTCTCCAAATTGTCCTCGGCGCAATGGAAGCCAGTTATGGCGTCACCTTCTTCTTGCGCTTCGTCGGGACGGGCGGCGGCAGCGACGCCTGAAGGGCGGCGTCTGCCGCTTCCTTGGCCTGGCGCAGCTCTCGAAGCCGCGCCATGTTCTTGCGAACATCGACGGCTTGCTTTCCAACGTCCACCATCGCCCGCGCGCCTTCCTCAGCGGCCAAACGCTGACGGTTAGAACGCGCGATGCTTTCGGGTGACGGTTCGGCCGGTCTCTTGGCGCTCATTATTCACCCTGCTCTGCAACGGACAAAAACCCGCTCAATCCTGGGATCGAGCGGGTGGCATGGCCGTTTCAGTACATCCGTGAAACGGCACCAAGGCTTAGGCCAGCGAGAGATTCTCAGCGCTGACCTTGCCCCGCATCTTGTCGGTCTTGAGTTCGAAGTTGACCTTTTGGCCTTCAGCGAGACCTGCAAGACCAGCCCGCTCGACCGCGCTGATGTGAACGAACACATCGTTGCCGCCGTCGTTCGGCTGAATGAATCCAAAGCCCTTCTGGCCGTTAAACCACTTTACAGTACCTGTCGTCATTTTCTTCTCCAAAGCGCATACGCGCAGGTTCCGCGTGATCGTCACGCAGAACAAATTCTATTCGTCGATGTCTATGGAAAAGGAGCCCGCGGGCGCATTCAACAAGGCACAGCGGCTGAACGAACAGCCTCAACGTATACCTCATCCTCGCCATTTGCAAGGCTTGACGGAATTTAACGGCTCGGGAGCCCGGCGGTAGGTGCAGGACGCGCGCTATTCAGCGCTCATCTTTCGCCCCCCGGCGAGCTGCTCTCGAAGGCTGCCGAGCGCCCCATGCGTGGATCCATCAAAAAAAATCGAGACGCCGCGTCGGATCGGCAGCATCTCCTTCGTCATCTGGACATGAACGGGCAGTAGACGCCCACGTCGAGCCCGGCGATTCATGAGGAAGAATGATCATGCCCAGCACTGTCCGCCTGCACCGCGTTCTCACGACCAGCCCGGAGAAAGTCTATCGCGCCTTCCTGGAGGCGGATGCGTTGGCAAAATGGCTTCCGCCGAATGGCTTCACCTGCACCGTCCATCATTTCGAGCCGAAGGTCAGGGGCACGTTCAAGATGTCGTTCCGTAACTTCACGACGGGCAACAGCCACGCCTTCGGCGGCGAATATCTCGAGCTCGTCCCCGGCGAACGTCTCCGTTACACCGACAGGTTCGACGACCCCAATCTGCCGGGAGAGATCCAGGTCACCGTGATCCTGAAGAAAGTATCCGTAGGCACCGAGCTGGATATCACGCAGGCCGGCATCCCCGACGTCATCCCGCCGGAGGCTTGTTATCTCGGCTGGCAGGAATCGCTGCGCAATCTGGCGAAGCTCGTCGAGCCTGAGATCAAGCAATAGCGATCGGACGCGACTTAGGGGCGGCCGCGTGACCGTAGGCTACGCGCCCGCCCTCGACTGGAGCCCGCCGCTTGCGGTCCAGCGGTCCGGGTCCGGGCTGTGTCCGATCAAAGCAAGGCCGTACGCAATCGACTCGAACTGATCGCCCGACATCAGCCGTTCGTTGCCGAACCGCTCGGCGAACAGTTTTCGAACGGCCGGCACGAAAGACGTGCCGCCGGTCAAAAACACCTTCTCGACCTCGCGCGCGGTGATGCCGGCTTCGCCCAGCACCTTGTCGACGATGGCCCCGAGCCTCGCGATGTCGTCGGCAATCCAGGCTTCGAAATTCTTCCGCGTGATAGTCGAGCCGATATCGACCCCGCCTCCTTTGAAGCGGAACTCCACCTGATCCTGGGCCGACAGCGCGACCTTGGCGTCGGACACCGCGCGGTACAGCGCAAAGCCGAGGTCGAGATCGACGATGGTGATGAAATCCTCGAGCAGAGCCGGCTTCACCGCGGTGCGCGCAAGCTCCCGGAGTTCGCGCAGGTCGCCGTTGCTCTTCATCATCGCGAGCTGATGCCAGCGCGCGAGATTAGTGTAGTGGCCGGTGGGGATCGGCAGCACCTTGTCGAACGAGCGGAAGCTCGAGCCCTTGCCCAGCCGCGGCGAGACGACGTGATCGACGATACGGTAGTCGAAGGTGTCGCCCGCAATCCCGATGCCGGCATGGCCGAGCGGCTCGGCGCGCAAGGCGCCGCCGGCACGCGAGAACCGCATCACCGAGAAATCGCTGGTGCCGCCACCGAAATCCGCGACCAGCACGGTCGCATCGCGCTCCAGCCGGCGGGCGAAGGAGAACGCCGCGCCCACGGGTTCGTAGACATAGCGGGCGTGGCCGGCGCCGAGGCGCTCGAACGCGGCCCGGTAGCGCTGCATCGCCAGCGCTTCGTCGGGATTGCCCCCGGCGAAGCGGACGGGGCGACCGACTGTAATGGTGGACGTCTCGAAGCCGAATTTATCGCCGCCATGCCGCGCCAGCGTCCGCAGGAACGCCGCCAAAATATCCTCGAACTTGTAGCGCTGCCGGAACACCTGGGTGGTGTTGAAGCTGGAGCTTGCGGCAAAGGTCTTGAACGACTGGAGGAAGCGGTAGACATGGCGTCCTTCCAGGAACTGCTCGATCGCCCACGGGCCGCCTTCAGCCTGGGCGCCGGCTCCCGGCCGGTCCTCCCAGAAGCACAGCGCTGACACGAAGACGCTGTGGCGCTGCTCACCATGGTCGAAGCGGATGGCCTCGACCCGGCGGTCGTCCGCCGCAAGGGCCACGACCGTGTTGCTGGTCCCAAAATCGATGCCGATCGAGACGGCGGGCGAGGCGCTCGACATGAACCACTCTGACAGATGATTGGAGGGGGCAGACCACTAACGGCTTCATGTGCCGCTGCCAAGGCTCCGTTTTTGGATATCGACGGTCAAATGGTTCAGTTTCGGCCGGCTTTGGGCATATCCCGCTCAAATCGGCCCATTTGACTGATTATTATGCTGCAATGCGAAGAGCTAAATGCTGCTATGCAATGGCATGCATAGACATTGGCATCTGGTATACATAAATTCCCTTTCGAAATGAGACAGCACTACTGACCGTCTCGAGAAAGGGATTTCCGATGTCCAAGACCGCTTCCGTCGCTCTCGCGCCCTCCTCCACGCTGTTCGCCCGCCTGATGGCAACGATCGACCGCCTCCTGATGGCGAGCGCCGAGATCTCGAATCACAACGGCGACCTGCCGCGCTTTGGCCTGTAGGCCGGACAGCCGCCCGCGCCTGCGCGCGCAGCGGGAGACGGTTTTAGATCAGTCCGCATACTACTTTTGATGAATGGCCCCGGATCACGGGGCCATTTCTACTTGTGCTGTCCTGAGTCACAGCCGCAACCGGGCAAGGTCCTGCGGCATTTGCGCACGGTGACCGGACCAGCGCTTGAAGCTTGGCATAATGCATACAAGAATGCCGTTCCAGCGCTCGCAGAAAAATGAGAGGCGCCACGGGAGGCTTTATGACGGACATGGTGCAAGCAACCGCCCCGACAGCCGCGCGCGTTAGCGACACGTATCGCTGGACGCAATTGGCAGTTGGCGTCGCGGCGATGGTAATGATCGCCAATTATCAATACGGCTGGACGTTCTTCGTCCCCGACATCCAGAAGAAGTTCGGCTGGGATCGTGCGTCGATCCAATGGGCCTTTACGCTGTTCGTGCTGTTCGAGACCTGGCTCGTGCCGATCGAAGGATGGTTCGTCGACAAATACGGTCCGCGCATCGTGGTGCTGGTCGGCGGCGTGCTCTGTGCCGCCGGCTGGGCGATCAACGCGGAGGCGACCACGCTCAACGGCTACTATCTCGGCATGATCATCGCAGGCATCGGCGCCGGCGGCGTCTACGGCACCTGCGTCGGTAACGCGCTGAAGTGGTTTCCGGACAAGCGCGGTCTTGCCGCGGGCATCACGGCCGCTGGTTTCGGTGCGGGCTCCGCGCTGACCGTCGCGCCGATCCAGGCCATGATCAAGGACAGCGGTTTCCAGACCACCTTCCTTTATTTCGGCCTCGGACAAGGCATTATCATCTGCATCCTCGCCTTCTTCCTGCTCGCGCCGAAAGCAGGTCAGGTGCCGAACGCGGTCGTGAACGCCAATCTGCAGCAGACCCGGCGCAACTACCAGCCGACCGAGGTGCTGCGTCAGCCGATCTTCTGGCTGATGTACTTCATGTTCGTGATTGTCGGCGCTGGCGGCCTGATGGTGACGGCGAACCTGAAGCCGATCGCGGCGGACTGGAAGATCGACAACGTGCCGGTCACGCTGATGGCGGTGACGATGACCGCGGTGACCTTCGCGGCCACGATCGACCGCGTGCTCAACGGCCTGACGCGTCCGTTCTTCGGCTGGATCTCCGACATGATCGGCCGCGAGAACACGATGTTCATCGCCTTCGGCATGGAAGGTATCGGCATCTGGATGCTCTACCTCTGGGGCCACGATCCGCTCTGGTTCGTGCTGCTCTCGGGCTTCGTGTTCTTCGCTTGGGGTGAGATCTACTCGCTGTTCCCCTCGACCTGCACCGACACGTTCGGCGCCAAGTTCGCGACCACCAATGCCGGCCTGCTCTACACCGCGAAGGGTACGGCCGCGCTGCTGGTCCCGATCGGCAACTACATGCAGCAGTCGTCGGGCAGTTGGGACAACGTGTTTATCATCGCAGCCGGCGCCAACATCCTGGCCTCGGCGCTGGCGATCGCGGTGCTCAAGCCCTGGCGCAAGGTCGTGGTCGCGCAATCGACCGTCTGACGCGCTCCAAAAGCGCTTCTCGCGCAAAACGCCCGGCCTCGCGGCCGGGCGTTTTCGTTGTGCGCGACGTTTTCGTGAACCCGCCGTCCCTAAAGGAACTCCGCAAATTTTCAGGCGCGCGCCAAGATAGGGCTTGCAATCTGGAATATGGTATACCAAGGTCGCCACCGCGCTTGCGACGATAAGCCACAATATTGCGACATCAGGTCATCTTGCGACCGGTGTCGAACCAGACAGGCGCTTGGGAGGTTCTTGATGATTTCCAGCACCGATGGCGCTGTCACGGCCGCGCCTCTCCGCACAGGTTTCCGCTGGCTCCAGCTGGTCATGGGCATCGTCTGCATGGCGATGATCGCCAACCTGCAATATGGCTGGACCCTGTTCGTCGATCCGATCGATCACGCGCACCATTGGGGACGCGCCGCGATCCAGCTCGCCTTCACCATCTTCGTCGTCACCGAAACCTGGCTGGTGCCGATCGAGGCCTGGTTCGTCGACAAATACGGCCCGCGCATCGTCATCATGTTCGGCGGCGTCATGATCGCGCTGTCGTGGATTCTCAACTCCTATGCCGATAGCCTCACCTTGCTCTACGCGGCCGCGATCATCGGCGGCATGGGCGCGGGCGCCGTGTACGGCACCTGCGTCGGCAACGCGCTGAAATGGTTTCCCGATCGCCGGGGCCTTGCCGCCGGTGCGACTGCCGCCGGCTTCGGCGCAGGCGCTGCACTCACCGTCGTGCCGATCGCAGCCATGATCGCAACGAGCGGCTATCAGCACGCGTTCCTCACCTTCGGCATCGGCCAGGGCGTGATCGTCTTCGTGCTCGCCTTCTTCATTCAGCCGCCGCGGATCTCGATCCCGCCGAAGAAGAAGCAGCTCAATCTGCCGCAGACCAAGATCGACTTCACCCCGCCCCAGGTGCTGCGCACCCCTATTTTCTGGGTCATGTATCTCGTGTTCGTCATGGTCGCCTCCGGCGGCCTGATGACCGCGGCGCAGATCGCCCCGATCGCACACGACTTCAAGATCGCCGACACGCCGGTCACGCTCGCCGGATTCCAGATGGCGGCATTGACGTTCGCGATCTCGCTCGACCGCATCTTCGACGGTTTCGGACGGCCGTTCTTCGGCTTCGTCTCCGACACGATCGGCCGCGAGCACACCATGTTCATCGCCTTCGGCACCGCCGCGCTGATGCTGCTGACGCTGTCGGCCTATGGCCACGTCCCTGTCGTCTTCGTGCTCGCCACCGCGGTCTATTTCGGCGTGTTCGGCGAGATCTACTCGCTGTTCCCAGCGACCTGCGGCGACACCTTCGGCTCGAAGTTCGCAACCACCAACAACGGCATGCTCTACACGGCGAAGGGGACCGCGTCCCTGCTCGTTCCGCTCGCCAGCGTGATCTCGGCCACGTATGGCTGGAAGGCCGTGTTCGTGGTCGCAGTCGCGCTGAACGCGACGGCGGCCCTGACGGCGCTGTTCGTGATCAAGCCGATGCGCCGCTCCTTCATCCTCGGCAAGGAAGCCGAGAGCGCCAACGCCGCGACGGGGAACGCCAAGACCGAGACGGCATAACGAACACTCCTTGCACGGTGAGACAGGGGGCGCAGCGATGCGCCTCTTTCTTTTTGGCTCACGGCAAACGTCAGCATTGTTGCCTCAAGATTTTTCGGAACAGCCAAATCGAGTGCTTGACGATTGGCATTATGTATACCACACTTGCCGCATCATTCACCCAGGGAGGTTGCAATGCTGGTCGGAGACATTCTGCGCAAGAAGACACCGCGCGTTGTCACGGTGCGAATGAACGAAACGGTGGGTATCGCCGCCAAGCTGATGCGCGCCAACAATATCAGCGCACTTGTGGTGAAGGACGTGGTCCGCTCCGAGGGTAACACCGCGGTCGGCATGTTCACCGAGCGCGACGTCGTGCGCGCCGTCGCCGAGCACGGCGCCAATGCCGTCAACGTCAAGGTTTCGCAGCTCGTCTCGGTGCAGCAGCTCGTATCCTGCACCTCAAACGACACGATCGAGCACGTCCGCCATCTGATGAACCGGAATCACATCCGGCACCTGCCTGTCATCGACGATTACAGCCTCGTCTCGGTCATCAGCATGCGTGACATCGCCTCCTTCGTGGACGAAGCGATCAACGGCACGCCGCAAGCAGCTTAAAGCGTCTCACTTCCCCTGCGACTACCGTCCCCGGCTCGGACCTTCCGAGCCGGACCGGATCTTTCGTCCCGAAATCCGGCTTCCGCTGCTTCGCGAGGATTCCATGAAGATCTGCATCTACGGCGCCGGCGCAATCGGCGGATATCTCGGGGTTCAGCTCGCGCGCGCGGGCGCCGACGTCAGCCTCGTCGCACGCGGCGCGCACCTTGCCGCGATGCGCGAGCGCGGCCTGACGTTGCTCGCGGGCGAGGAGAAGCACACCGTGCATCCGCGCTGCACCGACGATCCCGCCGAGCTCGGTGTGCAGGACTACATCATCATCACGCTGAAGGCGCACTCGATCACCGGCGTGATCGAGACAATGCAGCCGCTGCTCGGACCCCACACCCGCATCGTCACCGCCGTCAACGGCATCCCCTATTGGTACTTCTACAAGCACGGCGGCCAATACGAGAATTCGACGCTGGAGAGCATCGACCCCGGCGGACGGCAGTGGCGCGAAATTGGCGCCGAGCGCGCCATCGGTTGCATCGTCTATCCCGCCACCGAGATCGAGGCGCCCGGCGTGATCCGTCACGTCTACGGCAACAACTTTCCGCTCGGCGAGCCCTCCGGCGAGATCACCCCGGACGTGCAACGCCTCGCCGATCTCTTCGTCGCAGCCGGGCTGAAGGCGCCGGTGCTCGACCGCATCCGCGACGAGATCTGGCTCAAGCTGTGGGGCAATGTCTGCTTCAACCCGATCAGCGCACTCACCCATGCAACGCTCGACGTGATCTGCACCGATCCGGCCACTCGCGCGCTGTCGCGCGCGATCATGATGGAGACGCAAGGCATCGCCGAAACGTTCGGCGTCAAATTCCGCGTCGACGTCGAGCGCCGCATCGAAGGTGCGCGCAAGGTCGGCGCGCACAAGACCTCGATGCTCCAGGATCTCGAGCGCTGCCGCCCGATGGAGATCGACCCGCTCGTCACCGTCGTGCAGGAGATGGGCCGCCTCACCGGCGTCGCCACCCCCGCCCTCGATTCAGTGCTGGCGATGGTGACCCAGCGCGCCCGCATTGCCGGTCTCTACGACGGCATCCCGACCCCATCGGATCCGCGCGCACTGGCGGTGGCGTGATGGCTGGCGAGATCAAACAATGGCTCCGCTTCCGGAATAGCGGTGCGACCGGCTTCGGCACGCTAACGTCGTCGGGTATCAGCGTCCATGAGGGCGAGATGTTTGGCCGCCATGCAGCCACCGGCAAGACGCTGGCGCTGTCGGAGGTCGAACTGCTCGCGCCCTGCGTGCCCAGCAAGATCGTCGCGCTCTGGAACAATTTTCATGCACTCGCGGCCAGGCTCAACCAGCCCGAGCCACCGGAGCCGCTCTACCTCCTGAAGGCCACCACCAGCATTACGACGCCAGGCGCGGTGATCCGCCGTCCCTCTTATTACGATGGCAAGACCACGTATGAAGGCGAGCTCGGCATCGTCATCGGCAAGACCTGTGCCCGGGTGTCGCCGGCGGAAGCGGACAGCTTCATCTTCGGCTACACCTGCGTCAACGACATCACCGCCAACGACATCCTGACCAGCGACCCGACCTTCCCGCAATGGGCACGGGCCAAAGGCATCGACGATTACGGCCCGTTCGGCCCCGTCATCGCGACCGGTCTCGATCCGGTCAGGCTGGTGGTCCGCACCATCCTCAACGGTGCGGAGCGACAGAACTATCCGATATCGGACATGATCTTCACCGCGCAGGAGCTGGTCAGCAGGATCTCCCACGACATGACCCTGCTCCCCGGCGACCTCATTGCCGTCGGCACCTCGGTCGGCGTCGGCGTGATGAAAGAGCCGGTGAACATTGTGACCGTCGCGATCGACGGCATCGGCGAGCTGACCAACGAGTTTCGGCTGTAGCTTCTCTCTCCGTCATGGCCGGGCTTGTCCCGGCCATCCACGTTCTGTTGGCGCGGAGGCGCGTGGATGCCTGGGACAAGCCCGGGCATGACCAGCGCGCTGAACGTCTGCCCCCAACACGGGAAACGCGCCTCTCCCCCTCCACCGATCGGCTGACGCATTCAGCCGTGGATCGTGAGGCCGGACCTATCCAGCAAGCTCCCGCCGCCCTTGATCTCGGTTCCGCTCTCCAATAGCAATTATGGCGATAATGTGCCGGCGTGAGGAAGTCACGATGTGGCTGTTTTTCCTGGTTGCCTGGTTTGTTCTGCTCACTGCCATCGCGATCTTCGCCCAGCAGGCGCTCGGTTACGATGTCGGCCACCTGCCTGCCTGGTTCGGAGGCCTGCCCGTCCCGCAGCGTGTTGCGACCGGCGCGATCCTGGCCTTGGCGTTGGCACTGATCGGCGCCTCCGCCTGGCGGCTCTCGCGCCAGGACCGGCGCCTCGACACATTGCGCGACCGCCTCAAGAAGACCCGCGAGGACGTGGTCGTCGCCCACGCCCTGCAGAACCACCTCGACGCCACCGTCCAGCACCTGATCGAGAGCGATCCCCGGGAGGCCGTTTCCGCCCTGCACGACAAGCTGGGCGAGACCGAGCAGCGCGCCCTGCTGCAGCGGGGCCGCAACGAATCCACCGACATGCACGACCAGCTCGCCGAAATCCGCCGCCGCCAGCAGGAATTGCGCGATATGGTCGGCAAGATCGCCGAGCAGCGCCGCGCGGTCGAGCCGGTTTTCACTGAGATCCGCGACCGCCAGAACCAGCTCGAACGCTCGCTGCACGACCTCGAGACCGACGACCGCAAGAACAACCTCGCCGACCGGCTCAAGGACATCGCGGGCGACGTATCGACGCTGCTGTCCCGGGTCGGCGCGGTCCAGGACACCTTTGCGACCCTGAACCAGTACAAGGACGATCTAGCGAAGTCCCACGCTGAGCTGGTGCCGCTGCGCGCGTCGGACGCTGGCCTCAATGCGTTGATCGGCGAGCTGAGCCTCAGCCATGAGCGCCTCGCCAAGAGCGTCGACGAGCTCGAAACCGGCGGCGAAGCACCGCTCGGCGCCCGCGTCGAGACGCTGTCGAAGAACAAGATCGAGATCGAGCAGCGCCTGGCCCGCATCGACGACAGCTTCCACATCCTGAAAGGCATCGGGCTCGACTTCGAAGAGCTCGGCGAGCGCCGGGCCCAGCTCGAACGCTCGCTCGCCCGTGTCGAGATCGACGCCGAGGGCAAGACGCTTGCCGACCGCCAGAATGCGTTGAACGATTTTGTTCTCCAGTCGCGCCAGCGCCTCGGTGCGTTACAGGAAACGCTGGCGACGCTGAACGCCTTCAAGACAGAGCTGTCGAAGTCGCAGGCTGACCTCGTCCCGCTGAAGGCGCCCGTGTTCGGAATCGAGGCCATGATCGCGGACGTCGGCACGACGCACGACCTCCTCGCCAAAACCGTCGGCGAGATCGAGGCAAACGGCGACGTCACCCTCGCCTCGCGCGTCGACGCGCTGACCAAGAGCAAACGCGAGGTCGAAGACCGCCTCGCCCGCATCTTCGACAGTTTCAACGCGCTCGACGGTTTGCGAAAAGACATCGGCGGCATCTTCTCGACGATCAGGAACAGCCTGAACCGGATCGGGTGAGGCCGAGTCGCGTAGGCTGGGCAGAGCGCGCCGAAACATTCAGACACATCACATCTCCGCGCGGCCGGCAGATGCCGCCAACATGTCGCGCCGATGCCGCACTGTGGACGCATTCGGCCGCCCTTCTGTGAGGCGTGTCTGGGGGCACGGCGGTGCCGTGTTTGGACCAAACCTTCTAGGGGTATGACTGTGAAGAAGATTGTATTTGTCGTGGGTACTACGCTTGCTCTGGTAACGGTCGCGAATGCCGCGGATCTGCCGCGCCGGCAGCCCGTTCCCGTCTATTCGGAGCAGGCGCCGATCGGCAAGATGCCGATTGGCAAGAGCCCGGTTGGAAAGGCCCCGATCGGCAAGGCGCCCGGCCCCGTCGCAGCGCGCTACTGACGCGTTAGCGAAATACCCGCAGAAGCAAGCGTAGACTCTGCGTGAGTGGCCGACAGTCGAGGGGCACAGCGTGACGAACAAACCTGATCGATCGGGACCCTGCATCCTTGCGGGATTCGCGCTCGCGGCCATGCTCGCGTGTACGACACCTTCGGCCTCGGCCCACGAAGCGAACAAGCGCGTTGCTGACGCAAACGCGCTTGCCACGACCGACACCGTATCACGGCCGGCGCCATCGACCCGGCGCCCGGTCGCGCGCGCGGAAAAAGGTCCGTACTACGTCGATTTCCGCGCCCGCACGGCGGCGAGCTGGGGCCACGCCTTCGTCTGGTACGGCAAGACCAGCGAGCGCGCCGTCGAAGTGGCAGGGCTCACGCCCGCCGGCGACACCTGGGCCTATGTGCTTGGTCACCTCACCTGGGTGCCGGCGGAGACCGGCGCGAGCTACGGCGATCTCGACCCGGAGTATCTGACCGCGAACTACCGCGTATATCTGAACGAAGCCGACGCCAAGCGCGTGTTTGCCTATATCAAGAAATTGCAGGCGAGCTCGCCGGTCTGGAACGCCGAGACCACCAATTGCACCGGCTTCATCGGCGACATCGCCGAGTACATGGGATTGAAGGTCCCCTACCGCTGGCAGCGCCCCGAAAACTTCGTCAACAGCCTCAAGGAAATGAACGGCGGCCGCCAGATGGTGCGGCTGTCGACGGAATAGCCCGGCAGGGTTCGCCCGTCGGGCAAAACAGCCGCACAAATTTCGCGCGCCGCCTGTCAATCCCCGTCTGCCAAAATATTCCACTTTACCGAAATTCGGATTTGGCGCACCTACGACACACCCTGACCCGGGACAAGGGGCGGATCGCGATCGTCACGGACCGCGGGTGGGGCAGCGATGGACGCGACGGCGTCGGGCGCGGCGAGCCTTGCAGGGCGGGAAACCGTGAGCACAGGCTTTCGCGCCTACGACACGGCGCCGACAGCGTCTTCGCATGGCTTCGGGTGCGAGCACACGCCAGCTCCCGAAGACCCAGCGAGGACGTGCGCGGACGGCGAAGTCGTGTGGTCCTGACGCCCGGGGTCTGTGCGTCAAGTCCTGTGGTGATGCGTGCTGCCCGACCGGGCGCTTGCATCAGCCATCTGCGGGGCGACGGGGGCAATAGTGCATCGCTCCCCGGGGAGAGCACGAAGTAAGCCGTAAACCACCGCGCAGGGAAGGCCGGGCGATTGGCTGACCTGTGGTCCACCCCGTGTGCATTCTTCTGGCGCACGGACTTGCGGGTGCCAGCCGGCGCCCGGCCTTCCCTGCGCCCTTCTCACGACGAGGGCGATGCGATCAGGCAAAGCTCGGGCGAAATGCGCCGCGAGGATGCGAAGATGCGTCTGCTGTTTGCAAGTCGGATCGAGATTGATCGGAAGATTGTGCGTCCGTGCCCCGGACGCAGCGCAGCATCCCCCGGCAGAGCGAAGCATCGTCCGGTTCGACCGTGCGCTGCAGAGCCGGCGCCCATCTTTCAGAGCGCTCGCTGGGCATGGGTCGCGGCTCTGCGCGGCAACGCGAAGAGGCGTTGCAGCGCGTCCGGGACACGAGCCCGCGTCAATTATCCGCCTCACGGAATCCCCCCACTCCCCGCATGATCGCCCCGCCTCCACCGCACGCCCTCGCAATAGACTTTTCCCGACCCGGGCGGCATCCTGCCGGCATCGACCGATAAAAGAGCGCCACGCAAGCGGGGAAACAGATCATGCTGCAGACACGGTTCACCAAGCTCGTCGGAGTCGAGCACCCGATCGTCCAGGGCGGCATGCAGTGGGTCGGGCGCGCCGAGCTGGTCGCCGCCGTCGCCAATGCCGGCGCGCTCGGCTTCATCACGGCGCTGACCCAGCCGACACCGGAGGACCTCAGGAAGGAGATCGCCCGCTGCCGCGATCTCACCGACAAGCCGTTTGGCGTCAACCTCACCATCCTGCCCGCAATCAAGCCGCCGCCTTATGCCGAATATCGCGCCGCCATCATCGAGAGCGGCATCAAGGTGGTCGAAACCGCCGGCAACAAGCCGCAGGAGCATGTCGACGAGTTCAAGAAGCACGGCGTCAAGGTCGTGCACAAATGCACTAGCGTCCGTCACGGGCTCTCGGCCGAGCGCATGGGCGTCGACGCCATCTCGATCGACGGGTTCGAATGCGCCGGCCATCCCGGCGAGGACGACACCCCCGGCCTGATCCTAATCCCGGCCGCCGCCAACAAGATCAAGATCCCGATGATCGCCTCCGGCGGCTTTGCCGACGCCCGCGGCCTCGTCGCCGCACTGGCGCTCGGCGCCGAAGGCATCAACATGGGCACCCGCTTCATGGCGACCAAAGAGAGCCCCATTCATCAGCTCATCAAGGAGAAGATCGTGGCCAATGACGAGCGCGAAACCGAGCTGATCTTCCGCACCATGCGCAACACCTCCCGCGTCGCCAGGAACGAGCTCGACCAAGGTCGTAGCGATGGAGAAGGAAGGCGCCAAGTTCGAGGACATCCGCGAACTCGTCGCGGGCGCCCGCGGCAAGATGGTCTACGCGACCGGCAACTCGGACGAAGGCATCTGGTCGGCGGGCCAGGTCCAGGGCCTGATCCAGGACATCCCGACCTGCGCGGAACTGATCTCCCGCATCGTGCGCGAAGCGGAGGCCATCATCCGCAGCCGGCTCGAAGGCATGATCGTTCATCCGACAGCGCAGGCTGCTGAATAATCACTGCAAGAAGCGAGAGCAATTCATGAAGGCTTATGTCTACGGCCCTGGTGGCGCTACGATTTCCGACGTCGCTCAACCAAAGCCTGAAGGCACGCAGGTGCTGGTCCGGGTCCGCGCCTGTGGCCTCAATCGCGCCGACACCGGCATGCGCAAGGGCCACGCCCATGGCGCGGCCGGCGGCGCCGGCACCGTGCTCGGCATGGAATGGGCCGGCGAGGTCGCCGCGCTCGGACCGGATGCCAAGGGCCTCAAGGTCGGCGACCGCATCATGGGCTCGGGCGGCGCGGCGTTTGCCGAATACACGCTGGCCGATCACGGCCGGCTTTTCCACGCGCCCTCGAACATGAACTTCGAGGAAGCCGCCACCCTGCCCGTCGCACTCGCGACCATGCACAACGCCGTCGTCACCATCGGCGGCGTGCAGCCCGGGCAAGCCGTGCTGATCCAGGGCGCAAGCTCCGGCGTCGGCCTGATGGCGATGCAGATTGCGAAGCTCAAGGGCGCCAGGCTCGTGATCGGCTCCTCGACCGATGCTTATCGCCGCAGCCGGCTGAAGGAGTATGGCGCCGATCTTGCGGTCGACTCCTCTGACCCCTCATGGGTCGACGAGGTGCTGAAGGCGACGAACGGCGAAGGTGTCGACCTCATCGTCGACCAGGTCTCGGGCAAGGTCGCGAACCAGAACCTCGCGGCGACCAAGGTCAAGGGTTGCATCGTCAATGTCGGCCGGCTCGGCGGCACCCATGCCGATTTCAACTTCGACCTGCACGCGGCCCGCCGCATCGATTATGTCGGCGTCACCTTCCGCACCCGCACCGTCGCGGAGGTCCGTGAGATTTTTGAGGAGGTCCGCAAGGACATCTGGGGCGCCGTCGAGTCGCGAAAGCTGCAGCTGCCGATCGACAAGGTGTTTGCCTTCGACGACATCGACAAGGCCTTCGAGCACATGGAGGCCAACAAGCACCTGGGGAAGATCGTCGTGACGGTGTAGTGGCCGCGACGACCAGAGAGAGCGGCAGCGCACCAGTCTCTCCACTCGTCATGGCCGGGCTTGTCCCGGCCGTCCACGTCTTTGTCGCTCCGAAGAACGTGGATGCCCGGGACAAGTCCGGGCACGACGGAGTTCACCCGCTCCTGCAACTCACTAGCGTCTACGCCTGTGGATCGTCGCTTGATGTTCACCCGCGGCCTGCTAAATCCCCGCCATGAGCTCCCAACACAACAAGACCTCAGTCGCAGCGATCTCGATATTCGCCAGCGGCGGCATGGCGGCGGCCAAGTTCGCGGTCGGGATCGCGATCGGCTCGCTGGCGCTAATCTCCGAGGCGCTGCATTCGTCGATCGACCTGGTCGCCACCATCATCACCTGGGCGGTGGTGCGGGTGTCCGACAAGCCGGCGGACGAAGAGCATCATTACGGCCACGGCAAGCTCGAAAGTGTCTCGGCACTGGGCGTCACCGCCCTGCTCTACGTGCTCGCCGGTGGAATCCTGGTCCAGTCCTACAGCCATCTCCGAGAGGGAGTTGCGCCGCCGACGATCTCCGCCGTCCCTTTCGTCGTGCTGGTGATCGACATCGCCGTCAATTTCTGGCGCGCCCGTGCCCTGCACCGTGCCGCACGGGAGACCAGGAGCCAGGCGCTCGCCGCCGATGCGCTGCATTTCGCCTCCGACGTGATGGGCTCGTTCGCCGTGATCGTGGGCCTGATCCTCGCCGGCCTCGGCTTCTGGTGGGGCGACGCGGCTGCCGCCGCCGCAGTGGCCGTGATGATCGCCCTGCTCGGCCTGCGCATGGCCGGCTCGACCGTGCAGACGCTGGTGGACCGCGCTCCGGAAGGCGCCCATGAGACGGCCACGGCCGCGATCCGCAGCGTGCCGGGCGTGATCGACATCGAGCGGCTCCGCGTGCGCATGGTCGGTGCCACCACGTTTATCGACACGATCGCAAAGGTGCCGCGGACCTACCCCATCGACCGGGTCGAGGACATCAAGCGCAACGCGCAAGCAGCCGTCGAGACGGCCTTCGGCGATACCGACCTCACCTTCACCGCAGTCCCCGTGGCGCGCGACAACGAGACCGTGCGCGACCGCATCATGGTCATCGCCCACAATTCGGGCCTCGCCATCCACCACGTCACCGTGCACGATCTCGGCGCCAAGCTGATCGTCAGCATCGACCTCGAGGTCGACGGGGGGATGCAGCTCTACGCCGCCCATGACGTCGCCAACACGCTGGAACGCAACATCCAGGAAGAGTTCGGCGCAGATGTCGAGGTCGACGTCCACATCGAGCCGCTGGAACCGGAACTGCCGTTCGGGGTCGATGCCGAACCGGAACGGGTGCGGGCCATCGCCGCAGCCTTGACGGAATATGCCGCCAGCGGCGAGATCCACGACATCCATAATGTTCGCGTCCGCAACACCGACGCCGGCGAGATCGTGAATTTCCACTGCCGCGCCGAGCCGTCGATGAGCGTGATCAAGGTGCACGAGCATGTCGATGCGATCGAGCGCGCGTTGCGGCGCGCGTTCCCGAGCGTGAAACGCGTCATCAGTCACGCCGAACCGCCGCGCGCGTGACAGAGAATGTGCGAGGAGTCACACGTTCTCGTTTCGGACTCGCCGCGCACGTAAGTTTGCGGACGCACGACGCACAAACTGCGCGTTGGATAAGAATAAATTCGCGTTAACGATTCGTTGACTCTCGACAGCCCGCGAAATCTGGATTCAAATCGACCATGATTCGGAAGCGATGTGGGGCTGCTTCCGAAGTCCAGTTGCAAGCAGGTTTCCAGGGGGCTTTAGGCATGTCGCGTGCAGACGCCGCGAACGCGTGCGTCCAATCCGATTCGATCAAAGGATTGGCGCAATCGATCGCGAAACCTGCCTATCATCGGCTCCTGATAGCGGAGCCTGCGCTGCGCCGCGCCGTGCCGACGCTCATCATCGCATTCCTGATCACGATCTGCCTCGGCGCGTTCGTGCAGGTCGTCGACCAGACGCGCCAGAAGCGGCTGGTGATCCGCCACGACATCTCGGCGCTCGCCGACCTGCTCGCCGAGCGTATCGACCGCCTCACCTCCGGGCGACAGGAGCGGCTGAAGAACATCGAGAGCCTCCCGGCGTTGCTGCCCGACCTCATTCCAACCTGGGGCACCGCCTCGGGCCGCCACGTCATCGTCACCTCGGCTGGAATCGACCGCCGCATCCTCGCTCGCATCCCGATCGACAGCGATCCCTCGGGCAACGACCGCCTGCTCGACGCAATCACGACGGCGCAACTGCTGGCGGCACCGCCGCGCGACGACAACATCTCCGACATGACGCTGCCGAACGGCAACGCCGCAATGGCGACCGCGCGGCAGATCAAATCGTTGCCCGGCTTCGTGACCGTGATCCAGGAGCGCAACGAGCCGATCTGGGGCTCGGACGCCGCGCTATCGGTGACGCTGTCGGCCACCACCGGCTTCGTGGTCCTGATCCTCGGCTTCGCCTTCCACTGGCAGTCCACCCGTGCCCGCGAGGGCGACCTGATCAACGACGCCGTGCGCGGCCGGATCGACACCGCGCTCAACCGCGGCCGCTGCGGGCTGTGGGACTGGGACCTGTCGCGCGGCCGCATCTTCTGGTCGCAGTCAATGTTTTCAATGCTCGGCCTCGACGGCCGCAACGAGCTCCTCACCTTCGGCGAGGTCAACGCGCTGGTGAAGTCCGACGACATCGACCTGTTCGAGATCGCCGACCAGCTCATCTCCGAGAAGATCGACCACATCGACCAGACCTTCCGCATGCAGCATGTCGACGGCCACTGGATCTGGCTCCGCGTCCGCTGCGAGAAGACCAGCGGCGCGACCGATTCCAGCGTTCACCTGATCGGGATCGCGGTCGACATCACCGAGCAGAAGAGCCTCGCCGAGCGGACCGTGGAAGCCGATTTGCGCCTGCGCGACGCGATCGAGACCATTCCCGAAGCCTTCGTCCTGTGGGACGCCAGCGACCGCTTGGTGCTCTGCAATTCGCACTTCCAGCGCCTGCACAAGCTGCCCGACAGCGCCGTCATCCCCGGCACCTCCTACGAGACCGTGCTGGAGGTCGGCCGCATGCCGGAGGTTCGCACCCGGCACAACGAGACTGCGAGCCAGGGCCCCGGTGCGCGGACCTTCGAGGCGCAGCTCGACGACGGCAGCTGGCTGCACATCAGCGAGCGCCGCACCAAGGACGGCGGCTACGTCTCGGTCGGCACCGACATCACCCGCATCAAGGAGCACGAGCAGAAGCTGGTCGACAACGATCTACGCCTGCGCGCCACCGTCATCGACCTTAAGCGCTCGCAGGCAGCCCTGGAGCGCCAGGCGGGCGAACTCGCCGATCTCGCCGAGAAATACCAGCGCGAGAAGACCCGCGCCGAGGAAGCCAACCAGACCAAGTCGAAATTCCTCGCCAATATGAGCCACGAGCTGCGCACGCCGCTGAACGCGATCATCGGCTTTTCCGAAATCATGGGCTCGGGCATGTTCGGCGAGCTCGGCTCGGAGAAGTACCAGGAATACTGCCACGACATCCTGACCAGCGGGCATTACCTGCTCGAAGTCATCAACGACATCCTCGACATGTCCAAGATCGAGGCCGGCCGCATGAAGCTCGACATGGAAGAGCTCGACCTGGCGCAGACGCTGGCGGAATCCCTGCGGGTCGTCACCGGCCGCGCGCAGGACAAGCACCTGACGCTCGACGCCGACATCGCAAAGTCCATCTCCGTCGTCGCCGACCGTCGCGCCACCAAGCAGATCATCGTCAATTTGCTCTCCAACGCCGTGAAGTTCACGCCCGACGGCGGACGCATCGTGGTGCGCAGCCGGCAGCTCGACGACAGGATCGTGCTGATGATCGCCGACACCGGCATCGGCATCGCGCCGCATTCGCTGGCGCGGCTCGGCCGCCCCTTCGAGCAAGTCGAGAGCCAGCTCACCAAGACCTATCACGGCTCGGGACTGGGGTTGGCGATCGCCCGCTCGCTGGCGCAGCTTCATGGCGGCTCGATGCGGCTGCGCTCCAAACTCGAGGTCGGCACCGTCGTGCGCGTCACCCTGCCCCGCAACGCGATCAAGTCGGCGTCCGGAATATCGGCCGCGGCCTGAATTCTACGATTGCAGCGACGGCGCGACTTCTCGCGCGACATTGACCAGCGCCGCGATCAGCGGCGTCATCGGATCACGCTGCGGGATCACCATGCCGATGCTGTAATTGACATCGGGATCGATGATCGGGATCGAGCGCACCGTATCGGACAGGCCGAGCGTCTCGGCGAGCTTGGCCGGCATCACGCTGGCCCAGCGCCCCGTCTTCACATGCGTGAACAGCACCAGCAGCGAATTCGAGGTCAAGGTCGGCGTCGCCTCGGCGCCGACCGAACGTAACGCGCGGTCGATGATGCGGCGGTTCTGCATGTCGGGCGTCAGCAGGCACAGCGGCACCTGTCCGACCTCCCGCCACGTCACCGTCTCGCGATCACCGAACATTCCATCCGGCGCGGTGAGCAGACGATAGCTCTCGCTGTAGAGCGGAATGGTGCGCACCTTGCCGATCGGCTCGTTCTCGATATAGGTCAGGCCTGCATCCACCTCGAGATTCTCGAGCAACCCCAGCACCTCGGATGAGGTGGTGGACTGGATGCGGAAACGCACCTCGGGATGCCTGGCGCGGAACGGCGTCGTCAGCGCAGCGACCATACCGAGCACGGTCGGGATTGCCGCAATTCGGATCTCGCCGGAGAGCTGATGCTTCAGCCCGTTGATCTCGTCACGCATCGCGCGGGCATCGCCCACGATCCGCCGCGCCCAATCCAGCGCCCGCTCGCCTTCCGGCGTAAAACCCTGGAAGCGGGAGCCGCGCTGGACCAACATCACGCCGAGGATCTCCTCGAGCTGCTTCAGCCCGGTCGACATCGTCGGTTGCGTCACGCCGCACATTTCGGCGGCCCGGCCGAAATGCCGTTCCTTCGCCAGCGCCAGCAATAGTTCAAGCTTGTCGAGCAACCGTTCGTTCCCTCGGATCGTATGGTGGCATGCAAGCTAGCATGCCCTACCCCTTGCGACACGCAAAAACCGCCACGAATGCCTAGCGCTGCATCCAGCGCGTCGCCGCGACGCCCGCGGCGCGGGCTTGGAGCCGAACGTGCGGGAGGCGCTCACCTCGCTGAAGCCGACGACGACGTCCCTTCCAGCAGCGCCCTGAAGACACGGCGCACCTCGCTCTGCGTCTCCTTCACGCGCGCCTCCAGCGAGGAGAAATGCGGCGCATCGCCGGCGCGTGCCATCACGCGCAGAAGGTCGGTGCCGGCGGTCTCCGGCTTGAACCGGTCGCTGACGCAGAGCCGCAGGATCTGCGTCAGGTCGTGATACAGCCGCGCCGCGGCCCGCAATATCTCGGTCTCCGATTGCGCGAGCACGCCAAGCCTACATGCATTTTCCAGCACCTGCATGGTGCCGGCGTCGAGAATCTCCGGCTTCTCGTGCGCATGCACGAGCTGGAGATATTGCGCGATGAAATCGATGTCGACCATGCCGCCGGCGGCATATTTGAGATCCCAGCAATCGGCCTCGCCCTTCTCCTGGGCGATCGCGCGCCGCATGTCGGCAACATCGTTGGCGATGATTCCGGGATCGCGGCGGCGGGTCAGGACATCGCGGATGACGCGCTCGATCCGTTCCCGGAATTCGGGCGAAGCGGACACGACGCGCGCGCGCGTCAGCGCCATGTGCTCCCAGGTCCAGGCCTCGTTGGCCTGGTAGTCCGCGAACGAGACGAGGCTCGAGGCCACAGGGCCGGCACGCCCCGAGGGGCGCAGCCGCATGTCGATCTCGTAGAGCACTCCGTAATTGGTGCGCGTCGTGAACGCGCTGATCAGGCGTTGGGTGAAACGCGCGAAGTAATGTGCACCTTGCAGCGACTTCGCACCGTCGGAGTCCGGACTGTCGCCGTCGAAATCGTAAAGCAGGATCAGGTCGAGATCGGACGACGCGGTCATCTCGCGGCTGCCGAGCCGGCCCATCGCGATGATCGCGGTCTCCTGCCCCTTGATCCGGCCATGCTGGGCGGCGAAGCGGTCGGCGACGAGGCCATGCACGGTATGGACGATGCCCTCGGCGACGTCAGCAAAGGCCGTGCTCGCTTGCTGCGCCGAGACCGTGCCCGAGAGAATGCGCGTGCCGATCAGGAACAGGCTCTCCTGCCCGAACAGGCGCAGGCGGTCGAGGAACTCTTCGTAAGAGCCGGCATCCTGCACCGTGCTCGCAAGCCGCCCCGACAATTCCTGCCTGTCGGGCATGGCACCGAAGAAGCGCGGATCGATCAGGCCGTCCATGAGCTGCGGCTGCCGCGCCAGCATCTCGCCGAGTCGGGGCGCCGCGCCCAGCACCAGGGCGACCAGTGCGACGAGATCGCGGTTCTGCCCGAGCAGCGTGATCAGCCGGCCGCCGCGCTGAAGCGCTCCAAGGAAATGGTCGAACGCCACGACGGCCCGATCCGGCTCCTCGGCATGAGCGAGACCGTCGATGAGAGCCGGCACGAATTCGACGAATGCGTTGCGCGTCGCTTCGACGCGGAACACGCGGTACTCGCCGGTGATCCAGTCACGCACGGTCTGCGCGACGGCGGCAGGCTTCTTGAAGCCGAGCGTGGCCAGATACTGAAGCAGCCGCGGATCGTCGGGACCCGCACTGTAGTCGAGCGCCGGCAGCTTGGCCGTGCCGGTCGGATCGTCGCCTTCGAACAGTTTTTCGTAGTGGCCCTGGACGATCTCGAGCTGCCGCAGAAGGTCGCGGGCAAAGGCCTCGCGATCCGGATAGCTGAAGAACCAGGCGAAACGCTCGACCGCCTCCTTGTCCTCGGGCAGCGTGTGGGTCTGCTCGTCTGCGATCATCTGGAGGCGATGCTCGACCCGGCGCAGGAATTGGTAGGCCGTGGTCAGCTCGTCACGCGCCGAAACCGTGATCCAGTTGCTGGAAGCAAGCACGCCGAGCGCGGCGAGCGTCGGCCGCACACGCAGTTCGGGATGTCGCCCCCCGGCGATCAATTGCTGGGTCTGGGCGAAGAACTCGATCTCGCGGATTCCGCCGCGCCCGACCTTCACGTTATGCCCTTCGACCGCAACCTCGCTCTGGCCGCGATAGGTCTGCATCTGCCGCTTCATGTCGTGAACGTCGGCAAGCGCGGCAAAGTCGAGATGCTTGCGCCAGACGAAGGGCGCGATCTCCGCGAGTAGCGCCGCGCCCGCCCTGGGATCGCCGGCGCAGACTCGCGCCTTGATCATCGCGGCGCGCTCCCAGGTACGCCCTTCCCGCTCATAATAGTTCAGCGCGGCATCGCGCGAAATCGCCACCTGCGTCGAGGATGGATCGGGACGCAGGCGCAGATCGACGCGGAAGACGTAGCCGTCATAAGTGCGCTGCTGGAGAATGCGTGCCATCCCCTGCGTCACCCTCACGAAGAACGGCTGGGGTTCGATATCCGCGGCAAGCGTCGTATTGTCGGGATCGAAGAACACGATGAGATCGATGTCGCTGGAATAGTTCAGCTCGCCTGCGCCCATCTTGCCCATCGCAAGCACGATCAGCCCGCAGCCCTCCTCCGGCGCCTCGGGATTGGGCGGCGAGAGCTTGCCGCGCGCGGCTTCCTGCCGCAGGAGGTATTGAAGCGCCGCCCGCACCGAGGCCACCGCGAGATCGGTGAGCGCTGCGGTCACCCGCATCACCGGCCAGACCCCGCCGATGTCGCACAGTGCGATCAGGAGCGCGGCCTCCGCCTTCATGCGGCGAAGCAGCCGCATCACCTCGGCTTCATCGGATGCCGCGAGCACGGCGCCGTTCGCCTCCGCGATCAGCGTGGCGAGATGCGCATCCGGATCGCATTCCAGCAGCCGGATCAGGCGCTGCGGATCAGCGCGCAGCAGCTCAAACAGATAAGGCGAGAATTCCGCGATGCCGGCCAGGATGTCCCGCGCGAAGCGGTGAGCCAGCAGCGCTTCAAGACGGGTGAATTGCGCTGGCTCGAGCTCGGCCAGCCACCTTTCAAAACGTCCTTGGTCGGTGACGGAAGCGGCAATATGGGGAGCCTCCGCGAAGCGTGCGGCAAGTCTCTCACCATGCTTGTCCGCGTTTCCCGGCGCGGAGTGGTTCATGCCACCTTCTGTGGCACATCCGGCATTGGCGGAGCAACCCTGTCGCCCGCGCGCGCCGGCAGCACCAGCGTGGCGACAAGACCGGGCTGGGCGTCACCCAACCTTAACTCACCGCCATGCAATGTCGCGACCGCGGAGGCGAGACTGAGACCGAGGCCGGATCCAGGCAGCGTGCGGCTCGCTTCCAGCCGCACGAATCGTTCCACCACATGCTTGCGGTCGCCTTCGGGGATTCCGGGACCGCGATCGGTGACGCTGAGCAGCACCTGATCGCCCTCGCGCCTCGATTCGATCGTGATCTGCCTGCCCTCCATGCTGACCACGGTTCCCGCGGATTGCGCGACCGGCTTGCCGTATTTGATCGCATTCTCGACAAGATTGGCGAGGGCTTGGCTGATCAACTCGCGGTTGGCGTGAACCGGCGTCGGCTCGCACCTGACCTTCAAAGTCATGCCGTCGTCTTCGGCCAGCGGCTCGTAGAGTTCGTGAATGCCGTTGGCGACATCGGCCGCGTCGAAATCATCCATGTTGCCGCGCGCCTGCCCGGACTCGGCGCGCGCGATCATCAGAAGCGCGTTGAAGGTACGGATCAGCCCGTCGGATTCCTCGATGGTCCGCTCCAGCGCGGCGCGGTAATCGGCCTCGCCGCCGGATTTCGCCAGCGCCTCCTCGGCGCGGTTGCGCAGGCGCGTCAGCGGCGTCTTGAGATCGTGGGCGATGTTGTCGGAGACCTCCTTCAGCCCCGCCATCAGCGCCTCGATCCGCTCCAGCATGGCGTTGAGATTTTCGGCGAGACGGTCGAGCTCGTCGCCGCTGCGCCCTACCGGCAGGCGTTCGCTGAGATCGCCAGTCATGATCCGATGGGCGGTGCCGCTCATCGCATCGATGCGCCTCAAAACCCTGCGCGCCACAAAGATGCCGCCGCCCAGGCCGAGCACAACGACGATCAGGATCGACCATTGCGCGGCCTTCGCCACGATGCCGAACAGCCGTCGCCGCTCGGCCAGATCGCGTCCGATCAGAAGCCGGAAGCCGTTTTCCAGTTCGGTGACGCGGACGAGCGCAAGGTGGTCGCGATCGTCGGCGTCCTCGATACGCCGGTAGGCGGTCTCGGACCAGCCGCGCTTCGCCATCACGCCGGGCGCCAGCGAGCCGACATTACCGGCGATCGCCTGCCCGGTCGGCGTCGTCACGAGATAGAGGTTGGCACCCGGACGCAGCGCCCGGTACTCGATCGCGAGCACGAGAGCGCGCAAGCCGCGGCGGCCGTAGATCTCGCTGATCTCCGAGGTCTCGGCATTGACTGTCTGCGTGATCTCCTCGGTGATCAGCCGCCGCGTATTCCAGGCGAAATAGGCCAGCAGCGAGGCCGCGAACATCGCGAACAACAGCAAATAGACCAGCGTCAGCCGGAATGCCGTGGTGCGGACGAGTTTACCGAATGCCGTCACGGATCATGTATCCCGCGCCGCGGATCGTGTGCAGCAGCGGCCGCTCAAAACCCTTGTCGATCTTGGAGCGCAGCCGCGAAATGTGGACGTCGATGACGTTGGTCTGCGGATCGAAATGATAGTCCCAGACGTTCTCCAGCAGCATGGTGCGGGTCACCACCTGGCCCGCATGCTTCATGAGGTATTCGAGCAGGCGGAATTCGCGCGGCTGGAGCGTCAGCTCGTCCTTGCCGCGCGCGACGCGATGGGAGAGCCGGTCGAGCTCGAGATCGCCGACGCGGTACAGCGTGTCCTCGGCCGGACCGCCGCGGCGGCGCGACAGCACCTCGACCCGGGCCAACAGCTCGGCGAAGGAATAGGGTTTCGGCAGATAATCGTCGCCGCCAGCGCGCAGGCCCTTGATGCGGTCGTCGACCTGGCCGAGCGCGGAGAGAATCAGCACTGGCGTCGAATCGTCCTTGTCGCGGAGCGCGCCGATCACCGACAGGCCGTCGCGCTTGGGCAGCATGCGGTCGACCACCAGCACGTCGTAATCGCCGTTCTCGGCCATGGCAAGGCCTTCCTCGCCGTCGGCGGCGTGGTCGGCAATGTGCCCGACCTCACGAAAAGCCTTCACGAGGTAGTCGGCGGATTCGCGGTCGTCTTCGATGATGAGGAGGCGCATCGTGCGTTCGGCAACGGTCAAGGGAGTGAACCTTCTCTAAACATGGCGCGAGCGGCAATCGCATGCAAGCCGAGTGAGAGACTCTGGCATCGAGAAAAAGGCGGGCGGTGAAGCTGGGGGGACTTCACCGCCCTAGGCCTTCCGACGGAGGGGGGCGTATTCCACCGGAAGGTAGATAGGGGAAGCAAACGTTGCGCTGCTCCCCCGAAGGGCGCCGTCGGCGGGGGCGACTGATGCCGGCGACACCCTTCATCTCGGAGGCCTCCTGAGGCCGAGCCCTTGGTTAGCCCTTCGCGATGGGCACGGCGACGAAGCGCGACTGACCGCCGCTCTTCACCCGCATCAGGACGCTGTTCTTGTTGTCAGTCCGCGCCGTGTTGATGGCGTCGCGAACTTCGCCGGCGGTGCTCACGCTCTTGCCGCCGACTTCGAGAATCACGTCACCTTCCTTGAAGCCGCGTTCGGCTGCGGCGCTCTTCGGATCGACTTCGGTGACCACGACGCCTTCCTTGCCGGCGCCGGCCACGGAATCGGCGGGCGCGACGGTCATGCCGAGCTTGGGCACGTCGGTGCCGCGGCTCGCGCCCTTGCCGCTGTCCTTGTCGATGTCGGCCTTGGCTTCGATCGTGTTCGGCAGCTGGCCGAGGGTGAGGTTCACCACCTTGTCCTGGCCCTTGTGCAGCACGTTGAGCTTCACGGTCGCGCCGGGCGCCAGGCCGCCAATGGTGCGGGCGAGCTCGCGCGCGTCCTTGACCGATTCGCCGTTGACCGACGTGATCACGTCACCGGACTCGATGCCGGCCTTGGCCGCCGGACCATTCGCCTGCGGCTCCGCAACCAGCGCACCTTCGGCCTTCTTCATGCCGAGGCTGTCTGCGATGTCGGGTGTCACCGGCTGGATCTGCACGCCGATCCAGCCGCGGCTGACCGAGCCCTTGTCCTTGAGCTGCGCCACCACGCTCTTCACGGTGCTGGCGGGGATCGAGAACGCGATGCCGACGCTGCCGCCGGAAGGCGAGTAGATCGCGGTGTTGACGCCCATCACCTCACCATTGGTGTCGAACGCGGGACCGCCGGAATTGCCCTTGTTCACGGGGGCGTCGATCTGGATGAAATCGTCGTAGGGGCCGTTGCCGATGTCGCGGCCGCTGGCCGAAACGATGCCGGCAGTCACGGTGCCGCCGAGGCCGAACGGGTTGCCCACCGCGAGCACCCAGTCGCCGATCCGCGGCTTGCCGTCGGCAAGCTTCGCGAACGGGAAGTTCGAGCTGCCCTCGACCTTGATCAAGGCAAGGTCGGTGCGCTGGTCGGTACCGATCACCTTGGCGGTGTAGGTCTTGCCGTCGTCGGTGGTGACCTCGACCTTGTCGGCGCCGTCGACCACGTGGTTGTTGGTCACGGCAAAGCCATCAGCCGAGATGAAGAAGCCGGAGCCCTGGCCCTGCACGACGCGGCCACGACCGCCACCACCCTTCAGGCCCGGGACGCCATCCGGACCGCCGAAGCGGCGGAAGAACCGCTCCATCGGCGAGCCCGGCTGGAACGGCGAGGAGGAATCATCGCCGTCGTCGTTGCTCGCGGTCTTCTCCTTCATGTTGACCTTCACCGAGATCACCGACGGCTTCACGCGCTCGACAATGTCGGCGAAACCGATCGGGCGTTCGACCTTGCGGACCTCGTTGTTGACCTGCGCAAGCGCCGGGGTCGAGAACAGGTCGGCGGGCGAGGTTGACGTGCCGAAGCCGTGGACGGCGGCGCCGAGGCCGGCGACGACCGAGGCCATCAGCGCGATCTTGCGGGCCGAGAAAACGGGCCGGCGGGGCTGCCGGTAGGACGGAAGGTTCGAGAGGTCGGAACGGTCGGTCATGCAGAGATCTCCAGGGCCTTGAAATCCATTTGGCGCCTGACGGCGGCACCTTACGGACCTGAAGATGGGGGCTGTCGCCTTACCGTGCGCTGGCGGCGGGGTTAAACTTTTGTAATGAACCGGACATGCGGATGCGGCAGTTTATCGCGGCCAAAACTAGTGAACCTGCAGGAACTTGACCAAGTTCCAGGACCCCCCGCGCAGTGCCGGCTTGATGCGCGCAGCAACGTAGCTAGCTGGATTTGGCTTCATCCGCCATCAATGCGGCGAGCCGCGCTTCCTCGTCGGGCGTGAGCGGCGGAGCCGGTAGGTCTGCACCATTTCGCGCGCGCCGGCGGATTTGCAGCCATAGCGCCAGGCTGCCGCCAATCAGCAGCAACGGCGCGAGCAGCCACAGCAGCATGTTCTGGCGCTCGAAGCGCGGCTTGAGCAGCACGAACTCGCCGTAGCGCGCGACCAGGAAATCGAGCACTTGCGAATTGCTGTCGCCGGCCGCGATACGCTCGCGCACCAGGAGCCGCAAATCGCGCGCCAGCGGCGCATCGGAATCGTCGATCGACTGGTTCTGGCAGACCATGCAGCGCAGCTCACGCGACAGATCGCGTGCACGCGACTCCTTCACCGGATCCGACATGATCTCGTCCGGCTGCACGGCATGCGCCGCAGGCAAGGCCAGCAGCATCAGCGCGATGAACGCGACCATCATTCGGCGCATCAGATCACTCCGCCGGCTGCAGGCGCTGCTTGGCACGCGCCGGTTTCGGCGCGCCGACTCGCAGGCGCCGGTCCGACAGGGATAGCACGCCGCCGAACGCCATCAGCACCGGTCCCCACCAGATCAGCAGCACCAGCGGCTTGTGATAGATGCGCACGGCAATGGCGCCTTCGGCAGTGGCGTCGCCGAGCGAGATGTAGAGCTGGCTGGCGCCGCGCGTCAGCAGCGCGGCCTCGGTGGTCGAGGAGCCGCGGGTGGTGAAGCTGCGCTTGGACGGCGTCATCACGCTGAGCATCTCGCCGTCGTGGCTGACGTTGAATTCGGCGATCATCTCGTGGAAGTTCGGTCCCTGGCGCTGAAACAGGCCGTCCAGCTTGACGTCATAGCCGGCGACATGGGCGACGTCGTTCTGCTTCATCGTCGCGATATATTCGCTGTTCCAGGTGGTCTCGCAGACGATTCCGATCAGCGCAACGCCGAGGCCGGCATGCGCAAATACCGAGCCCCAGGCCGAGCGCGGCAGACCGCGGGCACGATGCAGCGTCGTCGCGAACGGCAGCCGGAACAAGCCGGTTCGTTCGGCCAGATCCGTGACGGCGCCGGCAATGACGAAGACGCCAAGTCCGATTGCCAATGGCGCGAGCGCGCTGCCGCCGCGCACCCAGCCCCAGACCATCGCGACGGCGATAAGCCCGGCAACGCCGGCCGCCAGCAGGCGTTGGGTGACGCCTAGCAGATCGCCGCGTTTCCACGCCAGCATCGGCCCGAACGGCACGGCGAGCAGCAATAGCGTGAACAGCGGAGCGAAGGTGAGATTGTAGAACGGCGCGCCGACCGACATCTTGAAATCGGCGAGCATCTCCATCGCCAGCGGATAGAGCGTGCCGAACAGCACCACCGCGCAGGCCACAGTGAGCAGCAGATTGTTCAGCACCAGCGCACCCTCGCGCGAGATCGGTGCAAACAGGCCGCCCTGCTTCAACGACGTCGCGCGCCCCGCGAACAGCGACAGGCTGCCCCCGATGAACAGGCAGAGAATCAGGAGAATGAACACCCCGCGGGTTGGATCGGTCGCGAAGGCATGCACCGAGGTGATGACCCCCGAGCGCACCAGGAAGGTCCCAAGCAGCGATAGCGAGAAGGTCAAGATCGACAAGAGGATGGTCCAGACCTTCAGCGCGTTGCGCTTCTCCATCACCAGAGCCGAATGAAGCAGCGCGGTGCCGGCAAGCCAAGGCATCAGCGAGGCGTTCTCGACCGGGTCCCAGAACCACCAGCCGCCCCAACCCAGTTCGTAATAGGCCCAGTACGAGCCCATGGCGATACCGAGCGTCAGGAAGATCCAGGCGACCAGCGTCCACGGCCGCACCCAACGCGCCCAGGCGGCATCGATCCGCCCCTCCAGCAACGCCGCGATCGCGAAGGAAAACGAAATTGAGAAGCCGACATAGCCGAGATAGAGCATCGGCGGATGCACGGCGAGACCGATGTCCTGAAGCACCGGATTGAGATCGCGTCCCTCGATCGGCGGGTTGGTGATGCGCAGGAACGGGTTGGAGGTCACCAGGATGAAGAGATAGAAGGCGCTGGCGATCCACGCCTGTACGGCCAGCACGTGCGCGCGCAGCGACAGCGGCAGATTGTTGCCGAAGGCCGCGACCAATCCGCCGAACAGCGCGAGGATCGACACCCACAAGAGCATCGAGCCTTCATGGTTTCCCCACACGCCAGTGATCTTGTAGAGCAGCGGCTTCATGGAGTGGGAATTCTCGTAGACGTTGACGACGGAGAAGTCCGACTCCACGTGCAGCATCACAAGCGCGATGAACGACGCACCGACGAACAGAAGCTGCGCCAGCGCAGTGGAGCGCGCCACATTCATCAGCGCGTCATCGCGCAGCCGCGCGCCGATCAGGGGCACGATGGACTGGATCAGTGCCAGTCCGAGCGCCAGCACCAGCGCGTAATGTCCTGACTCCGCGATCACCGAACTGCTCCCTGCGGATTGCCCTGCGCGGTCGTGGCCGCGGGCTTGACGCCGTCGGAAGCTTTGGCGCCGTAATCATCCTTCCAGTGCCCCTGCTTCTTCAGGGCATCGGCGACGTCCTTTGGCATGTAGGTCTCGTCGTGCTTGGCGAGCACGGTGTCGGCCTTGAACACGCCGTCAGCATCGAGCGCGCCTTCGGCGACGACGCCCTGCCCTTCGCGGAACAGATCGGGCAAAATGCCCTTGAAGGCGACCGGAAGCTTTGCGCCGCCGTCGGCGACCTCGAAGGTCACAGCGAGATTGTCGCCGCGCTGGAGCGAGCCGGGCTGCACCAGGCCGCCGAGGCGAAACCGCTTGCCGGGCGCAACGTGCTTCTCGGCGACCATGGTCGGCGTCGAGAAGAACACGATGGAATCGCGCAGAGCGTTGAGCACCAGCGCGGCCGCGAGGGCGAGCACGGCAAGCGAGCCGCCGATGATGGTCATACGTCGCTGCTTGCGCGTCATGGCGTATCCATTCCCTGCCCGTCTCGTCCTGACATCATCATCCGTCGAGCCCGAGTGTCTTGAGGCCTTCATCAAGCTGGCGCAACCGTGCTGCATCGTTGGCAACCGCCTGGCGGGCATCGGTCGATGCCCCCACCGCCTTGTCGCGATCACCCATGACGAGATAGGCGCGCACCAGGCGCAGCCAACCCTCGACGTCGTCGCCGTTCTGCTTGAGGCGCGTGGCGAGCCGTTCGACCATGCCGCGAACCATCGCGTTGCGATCGACCTCTTTCATGTCCTTGGAAGCTGCGAGGGTCTCATCCGACAGCGCCGGCATCGTCGCGCCACCGCCACCGACCCGCGCGAGCGAGGTCTGCACCAGAGGTCGCCACGGCGCATCCGCCGGCGCTTTCGCCAGCAGCGCGCGCCAGATATTGGCGGCATCGGCCTTGCGGCCGTCCTGCTCGGCGGCGAGACCGAGAAAATAGTTCGCCTTGGGGTCGTCGGCGCTGAGCGCGCGCGCGCGCTCGAACTCGGTCTTGGCTTCGGCGGTCACGACGCCGCCGGCGGCGGCCGAGATCGCTTCGCCGAGATCGGACCGGCGCTCCGCGCTCTCGCCATTGTAGGTGAGCGAGTTGCGATAGGCGCGCACGGCGTCGTCGAAGCGACCGAGCCGTTCCAGCACGGGCGCGATCACGTTCCAGCCGCGCCCGTCGGTCGGATTCTTTTCCAGATGTTGCTCGACCTGTACGACCAGATTCTCGAGCGACTGCGCCATGCCGGACCCGGATCCGCGCTCCCGCTGCGCCAGTGGAAAGTCCTGAAGCCTGGGCGAGCCGAGCGGCACATAGACACCAATCGCAACCAGCGGCAGGCCGGCAAGCGCCAGCACGGCCGCCGCGCGGCGCCATTTGAGGCTGGATTTCGGTGCCGTTGCGGGCTCGCTGCCGGCCGCGGCAAGCAGCCTGCGGCTGACCTCGACGCGCGCGGCCTCGGCTTCGGGCGCGGCGATCAGCCCTGCGGCAAGATCACGCTCGATCTCGGCGAGTTGGTCCTTGTAGACCGCGACCTCGCTGCCCTGATTTTGCGCGCGTCCGCTACGGCCGAGCGGCAAAAGCACGGCGAAGATCGCCGCGACCGTCATCAGCGCGAACACGAACCATAGCATCATCTGGCAAGCTTCCGGCAGCGCGCAAGCCGCGCCCACAGGTCGCTTTACACCACGGCCGGACGATGCGGCAATTGACAATTGTCAATTCGGCGCGACCGCGCACAGTCCCGAAATGGTGAAAATCCAACGGCTTAGCCGATCTCGAAGTCCGCGCTTTGAGCGGCGTCCTCGCCATGCCCGTTGAAGGCCTTCAGGAAATATGTTCCCGGCTCGATAGCGTCGGGCAATCTGATGCGCAACGCCCCGACGGGAACGGGTGATGCAACCCTGGTGACGGTCTCAGGAAGCTGCCGACCGCTTGCCTTCTCGACCAGCACCACCTTCGCGCCGACCATCAGCCTTTGATATTTGGCAACAACGACGCGATTCTCGATTTCGATGGAACTGATAACGGATTTCATGCGCCCACAGATAGAAATATAAAAAACCTGCACGGCGACCGTAGGGCCAGCCACCGACACCGTCAACCTGAAATTGTGACTACTGAAATATGCGCCTGGATCAGCTAGCGCGCGACGATTTGCGCTCGCCCGTGGCCGCGTTCTCCGCGGCGCGGCTCATCAGCGAGGCATAATCATCGCCGAACAGCACCTGGCAGAAGCGGATCGCGGCCTGCACCTGCTGCTGCCGATAGGTGCGGACCTTGTGATCGGCGCCGCGCAGCGACTGCACCAGCTGCTCAGTCGAACGCTCGACATATTGCTGGAGGTCGGAATAGGTGCGCAGTGTCACCTCGTTGATCGCAAGCTCGCTCGCATAATTGCGGCAGGTGGCGACGAAATCGATCAGCGCGACGGTTTCCTCGACCTCGGTGCTGTCGATCCGCGCGCCCGGCGGAATGTCCTTCTCGGCGCGCTGGCGCAGGATGCGGCGGACGCGGCCGGGAACACTGTCGATCTCGGATTGCAGCGCGTTAGAGATGTCGGCCCGGATCGAGGTCAACTGCTTGCCCCAGGCGGAATCGTTGCGCAGGTCGAGCTCGGTACGCAGGCCTCGCACGCCGTCGTGCAGCGTCTTGAGATTGGCGGCGACATTGTCGAAATGGCCGCGCTTGATGTCCATGCGCAGGATGGCCGCCACGCAGGACAGATCATGCAGCGCGATCGTGACGGCGACGCCGTAGGGCGTTGCCGCAACACGGATCTCGTCGTCGGATGCGGCAATCTTGATGGCGAGGCGGATGATCTGCCACGGCGCGGTCATCCGCTGCACGACGATGGAGAGCGCGAAGGGCAGCATCTGCGGGGTCTGGAGGACGGGAATGTTGAGCGCTGCAGTCACCGATGCGATCTGGGCATCGCCGAAGGCGCGCAAAGAGCGCGGCAGCTTCTCGTTCAAGGTGGCAATGGCGTCGCGGACCGCGAGCACCGCCCCGCTCGAATAGAAGTCCTCGATCACGTTGGGCGGGCCAACGCGTGCGAGCGCACGCGACTTGTCGCCCCCGCCCGGCCCCGTCAGCTCGAAGATGGCATCCGCAGCGACCGCCTGGAGCTTCGAGGTCAGCGCTTCGACCTGGCCTGCGCTGTCGGCCGGCGTGCGCGCCAGCGCCGCCTCGAGTTCCTTCAGCTTGTCCGGAGCACCGTCGCGGCCGAGCCATTGCCAGATCGGAGCCAGCGAGGAGCGGCGGACCTGCCCGACCCGGATCGGAGCGCCTGCTTCGACGAGGAATGGTTCCAGCACCTGGAACAGCAGCCGCGACAGATCGTCCGTACGCGGCGGTGCGGCCTCGTCGGCTTCCGTCTTGCGGACAATCTTGCGCAGCTGATCGAGCACGAGGGTTGCCACGGCCGTGTCCTGGCCGCGCTCGAGCGCACGCTCGAACTCTCGCATCAGCAGCGCCTGCGCCTGCGGCGGGAGCTGCGCGAGATAGTCCCTCAGCCGCTCGATCGATGTCTGGCTCATGCGCCCGGGTAATGAACGGTAAATGGCGGACGTGGGATCCGTCCTCCTCGATCATAGGTGGGGCCACTTAAGAAGCCGTTTAGGAAGTCGCTCCGAATACCCCTGGTTTCGTCCGGATCGGGGTGCCGCAAGCCAAATAGTCGCGTCGGAACAAGGGATTATATTCCGGGGAGGACCAGCTCCGCCCGCAGGCCCCCCGTCGGTGCGCGGCCGAGGGAGAGGCTGCCGCCATAGAGCGCAGCGAGCTCGGTCACGATCGACAGTCCCAGGCCCGATCCGGGCTTGGACTCGTCGAGCCGCTGGCCGCGCCGTGAGACCTGGGTGCGCTCGGCCTCCGACAGGCCGCGGCCGTCATCGTCGACGATGATATGCAGCCGCGGACCGATGCTCGCCTGCTGCGGCGCTTCCGCCAGAACTTCGATGAAGACCCGCGACGCCGCCCATTTGCAGGCGTTGTCGACGAGGTTGCCGACCATCTCCTCCAGATCCTGCCGCTCGCCGCGAAATTTCGCCGACGGATCGGCCTCGGCCTCGACCACGATGCCGCGGCCGCGGTGGATCTTCTCCATGGTCCGCCGCAGTGCCTCGATGGCCGGTGCCACCTCCGTCACCGTCGCAACGACCGAGACCCGCGCCGCGATGCGCGCGCGCTCGAGATGATGGGCGACCTGGTCGCGCATCACGTCGGCCTGCTCCATCACCTTGGCCGCGAACGGATCGGTGGCATGCGCGCCGGCCTCGTTCACGATGACCGAGAGCGGCGTCTTGATGGCGTGGGCGAGATTGCCGACATGGGTGCGCGCGCGCTCCACGATCTCGCGATTGGCGTCGATCAGCGCGTTGGTCTCGCGCGCCAGCGGTGCGATCTCGACCGGGAACTCGCCCTCGAGCCGCTCCGCCCGCCCGGACCGGATGTCGGCGATGGATTCGGAGATGCGCTTGAGCGGCGCGAGACCGAAGCGGACCTGAAACACGGTGGTCAGCAGCAACACGATACCGAGCGCGGTGAAGGTGCCGCCGAGGTAGTAATCGAAACTGCGCGTCTCGTCGAAAATCTCGGTGTCGTCACCGGCGACACTGACGAGAAATTTGCCGTCCGCGCCGAGATCGACCGGCCGCTCCACCATGCGCAGGTTCTGTCCCTCTGGACCGTCGACATAAGCGATCCGGATGCCCGCGGCTGTGAGCTCGGTGCCCTGCTCTTCAAGCTTTGGCAGCTTCTTGTCCCAGAGCGAGCGCGAGGAGCGCACCTCCGGCTTTTCGGTGTCGGTCCGCGTGATCTGCCAGTACCAGCCGGACAACGGCAATTCGAACAAGGGCTCGCCGAGCGACTGGAACTGGCGGTCCGGCGGCTCGTCGGGGGTGGCGACCTCGGCGATCAGCGTGCGGAGATAGAGATTGAGCCGGCGGTCGAAGGCGCGCTCGGTGGCGTTCTTGTAGACCGACGACAGCACCACGCCGGTGATGGCCAGGATCACGACGAGCCACGCGGTCGCCGACAGAAACAGGCGGTTCGCAAGCGAGCTGGCGGGCATCGGAATGATCCCGGAGGCGCGGGGTGGCATGGCGTCGGAACTCATGACCTGAACAAGGCCCCTGCTGCGCCGCCCGTCAAGCCAAGATACGTCTAGACGAGATAGTTCGAGACACCGCGCTTCAAGCGCCGGGGGCCGGCGGGGTCAGGAGATAGCCGAGGCCACGGACAGTCTGGATGATGTCGACGTCGAGCTTCTTGCGGATGCGGCCGACGAAGACCTCGATCGTGTTGGAGTCGCGGTCGAAGTCCTGGTCGTAGAGATGCTCGACCAGCTCGGTACGGGACACGACGCGCCCCGAATGGTGCATCAAGTAGGCCAGAAGCCGATATTCGTGCGACGTCATCTTGATGGGATTACCCGACACGCTGACCCGGCCGGTCCTGGTGTCGAGCGTGACGGGGCCGCAGGTCAGCTCGCTCTGGGCGTGGCCGGTGGAGCGGCGCAGCAGCGCGCGGATCCGCGCCAGCACCTCCTCCAGGTGGAACGGCTTTGCGACATAGTCGTCGGCACCGGCATCGAAGCCCTGGACCTTGTCGCTCCAGCGGTCGCGCGCGGTGAGGATCAGGACCGGCATGGTGCGGCCGTTGCGCCGCCAGGCCTCCAGCACCGAGATGCCGTCCTTCTTCGGCAGGCCGATGTCGAGCACCACGGCATCGTAGGGCTCGTTGTCACCGAGAAAATGCCCCTCCTCCCCGTCGAAGGCGCGATCGACGACATAGCCGGCGTCGGTCAGCGCCTTGGTAAGCTGGCGATTGAGATCGGGGTCGTCCTCAACGACGAGCAGGCGCACGCTTCTCTCCAGAATTAGGCCGCATGAACACCTGCACAGAAGCAATTCCGGCGTGAACTGAATATGAACACCGGGGAACCGGCCGCGTTACTTTTTGGTCATATCCGACCAGTTCGCAGTCAACGCACTGCGCCCGCCATGCCACCGGACGAACCGACGGCATGGCGGGCGCAATGTGCCGCGTTACGCGGCGAGTCGGAAGGTGCAAACCGTCCGGTCGATCTGCCGATCAGGTCCGGAAGAACACGAACCAGATGACCGCGAGGATCAGGATCGCGAGCCCGGTTGATATGGCGAGCAGCGCCGCCACCGACGGCCCAGGCTCGCCCTGGCGCGCCTCCGTCGGAGTTTCCACGATCTGACGTTGGTCTCGCGTGGTTGCCATGGTGACCTCAATTTCTGGCCGTCGCATCGGATGGCCGCGACTCCTCGCGGCGAATGTCCAGTGGCAACGCATGATCGGATATGATGTTCCGGTTTTTGCAGCCGGATCGGGCTGCAACCGCGCGCCGGGCGGCCGATTAACGCAGTTGCAAGATTCAGCGATCCGCCTTGCTATGATTCGGTGTTCCCCGATGGTATCTTCGTCTTCTGTCCCCGTTGCGTTTGGAGTAGCCCATGGCCCCCCGCGCCAATTGGAAGGGTTTTCTGCGTTTGTCGCTCGTGACCTGCCCGGTCGCGCTCTATCCGGCCACTTCGGATACCGAGAAAGTCTCGTTCAACCAGATAAACCGCAAGACCGGCCACCGGATCAAGTACCTCAAGGTCGACGCCGAGACCGGTGACGAGGTGACTTCGGAGGACATCGTCAAGGGCTACAAGGTCGACACCGACACCTATATCGAGGTCACCAAGGACGAGCTCGACGACATCGCGCTGGAGTCCACCCACACGATCGAGATCGACGAGTTCGTACCGAAGACCGACATCGACAGCCGCTATCTGATCCGCCCCTACTATCTCGTGCCCGACGGCAAGGTCGGCCACGACGCATTTGCGGTGATCCGCGAGACGATCCGGAGCATGGACAAGGTCGCGATCGGCCGCGTGGTGCTGACCAACCGCGAGCACATCATCGCGCTGGAGCCGCTCGGGAGCGGCCTGATGGGGACGCTGCTGCGCTACCCCTACGAGGTGCGCGGCGAGAAGGACTATTTCGACGACATCCAGGACGTGAAGCTGACCAAGGACATGCTCGACCTTGCAAAGCACATCGTCGAGAAGAAGTCCGGCGCGTTCGAGCCTGAGCTGTTCGAGGACCATTACGAGACCGCACTGATCGACCTCATCAACAAGAAGCGCAGCGGCGCGCCCATCGCAGCAAAGGCCGCGCCCAAGACCAGCGGCAACGTTATCAACCTCATGGACGCGCTGAAGAAGAGCATCGCGAACGAGAAGGACGCAGGCCCCGCGGCGAAGGTGGCCAAGGACGTGACCAAGGACGCCGTCAAGGGCAAGAAGCCGAAGAAGCGCGTCGAAGGCCAGCGTGAGATGCTGCTGCCGATCACCGGCAAGGGCGGCAAGGACACTGCTGCGAAAGCCGCTCCCAAAAAGGCGGACAAGCCGGTGCGCGCGCCGGCCCGGGCGAAGAAGGCCGGCTAGCGGCATCGCACAGCGCCGACGCCGTGATGCTGCCCCTCGTCGATCGGCCGACCTGACATGCCCTGGTCGACCGCGTTCGACGAACCCATCTCGTTACGTGGCGGGCGCAAGCTGCGGACGCTGCAAGAAGCTGCCGATCACATCATGCGACTGCCCGAGGATACGCAGGATGCGAGCCACTGGCAGACCGCGATCGAAACCCTGATCAACGCGGCCGAGACCGGCGGCGGCTGGATGATGTTCGCCCGCATCGCGGTGTTGCGGGCGCTGAATGCGGACGGTCGGCGCGAGTGAGCCGGGCGCCCCGCTCGAGAACAGGCTCAACAATCCGTTAAGTCAAGCCGCGCTTTCAGCGTCTGCCTGCGGCCGGAGGGCACGTAATCCTACGGAAGACAAAATTAACCGACGCTTCCCGCTCAGCGCAGCATCGTCGCCCCTCGATTGAACTCGGGGTTGCAGGCTCGTGAAGCAGCAGGACGCCAGAAAGAATTACATCGGCATCGTCAACGACGCGGCCGAGGAAGAAAGCCTGGCCGGCAGCTCCGCGCGAGCGCAGCCGTCCGTGGTCAGCTATCTGGTCGGACGTCTGGCGATAGTGCTGAAACGCTCCAGCAAGGCCGCACCGGAACGCCAGATCTCGTCCTGAGACGGGATGACGACATCGCCAAATGCGTCCGAATTGGGTGACGAAACCTTAAGTCAATCGATGTCACCATATCAAACGGCAGGTGAGGACCATCCGCCCTGCGTTTTGGCGCGCTCACGAAAACTTAGTGAATCAATTTACCATTCCGAAAACGGCACCGGCCTAGGTTGGACGGATGAACAGGAGTTGACGATGACTTTGCTCAAGTCATTTCTTGCCGACGAAAATGGTGCCACCGCCATCGAGTATTGTCTGATCGCCACCGGCATCGCGTTCGCGATCATCACGGCCGTGAACAACACGGGCAGCGCACTCCTGAGCAGCAAATTCAACTCGATCAGCGCGGCGATGAAGTAGCCGGCATAGCCGGCGCGCCGCAATCGCATCAGCACGAATCCGCGTGCAGCGCGCCGGATGATAGGCTCCTCCTTCCGATGCGGCGGCGACCCCAGTTTGATTTTCGCGAAGTTCGCATTATTGGCGTTGTGTCGCGCGGTTGCGCTGTCGTAGAGCGTAAGCTCAAACTCTAGCGGCCCTATGACATGATTCCTTCCGACAAGCCGACCTCGACAATCTGGGCTCGTCTTGGCTCGGACCGATCGACGCCGATCAGCGTTCTTGCTGTCCTGGCGGCCCTGTCGTTTCTTCCGGTGCTGCTGACCCCTATCCCCGCGATGGTCGACTATCCCAATCATCTCGCCCGGATGTACATTCTGAGCCAGAACGGCACTCCCAATGCCAATCCGTATTACGAAGTGGCCTGGGCATTCTATCCCAACCTTGGAATGGATCTGCTGGTCCCGCAAATGGCGCGGCTGATCAACGTCGAGAACGCCACGCGCCTGTTTCTGCTCCTGAGCCAATTGCTGATCGTCGGAGGCGCGCTTTTGCTCGAATGGGCCCGGAAGGGACGGGTCCATCTCGCCGGCTTTGCGGCGCTCGCTTTCCTTTATTGTCTGCCGTTCAGCTGGGGCTTCGTGAATTTCGAGTTCGGACTGGGCCTCGCTCTTTGCGGCATCGCCGTCTATCTGATGCTCGCGGAGCGCCCATGGCCACTGCGTTTCGTCGTCAACATGGTCTTCGTCGCTGCGCTGTTTGCAGCACATTTCTTCTCCCTCGGCGTCTATGGCGCGACGCTCGGCGTCTACGAGCTCTCGCGCATCCGCCATGGGCGAAGGTCGTACGGGGTCGCCGCCGCGCGGCTCGGCGCGTTGGCCATACCGGCGCTTGCCCTCTTTGGGATCATGCGCATGACCGCGGGATCGATCGGAAGCGAAGGAACGAGCTGGTTCATCGGATTCAAGCCGATCTGGCCGTTGCGCATCATGAACGGTTACAATCTGACGATCGCAGCGGCGACCGGGCTTACGCTGATGGTCTCGCTGTTCTTCGCCGCAAGACGCGGCGTCCTCAAGCTCGAAACAGCCGGGACCTGGCTCGCGATCGGCTTCGCGCTGCTCTACGTCGTCATTCCCTCGAAGCTGTTCGGAACCTCGTTCGTCGACCTGCGCGTCATTCCCGCTGCGGCTCTGATCCTGCCGGCCTTCTGCTCGCTGACGCTGCCCAGCCGGGCGTGGAGAATGGCAGCGCTCGCCGCGATCAGTGGCGTCATACTGATCAATCTCGCCGTGGTGCTCACGGTGTGGCTGCCTTACCGCACCGACTATGCGGCCATCGTCGAGTCGTTCCACAAGATCGATCGCGGCTCGCGCATCCTCGTCGCCAGCACGGACGACAATGGAGACCCGCCCTTCGCCGACCTCACCTCATATCCGATGTACTATGCACCTACGCTGGCCGTGCACTATGCCAACGCGTTCGTGCCGAATCTATTCACGGAAGCGGGCAAGCAGCCCGTGCGGCCACGCGAAGACGTGCGCCGTCTTGCCATTCCCTACGGGGGGCCGGTGTCGCTAGGCGTGCTTACCGCGATCGCGGAAAGCCGGCCGCCGGGTGGCGTTCCGCCGTTCGTCCGCACCTGGCATCAGGACTTCGACTATCTCTACGTCCTCGGATCGCACGTCGCGAACCCGCTGCCGGATCTGCTGGAAGCGCTGGACACCTCGGAGCGATTTGTTCTCTACAAGATCCGCCGCAAGTCCTAGGCCGAAGTCCTAGGACGCCAGTCCTGGGCCAAAGCCGCGGCTGCCCAGCGTGGTTAATCGGGCATCACCATCTGCACCCGCCTTTTGGAAGCCACCGCGGTGCCCCATATCCTTAAGGGTTGTGGCAAGGCGACCTTAACCACCGCCGGCATAGACTTCCGCTCCTGCAACGAGTTGGACTCTCTCGCATGGCGGCCAATTTCCAGTCGATCCGCTACAGCCTCGTCATCCCCGTGTTCAACGAGGAAGCCGTGCTGCCGGTGCTCCTGCGCAGGCTCGACCTGGTCTTGTCCCGGCTCGACGGGCCGGCAGAGGCAATCTTCGTCGACGACGGCAGCCGTGATTCCAGCTCGATAGTGCTACAGGCACTCGCCACGCGCGACCCGCGCTTTCGCTATATCGGCCTGTCGCGAAATTTCGGGCATCAGATCGCCATCACCGCCGGCATGGACGCCGCGCAAGGTGAAGCGATCATCGTCATGGACGCCGATTTGCAGGATCCGCCCGAAGTGATCGAGCAATTGATCGCAAAATGGCAGGAAGGCAACGACATCGTCCATGCCCGCCGCCTGTCGCGGGACGGCGAAAGCCGATTCAAGCGCGCGACCGCGCATCTGTTCTACCGGCTTCTCGGCAGGATGTCCTCGGTCGGCATCCCCGCCGACGTCGGCGACTTCCGCCTGATCGATCGCAAGGTGCTCGACGCGCTTCGGCAGATGCCGGAGCAGGACCGCTTCGTACGCGGCATGATCGCCTGGCTCGGCTTCCGGCAGGCGGAGGTCACCTTCCACCGTCTCGAGCGAGCAGCGGGCGAGACCAAATATCCGCTGTTCAAGATGGTGCGGCTCGCGATGAACGCCGCGCTCGGCTTTTCCGATCTGCCCTTGCGCCTGGCAATCTGGTGCGGATTGACGGTCTCGGGTCTCGCACTGCTCTATGGCGGCTGGGTGATCCTGTTGTGGCTCAGCAACGATAGTCATCTTGTCACCGGTTGGTCCTCGACGATGGTCGTCGTGTCCCTGCTGTGTGGAATGAACATGCTGATGACGGGCATCGTCGGGCTTTACGTCGGCCGCATCCATGCCGAGGTGAAGCGTCGACCGCTCTACGTGGTGCAGACCCGCGCCGGCTTCGACCGCAACGAGGCGGCAGCCGCACCCGCGATCCACGCCGTCAACGAGTGACCCAGCGCATGACCGAGCTCTTCGACGGTTATCACGACAATTACCGTGACGTGGTCCAATCCTCGATCGACTTCTCCGGCTTGCCGCATCGCTTCTTCATGCGCGCCAAGGCCGATCTGCTGGGCAACCTGATCGCGCAGCGGCTCGACACGAACAGGCCCGACATGCTGGACGTCGGCTGCGGCGTAGGCAGCCTTCATCCCCTGCTGCACGGCATGGTCGGTCGCTTGAGCGGTATCGACGTTTCGTCGGCCAGCCTGGCGCAGGCGCGCGCTGACAACGGCAGGGTCGACTACCGTGAGTTCGACGGCCGCACCTTTCCTTTCGACGATGCCAGCTTCGATCTGGTCACGGCCGTCTGCGTGATGCACCACGTCGTGCCAACGGAATGGGCGCAATTCATCGCGGAGATGCGGCGCGTGACCCGCCCCGGGGGACTCGTCTGCGTCATCGAGCACAATCCGTACAACCCGCTGACCCGTCTTGCCGTCGCGCGTTGTGAGTTCGACCGGGACGCCGTCCTGCTCGGGGCGGGCACAACCCGAAAATTGATGGCTGCCGGCGGCTTGCGCGAGATCGGTGCGCGCCATTTCCTGCTGCTGCCCTGGGCCACCAAGCCAGCGCGGCGCCTCGAAGCGACCCTGGGCGGCGTGCCGCTCGGCGGCCAATACGCCGCCTACGGGACCGCTTGATCTATCTTTGCGGCATGTCTCGCCGCTTGTGCACGACCGCCACGTCGTCGCTGTAGACGCGCTGCCATTGGGGCAGCCGGTCCAGCATCGCTATCGCCGGCGTCCCCGGCGCGAGCAACGTCGCGCCGATGTTGTATTCGTCGAGCAATCTGAGAAAGTCGCCGAGATCGACGAGCGCCAGGGCGCGATTGTAGCGGTTGATGAACGCTCCCCCGTACAGTTCACCGCGACCGTCGATAAAGGTAGGAATGCCGGCAAAGATCAAATAGCCACCGAAGGAATAATCGTTGAGTACGTGCCCCGCCGCGGCGAGGTTGGCTTCAGCGATGGCGGCCTGAGGAGTGATGGCCGGAGCCGGCCGTATATCACGGGCCAGCGTCGCCCCGCTCACCGCGATCAACACACCGAGGGCGGCCAGGTTCAGGCCGCGCGACGAGCCGGCAGCATCTTCCCCAATCGGTCCGCCGAACTTCCGCCCCAGCGGAGCCGCCAGATAGAGCGGCGCCAGCATGGCAAGCAGATCCGCATTGCGGATCTGGGCCAGCGCGAAATGCAGCAGGCCGATCACGACCAAGGCCCGCACAACCGGCAGCGTCACGCCGCGCGAGAGCGCGAAGATCCCGGCCAGCAACAACAGCTCGAAGAAGCCTATATGGCTGAAATCCTGCGGCCGCCATTCCGCGATCCAACCGAGCGCGGGGCCGAGGCCGAGCGTGGTCAGCGGCATCAGCAGCGGTTCCGGCCCGTAGGGGGTCAGGCAGGACGCCGCGACCGCAAGCGCCGTGAAGGGTAGCCAACGCAGGAATACGCGTGGCCATTCACTCCGCTTCTCGCAGAGCAGCGCCTCGAGCCCCGCAGAGCCGATGAGTCCAAGCGCCAGCACCACGCTGCCGTGCAGATTGGCCCACACGACCAGCAGCGGAAGGGCCCAGTACGGCGGAGGCCCTCGACGATCCATGCAGCGTACCAGGGCCGCCGCCCAGGTCACCATCAGCGGCAGCACCAGCACATGTGGCCGCGCCAGCATATGCGGCGCCAACAGGATGACGGCCGCGATCACCATGAGGAGCGTCTGGGTCGGCGAAAGCTCGCGCAGCAGAAAGAACGTGAACAGGCCAAAGGCGAGCGCTATCGCCGCGGCGCCGACGACGAGGACGCCCGGCCAGCCGGCGAGCGCGTAGGCTGCGGCGTAGATCACCTCCGAGAGCCATTCGAAGGTGATCCAGGGAGCGCCGTGCCTCGAAAAGGAAAATGGGTCGGTCGCTGGCAGCGTGCCATGCGCGATGATCCAGCGCCCGACCTCGATGTGGGAATAGCTGTCGGGGTCATTGAGCAGCCGCGGTCCAAGGATCAGCAGCAGGCCATAGGCGCCAAGGCTCACCAGCCAGGGAAGCGCCGCACGCGCCGAAAACGGTTGAACCTCGCTGTGGACGACCTGGTCACTCATGGCGAGCGCAAGTTAGGGCGCAAGCGTTAAATTCCTCTTTGACTTGACAGGGCCTGGCTTGGTGCGCGGCGGGCCGGTCACGCTTTGTGAACTATATTCCCGGTAGCGAAATCCGGGCTGCGGCGCTTTGACGACCGTGCGGGTCCTGATACGCTTCACACTGTCAATCGACGAACCACGGCGGCTTGAAGGATGCGGATGAGAAGCGTGATGCTCTTGGCTTTCAGCCTCATCTTTGTCGGCGTCTGGTCGCAGGACAGCGCGAGAGGGCAGACTTCGGCCGCTCCGCCGGTTTCGCTTTCTCCGCCCAATGCATCGCCGCCGCATGCGGGCGCCAAAAATTCCAGACCTCCGCCGGCAGCATCCATCAGAGAAGCTTCGCCGCCGGTGATCGGCGGGCTTCCATCGGCGCCGAACCCGGCTGCCGACTACGATGGCTTCAGCGTAGGTATCGGCGACGGCAACGACACCTCGAGCCAGGTAGTCCCGCCTGTGAGGTCACGCAATGCGAAGGGCTCCAGGGCCGATCCGGGTGCGAAAGGCGCCGCTGAGCAATTGATCGATCAAGAAGACGAGGCGTTGAAACGCAAGCTGAGGATCTGCCAAAGCTGCAAGTAGCGGTCGTAGTCAGGATGGAGCGCAGCGAAATTCGTCACTGGTCTATCCGGGTGGAACGGCCCCGGATTGCGCTGCGCTCCATCCGGGCTACGGCAGCTCGCTGCATAGCTGACCTACCGCGACTCTCATCGTCCGCGCTTTACCCTCCCCGGATTTCCTGATCCTCTCTCCCCTAATCGGCCGGAGCAACCGGCCTACGCCAGGGAGAGAGACGCCATGAAGCTCGGCACGGCGATTGCGGAAATCATGAAGCGCGAGGGGATCGAGATCCTCTGCGGCTATCCGGTCAACCATCTGATCGAGCATGCGGCCAAGGCCGATATCCGGCCGGTGATGGTGCGGCAGGAGCGCGTCGGCATCCACATGGCGGATGCGATCTCGCGGGTGACATCGGGGCGCTCGATCGGCGCGTTCTGCATGCAGCATGGCCCCGGTGCGGAGAATGCGATGGGCGGCGTTGCGCAATGCTACGGCGAATCCGTTCCCGTACTGGTGCTGCCAATGGGCTATCAGCGCAGGCTTGCGCATATCGAGCCGAACTTCAATTCCAGCGAGGCGATGAAGGCGTTTTCGAAATCGTCGGAGCCGATCATCCTGGCCGCGGAAGTCGCCAACATTTTTCGCCGCGCCTTTACCAAGCTGAAGAACGGCCGCGGCGGCCCTGTGATCGTCGAGATCCCTGCGGACATGTGGAACGAGGAGGTGCCGGAGCCGCTGAACTACACCCCTGTGCTGCGCACCCGCTACGGCGCGGATCCCATTCATATGAAGGAGGCGGCCGACCTGCTCGTCAACGCCAAGCGCGCGGTGATCTATGCCGGCCAGGGCGTGCATTACGCCCAGGCGTGGCCACAACTGAAGCGGCTGGCCGAACGGCTCGCCATTCCCGTCACGACCAGCCTTGGGGGCAAATCGTCCTTCCCGGAAACGCATCCGCTCTCGCTCGGCTCCGGCGGCCTTGCGGTGCCGCGCGCCGTGCCGAAGTTTCTGGCTGAGGCCGACCTCATTTTCGGCATCGGCTGCTCCTTCACTGAAACAAGCTTCGGCATCGCGATGCCCAAAGACAAAACCATCATCCACTCCACACTCGATCCGAACCATCTCAACAAGGACGTGGAAGCCAGGATTGGCCTCGTCGGCGATGCCGGGCTTGTGCTCGACGCGCTGCTGGAGGAGATCGGCAAGACCGTCAGCGCGGATCGCGACGCGTCGGCGGTGGCAGCCGAGATCGCGGCTTCGCACAAGGAGTGGCTGGCGAAATGGATGCCGAAGCTCACCAGCAATGATGCGCCCTTGAGCCCCTATCGCGTGCTGTGGGACCTGCAACATACCGTCGACATCCGCAACACCATCATCACCCACGATGCCGGCAGCCCCCGCGACCAGCTTTCGCCGTTCTGGAAGTCGGTCGAGCCCCTCACCTATCTCGGCTGGGGCAAGACGACGCAACTCGGCTACGGCCTTGGGCTGGCCATGGGCGCAAAGCTCGCAAAGCCTGACAAGCTCTGCATCAATGTCTGGGGCGACGCCGCGATCGGCTTCACCGGCATGGATTTCGAGACCGCGGTGCGCGAGCGCATCCCGATCATGTCGATCCTGCTGAACAATTTTTCAATGGCGATCGAATTGAAGGTGATGCCGGTCTCGACCGAGAAATATCGCTCGACCGACATTTCCGGAGACTACGCCGCGATGGCGCGCGCCTTCGGCGGCTATGGAGAGCGGGTGACGAGACCTGAGGACATCACCCCCGCGATCAGGCGCGGCATCCAGAAGACGCAGGAAGGCGTTCCCGTGCTGCTGGAGTTCATCACCAGCAAGGAGACCGAGGTGTCGCGGCCGGGCACGTGAAGCGGGCCGGATTCCGGCAGCAAAACTCGCTGTCGCGGAGGCTGGCTCCGGCCGCAGGAGATGTGATAATCCGCCTCGGTGCCGCGCTTGTCGCGGCATCAAGCCGGATTGCGAATGACCGCCCCTTCCAACGACATCGCGGAATTTAGACGCCTGTTGCAGGCGGCCACAGCCGAGAACGCGCAGCTTCGCAGCGAGCTCGCGATTGCGCGCGATCGTCAGAACGCCAGCGCCGGGATTCTGCGCACCATCGCGGCCTCTCCGTCCGATGCCCGGCCGGTCTTCGAGGCGATCGCGTCCAGCTCCCGGCGCTTGCTCGGCGGCTTCTCCGCCACCGTGCTTCAGTTCATCGAGGACGAGCTCCACCTCGTGGCGTTCACACCAACGAGCCCCGAGGCGGACGAAGGGCTCAAGGCGTCGTTCCCGCGCAAGATCGCCGACTTTCCGACCTTTGCGCTGGTGCGTGGCGGCGAGACGATCCAGTTTCCCGATAGCGAAGCCGCGGAGGTCCCGGAGCTGAACCGGAATCTTGCGCGGCTGCGCGGCTTTCGTAGCGTGCTGTTCATGCCGCTGATGAATCGAGGGACGCCAGTCGGCATGATCAGCGTCACGCGCGCCGAGCCCGGCGCGTTCGCAGCCGACCTCGTCCAGCTGCTCCAGACCTTCGCCGATCAGGCAGTGATCGCGATCGAGAATGCGCGCCTGTTCAACGAGACGCGCGAGATGTTGGAGCGCCAGACCGCCACCGCCGACATCCTGAAAGTGATGGCCGCTTCACCGTCCAACGTACAGCCAGTGTTCGACGCCATCGCCGCCAATGCCAACCGGCTGATCGGCGGCTTCTCCACGGCCGTGCTGCGCTACATCGGGGGCGCCGCGCACCTTGCGGCGTTCACGCCGACCGATCCCGCCGGCGATCGCGTGCTGCAGGCCTCGTTCCCGGTACCATTCGCGCGGTTCCCGCCCTACCGGCTCGTGGCCAATGGTGTGGCGGCGCAATTGCCCGACACCGAAGTCGAACCCGCAGCCCGCGACATCGCGCGCGCCCGGGGCTACCGCAGCATGCTGTTCGCGCCCTTGATGAGCGACGGCGAGGCGATCGGCGTCATCATCGCCACGCGGCGCGCGACCGGCGCGTTCGGCGAGCATCACGTGCGGCTGTTGCAGACCTTCGCTGACCAGGCGGTGATTGCGATCAAGAATGTCAGCCTGTTCAACACCACGAGGGAAGCGCTGGAACGGCAGACCGCGACCGCCGACATCCTCAAGGTGATCGCGGCCTCGCCCGCGGATGTGACGCCGGTGTTCCAGGCGATCTCCGACAGCGCCAAGTCCCTGGTCGGCGGACATTCCTCCACCGTCACGCGCGTCATCGACGACCTGCTGCACCTGGCCGCCTTCAGCACCGACAACGAAGCCGGCAATGAAGAGCTGCTCAATTCGTTCCCGGTGCCGCTGTCGGCATCCGGCATTCACAGCCGGGTGGCAAGAAGCGGAGAGTTCGCATTCCGCAGCGACATGCAGAACGAGCCCGACCTCACGGACGCCATGAGAGAGCTGGCGCGGACGCGAGGCTATCGCAGCATCCTCGTGATCCCGATGCTACGCGACGGCGTCGCGATCGGCACCATCGGCGTGACGCGGCCGGAGGCCGGTCCTTTCCCGGACAAGGCGATCGCCCTGCTCAAGACCTTTGCAGACCAGGCCGTGATCGCCATCGAGAACACGCGCCTGTTCAACGAGGTGCAGGACCGCACCCGGGACCTCGCCAAATCGCTCGACGATTTGCGCGCTGCCCAGGACCGGCTGGTCCAGACCGAGAAGCTGGCTTCGCTCGGCCAGCTCACCGCCGGCATCGCGCACGAGATCAAGAACCCGCTCAACTTCGTCAACAATTTTGCATCGCTCTCCGCCGAGCTGACGGACGAGCTGAACGCGGCGCTCGCGCCTGTCCCGCTCGCGGACGACGTTCGTAGCGAGGTCGACGAGTTGACCGGACTGTTGAAGGACAATCTCGCGAAGATCGTGCAGCATGGCAGGCGCGCCGACTCCATCGTCAAGAACATGCTGCTGCATTCCCGCGAGGGCGGCGGCGAGCATCGGCTGAGCGACATCAACGCACTGGTCGAGGAGAGCCTCAACCTCGCCTATCACGGCGCCCGCGCCGAGAAGCCACAGTTCGACGTGACGCTGAAGCGCGAGCTCGATCCGGCGGCCGGACAAGCGGAAGTGTTTCCGCAGGAGATCACCCGGGTGCTGCTGAACCTAATCTCGAATGGCTTCCACGCGGTCGCCAAGCGCAAGTCGGATGACGGCGCCGCCGATTACGAGCCGGTGGTGATCGCCGCGACACGCGACCGGGGCGACAGTATCGAGATCCGCATCCGCGACAATGGCACCGGCATTCCGCACGAGGTGAAGGAAAAGATGTTCGATCCGTTCTTCACCACCAAGCCGGCCGGCGAAGGCACCGGCCTCGGATTGTCGATGAGCCACGATATCGTGGTGAAGCAGCACGGCGGCACAATCGACGTCGCGACGGAGCCCGGCGCGTTCACCGAGTTCACGATTCGATTGCCGCGAAGCAGCAGCTTTCCGGACGGACGCCGCGGCTAGCGGTTCTTATTCCGCCATCTCGACGGGTTGCGTCGTGGACGGACCGGCCAGCGGCCGCTCCTCCATCATGATCAGGCAGAGCGCGGCGCCAGCCATCAGCGCGGTGGCGGCGCCGAAGACGTAGCGGAACGCATGCCGCATGTCGTCCGCGGGGATCGCATTGACGGCGCCGTGATGCTCGCCGGCGAGCGGAACGTCGGCACCGAGCGCGATGAGCAGGATGGCCGCGAACGCCGCAACCGTGAACGAGGACATAAGCGAGCGGAAGAAGTTCAACGCGCCCGTGATGGTGCCGACCTGCGGACGGGCGACCGAATTCTGCACCGAGACGACGCAGACCGGAAAGGTGGTGCCGAGGCCAAGCGCAAACGCAGCCATCAGCGTCAGCAGCGCCCAGAGCGGCAACGTCGTCAACGTGAGGCCGAGGCCGCACAGCGCTGCCCAGGACGTTCCTACGATGGCGACCCGCTTGTAGTGCTTGGCCCGCGCCATGGTGCGACCAGCGATGGCCGCGCCGCAGGTCGAGACCGCCGCGAGCGGAATCAGCGCGAGGCCCGCTTCGCTGGCGCTGAGGTGATAGACCGCCTCGTAATAGAGCGGCAGCTGCACCGTGAGGCCCGTGATCGCACCGAGCGCGCAACCGCCGGCCGTCAGCCCGAACGGCACAACCGATCCTCCGAGCAGCGGCAGCGGCAGGAACGGCTCTTCCGCCCGGCGCGCGTGCCACACGAAGGTGACCGCGAGCGCTACAGCGCCGCCCACCATCGCAAGCACGGTGGGCGAGAGCCACGGGAAGCGCGTGCCCCCCCAGGTCAGCACCAGCATGAAGACGACGGCAGAGGCCATCAGCAGCACGCCGCCGATCCAGTCGACCTTGCGCTTGCGGTGGAACACCGGAATCTTCTTCATCCTGGGCAGCAGCAACGCGATCGCCGCCGCCGCGAGCGGCACATTGATCCAGAAGATCATCGACCAGTGCAGATGCTCGGCGAACACGCCGCCGATGATCGGGCCGAGAATGCCGCCGACCATCCAGACGCTGGAGAAATAGGCTTGATACTGGCCGCGCTCGCGTGGGCTCACGACGTCGGAGATCACGGTCTGCACCACCGGCATGATGCCGCCGCCACCCAGTCCCTGGAGACCGCGTGCAAGAATCAGCATCGGCAGGTTCGGAGCGATCGCGCACAGCACCGAGCCCGCGACGAACAGGCTGAGCGAGATGATGATCATCACACGGCGCCCGTAGATGTCGCTGAGCGTGCCGAAAACCGGCGCGACCGCGGTCGAGGCGAGCAGATAGGCGGTGATGACCCAGGAGAGATTGGAGACGTCGTGGAACTGGCGTCCGATGGTCGGCAGCGCGGTGGCGACGATGGTCTGGTCCAGTGCGGCCAGGAACATCGTCAACATCAGGCTGATGACGATGGTGCGGACCTCGTCCTGCGACAGCGGCGCTGGCGGCGCGAGCGAAGGAGCGTCATCGACGCTCAAGACCTCGCTCGGAAGGCGCGACAATTCCTCGGCGATGTCGTCGGGCAATGTCTGGGTGTCGGCAGAACTGCTCTGCCGCTCGAACTTGTTCATCTCGACCGGAAGCCATGAGGCGGCGCAACACCGCGAAGGATTCGTTCTATGCAGTCAATGTAGACAGCAAAGTTCTTCTCAGGCAGGCACCGCGGCGCATGGGAGCATCCCACCCCACGGCCATCGCGAGGACGTGATCTACCTGGTGCGGCGGATCAGTCCTTCGGACGTCGCTTCAGGCGCGCCCGTTTTGGCAGCTGCGCCGGCCACTGCACGATGTGGTTCTCGAGCTCATCGTCCGGAATCTCGACCTCGCTGCCTTCGACCCGTCCGCGTACGGAGACGCCCGCGTCATGCACGGTGTCGGGATCGCCTGACACCAGGGGATGCCACCAATAGAGGTCGCGGCCTTCCGCAACAAGCTTGTAGCCGCAGCTCGGCGGCAGCCAGTTCAGGGTGCGGACATTGGCCGGGGTCAGGCGGACGCAGTCCGGAACCTTGTCGGAACGATTCGCATAGTCCTTGCAGCCGCAGGTCACCCCATCGAGCAGCTTGCAGCCGACATGGGTGAAATAGATGTCGCCGGTGCCATCTTCCTCGAGCTTGTTCAGGCAGCAGCGGCCGCAGCCGTCGCACAGGCTCTCCCATTCGGGCCCCGACATCTCTTCCAACGTCTTGGTTTTCCAGAAGAATCCTTCCTGGCCTGAAGGTCGTTTGGGAGCTGCGGTCATGCGCCTCAACAAAAGTTCGAAAGAGCTACGGTTGGTGCCATCTAGGGCGTGCGGTCGTGGGGCTGCAAGCAACGCCCGCGTGAGGCCCGTAATGAACCGGGGTCAATTAGGCCTGTTGTTCAAAATCGCAAGCGTGACCATTGGTTTATAGGCCCTGCTCGGCTAGAAGGAACAGCAAGTCCCCACCGTCGCTGGCCGGGCGCCTTGGGTTTGCCGCAACACTCCCGCAAGACGTCTCGATGCCGCCCCCGGCCGGGTGCTTGAACGCTTTCGAACCAAGCCGCAAGGGTTCTAGGTGCGCCAGATCATACCACCGCATTGGAAGGCCCGGATCCGGAATTTCTTCCTGGACCTCGATGCGCGCATCGACTCCTCGCTGTTCTCCTCGGCCAAGGGCATCCGCGAGCTCTACGAGCGCTACTCGACCTTCATGGACCGCTTCTATGTCGGGCGTTGGAAGCGCTGGGTGTTCATCGAGCCGCTGTCGGAGGCCGCGACGCTGGGCCTCGGCGGCCTGGTTGTGATGCTGACCCTCGCCATCCCCGCCTTCCGCGAGACCGCGGACGAGGACTGGCTGAAGAAGTCCGACCTCGCGGTGACCTTCCTCGACCGCTACGGCAACCCGATCGGCAGCCGCGGCATCAAGCACAACGATTCGATCCCGTTGGAAGATTTTCCGGACGTGCTGATCAAGGCGACGCTCGCGACCGAGGACCGCCGCTTCTACGAGCATTTCGGCATCGACATCGCCGGCACCGCGCGCGCGCTCGTCACCAACGCCCAGGCCGGCGGCGTCCGCCAAGGCGGCTCTTCGATCACCCAGCAGCTCGCCAAGAACCTGTTCCTGAGCAACGAGCGCACCATCGAGCGCAAGGTCAACGAAGCCTTCCTCGCGGTCTGGCTGGAATGGCGCCTGACCAAGAACGAGATCCTCAAGCTGTATCTCGACCGCGCCTATATGGGCGGCGGCACCTTCGGCGTCGACGGCGCCGCGCATTTCTACTTCAACAAGTCGGCACGTGACGTGACGCTCGCCGAAGCCGCGATGCTCGCCGGCCTGTTCAAGGCGCCGACCAAATACGCGCCCCACATCAACCTGCCCGCCGCCCGCGCCCGCGCCAATGTCGTTCTCGACAATCTCGTCGACGCCGGCTTCATGACCGAGGGCCAGGTGTTCGGCGCCCGCCGCAACCCCGCCTTCGCGGTCGACCGCCGCTACGAGGCGTCGCCGAATTATTATCTCGACTACGCCTTCGACGAGATGCGCAAGCTGGTCGACACCTTCCCGAAATCCTACACTGAGCGCGTCTTCGTGGTCCGGCTCGCGATCGACACCAACGTGCAGAAGGCGGCGGAGGACGCGGTCGAGAACCAGCTGCGCCAGTTCGGCCGCGACTATCACGCGACGCAGGCCGCGACCGTCGTCTCCGATCTCGACGGCGGCATCCGCGCCATGGTCGGCGGCCGCGACTACGGCGCCAGCCAATTCAACCGCGCCACCGACGCCTACCGCCAGCCGGGCTCGTCGTTCAAGCCTTACGTCTACACCACCGCGCTCCTCAACGGCTTCACGCCGAATTCGATCGTGGTCGACGGCCCGGTCTGCATCGGCAATTGGTGCCCGCAGAACTATGGCCATTCCTATTCCGGCGCGGTGACACTGACGCAGGCGATCACGCGCTCGATCAACGTTGTACCCGTCAAGCTGTCGATCGCGATCGGCCAGAAGGAGCAGCCGAAGGCGCCGAACCCGGCCAAGATCGGCCGCGCCAAGATCGTCGAGGTCGCGCGCCGCTTCGGCCTCAAGGCACCGCTGCCCGACACGCCGTCGCTGCCGATCGGCTCGGACGAAGTCACGGTGCTCGAGCACGCGGTGGCGTATGCGACCTTCCCCAACCGCGGCAAGGCAGTGACGCCGCATTCCGTGCTGGAAGTGCGCACCGGCGCCGGCGATCCGGTCTGGCGCTGGGACCGCGACGGGCCGAAGCCGCGCCAGGCGATTCCCGCCTCCGTAGCCGCCGATATGGCTGGCATGATGAGCCACGTCGTCAGCGAAGGCACCGCGCGCCGCGCAGCCCTCGACGGCATTCCGACCGCGGGCAAGACCGGCACGACGAATGCGTATCGCGACGCCTGGTTCGTCGGCTACACCGGCAATTTTACCTGCGCGGTCTGGTACGGCAATGACGACTATTCGCCGACCAACCGCATGACCGGCGGCTCGCTGCCGGCGCAGACCTGGCACGACATCATGCTCGCGGCGCATCAGGGCGTCGAGGTCCGGGAGATCGCCGGTATCGGCATGGGCCAGAAGCTGCCGCCCGAGCGGATCGCCAACGCACAGGCCAATGCGGCGCCGAAGGTGCTGGAGACCAAGCCCGGTCCGCCGCCCGTATTGACCAAGCGCGGCGCCGACGTTTTGGTGCGCGTCGAGAAGCTGCTGGATGACGCGGCCAGGACCGCGGCCAAAGCGGCCGCCACCGACCCCAAGCAAGCCAGACCGGCATCGTCCACGAGCGCGCTCGCCTTCCCGCAGAACTATGCGGAAGAGAATGCGAACGCATCCGCCCCGCGCAAGAACTGACCGAACAAGTGCGGCTGATCCTGATCACATTGACGGCCCTTCTGCTCGCAACCGTGGTGGGCGTCGGCGCGACGTGGATGACGACGACGCGCGGCACCGAGATCGGCGCGCTGACCATCGGCCCCTGGACCGCGCGTCCGCGCACCGGCACCGCCGACGTCGATCCCTATTCCCGCGCCACCATCGTGCGCAACGGCGAGCTGCCGATCGGCACCGGCGACGGCGTCGCCTTCACGGCGACCGCCGACGACAAGAAGAAGGTGCTCGACGGCCGCTGCGACGTCGTGGTCTCCGGCGTGACGCCGCCGGCACGGTTCTGGACGCTGACGCTTTATGACCGCAAGGGTCATCTCGTTCCCAATTCGCTGCAGCGCTACGGCTTCACCAGCCAGGAGATCGTGCGGCAGTCCGACGGCTCGTTCGAGATCCGCATCGCCTCGCGCTCGCGCGCCGGCAACTGGCTGCCGACCGGCGGCATCGAACGCTACGCGCTGATGCTGCGGCTCTACGACACCCCGGTCGGCGTTGCTACCCGCACCCAGCGCGACGCGCCGATGCCCACGATCACGACGGCGGGCTGCTCATGATCCGGCTGTTGTTCACCATCGTTGCCGGCGTGGTGCTGGGCCTCGTGGTCCATCTCGTCAGCGTGCTGGCGTTGCCGCGGATCGCGACCCAGGACGCCTATTCGCGGCTGACCCCGATGACCAAGCTCAACGCGGTCACGCAGCTTCCGCTCGCCGATCCGCAGACCTCGCCGATGCCGTTCATGGACCCGGCCTTTGCGCTCGCGATCTGCCGCTACGATCTGTCGAACGGGCCGATCAAGCTGACGGTCCCCGTCAGCCAAGCCTATACCTCGGTGTCGTTCTACACTCGCAACGAGATCGCCTACTACGCCATCAACGACCGCTCGGCGGGCAAGAAGGTGATCGAGCTCGACCTGATGACCGAGCCGCAGCACAACGAGCTGCCCGAAGACGAAGAGATCACCGCCGCCGACCGCCTGATCATCGATTCCCCCAGCACCACCGGCCTGATCGTGATGAAGGCGCTCGCCCCCGAGCCCGGCCTGATGCCGCAAGCGCAGTCAACCCTCGCTGCCGCGAGCTGCGGACCGCAGACCGAGCCGCCGGCCAAGGCGGAAGCACCGCGCGGACGGCGCTGAGGCGCGGCTTCGGCGGCGCAAAAACAAAAAGTCGAAAAACAACCCCATGCACAGTAGCGGGGGTATTGAAATCATTAGCCATTTTTCTTGCACTAACTAGGCGTTTGCCGAACCGATACATCCCTGCCCGTCGTGCTGTTCAGCTTTGACACGTCGGGCAAAACACTGGCAGAATGGCATCATCGAAAGTTCACCCGCGCGGAGCAATCCGCCGCGGGTTTTTTCATGGCGGAGCGCAGGTGCCATGATCGAGAAACACTATTGTCCCCCGTGCGGGCGGGACTAGCGACGCTGATGTCCCGAGCACTGGCTGTTACTTCAAGAGTCCTTGCTGATTCCAAATCCTCAATTCCGCTCGGTTTGGCGTCAACTGTTCCCGATCACGGACGGCCGGTCACCAAGTGCTAAACGCGGAGATTGAGCAATGCCAAAGCATGACGAAACATCGAAGCAGCGGGAGAAGCGGGAGCTCGACGAGGAATTGGACCGGCAATTGCAGCAAACCTTTCCGGCCAGCGATCCGCTGAAGATCACGCGGGGCTCAACTAAACCACAAGCAGCAAAGCCGGCTGCGCGCGACAGCGAACGACGGCGCCGCTAGTCTATCGATCATCCGGACAGAGCGGGAGCCGTGGTCTCGCGGAAAGAAGGGCTCGCCGGCGAGCGATGAGCCGCGGGACGCGTCACGCCTTTGGGTCGGTGCCGATCAGCGGATTTGACATTGTGCGTTCAGAGCCCGCGGGAGGAACAACGAGAACGTCCACACTCAACGAACGCAGGACTTCTTCCGTTACGCTCCCGATCAACGCCCGAACCAATCCAGATCGCCCGTGCGTCCCCATCACCAGCATGTCAGGCTGCCTCTCCGAAACCGCACGGGTGATGACCTGCATCGGCCCGCCCTCGCCGACCTGGAGAGACCATCGTTGCGTGCCGAGCTTGTTCGCCACCAGAAACTTCGTCAGCTCCTCCGTTGCCTTTAGACGCTCGCGATCGACATATCCGCTGATGACGGCCGCGCTCGCACCGGAGCGGACCAATCGCGCTTTCGTCATCGGCGAGAAGGCGTGAAGGATCGTTGTTGCGCCCTCTGTCAAGAGTCCGGTGGACAGGCCCACGCGGATTGCATCGGCGGATGTATCCGACATATCGACCGGCACCAGAGCGCGTTCATAGCGCCGCTGCGCCTCGTTGTTCACCATCAGAACCGGATACCTTCCTCCGCGAATTACACGCTCGATTGTGGTGCCTGTGAAGATGTCGCGCAGAAACTGCTTACGATGGGCTCCCATGACAACGAGATCCGCGTCGGCTGCTGCAGCCGCTCGCAATATCCCATCAAAGGGATGGCCCTTGACCACAGTCGGGTAGCACTGAACGTTTTGCAGCTCCGGCATGGATGCGATCTGCTCAACCAGCACCCGCTGTGCCTCGCGCTCTTCGATGCGGATCAGCTCCGCTGGCTGATCCTCGTCGACGACATGAACAAGGTGCAGAGTTGCATCAGGGGAGCGCGCCAGGAGGCCGGCCTGCCGCAAAGCGCGATTGGACCGCGTCGAGAAATCTGTCGCAGCGACGATATTCATGTCAGAATCCTTACAATTGCGAACGGCCGCCGGCCCGATGGCCTGCCAAGCTCGACCAGCGCGGCAATTCGGTTGCCTTGCGGAGGGCCTATGACGCTGTTGCCTGCCAGCTTCGCTCGTCCCGTTTGGCCTGGACCGACGATCTGGAGCCGAGAAGCAACCGAGCATCGCGCCCCGCGAACATGCGGCGCACGATATCTTTCTCGCTCATAAGCGACTGTTGTACGCGGTGACGGAGGTGAACCTCCCAACGTCACCTTTTAGGATCGTGAGGAATTGGCGCTCGGCGGCGAGCGAATGCCTCGCGGAAGCCATCGGGATCTGAAATCCAGATGAACATGACCCATGAGGTCAGGACGAGCAGCGCGAAGAACACCGACATGAGAAACTCCCGGCTTTGGTTGCAGAAATGTTGAGGTACCATCCCGGACGATCTGAATCGTCCGGGTTACCGGCGGATCTGCAGCTGGGTCCTATAAATCCGGCGTCGTAGCGTTGTAGTCATCACTGCCTCTGTTTGCGGTGCGGCTCGCTTGCGAGCGGCATGTGCATTGCTCGCTCTGCCGGGCACCGAGCTTCCAGCCCTCGCGAACGCGGCATGGACTGAGTTCGGGGCTGATTGCCTCCGATCAGGCGGCCAACATGCAAAGACTTCGGCGAACTCGCCTACTACTCAGCGTCATGCATCATGTACTTAGAGGTGGGATGCGATGCAGGAAATCAAATGCGACATTTAGCCTGGATTGGCCGACTGGCCGATCAAGGAACCTGCCGCAAAAAATCGCGCGTCTCGCGCTAATTGCCCTCTGGTCCGCGAACTTGCGCACTCTTTTCGGCGGTATCGCGAAATCGCGCTGCGCCCACCAATACGGTCAGCGCAATAGGCGTGGTTACCACGCCAAGCCCGATGATCAGGATTTCGTGCAGCACGGGCCTGCTCTGAAGTAACGAAAAGCAAACGATTGAAGCAGCTGCAATGAATACGGTGCCCAGCGTTGTCCCGAGCGTCGGCGCGTGGACCCGCTCGTAGAATGTGCCGAACCGCAAAAGGCCCAGCGAACCGACCAGTGTTGCGGCGGCGCCGACAAGAAGGAGAAATGCCGTGAGAGCCGCAGCCCAGGGCGGCAGGTGTTCGATGCCGTTCATTCCATCACCTCGCCGCGCAGCAGAAACTTCGCTAGCGCAACCGTACCAACAAAACCGAAGAGGGCCATGGCCAGAGCCGCCTCGAAATAGAGCGTTTCGCCGGATCGAATCCCGAACGTCAGAAGCAACAACATCGCGTTCACGGACAGCGTGTCGAAACCCAGAACGCGATCCTGTGCTCGCGGCCCCCGAAAGATGCGAGCCGCGCCACAGCCGATAGCCAACACCAGAAGTACCTGCGCGGCGACAAGCGCGTAGATCAGCAAGAGCTGGCTCATTCGAATATCTCCAGCAGATGGCGTTCGTAGCGCTGCTTGATCGTGCGGATCCACTCGGCTTCATCGACCAGGTCGAGAACATGGATCATCAACAAGCCCTTCTGTGCATCGAAATTCACCCACAGCGTTCCGGGCGTCGAGGTGATGATGCAAGCCAACATGGCCAGTCCGTAGGGATTGCGCATGTCGAGCGGAATGTTCACGAACCCGGATTTTCGCTGCCGGCGCCCAAAGCCGAGAATGATCCGGCCAACCGCCAAGTTAGAGCGGATGATATCAATCGCTACCAATCCCAACAGGCGAAGAAGGACGCCGGGTCGCCTGACGTGTGTGCTTGGCAGCTCCAGCACGGTGAGGATCTGCCCGCCGACGAGCGCGATCACACAACCGAGGAGGACATGTCCGACCGTGACTGCTTGATTGAGCAGCAGCCACAATGCGAGAAGACAGAAGCTCACCCGCGGAAAGGGCAGGAATCGCGTCATTCGCCACCCGCCTTTCGGCTGCCTTGGACCCTGATCTCCAGGACGTCGCTGACGTAGCCCGCCGGCGCGTGCAGCGATTGCGCCGTTGCCTGCATGAAACGCATCACCGGACCGGCGAGCACTGTCTGGGTGGCGCAAATGATCAACAGGAACATGATGGGCGCCATTTCGATCAGGCGCACACGCGGCACGGTGCGATCTGGCGAGGCCCAGAAGGAGCGGATACCTGCTCGGGTCAGCGCGACCAACGCCGCAAAACTGGATATGAGGAGCGCCAACAGGAGCGCCCATCCACTGCCGGGAACGGCACCACCCGGATGCATGTCTGAAGGTTGAAGCGCCGCCGTAAGCAGCGCGAATTTGGCTATGAACCCCGACAGCGGCGGAAGCCCGGCGATGACCAGTGCGCATCCGATAAAGGCGACGCCGAGCAATCCCATCGTGCCCACAATGGCCATGCCGACTTCCTCTTCGGTATCGTCCGCACCGTCGTCTTCTCCGTAAGCTTCTCGCGTGACGGCGATCACGTCAGCTCCCGGTTCGCGGCCGCGCTCGATGAGTTCGGCCAGAAGGAAGAACGCGCTGATGCCGAGAGTCGAGCTGACCAGGTAAAACAGTGCTCCACCGGTGACACTGACTTGCCCGGTCCCCGTGGCTGCCAGCACGGTTCCGGAGGATACGAGCACCGAAAAGCCGCCGAGACGGGCGGTGTCCTGGGATGCCAATGTGCCGATTGCTCCGAAGGCGATCGTCGCCACCCCGCCCCACAACAGCCAGTCACTGCCGAAGCCCGCTGACGCGCCGCTGCCCTCACCGAAAAGCAGCAGCGATAGACGCAGGATGATATATACGCCGACCTTGGTCATGATCGCAAAGATCGACGCCACCGGTGGACTCGCGGCTGCGTAGGCCGTCGGCAGCCAGAAACACAGAGGCCACATGCCGGCTTTGAGCAGGAAGGCCACGGCCAGCATGCCGGCGCCTGCTTCGAGCAAACCGCGGCTCTCCGCAGCGATTGCAGGTATCCGCGCCGAGAGGTCCGCCATATTGAGCGTCCCGGTGACGCCATAGATCAGGCTGACCCCGATCAGGAACAATAGAGACGCGACCAGATTCACGACGATGTAGTGCAACCCAGCCTTCACCCGTGCGAGACCGGACCCATGCAGCAGAAGTCCGTACGAAGCGGCCAGCAATAACTCGAAGAAGACAAACAGATTGAAGAGATCGCCGGTCAGGAAGGCACCATTGAGGCCCATCAACAGAAACTGAAAGAGCGGATGGAAATGCGCGCCTGTCCGGTGCCAACGGGCAAGAGAGAACACGAGCGACGCCAGCGCCAGGATGCTGGTCAGGAGCAGCATGAGCGCGGAGAGCCGATCGAGAACGAGGACAATTCCGAACGGAGCAGGCCAATCGCCCAGGCGATAGACTTCCCTGATTTCGGGATGACCCGAATCAGACATTCCGAGCAAGATCACCGCGACACAAACAAGTGCAACCGTTGTGGCGACGTTGACCGCAGCCACGATGTTGCGGTGCCGCTCTCCATTCAAGAGCAGCATGCCTGCGCCGGCAAGCAGGGGCAGGACGATGGGCGCAACAACCAGATTTGCAATTCCGCTCACGCCTCGGGCTCCTGACCGTCGACGTGATCGGTGCGCGCCAGGCCGCGCGACGCGAGGAGAACGACAAGGAACAACGCGGTCGTCGCAAAACTGATGACGATTGCAGTCAGTACGAGCGCCTGTGGTAGCGGGTCAGCATGTTTCGTTGCATCCCCGATCTCCTTTGCGATCAGCACCGGCGCTCCCGTCCGCACCCGCCCCATGGCCACAATGAAGAGATTGACGGCGTAAGAGAGCAACGAAAGCCCGATGATGACTTGAAACGTGCGCGGCCTGAGGATCAGCCACACTCCGGACGCCGTAAGCGCACCTATGCCGATGGCCAGGCTAAGCTCCATTACACCAACTCCTCTTTCGCTCGCTCATCGTGCGCGCGTTGCCCCGCCTGGAGCGGCACGCCATAGCGACGCAGCGATTGATGCGCGATTGCGATGAGCATCAATACCGTGGCGCCGACGACGAGCGAGAACACACCGATATCGAAGAGAAGAGCGCTGGCCGTGGGGACGCGACCGAGCAGAGGCAGTTCGGCATATGCAAAGTACGAGGTCAGGAAGGGGTGTCCGAAAACGCAGGCGGCAGCTCCCGCACACCCTGCCAGCAAGAGGCCGAAACCCATCCAACGCACCGGCATGACGTGAAGACGAGCTTCCACCCACACCGTACCGCGAGCCATATACTGCAGGATGAACGCTGTTGCCATTGCGATGCCGGCGACGAAGCCGCCGCCCGGAAGGTCGTGCCCGCGCAAGAGAAGGAAAATGGCCACGACGCCGATCACGGGAAACAGCAGCCCCATCATCAATGCCGCGGTAGCAAGCGTGTCCTTGGCAGTGTCGCCCTTCTGTCGATCGGGATGAGCCTCGTCGTGGGCATCCTGGGCATGCTGCTGTTCGGGAACGGGAATGCTTTCGGGGGCCGGACGGAAACGGCGCAAAAGCGCAAAGACGGTCAGTGCGACGACCGCAAGCACGGTGATCTCGCCGAGCGTATCGAACCCGCGAAAATCCACCAGGATGACGTTCACCACGTTGGTTCCGCCCCCCTTCGTGTAGGCGTTTTCCACGAAGTATCGCGAAATGCTGTGATTGTCCGGGAGCTGCATGGCCGCCAGCGCAAGGGTGGCCAAACCGAGCCCGGCGAGGAGCGCGATGGAGAAGTCGCGAACGCGGTGCCAGCGAATGCTGTCGGGCGCCTCGGCCGGGCCTGGTCGCGCAATGCGTTTCGGCAACCACCGCAAGCCGAGCAACAGGAGAACCGTCGTAACCGTCTCAACGACGATCTGCGTCAGCGCGACATCGGGAGCGGATAACCAGACGAAGCTGACGCAGGTGACGAGACCCGCGGTCCCGAGCAGTATCAGCGCCACCACCCGATGAAATTTGGCCTGGACCGCGGCCCCCACCGCGCAGCCAACGCCCACCACCCAAAGTAGTCCGAAGACGAGGTCGAATTCCCTCCCTGACGGTCCCGTCAGCGAAAGGCCGCTGGCGTAGAGGGGCAGCAGGGCAGCGACGAACGCCACGCCAGCCAACAGTCTCAATTGTGGTTGGAGACGCCTCGTGCCGAGATTGGTGGCGAGCCATCGTGCAAGCCGCCAGGACAATGTCACCAACACCCAGTCAAAGATCCGCTTGCCATTGATGCGACCGAGCAAGGGCGGTCCCTCATGCGCGAGCAGGTAGGAGCGCAGCATGACGTAGACGCCCAACCCACCGGCCATCGCTACGATGCTCATCAGAAGTTCAGGCGTAATTCCGTGCCAGAGACGAAGGCTGTACTCCGGCATCGCGGAGCCGAGAACCGCCCGAGCAGCCGTATCGAGGATCGGCGCCACTGTGAGAGCCGGCGCGACACCGACGATGAGGCATGCCAGCACGAGCAGTTCGGCCGGAAGTCGCATCAACAGGGGCGGCTCATGTGGAACGCGTGGCAAGCCGGTTGGAGCCGGGCCGAAGAACACGTCGCGAATGAAGCGCAGCGAATAGGCAACCGTGAACGTGCTGGCGAGAGTGACGATGTACGGCAGCGCCTGATCGACGAGGGAATTGTCATGGACCTCGATCGTCTCGGCAAAAAACATTTCCTTCGACAGAAAACCATTCAGCAGCGGCACTCCCGCCATTGCCGCGGCAGCCACCATGGCCAGCGTCGCCGTAATCGGCATGAAGGCCCACAGCCCGCTAAGGCGGCGGATGTCGCGCGTGCCGGTTTCGTGATCGATGATGCCGGCCGCCATGAACAGCGATGCCTTAAAGGTCGCGTGGTTCATGATATGGAAAATCGCCGCGATCTGTCCGAATGGGGTATCGAGTCCGGTCAAAAGCGTGATCAGTCCGAGATGGCTGATCGTCGAGTAGGCCAATAGCCCCTTCAGATCCTGCTGGAACACGGCGAGAAAGGCGCCCAGAAAAAACGTGATCAGGCCGATCGAGCCCACCAGCCACAGCCATTCATTCGTTCCACCCATTGCCGGCCAGAGCCGCACTAGAAGGAACACTCCGGCCTTCACCATTGTTGCCGAATGGAGATAAGCTGAAACGGGAGTTGGAGCGGCCATCGCGTGCGGCAGCCAGAAATGAAACGGGAACTGGGCGCTTTTTGTGAGAGCGCCGAGAAGGATTAGAACGAGTGCGGGGACATAAAGCGCGTGCGAACGGATCGCGTTTCCGGAAGCCAGCACCTGCTCCAGGTCATAGCTGCCGACGATGTGCCCGATGAGCAGCACGCCGGCGAAGAGGCAAAGCCCACCCGTCGACGTGATCACCAGCGCCATCCGCGCGCCGTCTCTCGCCGCCGCGTTGTGGTGCCAGTAACTGATCAGCAGGAATGAAAAGAGACTGGTCAGCTCCCAGAAAAAAACCAGTTGGAGCAGGTTGCCGGAGAGCACGATTCCCAGCATTGCTCCCATGAAGGCGAGCAGCAGGGAGAAGAACCGCGGAACGGGATCACTGGGTGACATGTAGTACCGGGCATACAGCACCACCAGAAAACCGATGCCGGTGATCAGCATGGCGAAGGCCCATGCGAACCCGTCAAGCCTCAGCACAAATGCGAGTCCAAGTTCAGCGACCCAGTCCGTTCGCCACCCGACAACGCCGCCATTCGTCACGTTCGGATAAGCCGCACCGATGAGGCAAAAAGCTGTAAGTGCGACCGCTCCAGCGAGCCATGCCTCAGCGTTGCGTGCATTGACCCGCAAGAGCGCCGCAATAAAGCTTCCTGCGAAAGGAAGGACGAGAACGGCAAGCAGGAACATTTGCGTTCATTGCCCCAGGCTGCGAGGTGGAGAGATGCTTTCGCTGATCCTCAATTGCTTAGCCGAGGCGGATCGATATCTCCACTGCTAGATTTTAGCGCCATTGTGATGGTTTGGCCGGAAACCGCCATTCCGGCGGACACTGGCTCCGCGATTGAGCGGTTCAGATCCAGTGTGGAAGGGTGCCAGTCGCGGCGGCAACGACGGCGGCGAGAGCGCCCAGCAACGCACAGAATCCGCAGAGCGCGATCCCCCGCCAGCCACTCATCTCGACCGGCTCGGTGTCCTCAGCTGGGCTGACCTCGGAGCGGTATCGCATGTCATGGCGCCCGTTCAGTGTTCCATCGCCAGGTGCAAGCGATCGATGCCGACTATAATAATGGTTCTGTAGAACTACGGCTCACATTCACGTCAAACCGCCGCCCGGGGCCTACCGGTGCGACAAGAGCGATCGCCTGCAGCAACGTCAGCCTGTCCATCCCACGCGGTGTAATCTTCGACGCACGTTCTTGCGCAGCTGGGTAGACCCGCGTGCTTGTTCGATGTCTCACTTCAATGACGCTCCTTGTCTCCTCTCGATACTTCGCGTGCACAGGTGCTGTGCGGTTTCGTCGCAATGTTTCCAGGGAAATGAACCACTATAGTCAGAGCATCATGGCTTATGTCATCGACATTGATGCGCGCACCGCGCGTTTTGCTCTTCACGCCGGCCGCCTCCAAGCAGGCGGTTAGCCGGGCGGTGTTCGCGCCGTCCGGGCCCTTTTCCAGCTTTCGTGACCTCCAGTCGAGAGGTCGTCTTGAAGCAGAAGGAGTGCGCCGTGCTGCCTCTTCCAAAAATTGCACTGACCTCATCAGACTATCCGCGGCTCGAACAGCTCGCCCGGCTCGCCGTCCAAAAAGGAGATTTGGACGGGATATTCCTCATGGGCGAAATCAACCGCGCCGATATCGTCGCGGACGAAACGGATAACGTCCGTCCTTTCGTGACGATCGGATCATGGGTCACCCATTGCACGAATTGGGGCGCTCCGCGTCGCACCGTGCAACTGGTCTGGCCTGAGGAGTGCTGGTCGGATCCCGCCTGCATTTCGGTGTTGACCCCGCTGGGTACAGCTTTGATCGGACTGCGGGTCGGCGATCAGATGCCGTACTTCGTCGCCGGATGTCTGAATGTCGTCAGGGTCCAAAGCCTGACCCCATCGGATTCAAAGGTCGTCCCATTCTTCCGGAGAGGGCCGACGCGGTCAGGCAACCCGTTCGATGACGACCCCGGACCAACTGCAGCATAGGAGCGACCAATGCGCAATTTCGAAGCTGAGAGCCGGCGAGAACAGCCGGCGTTGCCGCCGATCAAGATTACTGAGGACGAATCACGGCGCCTCAGTTCCTTGGCCAATTCGAGCATGGATCTGTTTCCGCGAGTGGCCCATTTTCTGGCTCGAGAGATGGAACGTGCCACGGTGACGGACGAGAACAACTTGCGAGGCGTGATCAGGATGGGATCGAAAGTGACCTATCGCGATGACGAGACGGGTGCGAGCCGAGAGATCGTGCTGGTCTATCCGCATGAGGCAAACATCGAGCTCAGTCGGATCTCGGTCCTGACGCCTGTTGGAGCGGCCTTGATCGGCCTATCGCCGGGACAGCGGATCGACTTCGAGACGCCCCACAAGCGCACCAGGGGCCTGACCGTTCTCGCTGTGTCCGAATAAGGCGCGTACGTTAAGTCAGACCGAGCATCGCCGTCTTGCGATGTGGGCGCGTAGTCCCGAGGACGTCGCGCCCGGATCTGGCCCTTCGTATGAATTCGACAGCGCACACGCCTTGGTTTCGTAGCGCTGTGGATCACCGCGCCTCTCACTATTGCAGGACTGGTCGCCCAACGACTCTGCGCGGCTTCGATCCATTATAGTGAGTTTGCAACGCGGTGTGCCCCCCAGAGGACCGGGGCTCAGGGGTCGTAAAAGTTGTTCACGAGGACGTCTCAAGTCGCGGCCGTGCGGTTGATCTACACACTCGCTCTTTGGAAAAGGACAGGAACATTCCTGCGATTGCCAAGTTTTCCCGATGCCCTTCCCCAAGGGCGACCCCGAGTGGCCCCAGCTCCATGCCCCCCAATAGCCCCGCGAGCTGGGGCCCGTTTTTTTTCGAAATTTGGGCTGATAACGGGAACCAAGAACCACTTCTTTGGTTGGGCATCATTCGCAACCGCACCTCAAATAACGTGGTGCCGACACACGAAGGACCTCAGCTGGCCCAGCCCCGAGCTGAAGCCCTTCTTGTGTCGTGCGCGCATTTTTAAGCCGAATTCGGAACGAATATTCGACCCTTGAATCATTCCACGTCAGCTAAGTGTCGGATGTCCAACCGTGTCGCGCTTAAATCAGTTCGCCCGTGAGGCCGCAGCGGCATTGCTGCGCATGGCAAAAACAACAAAAAATCCCACGGTCGCTGCTGGCTTGGTCCAGCGTGCGGCAGACCTGAAAGACCGCACTGGCGAGCTTCCTGCCATTGATGCCGAGGCCATGGCCGAAGAGCCGCCCAAGCCCTTGACGAAGAACTAAGGCTGCCTCGGTCGGAGAAGGCTTCGTCCACTCGCCTCAGGACTGAGCGGGCGGAGTTCCGGTATTCAGAAGTTGAGCTACGGCGGTCACGATTTGCGCAGGTGCAAATGGCTTGGTCAGCAAGATGCTGTTGGGCACGCCGTGGGCGGGCCATTGATCGGCCGCCGCGCCTGTCATGTAAATCACAGAGATTTCCGGATTTAGCTCCCTGGCGCGATGGCCGACTTGCCAGCCATCGAGCTTTCCGAACAAATTTATATCGGTAACGAGTGCGCGATACTTGGTTTGGTTGCCCTGCAGAAGACTAACTGCATCCTCCCCGCTGACGGCGACTTCGGCTTCAAAGCCGCCATCTGACAATGCGTCGGCCACCATGTCGCGGATAAGCTGTTCGTCTTCGACGACGAGGATAGTAACTCCCGTCCCTTGCATGCTGGCCCCCTGCGCACCCCGCTGTGCATCGGGAAGGAACTCGCGATAAAGAGTTATGTTCCATTTTGAACACAGGGAGCAAGGGTCCCCCGCCCAACGGATGTCAGCTCGACTTCGGGAGTGCAGCTTCTTGCGCAACTTCCCGATCAATTCGCGAAAGCCCGCGACATACTCTTGGAGGATGCGCCACCGGGCCTCGTCCCCCTCGCTGACCAGCCGCACGGCCGCAGGCGGCCTTGATCCAGATCGATCTTTTAACTCTCTCAGGGCTGCGGCGGTTCTTCAGGCGGGCTTGGTGGCGGCAGTCCGTATTCCAAGGCGCGCTTTGCCGCCAGCTTTCTGTAAGCCGCCGCCTGGTTCAACAGCTGAGTTTTGAAGGTCGAATCCTGCTCGCCCGCCGCCAATTTCTCCAGACTGACGGCACGCTCCAGGTATTCGTTCAACAGTTTCATCGCCGCCCCCGACTTTTTTCGGACCCTTAAAAATCTCACGGCGCGAAAAAAGGTCAAGCGGGGAAGTCCGGCTACCGATCCACTCCCTCAGGGTGAGCGCAGTATGGGAATCCTGGTGCCCGTTGAGGCACCAGGCAGTCAGGCAAGGGATGACGGCTAAGGCCCCAGAGAACGGACGGTGCTACGGTGGCCGCCGCCGGCCAGCGGTCAGGATAGTACCGCTGGTCAGACCCTGGTCATTCAAACTGATCCAGAATCTCTCGCACCTTCAGCGCCAGTTTTGCTTGCGAGATTGGCTTCTCCAGCAGGTTGACACCTTCATCAAGCCTTCCCTGATGGACCACGGCATTACGCGAATAGCCCGTCATGTACAGGATCTTCAGTCCCGGTCTAATTTGATGCGCGCGCCTGCCGAGCTCGCGACCATTGATCCCCGGCATGACCACGTCAGTGAGAAGAAGGTCCACCTTCGAATCGTCTTGCAGGAGAATGGTCAGAGCGGCCTGAGCGCTGCGGGCCGAGAGGACGCGATAGTTGAGATCCCGCAGGACGTCAGAAATATAGACGCGCAGATCCTCATCGTCCTCGACGACGAGAACGGTCTCGGATAGCTCACCCTCGGCAATTTCCTCAGGTGCGATTTCTTCGGGCCGTGTGCTTCCGGAGAAGCGCGGAAAGTACATCTTGATGGTGGTGCCTTGCCCCACCTCGCTGTAGATTTTTGCGTGGCCTCCGGATTGCTTGACGAAGCCGTAGACCTGGCTCAGGCCAAGGCCGGTGCCGTGGCCCGGCTCCTTTGTCGTAAAGAAGGGCTCAAAAGCGTGACTGAGAACGTCGCGCGACATTCCGCCTCCGGTGTCAGTCACGCAAATGGCGACGTACTGACCGGGCGCCAGTTCAGGATTGAGCCGGCAGTAATCATCGTCGGCGGAAATGTTGGCTGCTTCCAAAGTCAGCTTTCCGCCGTCGGGCATGGCGTCACGAGCGTTGATTGCCAGGTTGACGATGGCTGACTCCAGATGATTGGCGTCGGCTTCGATTTCCCAAAGACCCGCACTTCCGACGGTCTGGACTTCGATGCGCTCTCCGAGCGTGCGCTGAAGGAATTCCTGCAGGCCATTGACGTAGTTGTTTACGTTGATTGGCCTGGGATCGAGCGCTTGTCGGCGCGAAAATGCCAACAAGCGACTGGTTAACGCCGCGGCTCTCTGTGCGCCGCGCTTCGCGTTTGCGAGCGCCCGGTTCAGATTGGCTCCGGGCGCCTTGGCGTGCCGCTCAGCTGTTTCGAGATTGCCAAGGACGATCATGAGCAGATTGTTGAAGTCGTGCGCGATGCCACCGCTGAGTTGCCCCACCGCTTCCAGCTTTTGGGATGCGGCGAGTTGCTCCTGAACGTGCTTGAGCTCGTCCTCGGCGCGCTTCCGGTCCGTAACGTCGCGCGTGACTTTGGCGAACCCGACAATGTTTCCGGCCTCGTCCGTGATGCGATCGATGATGACGGATGCCCAGAAGCGGGAGCCGTCTTTTCGCAGGCGCCAGCCTTCCGCCTCGAAGCGACCATGCTCCGCCGCCTCTGAAAGCGCACGCTTGGGCACACCGAGTTCGATGTCTTCGGGCGTGTAAAAAGCGCTAAAATGCTGACCGATGATCTCCGGCGGCGCGTAGCCCTTGATCCGCTCTGCTCCGGGATTCCAGGTTGTCACGTTGCCCAGTGGGTCGAGCTGAAAGATCGCGTAATCGACCACGGCCTCGATTAGCTGGCGATAGCGCCGCTCACTATTGAGAAGCTCTTCATGGGCTTCCTGACGTTCGGTAACATCTCGCGTGACCTTGGCGAAGCCGATCACTTCGCCGGCTTGATTGCGGACGGCATCGATGATGACCGATGCCCAGAAACGGCTTCCGTCCTTGCGGACTCTCCATCCTTCGGCACTGAAGCGGCCTTCTCGTGCTGCGACGCTCAAGGCGCGCTCTGGAAGCCCATTGGCGCGATCATCTGGCGTATAGAAGGATGCGAACGACTTGCCGATGATTTCGTCGGGCGAGTAGCCCTTCAACCGCTGGGCACCGGAGTTCCAGCTGCGGACTGTGCCGTCGAGGTCGATCATGTAGATGGCGTAATCAACGATTGCGTCAATGAGCAGTTGAAGGCGCGCAGTATCGTCGATCCCGTCAAGTTTTGACTGATGGGCTTGCAAATGGTCGACTCCGGTGTCGGGGGAAACCGTTTAACCGCGAAGTCTTTTTATTGTTCCGTGGTGCTGCTTCGTGCGTTGCATGCCTCTGTCGGGATCTGGATCTCAGTTGTACCAGTGAGGGAGCGAGGATCTCAACCATCAGGCGGCGCTCCGATCAGTGCTCCTCGGTCGGATACACTCATTTGCAGGGTGTGATGCTTCGCGTTGCGGTCAGCTTGATCCAGTGGACGGGCGGCGCCGAACGTTCCTTTCAGCATGACCGGCACTCCAGCGACGCCTCCAGCTTCCAGATCAGCGGATCGCTTGTGCGGCAGAGACGAGCATGATAGAAAAGGCCATCGGGTCAAACACAACCGCCCGACCAGCTTTCGAGCCAAGCGTTGTTTCGCTCCATTATGGAGGTGAAACATGTCTTGCGACAGCACCACTGGCTCAATCGGCACATCCAGCGCAGCCTTCGTTCCTTCTCCAAGCCCTGCATGGTTCTGGAAACTCACGCTCGCGCTGCTGGACGGCATCACACGGCGCCGCCAATACGACGAGCTTCTCGAACTGGATGACCGGCTTCTCGCGGACATCGGCTTGTCGAGAACAATCGTTGGGGAAGCTCGACGGTGTTACTTCTCAGGTTGGCGCGACAAATCGGATATTGTCGATTCCTGTCGGTGAGCGCCCCACACCTGCGCGTGCGAAGGCGGCGCGTCTGCTTGTCCCTGTGGATCAGACGGCCGCCAGGCTCGTGAAAGGCCGAAGGACTTTTTGACCGCGATCTTGACGTCTTCTCAGAAGTCCAGCTTGTCGCGCATGGCATCAATTCCGGCTTTCGCGCACGCTTCGTCCGCGTCACCGCCCGGCGCGCCGGACACGCCGACCGCTCCGACCAGGGAGCCGCCGGCTTCAACGATCAGTCCTCCGGCAATGACGACCGCTCCGGGAAGGTTGCGAATGCCCGCCTGCATCATCCCCGGCTGGCTGATCGCATTGAGCTCGGTCGTGCTGGTCTTGAACGAGGCTGCTGTCCACGCCTTGCCTGCTGCCGTCGAGGGCGTGTGAGGGCCTGCAAAGCGATCGCGCAACATCACTTGCGTGACGCCGAAGCGATCGACGACGGCAACTGCAACCTGGTATCCACGGGTGCGGCAGTTCGCCAACGCAGCGCGCGCAAGATCGAGCGCCAGTTCTGGACCGAGCGATTTGTAGGCGACCAGACCTTCCTCCGCCCGTACTGGGCAGATGGACGCAATCAGCAGGGCCGTCGCGACCGACAGGCATCGAACGTTCTTGGCAATCTCCGGCATAGGTGACCAAAGGCCTATTTGCTCTCACCATATGTCGGATCATCGAACAGGGTCACGCTATCTGCCTTGGTCCACAGGCCGATCATGCCCGCGTCCGGAATGGTGGCGTCTTCCACCTCGAACAATTGCTTTCCGTCATAGCTCACCTTGAACCGACTTCCTGCAAAGTCGCAGCGCAGCAGGTGCCATTGCCCGGACGACACCGGCGCGCTGACGCCATAGCCGCCTCTGCGACCCACGATCTCGAGCGACATTCGAACGCCATTGATCGTCTTGTAGAGAACGACATTGTCCTCCAGCGCGTTAGCCCGGACCACGTAGTAATTGTCGGCATCCTTCGCACGCCAAATGACTCCCGCGGCGCGATCCTCGGAGCCGGCAACGGCCTTGAATTTCACCTCGACGAAGCCGTCACGGATGGACGTATCGCGCTTGATGGCGAGGGGAAACGTCGCCCGTCCGGATTGCTTGAGAACGTTCGGCTTGCTTGGCGCCGTAGCCTCGGCCTCGACGGTCCATTTCGGCTGTCCCTTGCCGGTCATCGTCAAAGTCCACCCGTCGGGCGAAGTTCCGACAGCAGCGCTGTCGAAATTCAGGGTCTCGGCCATGGCATTTCCTCCCATCAACAAAGCCAGCATGGATGGCAGCGCAAGCCTGGCCCATGCAGAAGATTGAATTCGCGCGCGGCCTGCCGCGCTCGATCTGCACTCATCACTCATCGGAGAATGCGAGGAGGCCCCCGTGAAGACGCGGCGCGTCTTCGGATCGAACGCGGCGTGATCGAAATCGCTGTTCAGTCCGTTCGGGATGGCGATGGCGCCCAGTCGCTTCAATAGCATGATGCCCTTATCGATCAGCGGAAAAAGGGAGGGTCGAGACGACCAGCGAGAGCCCCGCCAACAGCAACAGTGCCAACACAGCCTTGCGAAAGGTCTCGTCCTGGATGGTCCCGAACATCTTGAAGCCGGACCAAAGGCCGGCGACCATGAAGGGAACGCCCAACGCGTACAGCACCAGTGTTTCCCTGGTAATGGAGCCGGCCGCTGCCTGGGACAAGGAGATGACCACGAAGGCGATGAACAGCACCGGCTGAAACACGGCCCGCTGCAAATCCTTCGGCCAACCGCGCCATTGGCACGATATCGTGGAGATCACGCCGCCGAGCCCCGTCAACCCGCCAAGCATCCCATTCGAGATGCCTATTGCGATGTCTGCTCCGGTGCCGATTCTCATGGGCGCGAACACAGGGCGCGCCAAGCCGTAAATGGAGTAAATCATCAACAACACACCGACTCCGAACCTCAGATAGAGGGGATTGAGATAGACGAGAATTTCAACGCCAATCGGAATGCCGATGACTGTTCCAAGCGCGAGAGGCCATGCCTTGCGCAGATCCAGGACATGTCGCAGCCTATAAATGCCGTAGCCTTGGGTGAGCAGACCGTACCCCGCGATCAAAGTGGCGGTCTGGATCGGCGTGATGATGTGCAGCCAGACACCAGAGACGACCAGGCCCATCGCGAAGCCAGAGAAGCCGCTGACGAAGCCACCGGCAAGGGCGGCAAGAGCAAAGATAGCGAAGCCAAGTGCGTCCATATGATCGTCCCCGGATCGAGGTGGCGAGCGCTTGGATGGGACTCCATCTCACGGGGAGGTCTCGGTATCCCCGAATCGTCAGTTGTTATGTCAGATGCTTCGCTCGCCCATCGAATAGCTTCGAAGCGTGCCGTCCTGGTCGTAGACGAAGCGATAATGGACTTCGTCCGACATGCCGCGGATTCGACTCGGGTCGCACGACAGCGGCTTCATGACGTAGGTCATGGCAGTCCTCCGTTGAGATCACGGATGAATTTCGAGTTGGATGGTTCACGATCGCTGCCCGCCCGGCAGAGTCCGTCGGCACGGTGATCCCACCGCCGACAGCGAGGCCCTGGCGGGCGCGAGACGGATAAAGCGGCTTGGAGAGGGGATCGGAAAACGGAAGACATGCAGCGTCCTTGTCGAAACCGGGACGCGATTCTTGGGCATGTCGCCTCGCGGGGAGATCGCTTCCCCGTGAGGCAAATATTACGCGCCGGTCGAATTTGTCAATGCCGTCGAAGCTTTGTTTCTAACCACTAGACGGCGCGGATCCGACCAAGCTTCTCGTCACCTGCTGGTGCTCGTGATCGTATAGTCAGCCATATATGTCGTTGTCGGCTTGGACCGCAGAGGATTCGATTTTGTCTCAACGACGCTCGGCGTTGTCTGGCCGGGCCCGCCAATCACGTCCCACCGTTTGATGATCCTGATCCGATTGATTGGCTCGGCCGGCGCGATCGCCATCGGTGCCGCCTTGCGCCTTCCAATCACGTTCGATCTTAACGTCTTCGGCGTTCTTCCTGTCTTGGTCTCGGGCCTGTTCAGCTTGCTCGGGAGTTCGATCCGGCTGCACCGGAACGGTCGCCTGCGCCTGACGTGCAGGAGCCGTCTCGTCGGCGCGTGAGGGACCGAGCGTACAAGACAGTAATACTGCCGCGGTGATCACTAGGACACGCATTGTTTCCTCCTCGGTTCGTTGAAGGATAACGACAGACACAAGCTCGGGTTCGGAACGATCGGATCCGTTTCACTGCTGCACTGCGGCGCTAGCGCACGAATTCGGCCGAGCTCCGTTTCACCGAACATCTATGTGCGCAGCTCCTTCGCCGAGATCAGCTCTTCGTGCTGGCCGTCTTGTCGAGCGCCGCGCGGAGGCCCTCCGCAAGCTTGACGGCATCGTCGTTGGCCCAGAAGTGCATGAAGAAGAGCCGAGGCTGTTCGTCCAGCATGTGGCTGTGCAGCGCGGTCACCTCGATGCCGTGCGTCCGAAGCGCGAGGATGACCTGGTTCACTTCGTCGCTGGTCAGCACGAAGTCGCCCGTGATGGCCGCCCTACCCGCGCCCGTCGGCTGGAAGTTGATGGCGATTGCGACACCCATGGCGGCGACGGGCGTCAACAGCATGCCGTCCTCCGTGATGGGGTCGCGCCGCTTCACGTTGAACTGGTAGACGCCGCCGTTCGCCTGCCCCTTGACGCCGATGATCTGGTCGAGCTTCGCCGTGTCGAGGTCGATGGCGGGCGGCGGATTCGCCGGCGCCGTGACCGTCAGCGGGGTCTTGCTTTCGGCCAGGGCATCATGGATCGCCGCGGCCAGCTTGACCGGGTCGCCATGTCCGGCGACGTGCATGTAGAACGTCGCCGGGCTCGCACGCAGCAGATGATTGTGCACGGCGGTGATCTCGAGCCCGCTCGCGATCATCTTCGCCATCACCGGATTGATCTCGGTTTCGAGCAGCACAAGATCGCCCATGACCATGGCGCCGCCATGCGCAGGCTTGAACGCGATCCAGCCACCGAGCGCCAGCGCCGGCTTGATCGCGACGCCGTCCAATGTCACGGAGAGATCGGTGCGGGGAAAGCCGAAACGGCGGACGTCGTCCGAGACGGCGGGCTTGCGGCCCAGGGTCTCGTCCACCTTCTGCCAGTCGGCATCCTGGGCATATGCCGGGATGAAGGGGCCGAAGCGAAATGCAAGAAGGCAGACGCCAATGCCGACCACGGCCCAGATGATTCTTTTCATCGTGCTACTCCTCGGCTTAGTTTCGCTCTTTAACCCGACCACTGCTGTCGACGACCAGCGTCACCGCCTTGCCGTTCTTCACCGCCTTGGCGGTGACGCCTTCAGCCGTCGACTTGATATCGCTGACTTGCGCGTAGCCGGCCGCCTGGATCTTGGCGACCAACTCCTCCTGTGTCAGAGCGTGCGCGCTCGACAGCACGCCCGCGATCGCAAGCAACAGGACCGTGCGGAAGATTGCTCGTGTTCGCATGATCATTCTCCTGGTCTTGTCCTGCCCCAAGTGAAGTCCGTTTCGCGATCTTCCCCTACTCGGTGCCAACACGGCGCAACAGGCCGCGGGCATCAATGCGCACAGCGATGCGACCGGCGCGGACGCCGTGCCGAGAAATCGAGCCAGTCTGCTGGATGCAATCGAGGAAAGTATGATGACATGGTGCGCCCTTGGTGATCAGGACGCGATGCTTGGGCATGTCGCCTCACGGGGAGATCGCACATCCCCGAACCCCAAGTAAAAACCCGAGGGCGGCGGCTGTCAACGGGCGTAGGCTTCGGGCGGCCCACCGAAGTCGCCGACGAACGTCACAAAGAATTCACCGCTCCGCGGAACCGCGCCAGCCATGTCTTGAAACTCGCGGACGGCCCCGCTAGTGTCCTTTGCGTGGGGACAAAGCAGACTCCCCGTGAGGCCTCGGTCCAAGCTCTGCGCAGCACGCCATTCGTGGAGCTTGCGCATGGACATCGAACGACACCCTTCTCATCGACACACCGTCGCCATCCTCTCACGCGGAGACGCTGCCGCGCGGCGGGATGCGACGGCGCAAAACAGCCGCTTCGTACACGTCTTCGAAGCACTCGCCGCCGTCGGCATTGAAGCCCAGCCGGCGATCTATGATGAAAGCTTCGCCGAGGACGTTCGTGAACAATTGCTCGCGATTGACGGCGTGCTGGTCTGGGTCAACCCCATTCAAGACCGTCGAGATCGCGCTGGTCTCGACGCATTGCTGCGGGACGTCGCGGCTCAGGGCGTGTGGGTCAGCGCTCATCCCGATGTCATCCTCAAGATGGGCACCAAGGAGGTACTCTATCGTACCCGCTCGATGGGCTGGGGATGCGACACGGCGTTATATCAAAGCGCCGAGGCCATGCGCGCCGAGTTGCCGACACGGCTCGCCGCTGGTCCGCGCGTGATCAAGCGCAACCGGGGCAATGGCGGCCAAGGCGTCTGGAAGGTCGAGAGTCTGCCGACCTCCTCCATGATAAAGGTGCTGGACGCGACGAAAGACGCGCCCGAGGAACTGACGCTGGATGATTTTCTCCGTCGTTGCGCGGAGTATTTCGAGAACGGCAGCGTGATCGACCAACCATTCCAGCCTCGCTTAAGCGAAGGCGTGGTGCGTTGCTACATGGCGGGCGATCGCTGTGCCGGCTTCGGCTATCACAAGGTCAAAGCCCTGGTCGACTCGCCGGCCGCCCGTTCCGAGGCCGGACCGCGCCTCTACACCTCGAACGCAGAGCCGCGTTTCCAGCGGCTGCGTCGGTTGATGGAAGACGAGTGGACGCCCCAGCTGACGTCGTTGCTGGATATTGCGCGACTTGACCTGCCTGCGATTTGGGACGCCGACTTCATGCTTGGTCCGGTCCTTCCCGACGGGACCGACAGCTATGTCCTCGGCGAGATCAATGTCAGCTCGGTGCATCCTTATCCGGACGAGGCGCCGGCGGAGATCGCGAGGCGAGTTGCCGATCGGCTCCGGCGCAAGCTTTGACACATGCTGACGGTCCGCGCGCTCAAGCGCTTGCACCTCTCCGTTTCATTCGACTTGCAGGACGGCGAATGCGTCGCCCTGCAAGGGCCTTCCGGCGCCGGGAAGACCCAGCTCCTTCGCTCGATCGCGGACCTCGATCCCAACGAAGGAATGGTCGAACTGGACGGAACGCTCAGGGAGGCCATGCCCGCCCCGGCTTGGCGCAAGCGGGTGACCTACCTCGCTGCCGAGCCGGGCTGGTGGTCAGACATCGTGCAAGATCACTTCAGCTGCTGGGATGATGCCTTACCGCTGGTCATGAGACTGGGGTTGCCGTGCAGTTGCGGTCCCTGGCCGGTCCAAAGACTGTCGACCGGCGAGCGACAACGGCTGGGGCTAGTGCGGGCGCTGATGCTGCGGTCGCGGGTTCTTCTCCTGGACGAGCCGACATCGGCCCTCGATTCGGCATCGACGGCGGCAGTGGAATCTTTGATCGCGGAACGCATTTCGAACGGAACGAGTGTCGTCTGGAGCACTCACGACAACGCCCAGGCCTGCCGCGTCGGGTCGAGGGTCATTGTGATGAATGCCGACGGCGGGATCGAGGACAATCGGCCGTGAGTTACATTCACTTGGCATACGGCGATTTGGTTCTGCCCGCGCTCCTTGTCGTCATGGACGGCGCTCTCTCGCTCGCTCTCCGCCTCAAGCTTGAAAAGCAGCTGGCCATCGCCACCGTGCGGATGGTGCTTCAGCTGGTGCTCGTTGGATACGTATTGACGTTCCTGTTTGCCGCGGTCTCGCCGCTCTGGACCGCCCTCGCCGCCGTCATCATGGTTCTCTTCGCGTCACGGGAAATCGTCGCTCGGCAAAAGCGACGCCTGCCGGGTATCTGGAGCTATGGCTTAGGAGCGGGATGCATGCTGCTGGCGGCCGGTACCGTCACGATGTTCGCGCTCCTGACGGAGCTACGTCCGGATCCGTGGTATCATCCGCGCTATGCGCTGCCATTGTTGGGCATGATCCTGGGCAACACCATGACGGGAATAAGCCTGGGCCTGGACGTGCTGACGAATACACTGGTGCGCGAACGAGCCGCCGTCGAAGCTTGCCTTGCTCTTGGCGGTACCCGGTATCAGGCGTTGCTGCCGGTCCTGCGGGACGCATTGAGAAGCGGCTTCACGCCAATCATGAACAGCATGGCTGCGATCGGCCTTGTCTCTTTGCCGGGGATGATGACCGGTCAAATCCTTGCAGGCGTCGAACCGATCGACGCCGTCAAGTATCAACTCTTGATCATGTTCTTGATCGCCGGCGGGACGGGATTGGGGACGCTCGCCGCCGTGACGGGAGGCGCTCGCCTTCTGACCGATCATCGGCATCGATTGCGCCTCGATCGATTTTCCACCGCCGAGTAGAATTGCGCGACGTCATATCGACTTCGCCCCACCAGGCTGCACCTTCCGCGCCCACAGCAGCGCCAGCGGCCCCAGTGCAATCCCGACCGCGAGGACGCTGAACGCCAAGAGCCAGCCGGTCGCGCTCTGCGGGCCGCCGGCTGCATCGAGGGCGGCGCCGGTGCCCCAGGCGCCGACCGCCGACAGGCCGAAGCCGACCGTCGAATGCAGAGCCAGGGTCGCGCCGCGATGTTCGGACACAGCCGCGGCCGACATGCCGGCGGTCAATGCGCCCGAATCCGCCGGCACGGTCAGGCCATAGACGAGCAACAGCAGTGCCAGCACCCATGCCGGCGCTGTCGCGTTAAGGCCGATGACCAGCGCGACGCAGGCCGACGCGATCATCACGACCGTGATCGCGCGATGGCGCCCGAATTTCAGCGCGGCCTCGTTGCCGAGGATGCTGGCCGGCATCGAGATCACCGCAAAGCAGAAGCTCAGCACGACGGGGCTCAACCACGACGGGGCGCCTTGATGGGCGACGACGAAGGTCCAGAACCCGACCAGCCAGGTGCGGATGCCGTAGAGCTCGAAGCAATGGGCGCCGTAGCCGAAGATGTATCCGAGCGCCTCGCGATTGGCGAAGACGGGCGCGAAGTTGAGCAGACGCCCCGCCTTCGGCGCGGGCCGCTGCTCCTGCATCAGAAGACACGCGAGGACCATCGCGATCGGACCGAAGCCGGTGACAAGAAAGGCGGTCCGCCATCCCCAACGGTCGGCGATCAGCTGCGCGACCAGGAACGAGAGACCAACGCCGACCGAGAAGCTCGACGTGTATAGCGTGACGGCGCGTGAACTATCGCCGGCGGGAAGCCGATCCGTCAGCGCCTTCAGGCCCGGCATGTAGGCGCCGGCAAATCCAAGCCCTGCCAGGGACCAGATCGCGGTCGCGGACCAAAACCCTTGCGCGAAGATTCCGAACGCTGCGGTCGCCAGCCCGCTGACGATCGAGCCCCAGAGCAGGACGAGCCGTGCGTCGATCCGGTCGGTCAATGTCGTCAGCACGGGCACGGCGAGCATGTAGCCGAACGCGTAACCGCTCGCCATCAAGCCGCCTTCGGCCGCCGAGAGGCCCCACGCCGGCATCAGATGCTGCGCCAGATTGGCGGATAGCGTCACGTGCGGCAGCAGATTGCCGACCTGGCCGATGCACATCACCGCGATCAGAGACCGGCCGCTCAAGTTACGAATGCTGTCCTCCCGCCCCCACGCCGAAACGGCGCACGAACCACAATGGATAACTCTCCGGCATCAGCTGCAAGAACCGACTTCATAAACAACCGCACCCCGAAGCGCCGGCCTTCTTTGCTGCTTCGTCGGCGGCGCAACAGGCCGTTGATTCCTGCTTCGCCGGCCCACCGCAACATCCTGATACGGCGCCGGCGGCTTCGACGCCGCCGCGCGTGCAGACGCCGGTCTCCGGTAGCACGAGCTCCACCCTTGCGGCGGCTTTCTTGTCGCCGGCGAGATCGGCCGCAATCGAGCGCACCTGCTCATATCCTGTCATCATGAGAAAGGTTGGCGCGCGACCATACGACTTCATGCCCGCCATGTAGAAGCCCGGCTCTTCGTGCGCGAGCTCGCGGGCGCCGTGCGGGCGCACGGTGCCGCAGCTGTGCTCGTTAGGATCGATCAGCGGCGCCAGGGCGACCGGCGCCTCGATGGCGGGATCGAGCCGCAGGCGCAATTCGGACAGGAACGAAAAGTCGGGACGAAAGCCCGTCGAGACGATCAGCTCGTCCACGATCACGCTTCGCGCACCACCATCGGAGCCAGCCGCGATCTCGAGGCGACCTTCGGCCTCCGCCAGATGCGTGACGCCGAATTCGGTTTCCACCCTGATCTTGCCGGAGGCAACGAGCGCAGCGAGCGCGCTGCCGAGCTCTCCGCGTGCGGCCAGCTTGTCATTCCGGCCGCCGCCAAACGCCTTGGCGGGATCGGCGCCCCGCAACAGCCAGATGGCTTGCGTCACCGGCACTTGCTCGGCGAGATGCACGAGATCGATCAGCGTGCCCACCGCGGAGTGGCCAGCGCCGAGCACCGCAACGATCTTGCCGGCATATCTGGCGCGGCCGGCACCGCGGACATCGGGCATGCCATAGGCGATGTGGCCGGCACATTCACGCTCGCCGATCGCGGGCAGACCGTTACCTCCGGCTGGATTGGGCGAGAACCATGTGCCTGATGTATCGATCACGGCATCCGCGCGCAGCACTTCAGGACCTTTGCCGTTCTGGTAGCGGATTTCGAACGGCGCTTGCTCACGCCCCTTGGTCTTCGCCTTGTCGAAACCGACGCGGCTGATGGCCGAGACGCGGCTGGATGTCCGGATCACCTCGCGCAGCGGCGTCCGCGTCGCGAGCGGCGTCAAATATCGATCGAGCAGCTCGCCACCGGTCGGATAGGCGCTTGGGGCCGGCGAATTCCATCCCGTCGGCGCGAGCAGGCGCGCGGCGGCCTTGTCGACATTGTATTCCCACGGCGAGAAGAGCTGGACCTGCTGCCACTGGCGCACCGCGTGCCCCGCTTCGGATCCTGCCTCCAGAACGATGGGTGACATGCCACGCTCCAGGACGTGCGCAGCTGCTGCGAGTCCGACAGGCCCTGCCCCGATGATGGCGACCGTCTTAGCGTTCATTCAGCTTCTCCTATATTTCTAGAATCATCGAACAATATCAGCCAAAAAAATCACGCCGCCGTTTGCGTCGTCTTGCATCCGACCTCGTCGGCACAGCATTCCGCCGCCAGGAAATCGACGAGGCCGCGCATCGCGTCGAAGTTCGCGTGGCAGATCAGCGTCGTCGATTCCCGAACCTGGCTGACGAGCCCGACCGAGACCAGGGTCTTGATGTGATGCGACAGCGTCGACGCCGGGATCTTCAGCTTGTCCTGCAAGCGACCGACGGGCATGCCGGAGTGCCCGGCCCGGACCAGGGCACGATAGATCTGAAGTCGCGTCCGGTTGCCCAGGGCCTCCAGGCGTGCTGCTGCGTCGTCGATCTTCATGGCCGCCACGATGCGCCTGCCGATGTCAACTGTCAAACCATATTTCTAGAATATTCGAAATAACTATTCGATCGCCCACCATGGAATTCCGGATTGACGCGTTCCAATTAGTTCCATAACTCGGGATATATGGAAACAGAAGAAGCCGTCCTGGCGCTCGCCGCGCTGTCCCAGCCGACCCGACTGGAGGCGTTCCGAACGCTTGTCCGGCACGAGCCCGATGGCCTTGCGGCGGGCGATCTCGCCCGCCTGCTGGAAGTCCCATCGAACACGCTATCTGCCCATCTGTCGATCCTGACGCGCGCGCGCCTCGTCACCTCCGAGCGGCACAGCCGTTCGATCGTCTACCGCGCCAACCTCACCGAATTCCGCGACGTCGCGGTTTTCCTGCTGCGCGATTGCTGCGGCGGGCGGCCGGAAGTCTGCGAGCCCGTCATCGAAACCCTGCAAGCCTGCTGCAAGCCGAAACGAAAGGAGCGGAGCCGTGCCTGATCAATTCGATCTTCCGCGACGCCTCGCAGCCGAGGCGCTGGGCACGGGCATTCTCGTTGCCACGGTGGTCGGCTCCGGCATCATGGTCGAGACGCTGACCAGGGACGTCGCCTTGGCGCTTCTGTGCAACACGTTGCCGACTGGCGCCATTCTGGTCGTCCTGATCACGGTGTTGGGCCCGATCTCCGGCGCGCACTTCAATCCAGCAGTGACGCTGGTTTTCACCGGCAGGCGCGAGCTGCCGGTGAACGACGCCGCACTTTACGTCGTCGCGCAGATTGCCGGCGGCATCGCGGGAACGATGGCGGCGCATCTGATGTTCGGGCTGCCGCTGCTCGATTTCTCGGCGAAGGTGCGAACCGGGGGACCGCAATGGTTCGCCGAAGCCGTCGCCGCCTTCGGTCTCGTCGCGACGATCCTGGCCGGCATCCGGTTTCAGCGGACGGCGGTCCCTTGGCTGGTCGGCCTGTACATCACGGCGGCCTATTGGTTCACGGCCTCGACCTCATTCGCCAATCCGGCCGTGGCCATCGCAAGGTCGCTGACGAACACGTTCTCGGGCATACGTCCCGCCGACCTGCCCGGATTCATTCTCGCGGAGCTCTGCGGAGCCTTAGCCGCCATGCTGTTGATGAATTGGCTGCTCGGACAGCCCCAGGCGCGAGGCCCCATCCCAATCGCGGAGACAACCCGATGAGCGTCACGATCTATCACAACCCCGCCTGCGGCACCTCGCGCAACACGCTGGCGATGATCCGGCAGAGCGGCGTCGAGCCCGACGTGATCGAGTATCTGAAGACGCCGCCGTCCCGCGAAAAGCTCGTCGAGCTCGTCAAGGCCCTCGGCATCTCCGTTCGCGCGCTGCTGCGGGAAAAAGGCACGCCCTACAAGGAGCTCGGCCTCCACGACCCCAAATGGTCGGACGACGAGCTGATCGACCAGATGCTCGCGCACCCCATCCTGATCAACCGTCCAATCGTGGTGACGCCCAAGGGCACACGCTTGTGCCGGCCCTCGGAAGCCGTCATCGATCTCCTGGACAATCCCGTCGGCCGGTTCGTGAAGGAGGATGGCGAGGTGGTCGAGGCGCGATGATTGCCGACATGGCCTCACTCGCGTTTGCCTCGACTTAAAATTTCAGGGTCGTGCGCAATCCGAAAACCGAGGCATTGCGCAATGCCCGTCCCGGCAGCGGACTAGCCGGAGCCGTCGCGCCGCCACCGGGATGGACGATGTATTGAAAGTTCGGCTGAACGGTCCAGCCATCCTTGATCTGGTATTGATAGACGGCCGTGAGCAGCCCCTCGAAGCTTCGCACCGGCCAGCGCGGATCGACGAACCTGGCATAATCGGCGTCGAGCGTCTGGGCCCGTTTTGAGACATGCGCATATCCGGCGGCAATGCCGAACTTGTCGTCGGGGCGTGCATTGCTGAGCCCGATGAGCTCGACGCCGCCATCTGCATAGACATCGACCAGATTGCGGTCAGCCGGCGCGCCGGACACGCGTGCGAAAATGCCGATGCCGCGATCGTCGCTGTTCGGCATCCGATAAATCTGCTGCTCGAAGACCGCCCAGGCTCCAATATCGCCCGACAAGAGCCGCGGTTCCCCGCTGCTCGTTGGCGCGGCCAGCGAGACGCCGTTGGATGCGAAGCGCTGATCCCCGAACGATCCGAAATGACGCCAGCCACCGACCTTGAATTGGCCGGTCAAGTTCGGGTCACCCTTCCTGTTATTCCAGGCATATTGAACCTGGCCGAGCAGAAGCGGCGGATCGTTGACCCGGAAATTGACGCCATACCGGTTACGCTCCTGCGGATCGCCGGAACCGGGCCCGGCCTGGTCGCCGTCGAAAATCGCGCCAAGGACGGACAACTGGTCCGTCACGTTCCACAGGAGGCGCGCGCCCACGGCCGCCAAGGGCGGCGACGGCCCGCCGCTTGGCAAAGCAAGCGACGTGATCGCCGGCCAACCCATCGAGGCGTTGGTGAACACATCCGTGTACTTGGTATTGAAGAACTCGCTGTCGGCCGCCAGCTGCCCGAGCTTGAGCGATAGTTTCTTGTCGCCCCACTGCTTCTCGAAATAGGCCTCGTAGAGTCGCGTCGAGGGCAACGCTTCGATCCCGCTGACGACGAAGAAATTCTGCAGATTCGAGCGCGAGAGGCCTTCGCCGTGGATCTGAAACATGTTGGCGTGAAAGGTCAGCTTGTCGATGCCGACGAGTTTTTCGAAATCCAGATCGACGGCGAGATTGAGCCGGCCTTCGTAGACCGCACCCTTCTTCAGACCGCCGGTCGGATTTCCGAGCACCTCGCCGATATAGGTGGCCGCAAACTTCACCCCGTATCTTTGCCAGGGGTTCGGCAGCAGCCCGAGCGTTTTCTCCTCGATGGTGCTCTCGCCTGTATCGGGATCGGCAGGCTTGTCGTCGTCGGTTTTCTTGTCTTCCTGAGCCGCGGACTGGGCAGCCGCGACCAGGCAAGCCGCAATGATCAACGCCCGCATCGAATACCTGATTGCTCTGGCGGCCACGCTCACCTCCCGAGCGATCAATGACGCACGCCGCTGCCCGACATTCAAGCGGGCCGTCAAACGATGTGCGCCGGCGCGGCAATCCGATTCGCGCGCTGTGAACTACCGCATGCGCGAGGCGGTACTATGTTCACTTTTGCACTTTCGACCATCAGATCTTCGGGATCTTCGCCCGCTCCACCACGCCGATCCATTTGCTGATCTCGGTCTCGATCAGCGTCTTCATCTCCTCCGGCGAGCTGCCGCGAACCTCGCCGCCGACGGCGGTCTCCAGGCGCTGCTTGAGGTCGGGATCCTTGAGAGCGTCCAGCGTCGCCGCATTGAGTGCGGCGATGATGCCGGGCGGCGTTCCCTTCGGGGCCAGCAGGCCGGCCCAGGTGCGCACGTCATATCCCTTGATACCGGCTTCCTGAACCGTCGGCACGTCGGGCAACAATGCGGTGCGCGCCGGCGAGGTCACCGCCAGGCCGCGGATCGCACCGCCCTGAATCTGCGAGGCGAGCAGGACGGGGGTGCCGACGATCACCGGAACCTCTCCGCCGAGCAGCGCGGTGACGGATTGAGAATCGCCGCGATAGGGCACGTGCACGATCTCGACGCCGGCGGCTGCGTTCAACAGCTCTCCTGCGAGATGGTGCGTGCTGCCGAAACCGACCGATCCAAAGCTGAGCGCACCGGGCTTCTGCTTTGCCATGGCGACGAGCTCGCCCAGCGATTTTGCCGGATAGTCGCTACGCACGGCAATGACGAGCGCGTAATAGACCAGCGTCGAGATCATCTCGAAGCTCTCGGCCGGCTGGTAGGCGAGGCTCTTGTAGGTCGCCGCGGAAATGGCGTGAGCGCCGGTGACGAGCCCGATCGTGTAGCCGTCGGGCGCCGCCTTCGCGATGGCATCCGCGGCGATGTTGCCGCCGGCGCCCGGCTTGGCCTCGACAATGATCGGCTGCCCGAGCTTTTTCGAGAGCCCGTCGGCGATGATGCGCGACAGCGTGTCGGCCGCGCCGCCGGCGGCAAATCCATGCAACAGCCGGATCGGGCGCGACGGATAATTCTCCGCCGACGCCGAAGTGGTTGCGAAAAAACCGCCAAACAGAAAAATCGCCGCAGCAAGCCGCTTCATCCGTTGCATGGATGCGTCCTCCCTTTTGATTGTTCTATCGTTGGCCGCGACGAGGCGGCGTTTCTTCAACTCGCGTTTGATCCGCTACCGGGCGAACTCCGTGCATTCAGGCGATGGCGGCATGCCCCAGACATCGCGCGGCAGGCCGACCCAGACTTTTGGCCGCTGCGGTCGGTCGCGATGCCAGGGACGCGGCTCGAAATAGCCGAGCGCCTCGTCGGTCATGCGGTCGAGATCGAAGAACAGCTCGACCACATGCCCGTCGGGATTGCGGTGGTAGATCGCGGTGTTGTGCCCGGGGCCATGACGCACCGGTCCCCAGAGAACCGGCAGCTTGTGCCGCGCGAGATGATCGCAGGCCTCGTGCATGTGGGCGGCACCACGCAGCTCGAACGCGACATGATGCAGGCCACGGACGGGCGCGCGGGCGAAGTTCAGCGTGTGATGTTCGAAGCCGCTGCGCATGAACACGAAGCGATCCTCGATCCAGTCGGAGACGCGCAGGCCCATCATGTTCGCGTAGAACTCCGAGGCCGCGCGCGGATCGGGCGTAGCAAGCGCGACATGGCCGAGCTTGCTGACGGCAAGCGCTCCGATCCGCTCCTGCGCGGGCGTCGGCGTCCAGCCCTGGATCAACTCGAAGCGCGTTCCTTCGGGATCGCTGAACGACAGCAGCCTGGAAACGCCAGGCAGGGGATCGCTCTGAAGTTCGGGCCGCAGATCGGCCTGCTTCAGCGCCGCGCCGAGCGTCTCGATCTGGACATCGGGAGCTATCTCGAAGGCGATGCTCGTCAGCGCCGCGTGGCCGGGTTCGATCACCAGCGAAAGCTGCTCGGCATCGTTGGCGAGGAAGATGCGGTTGCCGTCGCGGCCGACGAGGCCAAGACCGATCACGGCGCGGTAATAGTCGAGCAACCGCTCGGGATCGGGCGAGGTAAAGCTCGCGTGCCGGAGCCGGGTGAAGCGTGCAATGGGTGCTTGTGTCGTCATCGTGCAGTCCACCCCCTCATGGCGTCATGATGATCTTGCCGAGCGCCGAGCCTTGCTCGAGCAGCGTGTGGGCCTGCCTGACCTCGTCGAGCTTCAAGACCGCCGAGATCGCCGGCTTGATCGCATTGCGGCTCAGCGCGTCGATCACGCTGCGCATGAGCGCGCGACGCCCGTCCCGATCGTGGTCGTAGATATGAAAGGAGAAGCAGCGTATCGCCGGGCAGATGTCGAGATGGTCGCGCATCGCCGCCATCAGGTTTTCTTCCGGCAATCCGGCGAAGGCGTTGTACGACAGCAGCGTCCCCCATTTGCCGAGCGCGCCGAGATAGCCCGTGAACTCGGGCCCACAGACGTGATCGAGCACGAGGCCGACGCCCTCGCCCTTCGTCAGCTCGCGGGTCCGCGCCACCACGTCTTCGCGGCGGTAGTAGATGACATGATCGGCGCCGTTGCCGCGCGCGAATGCGGCCTTCTCGTCGGTGGAGACCGTGCCGATGACATTCATCTGCGCGAGCTTGGCGAGCTGTACCAGCGCGGTGCCGACACCACCCGCCGCCCCGATCACCAGCACGCTCGCCGGTGCGCGCGGATGGCGGCACTCGTGCAGCAGCGCGTAAGCGACCTGGTAGTTCGACAGGCACACGGCCGCCTGCAGATCGACATTGTCGGGCAGCACGTGAATGGCGTCCGCGGGCGCGACCACATAATCGGCGTAGCAGCCGCCGCGCTGCGGCAGGTCGCGCGCGCTCAGCAGCACCTTCTGGCCGATCGCAAGCCCCTCGACGCCGGACCCAAGCGCGGCAATGCGGCCGGTGACGTCGTTGCCCGGATTGGCCGGCAGTGGCGGCATCCATTTGTAGACGCCACGCCGGATCAGCACATCGGGCTGCCCAACGCCGAACGCTTCGGCGCGAATCTGCACCTGGCCTGGTCCGGGCACAGGCACCGGAAGCTCAACCAATTCGAGTGCATCCGGCCCACCCGGCTGACGCACCAGCACCGCTCTCATGATGTCACACGCCTCCCCAGCCATATTTTCGAAAATCATACCGTTTACGAAAATTATTGCAAGATGGTCGTTGGCGCGGCATGTTGAGCCATCGATTCAAATGACAGAAATCATGTCCGAAAGCGCCATTCGCTCCCGCAAGGAATTCGGCAAGACCGTTGCCGCCGACATCACCCATCGGCTGCGCGAGGAGATCATTGCCTGCGCACTTCCGCCGGGCGAGCCGCTGCGATTCGACGTCCTGCGCGAACGATTCGGCGTAAGTTTCACGACGCTGCGCGAGGCGCTGACGGCGCTTACCGCCGAAGGCCTGGTCGACGCGCAGGAGCAGCGCGGATTTCGCGTGGCGCCGGTCAGCCGCCAGGACCTGGTGGAAGTCACCGATGCCCGGGTGCTGATCGAGGTGGAATTGATCCGCCGCGCGATCGAGCGGGGCGACGACGACTGGGAAATCGCCGTCATCTCGACCCTGCACAGATTGAAGCGAATCGAGCAGCGCGATCCGGAACATCCGCTGCGCGATCCCGAATGGAAGATCGCCCACCGCCAATTCCACCAGGCGCTGGTGTCCGCCTGCGGCTCCGCGACACTCCTCGCCATTCGCGCCGATCTGTTCGATCGCGCCGAGCGCTATCGGCACCTTTCGGCCAATTTCCGGCCGCGCCCACGTGACAAGGCCGGCGAGCACCAGGCGATCATGCAGGCCGCCATCTCGCGCAATCCGGATCTCGCGGTGCAACTGATCGAGACGCATATCCGCTCGACCGCCGACAACGTCGCGACCTACGCCGCGCACCTGCTCGATACTGAATAGGCGACACGGCTTTTTATCGCCGTGGGCTTGCGCCTCGGTCCATTTTCGAAAATAATAGCCAAGATCGAAAATGCCAACCTTTGAGGCGTAACCATGAAGCTGCTGTCGTTTTTGGACGGGAATCGGGAAAGCTGGGGCGCCGTTGCCGAAAATGGTGTCGTGGATCTCGGTCGCGCCCTGCCCCAGTACCCTGTTCTCGCGGACTTCCTCGGCAGCGACGACTATGCGCGGCGCGAGGCCATCGTCGCCGGGCACAAGCCCACAATGGCGCTCAGTGACGTCAAATATCTGCCGGTGATCCCGCGTCCGGAGAAGATCGTCTGCGCCGTGCGCAATTATCTCGACCACCACAATGAAGCCGTGGCGTTCGGGATGAAGCGCGAGATCACGGAATTTCCGCCGATCTTCCTCCGCGTCTGGCGCTCCCAGGTCGCGCACAACGCGCCGGTGATCCGGCCGAAAGTCTCGGACAATTTCGACTGGGAGGGCGAGCTTGCCGTGGTCATCGGCAAGGGCGGCCGTCACATCAGCCAGGCCGACGCCTGGGATCACGTGGCGGGCTATTCGATCTACAACGACGTCAGCGTGCGCGACTGGCAGCGTCACGCCCAGCAGATCGCCTCCGGCAAGAACTTCGTCGGCACCGGCCCGTTCGGACCATGGCTGGTGACGCCGGACGAGATCGGCGATCCCACCAAATTGAAGCTCGAGACGCGCGTCAACGGCGCGGTGGTGCAGTCGTCCGACACCTCGATGCTGATCTTCTCGATTCCGCGGCTGATCGAGTACAGCTCGACCATCTTCGACCTCGTCCCCGGCGACGTCATCGCCACCGGCACGCCGGCCGGCGTCGGCTTCACTCGCAAGCCGCCTGTTTTCCTCACGCCCGGCGATGTGGTCGAGGTCGAGATCGAGAACATCGGCGTGCTGCGCAATCCCGTCGTCGACGAAGCATAGCGCCTGCGCATGTCGTCTCAAGACGTGTCCCATGACATCCGCAAGACCGCGCTTAGCGTCGAGACCACCTGGCACGAGCGCGGTCCCCGGCTGGAGAAGCCTCTGCTGGTCGGGACGGCCATTGCGGTGATCCGCAATCCTTTCGCGGGCCGCTTCGAACCCGACCTGATGCCGTTTCAGGCATCCTTGCGCGAACTCGGGCGCGAGCTCGCAACACGGCTGATCGCGCAGCTCGGCGGCGCCGCGCAGATCGAAGCCTATGGCAAGGGCATCATCGTCGGCGAGGACGGCGAGCTCGAGCACGGCGCGGTCTGGCACGAGGCCGGCGGTCAGGGCATGCGCGAGGTGCTCGGTCAGCCCAAGGCGATCGTTCCGGCGGCGAAGACCATCGGCGGTCCGGGCACGCGGCTCATGGTTCCGCTCGGGCACATCCACGCCGCCTATGTCCGCAGCCATTTCGGCACCGCGGAGATGACGCTGTGGGATTCACCACGGCGCGACGAGATCGCCTTCGGGCTCGTGATGGCGACCGGCGGCCGGCCTCACGCGCGCATCGGAGGCCTCGCGGCATCCGCGATCTCCGCGCACGACGGACAGCGCTGACGGGCGCGATCAATGCGCGTTGCAGCGGCAACGCTCGTAATCGACGGGATCATGGCTGTTGACGATCGTGACGCGTTCGCCGTGGTTCAGCTTCAGCGCGCGCAGTCGCACCTGGTTGGCGATCCGCATGCCGCGGTCCATGTCGGCGCGACGCTGGAAATAGCCCAGCACCAGCGGCATGCGGGGCGATGCGTCGAGCTGGCCGTGATGGAAATAGCTGTCGCCGGCGTGCAGCAGCCATTTGTCGCCTGATCGCACCGCGATACCGCAATGGCCGAGCGTATGGCCGGCGAGCGGGATCATCAGGATGTCCGCCTCTGCGTCGCCGAGGGCGCGCACGCCCTTGAAACCGAACCAGTCTTCGCCGGCTTCGCCATAGAATGTCCAGCTCGGTCCATGGCTCCACTGCCCGGTGACATAGCGCCCTTCCGGCGGCGCCGGCTTGCGCTGCACCGCCATGTCGTATTCGGCGCGATGGACATGGATCGCGGCATGCGGGAAGTCCGGCACGCCGCCAGCGTGATCGCGGTCGAGATGGGTCAGCAGCACATGGCGCACGTCCTTGGGGGAATAGCCGAGTGCCTTCACCTGTTGCACCGCCGTCTCCGCCGGATCGAGCCTTGGCGCGGTCTGCCGCAGCCATCGTCGTCCCAGCCGATCGGGCGTTGCGATATCGCCAAGTCCAATGCCGGTATCGACCAGGGCGAGCCCGTCATTGGTCTCCACTAGCAGGCAATGGCAGACCATGCGGGCGCGCTGGAACAGGCTGCCGGTGCCGTTCACGAGGCGCCGCCCCATCGGGCACATCGTGCCGGTGTTGAGATGGTGAATTTTCATCGCGCGTTCCCTGCCTGTTGTGAGCAGAGCGTTCTTGTCATCGTTAGATCCATAGGTAAAATATCGAATATTGATAATATCTCTAGGCATATCCTATGGACATACGCGAACTCCGCTACTTCGCCGCCGTCTACCGCGAGCGCAACCTGACCGCGGCGGCGCGCGTCTGCTTCGTTTCGCAGCCGTCGATCTCCACCGCGATCACCCATCTGGAGGCCGAGCTCGGCACCACGCTGTTCATCCGGCACAAGAAGGGCGTCGCGCCAACCGCCTCGGCCGAGCAGTTTCACACGCTCGCCCGCCGCATCATCGACGAGACCGACGCGGCGCGCAGCCTGTTCAGGAGACCGAGCACCAAAACCAATGTGACGCTCGGCCTGATGCGCACGCTCGACGTGCCCCGGACGATCGCACTGCTCAAGCCGCTGACGGCGCGCGCCGACATCGCACTCCGCCTCGTCGGCAGCGACGAGCGCGCCGACGCGCGGATCATCTCCAAGAGCGTGCTGCGCGCTGACGAACATTTCGTGGCGCTGTGGAGCGAGCGCTATGTCGCAGCGCTGCCGCCGTCGCATCCGCTGGCCCTGAAGGAGAAGCTTCGCACCGCCGATCTCGCCGGCGTCCCCTTGATCGACCGCTGCCATTGCGAGCAAAGCGAGTTCTTCCGCCGCAACCCGCAGGCCCGACAGACCGCGGCGATCGCGCAATCAGAGGATTGGGCCATGGCGCTGGTCGCAGCCGGCGTTGGCATCGCCATCGTCCCGGAAGGGGTAGCGCGCGGCAATCCGGATGTCGCGGTGCGCGAGATCGAGGTCAAGGTCAAGCGCGAGGTCGGGCTCGCCTATCGCGCATCCGTGCCGCTACCGGATGCGCTGAAGGATCTTGTCAGCAAGCTCCGGAAGCAGCGGCGCAAGCCCGCGGGGCAACGATCGCGCGCCCGCGGAAAATCCTAACCCTTCGAGACGACCGCACGGCCGTAGGGCGGCTGGGCCGCGACCGGCGGGTTGGCGGTCTGGGCGGCGAGTTCGCCGATCAGGCGGTCGGCATCGGCGGCCATGCCGTCGGGCGCCTGGATCACCAGCCGCTCCAGACCCCAGCGATAGGACGACACGCGCTGTTCGAGGCACTGCTGCACCCACTGGATGATCAGCGAATTCTCCTGCATGCGCTCGACCGCGTCCTCCTTCTCCTTCGGCGAGAGGGAGGAGACGCGCGCCATGCTGGCATTGCGCTTCTTGTCGAGGTCGATGACGCGGATCGCGGAGGCGAAGAACGGCTCGAAGCGGGTGATGTCGTTGCGCACGTCCTCCATCAGCTGCGTATAGCGCGAGGAGTGCGAACGGTGCGGCTCGTCGATCAGCGTGCGACCATACATGGTGCGATCGAACACGATCTTTTGCCGCCAGGGCGCGGGCAGCGCCTTGTAGTCGCCGAACACGCTCTTCCAGGCCGGCCGCGACAGCGGCGGCTCGATCAGGGGATAGGCGAGGTCGCGAAGCTGGCGCTCCTCGTCGGTGAGCTGGAATTGGGATGGCTTCAGACCGACGCTGGAGGTGACTTCCGCGCCCAGCCAGCGATGCATGTCGTCGCTGCGCATGTCGGCGCGGGTCCGGCCGAAATCGCCGCCACTACAGGCGGCAAGCGTCGCGCCCAGCACTGCGAGCATGATGGCCGTTACGACGGGCCGGATCTGGCGGAGGTTCTCCGGCATTGCAAAGGCCGAAGGCTAGCGGCGACGACGACGGCGCCCCGGCGCTGTGCCCTGCTCCGGCCCGTGATCGCCGCTGGTTTCGTCGCTCTCGCGCTCGATGCGGATCACGGGAAGGATCAAAATCGTGCCCATGTCCGCGCGCGGAGCCACGTCCCCCGACGCGCTCACCCGGCGACCCGCCGGAAATTCGATGATGGTCCCCATATCAGCTCTCTTCAATTGCCGCGCGACCCGGCGCGCCTCTGCAACATGGGGATCATTAAGATCAGTTCATGGTTAACGGGGTGTAAACGTGCCGGCGGCACCGTAACCGCACGGGCGGGACCCACCGTCCCGTTGCGGCACGAGAACGCTTCAAAGCAGGCGTTCGGCTTCACGCCTCGTTTTCCTTAACGAGCCTTTAAAGGAGCCCGCGATAGGCTGCCGGCGAGTATCTCTTCCAGGTCGCGTATCTCTCCATGACCAAGTCGTTGTTTCCAGGATTCGACGGGCTGATGACCCTCTCCCGTCGCGAAGGCGTCGATGTTCGTCCGACGCTGCTGCGCGTGCTGACCGACCTCTATGTCCAGTCGAGCACCCACAGCGACGACGAGCAGCGCCAGTTCGTCGAGCTCGCCACACGACTGATCGACCAGGTCGACGACGCGACGCGCGCGGCCGTCAAGGCGCGGCTTGCGATCTATCCGTCGACGCCCGCCCCGATCATGCAGAAGCTCGGACTGTCGGCCGCGCAGGAGGGCCGCAGGGTTCCGCTCGCGCGCGAAATCCCGGCGCCCGCCTCTGCTCCCCCTCCTGCCCCCTTGCCGGTTCGCACGCCAAGCGACGCCGAGCTGCGCATGGCCTCGAACATGGCAATGCAGCCAACGGACGCGGCCGATATCCACGACATGTTCTTCCGCGCCGGCGCCCCCGAGCGCGCGCTGATCCTGCACAATCTGGCGCAGACCCCGCTGAAGGCGGCGCCGCGGATTCCGATCGTGCGCGCCAAGCGCGCGATCCAGATCCTCGAGATGGCGGCGATCGCGGGCGATGTCGAGAATTTCACCTCCGAGCTCGGCGACAGCCTGATCCTGCCCTCGCGCGTCGCAGCCCAGATCGTCGACGATGCAAGCGGCGAAGCGCTCGCAGTCGCCGCGCGCGCGCTCGACATGCCGAGCCCGGTGTTCCAGCGTATCCTGCTGTTCTTCAAGCCGGAGATCGGCAACTCCGTGACCGACGTGTACCGGCTGTCGCGTCTTTACGATCGCCTCAGCGATCGCGCGGCGCTGGTGATGCTGGCCGCCTGGCGCGGCTCGACGCTCGCCGTCACCCGCGCAAAGTACCAGCCCTCGCTGCATGACAGCGAGCGCCAGCGCGCACGTGCGGGCGCAAGCCAGACGCGCCCGGGCGTGCAGCCCGGCTCCGCGCCCGCGGTGCGGACAGGGACTGACGGATCGGATCGTTAGGCCTTCGCCAGCTCGAGAAAATGTCGCCCGGCGCGGTCTTCGGTCTCGACGATCCAGATATCGGAGTCGAAGCGGATTTCCTTGGTCAGGCGCTCCTCCACCGCGGGCTCCGGCATCGGTTGCGGCGCAAGCGGCACAAAGAAGCGATCGACCGGCCGACCGTCGTCATAAGAGGTCTGCGGCGCCGGCACATAGAGCATCGCATTGCCGTCAAGCAGCGAGACCTTCACGAACACCGCACCCGCCTCCTCCGCGCCGCGACGCCGCACCGCGCCGTACACGCCCTCGGTCTGGCACCGGCGCAGATAGGCTGAGACCCAGATATTTGATTTCAAACGCATGGAGCGCACGATAGGACAGCGCTGCAATCAGCACCAGCCTTCGCAACAGTCACGACTATTCGACGGGGTGTCCGATCGCGGCACCGAGCTCGCGGAGCAGGCGGTCGGACAGCTGGCCGGTGACCTGCATCTTGTGCTCGCGCTCGAATTTCTGGATCGCGGACTGGGTCTCGGCGCCCATCGCGCCCGTGATCTTCAAATTCCCGTAGCCATATTCGGACAGCGCGCGCTGCACGCCGGCGATGCGCCGCGCGGCCGGGCTCTGCTGCACGGGGATCGGCGCCGGAGGACGCGTGACGGAGGGCGGCGCCGAAATCGTTTGCTTGACCAGATTGGTCATGGGATCGCCCGAGCGAGGCGTCGATGCGGTCGCCTCGACAGGCCTTTCAGGCGGCTTTTCCGCAGGTCTGGGTTCGGCACGAAACTCCGTCGCTCTCGGCTCGAGCGGCGAAGTATCGGCGCCGACGGGACGCGGACGCGGCAAGGGGTTCGACAGCGCCAGGGACGACGGTGCGGGAAGATTGATCACGGTGCCGAACATCGGCGCTGGATGCCGGCCGGTCTGCAGGAACAGCGCATTGGCAACGATCGCGCCGATGGCGGCAACGGCGACGAGACCGGCCAGGGTATCCTTGGGGCTATGCAGCAGCACGCGCAGCACGAGATTGCGCTCGGTCTCGACATCGATGACCGCGGCCTTGGCGCCACGGCGGCGCGGAGCGGCTTCGTCCTTGGCAGACTTTTTAGGCACTTTTCTTCACCAGAGCGGGTTGGTCCTGAACTTGGTCGTGAGGATGGTCCTGAACTTCCTGGCGTAGCACCGGCGTCAGGGTCGCGATCTTGCTCTCGCTCGCCTTGCTGTCGGACATCTTGCCATCAGAAGTCTTCATATCAGACGTCTTGGCTTGCGGCGTGTAGACGAGCGGCAGCTTGACGGTGACGGCAGTGCCCTCGCCGAGCCTGCTTTGTACCGTCAATTCGCCGAGATGCAACGCCACCAGGCTCTTCACGATCGAAAGTCCGAGGCCGGTGCCTTCGTGACGGCGCTGATAGGTCTTGCCAGCCTGGAAGAACGGCGCGCCGATGCGCTTGAGATCGTCAGGCGCGATGCCTATTCCGGTGTCGCTGACGCGCAGCGCAAGCTGCGAGCCCGAGACCGCGGCCGTTACGGTGACCTGACCGCCACGCTCGGTGAACTTGACGGCGTTCGCGACGAGGTTGAGCACGATCTGCTTGAAGGCGCGCGGATCGCCGGTCATGACAGGCAGATCCTGCGGCGCATCGGTGACAAGATCGACGCCGTTCTCCCGCGCCTTCAGCGCCAGCAGATTGCAGCAATGCATCAATGATGCACGCGGCGCGAACGGTTCGGACGCCATCTCGAAATTGCCCGACTCCATCTTGGACATGTCCAGGATGCCGTTGACGACCGAGAGCAGATGCTGGCCGGAATCGTTGATGAGCTGGGCGTATTCCCTCCGCTGGGCCGCGCCCAGCATCAAGGTCTGCTCCTGCGTGATCATCTCGGAGAAGCCGATGATGGCGTTCAGCGGCGTGCGCAGCTCATGGCTCATGGTGGCGAGGAAGCGCGTCTTGGCGGCGTCCGCCGCCTCTGCAGCGCTGCGCGCCTGATCGAACGCCTGCTCCCCGAGCTTGCGGTCGGTGACATCGCGCATCACGGCGACGACATCGGCCTCGCGCGTGGCATCACGGCCCATATCCTGATCGAGCGGGCGGCAGCGCATCTCGACCCAGATGAAATCAACCTGGCCGCGCTCAGAGCCGGCACGCTCCCGGCGCAACCGGAACTCGACACTGCGCACGTCGCCGCGCGCGGCATCGGACAGCGCCGTCAGATACGCCGGCCGATCGGCGACATGGACGCGATCGAACAGGCCGTGGCCGAGCAGTTGCGCGACGGGCACGCCGAGCATGGCTTCCACCGCCGGTGAAATGAACTGCACCGCGCCGTTGCGCTGATGCCTCGAGATGACGTCGCTCATGTTCCGCGCCAGGAGGCGGTAACGCTCTTCCTCACGCAACAGCAGCGCAACGCTGGTGCGCGCGAGCGATTCCGCTCCGAAGGCCAGACCTGCGGCATAGAGCGTCGCCGAGGCGACGCCGAACGCTATCAGCACGCCGCGTTCCGCAGCGCTGGTATCGCCAATCGGCAGCCAGCCGAGCTGGCTGACGAGGATCAGGATGCCGGCGCAGGACAGCGCCAGCAGCGAGGCAAAGGCCGCGACGCGGCGCGAGGCCGACAGCGCAGCTTCGAGGGGAACGACAACCAGCCAGATTGCGGCGAATGATTCGATGCCGCCGGTCGTCACCGCAACCGCCATGATCAGGCCCGAGAGCGCCAGCGACGACAGCACATGCGCGCCTTCGTAACGGCCGGTGCGCGACAGGAACCAGGACAACAGGATCGGCGCAATCAGCCAGGCGAAGGCTGCCACCTCGATCGCGCTCGGCGCGCCGCGCATGGCGAGATAGACCGGGAATGCGGCAAAGGCGGCTAGGCTGCCGAGCAGCCGCGGGGCCATGAAGGCACGATGGCGCGCTCGCGTCAGCGCGTCGTAACGCGCGGAGGGATGCAGCAGCGCATCGAGACAATCGCGGATGATACTCAAAACTGTCACGGGTCTCGCGCTTCGGCTCATTCGTCGGGAAGACGCGCCGGAACGCCTCCTTATCGTTGAGCCACCGTGTCAGAGCGACCTTAAACGAACACTAAGGCATCGCGGCGCGCCGCCGGACACCCCGTCATCGCAGGGCTTTTTAGACGATTTGACGACGTCATCGGCGAGGATGGTGAACACAGGGTTTCACCGTGATCCGCATGGTTTCGAAATGGTGGACGGGCGTGGCGGCAGCGCTCACGGCACGGACGTCAATCGAAAATTTACGACACCATCGATAGCAAAGATTCTTGAGTCAATTTTCCGCGAATTAAGCGGAAGGCAATCACTTGCGATTTATCGAGAGTTGCTAGGTCCGACATCCGCGGAGATCGCCGCGGCGGGATCTAACATACAGGACGCAAGATGCGCTTTCTGCTTCGCATCACATTCTGGCTCGGGCTGGTGCTGGTGCTCCTGCCGCGGGACAAGACGCCCGAATCGGACAAGCTGCCGCAGATCGGCGCTGCCGACGCGGTGCAGGCTGCGACCGCGGCCGTCTCCGACATGACCCAGTTCTGCAAGCGCCAGCCAGCGGCCTGCGAGGTCGGCGGACAGGCCGCCACCATCATCGGCCAGCGGGCGCAGGACGGCGCAAAGAAGATCTACCAGATCATTAACGACAAGAAAGAGCAGCTCGAGAAGCCCGACAAGAAGGCGCCCGACCACACCGGCTCGATCGCGCTGGCCGGCGAAGGCGATCTTGCTGCGAGCGAGGCGCCGCGCGACACCCTGTCCCAGGACGACCTCGCGCTGGAATGGCGCGGCCCGGCGCCCGCACCGGCGAATTAGCGCCCAAACCCTATCGATTTCGGCGCTTTGCGTCCCTATATTGGCCTGAACGGGAACTTTGGGCCAGCATGACGACGATCGACGAAATCAGGGACAATTTCGAGATTCTGGACGAGTGGGACGACCGCTATCGGTACGTCATCGAGCTCGGTCGCACCCTGGAACCGATGTCCGAAGCCGAGCATTCGGCCGAGAACAAGGTGAATGGCTGTGTCAGCCAGGTCTGGCTTCAGAAGCTGATTGATCGTCGCGATGACGGCGCGCCGATCCTGACATATCGCGGCGACAGTGACGCCCACATCGTGCGCGGGCTGGTCGCGATCGTGCTGTCGCTTTACTCCGGCCGCACGCCACAGGAGATTCTTGCGACCGACGCCATTGCCGTATTCGACGAGTTCGGCTTTCGCGACCATCTGACGCCGCAGCGTTCGAACGGCCTGCGCTCGATGGTCGAGCGGATCAAGACCGACGCGAAAGAGGCGCTCGCGGAAGCGTCGTAGAAACTCTACTTCCGCTTCCGCTGCTGCTGTCCCAGTCCCATCTGCTTCGCAAGCTGCGAGCGGGCCACCGCATAGTTCGGTGCGACCATGGGATAGTCGGCCGGCAGGCCCCATTTCTCGCGATATTGCTCCGGCGTCATGTTGTATTGGGTGCGCAGATGGCGCTTCAGCGACTTGAAGCGCTTGCCGTCTTCCAGACAAACCAGATAATCGGGCGCGATCGACTTCTTCAGCGAGACCGCCGGCTTCGCTGGCTCGAGCGGCGCCGTCTCGGTGCGGCCTGACGAAACGCGCACCAGCGCGCCATGCACCTGGCTGATCAGATTCGGAATCTCAGCCGCAGGCGTTGGATTGTTGCTGAGATAGGCCGACACGATGCCCGCCGTCAGCTCAACGAAATTCTTAGCCCCAGCATCCGACATCGGCCCCGCCTTTCTCCACCTTGCGTCTCACGCGAGAGACGACGCCAAAGTATTCCGTGTCAACAATACGTTCGGCTGAAATGGGACGACTAAGGAATCCGGGCTGATTTACTGACGAAGTGACAAGAACACCACCGCTTTACTTGTCTACGCTAGCCTTTGCCTGCACCAGATTTGCCTGCGCCCGCTCTCAAGCGCCGCGCTGGTCGAGGTGGGAGCGCAGCTCGTCGATCGAGGCAAAGCGCATCATCCCCTCAGGCATCTGGGCTTCGATCGAGCCATCGGAATAGAGCGAATAAGCCATGCCGTCGACGATGCCGGATTTGAGCACGGTCACAGGCGTCTGCTCGGCCGCAGCCGCAGGCTCGGGTGCGGGCGGCGGAGCAGGCTCAGCGAAGGTCGACGGCGAGCGCGGTGACGGGCGCCGCGCGGCGGCCGGCGGCTCCGGAGGCCTCATACGGTCCGGCTTCGGCCAGGCGTCGTCAAAGCTCGCAGGCGGCGTCTCCGGGGCGGCAGGCTCCGCCGACGGCTCGGCATGCGGCAGCGGCGGCAAGCCCTCGCCGGTCTTCGCTTCCGCGCGCTCACGCTCCTTGCGGGAGGTCGAGGCGAACAACAGGTTGCGCCGGCGCGGCGGTTCCGGAACCTCAGGCGGGCTCGGAGCTTCCGGCGCTGGCGGCGGCTCGACGCGCGGACGCTCGCGCGCGGCTGCTTCGTTCTGCCAAGGCGGCGGTCCTGCGGCCGGCAATGGCGGCGCCGGCTCCATCTTCTCGGCGCCCGCCGGCTCAGGCGCGGGGGCAGGCGTCCCGGCCATCCCGAGACCCGGCAGCACGGGCCTGACCCGAACGTCGGATGGTGCAATTGATCCAGCCAGCCGGCGGGCGATGCCCTTCAACTCCGCGACCACCACGTAGAGGCCGGCCAGTAACAGTCCGGAGCAGACGCCGATGGTACCGGAGATTATGAGGGTACTGCCGAGACTGAATTCCCTGACGGTGAAGCCGAACAGGATCGCAAGGAGGCCCGCCAAAACGGCGAAAATCCCCGCGATCAACAATGCCAACGCCATCGAACTCACCCCCGGCCGCGCAGCCATACGCGACACTCGTCACGCCACGATACCGTCATCCGGTGTTCCACGCCAACGTCGAATTATAGGCTGCGTTCCTAAAGGAAAGGAAATCAGGGACTTATTCACATTCCCTTCAGCTACGGCTCGCTACTTCTAGGCTGCTCTCAAGTTGGTCGGATTTGCTGCGTTGCATCAGGAATTTAGCCATAATGCCCAATTACTTGGTAATGGAACTGCGCTATAGGGATTCCGGGGAGCAGGCCCGCGCGCACCAGCAGGGCCAAGAGGGGATTCCGGGTCACCAATAGCCATGACATCCATCACGACTTCGGCGATCGACACGCCTCTGCGGCGCTCGGTTGAACGGACTTGCGACGATCTCGCCATGCTGGTGCTGGCTGCGGTCGCCGTCATTGCAGGCTTGACCTTCCGCGACTATGGGCTCGGCTGGGACGACTACACCCACGCCGAATATGCCGACCTGCTGCTGCGCTTGTTCGGTTCCGGTTTCAAGGACACCGCGGCACTCTCCTTCGCCAACCTCTATATGTATGGCGGCGGCTTCGACATGGTCGCGGCCCTCCTGCACAAGGTGATTCCGCTCGAGCTGTTCGAGACGCGCCGTCTGGTCGGCGCCGTCGTCGGCGTGATCGGACTTGCCGTGACGTGGCGGCTCGGCCGCCGTATCGGCGGCCCGCTTGCGGGACTTGCCTCGCTCTTGCTGCTCGCGCTCTGCCCGATCTTCTACGGCCACATGTTCATGAACCCGAAGGATGCGCCCTTCGCCGTGGCCATGATCATCCTGATGCTGGGCCTTGTGCGCCTCGCCGAGGAATATCCGCAGCCTTCGCCGCGCACGATCTTGATCGTCGGCCTTGGTGCCGGCCTCTCGCTCGGCACCCGCATCCTCGGCGGCCTTGCGCTGGTCTATGCCGTAATCGGCTTCATGCCGCTGTTCCTGGAGGAACTGCGCAGTGAGGGCCTGCGCGAGTCGGTCCGACGCTTCGCTCATGTCGTCTACGTGCTGCTGCCCGGCCTCGTGCTCGGCTATCTCGTGATGGGGCTGATCTGGCCGTGGTCGATCATGGAGCCCGGCAATCCCTTCGAGGCGCTGACCTACTTCTCGCACTTCTTCGAGAAACCCTGGAAGGAGATGTTCGACGGCGCGATCGTATCCGTGCCTGACATGCCCTGGTCCTATCTGCCGACGCTGTTCGCACTTCAGTTGCCCGAGGTGATGCTGGTGCTGACGTTCGGCGCCGTGATCGGCACCTTGGTTATGCTGCCCCGCCGCGAGGTCCCAGCCCGCCGCAAGACCATCCTGCTGATGCTCACGCTCGCCGCGACGCTGCCGCTCGCGATCGCGATGGTGAAGCGACCGGCGCTGTACAATGGCATCCGCCATTTCGTCTTCGTGATCCCGCCGATGGCGGTGCTCGGCGGCGTCGCCTTTGGCTGGGCCATGGAGCGCCTGCGCGCCAATCATCGCACCTGGCAGCCGGTCGTGCTCGCCACCTTCTGCTTTGGCCTTGCGCTCTCGCTCGCCGAGATGATCCGCCTGCATCCCTATCAATACACCCACTTCAACCACATCGCCGGCACCGTGCGCGGCGCCGACGACCGCTTCATGCTGGATTATTGGGGCCTCGCGCTGAAGCAGGCCTCCGACGAATTGCGCGAGCAGCTGGTCGAACGCCAGGAAGTGCCGCCGCGCAACCGGAAATGGAAGGTCGCCGTGTGCGGTCCGCAGCGTCCCGCCCAGGTCGCGCTCGGCCCCGACTTCACCATTGGCTGGGATTCCAATGCCGCCGATTTCGCCATGACGCTCGGTGAGTTCTACTGCAAGGGCCTCACCGCCCCCGTGCTGGTCGAGATCAAGCGCGACGACGTGGTGTTCGCCCGCGTCTACGATATCCGCGGCAGCAGCATTTCCAGCCTGCTCTCGATCCCGGCGCCGTAAAAATTCTTCTCTCTTGTAGGACCGTAGCCCGGATGAGCGCAGCGACATCCGGGGCCTATCAGGCAGCCCCGCATGTCGCTTCGCCCATGCGGGCTACGCTGGACTGCCGCGCTTTGTGTGCCTTGCTGGCAGGTCGCGGCAGGACTACGCTCCCTCCCTGCAACAACGATGTTCGGAGAGATCAGCCATGTCGCCAGCGGAAGCGCGCCTGAAGGAAGTGCCGTCGAACATGACGGAGGCCGAGTGGCAGCAACGGGTCAATCTCGCCGCCTGCTATCGCCTCGTCTCGCTCTACGGCTGGGACGACTTGGTCGACACCCACATCTCAGCGCGCGTGCCCGGCCCCGACCATCATTTCCTCATCAACCCCTACGGGCTGATGTTCGACGAGATCACGGCGTCGAGCCTCGTCAAGGTCGATCTGCACGGCAACCAGCTCTCCGAGAGCGAATACAGCGTCAACCCCGCCGGCTTCACCATCCACTCGGCGATCCACGAGGTTCGCGAGGACGCCATCTGCGTGCTGCATCTTCACACCCTCGACGGCACCGCTGTCTCGAGCAGCGCCGAAGGCCTGCTGCCGCTGAACCAGACCGCCCAGCTCGTCACCCACGACCTCGCCTATCACGACTATGAAGGTATCGCCCTCGACCACGACGAGCGGCCGCGGCTGCAGAAGGACCTAGGCGACCACAACCACATGCTCTTGCGCAACCACGGCACGCTGACGGTCGGGCGCTCGGTCGCCTCGGCCTTCGAGCGCATGTATCACCTCGAGCGAGCCTGCTCGATGCAGGTGCGTACGCGCGCGCTGGGCACGCCGGTCTACCCGGTCGACGATGTCGCGATCGACAAGAACACCGAGCTGCTCGCCAACCGCGACCGCGCCGAGCTGCGCGCCACCAACCTCGTGTGGCCACCGCTGCTACGCAAGCTGGACCGCGAGCTTCCGGGCTACCGCTCTTGAAATTTTCGGGATTTGGTGTAGGGTAACGGTCAACGAGCCTCTACGCCTTTTGGAATGAAACGCCGCCCAATTCCGGGCGGCGTTTTTATTTGGCCCCGTCATTGCGAGGAGCGAAGCGACGAAGCAATCCAGGCTGGCGCCGGAGAGAGATTTCTGGATTGCTTCGCTACGCTCGCAATGACGAGGAAAGAGCGCCCTACTTCACCTCCGCCAGCGCCGCGAGGATGCGGGCCCAGGAACGGATGCCTTTCTGGAAACTGCGGAGGTCGTACTTCTCGTTCGGCGAGTGGATATTGTCGTCGTCGAGGCCGAAACCGACGAGCAGCGAATCCAGCCCAAGCGTACGCTTGAAGTCCGCGACGATCGGGATCGAGGCGCCCGAGCCCATCAACACGGTCTCCTTGCCCCATTCCTCGGTCAGCGCGGTCTTGGCCGCGGCGAGCGGCTTCATGTTCCAGTCGAGCGCAATCGCAGGCCCGGCAGAGTGGTCGCCGAACTCGACCTTGCAGTCTCCCGGAATGCGCGCCGTCACGTACTCACGGAAAGCCTTGCGGATCTTTTGCGGATCCTGCCCTTCGACCAGTCGGAACGAGACCTTGGCCGAGGCGTGCGACGGGATCACCGTCTTCGAGCCCTCACCGATATAACCGCCCCAGATGCCGTTGACGTCGCAGGTCGGACGCGTGGAAGCTTGCTCGACCAGGAGCCTGCCCTTCTCGCCGGCCGGTATCGATAGCCCAACGGGCTTGAGGAATGTGTCCGGCGTGAAATCGAGCTTCTTCCACTGCGCGAGAATATCCGGCGGCGTGTCCTTCACCCCATCATAGAAGCCCGGAATGGTGATGCGATTGTCGTCGTCGAACAGCGCGCCGAGAATTTTGGTCAGCACCCGGATCGGGTTCATCGCGCTACCGCCGAACACGCCGGAATGCAGGTCGCGATTGGCGGCGGTGATCTTGAGCTCCTCATAGAGCAGGCCGCGCAGCGAGGTCGTGATCGCCGGCGTGTTGCGGTCCCACATGCCGGTGTCGCAGACCAGCACGTAGTCAGCCTTAAACTCGTCCTTGTTGGCTTCGATGAAGGGCACGAAGTTCTTCGAGCCGACTTCTTCCTCGCCTTCAATCAAAAACGTGACGTCGATCGGCAGCGACCCCGTCACCTTCTTCCAGGCGCGGCAGGCCTCGACGAAGGTCATGACTTGGCCCTTGTCGTCCTCGGCGCCGCGCGCCACGATGATCTTGCGGCCATCGGCATGGTCGGTCACAACAGGCTCGAATGGCGGGCGGTGCCAGAGCTCGAGCGGATCGACCGGCTGCACATCATAGTGGCCGTAGAACAGCACATGCGGACGGCCGCCCGCGAAGCTCTTGCCGACGACCGCGGGATGGCCGGCGGTTGGCCTCACTTCAGTGGCAACGCCGAGGCTCGCGATGTCCCTGGCAAGATGCTCGGCCGCCGCCTTGCAATCGGCCGCGAAGGCCGGATCGGCGGAGATCGACTTGATCCGCAACAGCGAGAACAGGCGCTCCAGGCTGTTGTCGAACTCCTTATCGATGTGGTCGAGCACGGATTGAAGCTGCGCATTTGCCATTGGTCGTATTCCCTGCGTTCGAATCCCAAGACGTCGGGGCTCAAGATGCCTTCTCAAGAACTATCGGCTTTTAGCGCTGCCGCGGCGTTGGGGCCAGCCGCAACCGGCGGATGCCGGATGTGCCATGCGAGACTAGCTGCGAGCACCGCCGTGGCGACGAGGTTGTTGCCCCAGGCCTGCAAGACATTTGGAAACCACGGCAGCGCCAGCAGCATGAGGATGCCGGCGGCGCCAAGGGCGAGCCAGGTTCCCAGGCGCACGTTCGCCCGCTCGTCGAAGGCGGCACGATGCATCAGCACCGTCATCGGGAAGAACAGCCACATGAAGTAGTATTGCCGCGCCAGAGGCGATGCCACCGTCATCAGGCAGAACAGGATGCCGAGTTCCTCGGCGTCCGAACGCGCCGTGCGCCGCGCTTGCCGTGGCATGACCGCGACGAAGCCGAGTCCGAGCAACGCCGACAGCGCCAGCACGATCCAGTTCGCCGTCCTGTAATCGACGTCGATGACATTCATCGTGCGCGGCGGCTTGCTCGGATCCTCCTGATTGTAGTTGATTGGCCGGACCAGCCGGTGCGTGACAGCAATGAGTGACTGGTTCACCCACGACCAGTTCTGCTCGTCGCGCTGGCCAAATCCTTTTTCCGAACTCGACCCGACCATGCCCTGATACCAGGTCTTGACCTCGGCGGCGTTGCGCTCGAAGCCGCGAATGGGGGCCGGCACGATATAGAGAAGTATGCCGGCGAACGCGACCGTAGCGACGGCGGCTCCCCACTTTCGCCGCCAGACCAGATAGGGCAGCACCGCAATGGGAAACACCTTGATGGCGGCGGCGAGCGCGAACATGAAGCCTGCGAGCCAGGAGCGCTGATGCTGCAAACTCCAGAAGCCGTAGAGCATCATCGCCAGCAAGACGAGGTTCGGCTGGCCAAGATCGAACATGTCGAACACGAAGGTCACGGTGACGAGAGCGGGCAGCGCCTCCAGCCAAGGGCCAGGCGTCCGGCCCGAACCGCTCATGGCATTGGAGAGCATCCCGGTGTACCACCACGCCGCAATATTCAGGATCGACAGCACGCTGTAGAGCGCGATCTTGCCGAACCAGCTCGGGACTGCCAGCAGGATCGCCGGCAGCGGTGGGTAGATGAACTCGAAGTACTGGTGGATATCGCCGGGATAGAGCGGCCCACCCTTCAAGACCTGCTGCCCGGCCCAGTACCACAGGCCGTAGTCCTTGGTCTTGCCGTGCCCGAAGATCTCGGGACCAAGGACATCGGCAGCCAGGATGAAGCAGCAGAGCAGGAAGAGCAGGTCGAGTGGCGCACGCAACGACAGGGTTCGGAGTGCGCCGGATCGAACGAAAGATTTAGGTGAGGTCACGATGTGGTCCAGTCAGGGGCCATAGCACCTAGCAGACCAACGAACGCTTGGAGAGTCCTGATCACCCGAATTTGTACCCGCCGCGCACAAGCGGCGGGTTTGCGGAGGAGTTGCCTCAAACGAGGCTTTCTGCCTACCTGCGCAGCAAGCCGCCGAGCGCGCCGCGGACCAGCGTGCGGCCGATCGAGCCACCAAGCTGGCCGGCGACGGACTTGCCGATATTGGCCGCCATCCCCCCGATTACCTGATTGGTGACCGATCGGGTCACGTCGCGGGCGATGACCTGGCCCGTCGAGAGGCGGCCGCGCTTGACGTTCGTGCCGAAGATGGTGCCGACCATCGAGCCGATCTGGCCGAGGATGCCACCGCCTCCAATGCCGCCAGCCGCGCCGGGATCGGCAGTCGCCGCCGTGCCGGCAATGCGCTTCTGGATCATCTCGTAGGCGGACTCTGCATCAACGGCGGTGTCGTATTTGCCCTTCACCGGGCTTGCATCCATGATCGCCTTGCGCTCTTCCGGCGTGATCGGTCCGATCCGGGCCGATGGCGGCCGGATCATCACCCGCTCGACCATCGCCGGCGTGCCGTTGCCTTCGAGAAAGGACACCAGCGCCTCGCCCTTGCCGAGCTCCATGATCACCTTGGCGGTGTCGAGCTTCGGGTTGGGGCGGAAGGTCTGGGCCGCAGCGGCGACCGCCTTCTGGTCGCGCGGGGTGAAGGCGCGCAGCGCGTGCTGCACCCGGTTGCCCAATTGTCCGAGCACGCGGTCGGGCACGTCGACCGGGTTTTGAGTCACGAAATAAACGCCGACGCCTTTGGAGCGGATCAGGCGCACCACCTGCTCGATCTTGTCCATCAGCGCCTTGGGCGCGTCGTTGAACAACAGATGCGCCTCGTCGAAGAAGAAGACCAGCTTCGGCTTGGGCAGGTCACCGGCCTCGGGCAGCTCCTCGAACAATTCCGACAGCATCCACAGCAGGAATGTCGCGTAAAGCCGTGGGCTCTGCAGCAGTTTGTCGGCGACGAGGATGTTGACCATGCCGCGGCCGTCGCGGTCGGTCTTCATGAAGTCCTTCAGCGTCAGCGCCGGCTCGCCGAAGAATTTGGTGGCGCCCTGGTTCTCGAGCACCAGAAGCTGGCGCTGGATGGTGCCGACCGTGGCCTTGGTGACATTACCAAAACCCTGCGCCGCCTTCTTGATCTCGGCAAGCGGACTGTCCTCGGCATCCGTCCCCTTCTTGCCCGCATCGGGCACGATGGCATCGAGCAGCGCGCGCAGATCCTTCATGTCGATCAGGGTCAGCCCGTTGTCGTCGGCGACGCGAAAGGCGACGTTGAGCACGCCTTCCTGCACGTCGTTCAGGTCCAGCATACGTGCGAGCAGCAGCGGGCCCATTTCTGTGACGGTCGCACGGACCGGGTGGCCCTGCTCGCCGAACACGTCCCAGAACACCGTCGAGAACTGGTCGGGCTCGAACGTCAGTCCCATCTCGGTGGCGCGCTTGACGATGAAATCCGCGGGCACGCCGACCTCGGAGATGCCCGAGAGGTCGCCCTTGATGTCGGCCGCGAAGACCGGAACACCGGCGCGCGCAAATCCTTCCGCCATAACCTGCAGCGAGACCGTCTTGCCGGTTCCGGTTGCACCTGTGACGAGGCCGTGGCGATTGGCGAACGCCAGCGTCAGCCAAGCCTGCTCGTTTCCTTTACCGACGAAGATTTTGTCGTCGGTATCACCGAGCTTGCTGTCCTGTGCGGTCATTATTCCCTGATCTCTCTGCCCTGTTTCGCATATCGAAATTCGAATGCACAGTTCCGTAGTTTAACGCATGTCGCGCGCTGATTGAAACCATTCAACGCGCTCCGGGCATGCGACATCGTCGGAAATATGCAGGTGGACATCCGCCGAAAGTAGGAAGGACGCATTCGCATCGCGGCATTTTTTTGCCGATTTCATCTCCGCTCTTGCATCACTGCAACACTTCTCGCGCGTTCGAGAATGAATCGGAACGTTGATGGCGTTCATCGCTTGTATTTCACACCACACCGGCTCAAGATCATTTTCGAAAGCAATACTCCGGCATGTGAACCGGCTGAGGGGCGGCCATATGGACGAGCTAATCGGGCGGCTGGCGACAAACGCCAGCATAGATAGTGCTGTCGCCGAAAAGACCGTCGGCATTATCTTGGGCTTCCTCCGCAACGAGGGTCCTTCCGACAGCGTCCAGGTCCTGATCGACGAGATTCCAGGTGCAGAAGCGGCAATCGAGGCATCCGGCACCGGCGGAGGACTGTCGCGGCTGATGGGCGGCGGCCTGATGGCGGTCGGCACGCGCCTGATGGGCCTGGGACTTGGCATGTCCGAGATTCAGAACATCGCCCGTGAACTTTTTCGCTTCGGCCGAGACAAAATCGGAGCGGATCAGATGGGCAAGATCATCGCGGGGACCCCGGGCCTCAGCCAGTTCGCCTGACGCCTGCGCATTTCACATCGAGTATCATGACATATCCGATCTCCGAGATTGAGGGCCTGTCGGCCTTTGCCGCCAACAAGTTGAAGGCGCAGGGTATCCGCACCACCGACGCGCTGCTCGAGGCGGCTTCGACCGTGAAGGGCCGCAAGGCGCTCTCCGCGAAGACCGGCATCAGCGAGCAGTTGCTGCTGGAATGGGCCAACGTCTCCGACTACATGCGCATCCCCGGCATGGGCAGGGCCAAGGTCGGTCTGGTCCGCGCCGCCGGCGTCACCACCGTGCGCGAGCTCGCCTACCGTAACCCGGCAAGGCTCGCCCAGAGCATGCGGGACGCCAACGAGAAGAAAAAGCTGCTCCGCATCCTGCCCTCGGAGAAGTCGGTCGGCGACATCATCGCCAAGGCGAAGAAGCTGCCGCCGAAGATTTCGTATTAGGACTGCTGCTCTCCGCATACGGGGTGGGCGCTACTCTCTCGGCATTGTTTTGCCCGATGAGCAACAATGCATCCCAACTCTGCCGTCATACCCCGCGAAAGCGGGGTATCCAGTACGCCGCGGCTCCTCCGTATCGCGGCACTGTCTCTGGATACTGGATTGCCCGCTTTCGCGGGCAATGACAGCGAGGGTGTGCGACGCCCTGCCCAAACGCTGGCAACCCACGCCTTCCCGTCTTGACTCCCCCTCCCCGACCGCTAAAGCGGGCCGCATGAATGCCTCGCACTCCCCATCCGTCCCGGCGGCCGGTTCAGTCGGGCCTGACGTGCTGCGGACGCTGCTGGAGCGGCCGATCCCGGCGGTGATGGGCGTGCTCAACGTCACCCCGGATTCATTCTCCGACGGCGGCGAATTCATCGCGCCCGAGCAGGCACTCGCGCGGGCGCGGGCGATGATCGAGGTGGGGGTCGACATCATCGATATCGGTGCCGAGTCCACCCGGCCCTACAAGGGCGCCCGGCCGGTCACCGCGGCAGACGAACTGGCCCGGCTCAAGCCGGTGCTATCGGACATCGTGGCGCTCGGCGTGCCGGTCTCGATCGACAGCATGAAGGCGGAAGTGGTGGCCTTTGCGCTCGACCAGGGCGCTGCGATCGCCAACGACGTCTGGGGCCTGCAACGCGACGCCGGCATGGCGCCGCTGGTGGCCGCGAGGAGCGTCCCTGTCATCGTCATGCATAACCGCGACAGGGTCGATCCCGCCATCGACATCATTGCGGACATGAAGGCGTTCTTCCAGCGCTCGCTGGATATCGCGGCACAAGCCGGCATCGCCCGCGACAAGATCGTGCTCGATCCCGGCATCGGCTTCGGCAAGACGGCAGAACAGAGCATGATTGCGCTGGCACGACTTCGCGAGCTCGACATGTTCGGCCTGCCGATCCTCGTTGGTGCCTCGCGAAAACGCTTCATCGCCTCGGTGTCGCCGTCGGAGCCGACCGAGCGGCTCGCCGGCTCGATCGCCGCACATCTGCTCGCCGCACAACGCGGCGCGAAAATCATCCGCACCCACGACGTCGCCGAGACCTTGCAGGCCCTGCGAGTGGCGCACGCAATCGAGAGCAAGCCATGACCGATACGATCTTCGTGAGCGGCCTGTCGATCCATGCCCGCCACGGCGTGATGGAGCACGAGACCGAGGTCGGCCAACGTTTTGTCATCGACCTCGAGCTCTATACCGACCTGTCGGAGCCTTCGCGCAGCGACCGGCTCGCCGACACTGTGTCCTACGCCGACGTCGTGGCGACCACCACCGCGGCCTTCAAGAACACCAATTACAAGCTTCTGGAACGCGCGGCCGGCGCGGTCGCCGATGCCATCCTGTCGCACTTTCCGCGCATACGTGCGGTCAAGATCACCGTGCACAAGCCGCATGCGCCGATCGCCGCCATCTTCGACGACGTCGGCGTCATGCTGACGCGCTCGCGGCACCCCTGACATGGCGAGCGTCCTGATTGCGCTCGGCGGCAATGTCGGCGATGTCCGCGCGACCTTCCAGAAGGCAATCGCCCATATCTGCGGCATGGCGCAGGCCGCTTTGATCGCGCGCTCGTCGGACTATGCGACGCCGCCCTGGGGCGACGAGGACCAGGCTCCCTTCATCAACGCCTGCATCGAGATCGAGACCAGCCTTGATCCGCATGCGCTCCTGTTCGTGATGCAGAAGGTCGAGCAGAAATTCGGCCGCACCCGCGATAAAGAGCGGCGCTGGGGCCCGCGCACGCTCGATCTCGACATGATCGCCTATGACGATGTGTCGATGCAGAAGCCTGACCTGACCCTGCCGCATCCGCGCCTCGTCGAGCGCGCCTTTGTGCTGGTGCCGCTGGCCGAGATCGCACCCGACCGCGTGATCGCAGGCATTCGTGTCCGTGACGGTCTCGCCAGCGTCTCGACACAAGGCATTGAGCGGCTTCCGGATACCGGTTAACCAAAAACAACCGTTTGCAGGGACGGCCGGCCGTGGCAATTTCGCCTGCGAACAACAAGATTTTCGGGAGCCCTTCGCCGCATGACCTCCGCGACTGACGACCTGCCGCTGGCGGCGGATTTTCCCAAGGCGACCGTCGACGACTGGCGCAAGCTGGTCGATGGCGTGCTAAAGGGCGCGCCGTTCGAGAAGCTGGTCGGCAAGACCTATGACGGACTCAAGATCGATCCGCTCTATCCGCGCGCCAAAGGTGTTGCGCCCGTGGTGGGCCGGCCGGCGGCGGCGCCCTGGCGGATCATGCAGCGGATCGACCATCCCGATGCAAGTGCGGCGAATGCGCAGGCACTGACCGATCTCGAAAATGGTGCGACGGGTCTGGCGCTGGTGTTCGCCGGCGGCAATGCCGCTCACGGTTTCGGGCTGGAACCGACCGCAGACGCAGTCGCAAGGATCTTGAAGGACGTCCATCTCGATGCCGGCATCGGCCTCGAGCTCGAGATCGGTCCGCAATCACGGATGGCGGCGATCCACGTCGCGGAATATGTGAAGAGCAAGGGCATCGATCCCGGGGCCTGCGACATCCGCTTCGGGCTCGATCCGCTCGCGGCCTGCGCGGTGTGGGGCCACAGCCCCTATACCTGGGATGAGATCGTTCCGGCCATCACCGGCGGCGTCAAGGGCCTCTCCGCGCTCGGCTTCAAGGGGCCGTTTACATCGGCCGACGGACGCGTGATCCACGATGCCGGTGGCTCGGAGGCGCAGGAGCTCGCCTTCGCGCTCGCCTGCGGCGTCGCTTATTTCCGCGCGATCGAGGGCGCGGGCGTTCCTCTGGAGCAGGCGCAGGGCATGGTCTATGCGCGGCTTGCCGCAGATGCAGACCAGTTCCTCACCATGGCAAAATTCCGCGCATTGCGGCTGCTGTGGGCGCGTATCGAGACGGCGTGCGGGCTCACGCCAAAACCGCCGTACATCGCCGCCGATACCGCCTGGCGCATGCTGACGCAGCGCGATCCCTATGTGAACATGCTGCGCGCGACCATGGCAACGTTTGCGGCCGGACTTGCCGGTGCCAACGCGGTCACCGTGCTGCCGCATACGCTGGCGCTCGGCCTGCCCGATCCATTCGCGCGGCGCGTGGCGCGCAATACTCAGCTCGTGCTGCTGGAAGAGAGCAACCTCGCCAAGGTCAGCGATCCCGCGGCAGGCGCAGGCGGCATCGAGACGCTGACCGGCCAGCTCTGCGACGCGGCCTGGGCGCTCTTCCAGGAGAGCGAGAGAGCCGGCGGCGCCTTCGCTGCGCTTCAGCAGGGCCTGTTCCAGAGCAAGGTCGCGGCTGCGCGAAAAGCCCGCGACGCCAACATCGCAAAACGCCGCGACGTGCTGACCGGCGCCAGCGAGTTTCCGAACCTGCACGAGAACGAAACTGCGGTGTTGAAGGCGACGCCGATCGCGCTGGCGCCTTATGGCGAGCAAAAATACAAGTTCGACGCGCTGCCGCCGATCCGGCTGGCGGAACCGTTCGAGGCGCTGCGGGACGAATCCGATGCGGCCTTGAAGGCACACGGTGCGCGGCCGAAAGTGTTCTTGGCCAATCTCGGCACGCCCGCTGATTTCACGGCGCGCGCGACCTTTGCCAAAAGCCTGTTCGAGACCGGTGGCATCCAGGCCGTCGACAGCCAGGGCTTCGCCGATCCGGCCCAGTTGGCTGCCGCCTTCAAGGCCTCCGGCGCCGGGCTCGCCTGTCTTTGTTCCAGCGACAAGGTTTATGCGGAACACGCCGAAGCCGCGGCGCAGGCCCTGCAAACCGCCGGGGCCCGACTTATCTATCTGGCAGGCCGCCCGACCGAGGCCGAGGCGGCGCTGCGTGCAGCCGGCGTCACCGGCTTCGTCTTTGCCGGTGCCGATGCGCTTGCGACGCTGCAAAACACGTATCGACGGATGGAGCAGCTATGACGGAAGCAGGCAAACCCGTTCTCACCGGCGGCTGCCAATGCGGGGCAGTGCGCTTTGGAGTCATGACGGCGCCGAACAGGGTTTCGATCTGCCACTGCCGAATGTGCCAGAAGGCCAGCGGCGCGCCGTTCGCCTCTTTTGCCGACATCAACAAGACGGACTTCGCCTGGACCAAGGGAAAGCCGTCGTTCTTCCGCTCCTCTTCCATCGCCGAGCGCGGCTTTTGCGCCGCCTGCGGCACGCCGTTGAGCTTCGGCCGCATCGACGGCGACCGCATCGAGATCATGACCGGCGCGTTCGACCGCCCGGACCACGTGGTGCCGACGCGGCAGTTCGGCACCGAGTCCCGTCTCGGCTGGGTGGTCGGGATCGCCAATCTTCCAAGCCAGACCACGCAGCAGAATTACGGACCGGAGAAGATGGCGACCATCGTCAGCCATCAGCATCCGGACCATAATTGAGCGCCTATGATATGGTTGAATCCATGAGCCGCATTCCTGATTTCGCAGACATCGCGTTCGAGCGCACCACAAGCGCCGCGCCATCAGGCAGCGCCGAGCCGTGGCTGACGCCCGAGGGCATTCTGGTGAAGTCCGCTTATAGCGAGACCGATCTGGCCGGGCTCGACTTCCTCGAGACTTATCCGGGCATCGCGCCTTATCTGCGCGGCCCCTACCCGACCATGTATGTCAACCAGCCTTGGACCGTCAGGCAATATGCCGGCTTCTCCACCGCGGAGGATTCCAACGCGTTCTACCGCCGCAATCTCGCGGCCGGACAGAAGGGCCTCTCGGTCGCGTTCGATCTCGCCACCCATCGCGGCTATGACAGCGACCATCCGCGCGTCGGTGGCGACGTCGGCATGGCCGGCGTTGCCATCGATTCCATCTACGACATGCGCACGCTGTTTGCGGGCATTCCGCTCGACCAGATGAGCGTGTCCATGACCATGAACGGCGCGGTGCTGCCGATCCTCGCGCTCTACGTTGCGGCCGCCGAGGAACAGGGCGTGCCGCCGGAGAAGCTCTCAGGGACCATTCAGAACGACATTCTGAAAGAGTTCATGGTGCGCAACACCTACATCTATCCGCCCGCGCCTTCGATGCGGATCATCTCGGACATTTTTGCGTATACCTCGCAAAAAATGCCGAAATACAATTCGATCTCGATCTCCGGCTATCACATGCAAGAGGCCGGCGCGACGCAGGACCTCGAGCTCGCCTATACGCTGGCCGACGGCGTCGAATACCTTCGTGCCGGCCTTGCGGCGGGCCTCGATGTCGACCGCTTCGCGCCGCGGCTGTCGTTCTTCTGGGCGACCGGGATGAACTTCTTCATGGAAGTGGCCAAGATGCGCGCCGCGCGGCTGCTCTGGGCGAAGCTGCTGAAGCCTTTCAATCCGAAGGATCCGCGCTCGCTGTCACTGCGCACGCATTGCCAGACATCCGGCTGGTCGCTGACCGCGCAGGACGTCTTCAACAACGTGATGCGCACGACTGTGGAAGCGATGGCGGCGACGCAAGGCCACACCCAGTCGCTGCACACCAATGCGCTCGACGAGGCGCTCGCTTTGCCGACCGACTTTTCGGCGCGCATTGCCCGCAACACGCAGCTCTTCCTGCAGCACGAGAGCGGCACCACCCGCATCATCGATCCCTGGGGCGGCTCGTATTATGTCGAGCGTCTCACCCGCGACCTCGCCGCCAAGGCCTGGGGCCACATCCAGGAGGTCGAGGAGCTCGGGGGTATGGCCAAGGCGATCGAGGCCGGCGTACCGAAGCTGCGCATCGAGGAAGCCTCGGCCAAGACCCAGGCCCGCATCGACGCCGGCAAGCAGGCGGTGATCGGCGTCAACAAATACAAGCCGACGGACGAAGCTCCGATCGATATCCTCAAGGTCGACAATACCAATGTCCGCCGGCTCCAGATCGACAAGCTGACGCGGCTGAAGTCCGAACGCAACCAAAAGGACGTCGAGGCCGCGCTCGCCGCGCTGACGCGCTCGGCGGGCGAAGGCAACGGCAATCTGTTGGCGCTGGCCATCGACGCTGCGCGCGCGAAGGCAACCGTCGGCGAGATCTCGGACGCGATGGAGAAGGTGTTCGGCCGGCACCGCGCCGAGATCAAATCCATCACCGGCGTCTACAAGCGGGAGGCGTCCAGCATGGGTAACCGGGTCGAGAAGGTTCAGGCGCTGATCGACGCCTTCGAGGAGGCGGAAGGCCGCCGTCCGCGCATCCTGGTCGCAAAAATCGGTCAGGACGGTCACGACCGCGGCCAGAAGGTGATCGCGTCGGCCTTCGCCGATATCGGCTTCGACGTCGACATTGGGCCGCTGTTCGCGACCGCCGACGAAGCCGCGCGCCAAGCGGTCGAGAACGACGTCCACATCCTCGGCGTCTCCTCGCTTGCCGCCGCCCACCTCACCGCAGTGCCGGAGCTCAAGGCCGCGCTGAAGAAGCAGGGCCGCGACGACATCATGATCATCGTCGGCGGCGTGGTGCCGCCACAGGATTACGATGCGCTCTACGCGGCCGGCGCGGAAGCCATCTTCCCGCCGGGCACGGTGATCGCGGACGCGGCCGAGGAGCTGATCCGCAAGCTGAACGCCCGGCTCGGGCATAGCGAGGCGGCAGAGTAATTCGGCCGCCGCTCGGCAATCCGCCCATTCTTCACCGAGACCGCCGACAACGACGCCGCCATGACCGCAATGGTGAAGGGGGTGACTGCATCGCTCATGGTCTCAAAGATGAAGCGCGGTGCGAGCGCGACTGCGACGACTGGTTCGCGGAATTGAAGCGGAGCCTGCTCAGATGGGCGCGGTGACGTTTGCGTCCTCAACCGAGGCGGGCAAGACTCCCGGCCTCGCCTTCCACTATTCCACGCATGAGGGCCGCGTTGCCCGCAGAGCGCTGGTAGCGCTACCTTGCAGCCGCGCTGCAAAGCCGACTAGAATGTCGCCATAGACAAGAGCGCCCGACGTCGTGGGCGCCGCTGGGAGGCATTGATGTCCAAGATTACGCGCCGCAGCTTTGCGGCTTCATCTGCCGCAGTCGCGGCATCCGCCGCATTCGGTCTCACACCCGTACGCGCGCAAGCCTATCCAGCGCGGCCCGTCACCGTGATCGTTCCCTGGGGCGCGGGCGGCGGCACTGACGCGACCGCGCGCATTGTCGCAGCGCTTCTGGAGAAGGATCTCGGCCAGCCTTTCAACCTGGTCAATCGCACCGGCGGCTCCGGCGTCGTCGGCCATACCGCGATCGCGACCGCGCAACCTGATGGCTACACCATCGGCATGCTCACCGTCGAAATCTCGATGATGCACTGGCAAGGGCTGACGGAGCTGGCGCCGAAGAGCTACACCCCGCTGGCGCTGATGAACGAAGACCCCCCGGGCATCCAGGTCTCCTCCTCCTCGCCCTACAAGACGGTGAAGGAGCTCGCGGAAGCCATCAAGGCGGCCCCTCCCGGCAAGTTCAAGGCCTCCGGCACCGGCCAGGGCGGCATCTGGCATCTGGCGCTGGTCGGCTGGATGCAGGCGATGGGCCTGCCTGCCAACCAGGTCGCTTGGGTGCCGTCCAACGGCGCCGCACCCGCGATGCAGGACCTCGCCGCCGGCGGCCTCGACCTCACCACCTGCTCGGTGCCGGAAGCCCGCGCCATCATCGAGGCCGGCAAGGCCAGGAGCCTTGCTATCATGGCGCCGGCGCGCAATCCCATCTTCAAGGACGTGCCGACGCTGAAGGAGGCGATGGGCATCGACTACGCGACCGGCGCCTGGCGCGGCATCGCCGGGCCGAAGAACCTGCCGCCGGAGATCGCAACGAAGCTCACCGCGGCGCTGCAGAAGGTCTACGACTCCGCCGAGTTCAAGGACTTCATGAGCAATCGCGGCTTCGGCACCGTGTGGGGCGATGCCGGCCAGTTCGCAAGCTTCATGGACAAGGGCGACGCCCAGATGGGCGAAGCGATGAAGGCGGCGGGTCTGAGCAAGGCGTGATCTTGTCACCTCTCCCCGCTTGCGGGGAGAGGTCGAATTTGAGCGCAGCCCAAATTCGGGTGAGGGGGAGTCTCTCCAAGTCCAGCTTTCACCGCCAACGCGGACGCAGCCCCGGACTCCACCCTCTCTCCGTAAGAACGGGATGAGGGATAAGAAATCTCATAGGATCCTCCCATGCGCCTTCCCGACTCCGTCACGGGATCGTTTCTCGTCGTGCTCGGCACAGCAGCCGCCTATGGCGGCTGGCTGCTGCCGCCGGTGCCCGGGCAGCCGGTCGGCCCCAACGTATTTCCGCTCGTGATCGGCATTGGGCTTGCGCTGTGCGGGCTCGCGATCGTGTTCGGGATCGGTCACACCTTCGAAGAGGCGGAAGAGCTGATCCCGCTCGAGGATGGCCAGGCAGCGGCTGCCCCGCCGCCTCAGGGAAAGTTGTACGGCCTGCGCGCGCTGCTGCCGCCGGCGCTGTTGCTGTTCTACGTGGTCGCGGCCGACCGGCTCGGCTTCATCATCACCGCGGCGATCATGGTCTACGTCACCTCGACCGCGTTGGGGGCAAAGTGGAAGCTGGCGCTGCCGCTCGCAGCGCTGGCGCCGTTCGCCATCCACCTCATCTTCGGCAAGCTGCTGCGCGTGCCGCTTCCCGCCGGCCTGTTGCCGACACCCTGGTGACCCCATGCTGAAAACCCTGATTGAAGCGTTCGCACTGATCTCCACCTGGGAGGTCATCATCGCGATGTTCGCAGCCTCGGTGTACGGGCTCGTGATCGGCTCGCTGCCGGGCCTGTCGGCGACGATGGCAACCGCCCTGCTCGTCCCCGTCACCTTCTATCTCTCGCCGATCGCGGCGATTGCGACCATCGTGGCGGCCTCCTCGATGGCGATCTTCTCCGGCGACATCCCCGGTGCGCTGCTGCGCATCCCCGGCACGCCCGCCTCCGCCGCCTATGCCGACGAGGCTTACGCCATGACCCGGAAGGGACAGGCCGAGTTGGCGCTCGGGGCCGGCGTGTGGTTCTCGGCCGTGGGCGGCATCGCCGGCGTGCTGTCGCTGATGATTCTGGCGCCGCCGCTAGCCGAGATCGCGCTCTCGTTCTCGACCTTCGAGTATTTCTGGCTGGCGCTGCTCGGCCTGATGTGCGCGACGCTGGTGGCGCGCTCCTCGCCGGTGAAGGCGATCGCCGGCATGTTCCTCGGTCTGCTGGTCTCCTGCGTAGGCATCGAAAATCCCGGCGGCGTGCCGCGCTTCACCTTCGGCCTCACCGATCTGTTCGGCGGCATCGAGCCGATCCCCGCGCTGGTCGGCGTGTTCGCGGTCGCCCAGGTGATGCGCGCGATGCTGACGCCCGAGCCGCCGCCGCTGCCGCGGCGCAAATTCGGAAGCATCATGGCCGGTCAGTGGAAGCTGACCAAGAAATACCATTGGCAGATGACGCGCGGGAACATCGTCGGCATCATCATCGGCGTGCTGCCCGGAGCCGGCGCCGACATGGCCGCCTGGGTGTCCTATGCGATGTCGAAGCGCTTCTCCAAGGAACCGGAGAAATTCGGTACCGGCCATGTCGAGGGCCTGGTCGAGGCCGGCGCCAGCAACAATGCCAGCATCGCCTCGGGCTGGGTGCCATCATTACTGTTCGGCATTCCCGGCGACACCATCGCTGCGATCGCGATCGGCGTGCTCTACATGAAGGGGCTCAACCCCGGACCGACGCTGTTCACCGAGAAAGCGTCGAGCATGTACGCGATCTATCTGATGTTCATCATCGCGAACATTTTGATGATCCCGCTCGGAATCGCCATGATCCGGGTTGCCGCCTACATCCTGCTGGCACCGCGCTCCGCCATCATGCCCATCATCATGCTGTGCTGCGCAGTCGGCTCGTTCGCTATCGGCAACAACATGTTCGGCGTCGTCACCGTCGCCGCCTTCGGCGTGATCGGCTATGTCATGGAAGCCAACGGTTATCCCGTCGCCGCGATGGTGCTCGGCATCGTCATGGGCACCATGGTCGAGCAGGCCTTTGTCACTTCGCTGATCAAGTCGGACGGCAGCATTTTGCCGTTTTTCGAGCGCCCCGTGGCCGCGATCCTCGCCGCCATGGCGATCGGGGCGCTGCTGTGGCCGGTGATGGTCTGGGCGTGGCGAAAGCTGAAACCGGTGCGGACCGGAGTGGCGGCGACATCCCGGTGATATCGGGCGGGCGGCCCTCGCCTGCCCCACGCGGGCGTTGTAAAGCAGGGCATGGTTGAGAAAAAGCCTTCACTGGACATCAAATCCCTCGCCCATGACCTTCGCGCCGGCAGCCGCGCGGCGCTGGCGCGGGCCATCACGCTGGTCGAGAGCCGGCGCAGCGACCATCAGGCGCTGGCGCGCGAGCTGGTGCAGATGCTCTTGCCTGACACCGGCAGAGCGCTACGCGTCGGCATCACCGGCTCGCCCGGCGTCGGCAAATCCACCACCATCGACGCGCTCGGCATCCATCTGATCGAACAGGGTCACAAGATCGCGGTGCTCGCAGTCGATCCGTCCTCAGCCCGCAGCGGCGGCTCGATCCTCGGCGACAAGACGCGGATGGCCCGGCTGTCGGCTTCCGACGATGCCTTCATCCGACCCTCGCCGTCCTCGGGCACGCTCGGCGGCGTCGCGGCCAAGACACGCGAGGCGATGCTGCTGTGCGAGGCGGCCGGCTTCGACGTCGTGCTGGTCGAGACCGTCGGCATCGGCCAGTCCGAGACCGCGGTCTGCGACATGACCGATTTCTTCCTGGCCTTGATGCTGCCAGGCGGCGGCGACGAATTGCAGGGCATCAAGAAGGGCCTGGTCGAGCTCGCCGACATGATCGCGATCAACAAGGCCGACGGCGACAATCTCAAGCGCGCCAACATCACCGCCGCCGATTATCGCGGCGCGCTGCATATCCTGACGCCACGCTCCGAGCACTGGCATCCGCCGGTCGAGACCTATTCGGCGCTGACTGGCGACGGCATTGCGAAGATCTGGCAGAAAGTCCTCGATCACCGCAAGGCGATGAATGCCTCCGGCGACTTCGCCGCACGGCGGCGCGAGCAGCAGGTGAAATGGATGTGGTCGATGCTGGAGCAACGCATGCTGGCGCGGTTGCGCAGCGAGGCGTCGGTGCGAACCAAGGTCCGGAAGATCGAGACCGAGGTGGCCGACGGCCATCTCACGCCGGCGCTCGCCGCCGAAAAGATCCTGGAGTTGCTGCAATGAGCGACAAGCTCCGCGTTCTCCTCACCGCCTTCGGCCCGTTCCCCGGCGCGCCCTACAATCCGACCCAGCCGCTGGTCGCCCGGCTGGTGCAATTGCGCCGTCCCGCACTCGACGATGCCGCGATCTCCAGCCACATCTTCCCAGTCACCTATGCCGCGGTGGACCGGCAATTGCCGGAGGTGCTCGCGAAAGAGAAGCCCGACGCGCTGCTGATGTTCGGCCTCGCCGCACGCACGCCCTATCTGCGCATCGAGAGCCGCGCGCGCAACGCCGTCACCATGCTCTGGCCCGATGCCGCCAACACCCGCTCGAGCAAGCGCGGCATCGCCGGTAATGCGGACGCGCTGATTTTCGGCCCGCACACCGCAAGGCTGCTGCGCGCCGCCCGCCTCACCGGCATCGACGCGCGGCCCTCGCGCGACGCCGGCGCCTATCTCTGCAATTACCTGAGCTGGCGCGCGATCGAAAACGTCAGGGGCGGCGGGCCAAAGCTCGCCGCATTTATCCATATTCCCCTGCTCGCGCGCAGTGGCGCCGTGCGCCGCAAGGGCGCGCCGCGGATCACGCTGGAGGAACTGGTGGACGCCGGGGAAGCGATGCTGATGGAGATGGTACAGTTGGCACGGAAGGCTCGGAACACGACTGTGTAAACATTTAACCCTACCGCGAACAATCCTCACGCGACTAGCCGCCCTGCGCTACCTAACCAGCGCGGACCCCCGCGTCCGCCGGAGGACGCGTCATGGACCTCAATCGCCGCCATCTCATTGGAGCATCGACCGCAGGCCTCGCCGGCGCGCTCGCGATACCAGCCGACGCAGCGCGTGCGGCGCCGCTGACGTCGCTGCTCGGCCGCGATGCCACGCAATATGGCGTGCGGCCCGGCAGCAGCGAGGATCAGACCCGCGCGCTCCAGCGGGCGATCGACGAGGCTGCGCGGGCGCAGATGCCGCTAGCGCTGCCACCCGGCATCTACCGCAGTGGGTTGCTACGCTTGCCAAACGGCGCGCAACTGATCGGCGTGCGCGGCGCGACAAAATTCGTCTTCACCGGCGGGGCCTCGGCGATCCAGAGCGACGGCTCCGATGCAATCGGCCTTTCCGGCATCACCTTTGACGGCGGCGGCATTCCGCTGCCGACGCGGCGCGGGCTGATCCAGATCCTCGGCGGACGCGACGTCCGCATCACCGATTGCGCGATCACCGGCTCCGGCGGCAGCGGCATCTGGCTCGAGCAGGTCTCCGGCGACATCTCGGGCAACATCTTTACCAACATCGCGGTGACGGCAGTGGTGTCGTTCGACGCCAGGGGTCTCAGCGTCTCCCACAACACCATCACCGGCACCAACGACAACGGCATCGAGATCCTGCGCACGGCCATCGGCGATGACGGCACGCTGGTCACCGATAACCGCATCGAGGACATCAAGGCCGGCCCCGGCGGCTCCGGCCAGTACGGCAACGCCATCAACACGTTCCGCGCCGGCAACGTCATCGTGCGCGGCAATCGCATCAAGAACTGCGATTACTCCGCCGTGCGCGGCAACTCGGCCTCGAACATCCACATCACCGGCAACAGCGTCAGCGATGTGCGCGAGGTCGCGCTCTATTCGGAATTCGCTTTCGAGGCCGCGGTGATCGCCAACAACATTGTGGACGGCGCCGCGGTCGGCGTCTCCGTCTGCAATTTCAACGAAGGCGGCCGCATCGCCGTGGTCCAGGGCAACATCATCCGCAATCTGATCCCGAAGCGGCCGATCGGCACCGCGCCGGATGACGATGCCGGCATCGGCATCTACATCGAGGCGGATTCATCTGTCACCGGCAACGTGATCGAGAACGCGCCGTCCTACGGCATCGTCGCCGGCTGGGGCAAATATCTCCGCGACGTCGCGATCACGGGCAACGTGATCCGCAAGGCACTGGCCGGCGTCGGGGTGTCCGTCGTGCCCGGCGCCGGCACCGCGCTCGTCAACAACAACATGATCTCGGAAACCCCGCGCGGCGCCGTGGTCGGGCTCGATCATGCGCGCGCCGTGACGTCCGATCTGTCGGTGGACGGCGCCCAGCGGTTTGCGCAATTGGTGGTCGGCGGGAATGCGGTGCGGCGATAGCTGCCGCTGCTCGCCTCCTCCCGAACGCTAGAACGCGTTCCGCAGCAGTGGATACTTCGCTTCGAGCCCGTCGAGGCTGAAGGTGAACTCAACCAGGCGCTCGGGGGCTGCGACAATTTCGGCTGCCGGCGGAGAGAACTGCGGCAGAAGCGCCGCCATCGCAGCCAGCGCCTTGGGCGCTGCCGTCGCGGCCGGCACCTTGGGCCCCGTCATCGCGACGGGCGCGGTGGGCGGCGCCATGGCAGCCGGCACTTGGAGCGGTGCCATCGGGGCAGGCGCGGCGACCCGCGCGGCCGGGGCTTCGGAGATGTCGGCGAGAACGCCCGGCTTGGGATCGAGCCTGACCGGCACTGCGGTCTCCGGGACGATGTGCACGGCCTTCGGTTGCACTGTCTGCGCCTGCTGCTCGCGCGGAAACATGCGGGGCATGGTCGCCGGCGACCAGCCGAATGCGGGCGACACGCTCGCGGCCGCCGTGGCGACGTCAGCGCCGGTGGCAAGGGCGCGCCAGGTCTGGACGGCGAGCTTCGCTTCCTGGATGTTTTCGAGAAATGCGATCTCGGAGTGATAGCGGCGCCAGCGCCCGGTCTCGAACATCTCGGAGAGATGCACCAGCCGCTGCTCGGCGAGAGCGCACCAGCGTGCCGCAATGTCGCGGCCAATAGCCACGTCGCGAATAGCCTCTTGGCGATGTGTCATAAATCAGCCCGTCAGGAGAAAATACGGACGCGACGCAACGCACACGAATCAATTTAGACGCGACGTGAATATTTTGTGGAAAAGTTTTGACTTGTCCAGCAACGACGATGTTTTCGTCGCCAAACTCCGTAGTCGTGCGGAGATTCAAGCGGTTTTGGAGTCAAGCTTCGCACAAGCATAGCGCGCTTGCGGCGTGCCGGCGGAGCAGTGGCGATGAGTGAGCCACGATCTCTCAACCGGAAGCTGATCTCGCGCAGGCTTCGAGGGATTGGACGCCCAAAAAGAAGACCCGTCCGGGGGGACAACCGGACGGGTCGAGCCATATGGGCGCTTGGGGTGGATGGGCGCTCGCGCCTGATATGACTTATGGGGAGGGATAACCGCTCCCACATAATTTGGTCGTGGCAGCGGGCCGAACGTTCAATGCGGCGTTTGATTTTTCAACCTTCGCGCCGCGCGCAAAGTTGTCGGAGCCGCTATCGCGTCGCCGGCCTATCCGCCTGAGAAACCGTGGCTTTATCCTCGGTGCTCGACAACGAGGGTTGCTCTAATGCGCGGATGCCAGGCTCGTCGCGACGCTTCTCGATATCTTCACGTTTTGTTGTACCGGATGCGGCCGCGACCGGCGTCGCGCCGGCGGCGGGAACGGCCATGACCGCGGCAAACGCGTCGGCCTCGCCATCGCCGAACAGATCATCACGCCCGGGTGAACCGAGGTCACGCGCCGTCTTCGCCACCGTCGTGCGCAGCGCTTCCGGCTTCAAGGCGGAGTTGCGCTCGAGCAGCAGCGCCGCGACGCCGGAGACATAGGCGGCCGAGAACGAGGTGCCCGAAGTCATCTGGTATTTGCCGTCAGGCGCCGGCAGGAAGATATCGACGCCGGGGGCCGCGACCGCGATGTAGTTGCCACGGTTGGAGGCGGTGAACAGCCGGTCCTGCTGGTCGGTTGCGCTGACCGCGATCACGTTGGGATTGGCGGCCGGATAGAGCGGCGGCGACTTCGCGCCGGCATTGCCGGCGGCTGCGATCAGCACCAGGCCACGCGCGGCGGTCGCCGCGATGGCCCGCTCGATCACCGCGTCTTTGGGACCGGCAAAGCTCATGTTGACGATCTGCGCGCCGTGCTCGGCGGCATAGTTCAGAGAGCGCAGGATGATGTAGGACGAGCTCTCGGCCCCGCCGGTGGTGCCGCCGAAGGCGCGGATGGCGATGATGCGCGCCTCGGGCGCGCTGCCCATCAGCTTGGCATGCGCCACGATGGCGCCTGCAATGCCGGTGCCATGAATGTGCGGGCCTTCGGCGCTACCGAGCGCATCGAAATTGTCGGCAATGGAATTGGCAAGTTCCGGATGTCGGGCGTCGATGCCGGAGTCGATCACAGCAACCGTCACATTCGCGCCATGCGCGAGAGTATGTGCCTGCGGCAGGCGGAGCTTGGCCAGCGCATATTGCGCGGGATCTCCCTCGGTCGGCACCGACGATTTCTGGTCCTGGAGCAGGTAGCGGAAGTTCGGCTGGACCGAGCGCACGCTGCCGTCGGCCGCGAATTCACGCCGCACCGTCGCGGAGGGCCGGCCGTCGGTGATGCGGAACAGTCCGAACGTTGCCCCGATCAGCGGAAAATTCTCGGAAGTCACGCGAGTCAGGCCATGGCGACGCGCAAGCTCGTCGGCCTCGGTCGACGACAGCCCGCCATCGATCTCGGCGACGAATTCGTCGGCGAAGGTACGCAAATCCGCGGCGACGGGCGCGTTGTTGCCGCGCCGCTTTCCGGCGGTCTTCTTGCCCGATTTGCCCGAGCCATCGCCGCCTGCGTTCTGCTGCGCCAGGCATTCGCCGGCGGCGTCGCGATCGGGCGCGGTACAGGCGGGATAGAGGTTCGGGGAGTAGCGCGCATAAGGCAGCACCGGCGTCGGCCCCATCCGCGCCGAAATCCTCGTCGTCACGATCGGACCGGGACCGCGGCCGACGGCCACCGCTCTGGCTGCAACGCCCGGACTGACGCGTGCGGCGATGCCAGGAGAAATGGTCGGCATTCGGGAGGGGACGCTGATCGTCGGCGTGCGCATGATCGCCTGCGCCTGCGCAACCTCGACGCCGAAACAGGCGGCGAGCAAAAGCGCGGCTGCGACCGACGAAGCGCAGACCCCGGCTCTTACTCCACTTTCGGACTTGCGCGTCATCAGCTTGGAAGCGCCTTACGGCGCCGCGACGGCGAGGTTGACGAACTTCTCGCGCTGCATCTTGCCAAGCAGCGAGTTGAGTTCGTCACGGCTCATCGCCTTGTCGAACTGGAGGCGGAACATGCCGCCCTTGGCATCACCGATGATCGAAGCCTGGTAGCCGTCGAGCAATGCGGTGATGTCGGCGACGCGCGCCTCGGGCGTGAAGCGTACCAGCGCGCGCGCTGGCGGGACGGTCGTGCCGAGGTCGCGTGTGATCGGAGCGCTGGTCGAAAGCGAAGCAGTCTGGAAGGTCGCAGTCTGGGTCTGCGTCAACACCGCGCCGATGATTCCGGCTTGCAGGACGAGGGCCATGGCGCCAAGGCTCGCCGACCAGGCGAGAGTGCGCGGCGACAGGCTCGCAAAGAAGGTGGCGATGCGCGCCGACAGCGGCAGCGAACCGGCCGCCCGCGCGGGCTCGGCGTCGATCGCCGCGAACAGCTTCTGCATCGCGCGCGCCGACGGAGCACCCAGGCTCTCGTTCAGATGAATGGTCTCTTCATACTCGCCGCGGATCGCGGCATATTGCTTTGCGAGCTCGGGATCGCGCGCCAGCGCCTCGTCGACGCGGCGCGCATCGCGCGGGTTCAGCGTGCCGGCGGCGTGCCACGGCAGCAGCAGTTCAATTTCACCGGGCTCTTGCTCCAGCATCTTCTTGCTCAAAGCCATCATGGCCAGCCTCGCTCAATGCCGGCTGCCTTCAGCAGTTCGGCCAATTTCTTGCGCGCATAGAACAAGCGCGTCTTCACAGTGTTCTCCGGGATGCCAACGATTTCGGCCACCTCTTCCACGGATTTCTCGTGGTAGTAGACGAGATCGACGATTTCCCGATGATCCGGCGAGAGGCCCGTCAGACACTCCCGCAACGCTTCACTGGTATCCTTCTTCTGCACCGCCGTTTCCGGATTGTCGGACGTGTCCTCGATCGCGTTCGCGGCGTCGTCGTCCAACTCAAAATCCTTCCTGCGCCGAAGCGCAGACAGGGCCTTGAATCGGGTAATGGCCAGCAGCCAGGTGGAAACGGCGGATCGGCCCTCGAACTTGCCGGCTTGACGCCAGACGTCGAGAAATACCTCACTGATGAGGTCTTCCGCCGCCTGCTCGTCCCGCACGAGCCGAAGGCCGAACCGATACACCCTGACATGGTGCCGCCCGTACAGCACCTGCATGGCGAGCCGGTCGCCTTGAGCGATCCTGGCGATCAGGATCTCGTCCGAAGCCGCTTGTGTCACGCTCAAAGGCCGTCTCGCAAGATTGGTCGGGTCGATGCGGCAGACGGTTCGACGGGAGGGGTAAAATTGTTCAGCCTACCGCAGTCATACGGGAGGCTGTGTGATCTACCCCACATACGCGTAATTTCCTTTTGCCACCCGCGGCTGGGCGCCGCGCTCAAGAACGGTAACATAGTAATGAAGCACTTTCCTGAGCAATGCCGTCCAGCATAGAGGGGCCGACGTGCATGGAACCTTAGCAGCCTAGCACGACATATGTCTTCCGAAGCCCTGCTTTGGCTCGACCGCGTCGCACACGACGCCTCATGGCCGGCAAGTTCCTCGGCCGCTCGACGTCCCCGCTCCTGCGCTGCACAGCGTGGATTCGGTTTCGAAGGATACCAAACCTAAAGGCTTGCCACGTAGATTTTTGGGCTGACATCCACCATTGGGCGGGACCATGAGCACGGCTGCGACGTCCTTTCCCGAGAGGAATGCCGCTGAGGCCGCGGATCTCGCCCTGACGACCGCTGCAGCGGCACCCGAGGTCCTGGCGCGCCGGATCCGGCAGCGGCGCCAGATGTATGTCGGCCAGGTGGCGAGCTACTCGCTCGGCGCCTCTGTCCTGCTGCTCTACGCCTATGACGGCGTCATCTCCATGGGCGTTCCGTCACTGTTCTGGCTCGGCGGCCTTCTGACCATCGGAACCTTCACCGTGCTATCGGAAGCGGGCTTGGGCGACCGGTTCGAGGATCATTACCTCACCGTCTTCCAGATCTCGGCGCATATGTCGCTGCAGCTGCTGTTCCTGCTCGCGGTGCCGACAGTCGGAGTTGCGTTCCTTGCCGTGCTGTTTCTGATCTTCGCCTTCGGCACGCTTCGTATGACGCCGAGCCAGGCGATGCTCACCTGGGGCCTCGCCACTTGCGGGCTCGCCTTGGTCTTCCTCGCCTCGGACTTGCCAATCGGACTGCCGGTTACGACCCAGCTGCAACGGGCCGCCTCGATGCTGTGCTTCGTGCTGGTGATTGGCCAGTGCGCCTTCCTCGGCCTGTTCGGCGCCACGCTGCGCAAGATCCTGTACCGGCGCAGCATCGAGCTGAAGGCCGCCTATCAGCGCATCGAGGAGCTGGCGGAGCTCGACGAGCTCACCGGCTCCTACAACCGCCGCTGCATCATGCGGCTTCTCGACGCCGAGATCGAAAAATCGCGGCAGACATCGACCCCTTGCGCGATCGCACTGATCGATCTCGACTGGTTCAAGCGCATCAACGACGCCCATGGCCATCCCGTCGGCGACGAGGTGCTGCGCACCTTCGCAATCACCATTTTCGCCAACATCCGCCCGGCCGACTGCTTCGGCCGCTACGGCGGCGAGGAATTCTTGCTGCTGCTGCCGGGGACGGACGTCGATGCGGCATCGCGCACGCTCGATCGGCTGCGCGGCATCGTCGCCGATCTGGACTGGAGCGCATTCTCCCCGGGCATGCGCGTGACCATTTCCGCGGGCGTCGTGACGCTGCGCGACAACGATACCGCCGACACGTTTCTCGTGCGCGCCGACAGCGCGCTCTATTCCGCCAAGGCACAAGGGCGCAACCGCATTGCAACCAGCTGATCAATCCATTTTCTCCCGGCGCGACCGAAGCCGCTGCCGGGCCGAACGCTCCAGGACAGGGCAATGAGATCCAAATCCGCCAAATCATCCGAGAATCTGCTCGAGGAATTGCAAACCGCGCTCTCGCACGGCACCGTCGCGCACCGGGTCGAGACGCTGCGCCGCGTCACCGATCTCTTCGTGGGCAACGCCTCGGACTATTCCGACGACCACGTTCGTGTGTTCGATGACGTGTTCCAATGCCTGATCGAGCAGATCGAGACGTCCGCCAAGGCGCTGCTCGCCGACCGCCTCGCACCGATCGCGGCTGCGCCGCCGAAGATCATCCGCACGCTCGCGCTCGACGAGGTGATTGAGGTTTCCGGCCCGGTGCTGTCGAAATCCGAACGGTTGGCAGAGGAGATCCTGATCGAGATCGCACGCACCAGGGGTCAAGCCCATCTCAAGGCGATCTCGCTGCGGCGGGTGCTGTCGGAAGCGCTGACGGACGTGCTGGTGACCCGCGGCGACGAGGACGTGGTGCAATCGACCGTCAGCAATCCGGGTGCCCAACTGTCGGAGGGAAGTCTCGCCGACCTCGTGACCCGCGCCGAGCGTGACGACGACCTCGCCAGTTGCATCGGCCTGCGGCCCGACTTGCCCCGCCATCATTATTTGAAGCTGGTCGCAAAGGCCTCCTTGGCCGTGCGCAGGAAGCTGGAGGCCGCGCACCCGGAGTTCGCGGACGACGTGTCCAGCGTGGTCCAGGAAGCGGCCCAGCGAATCCGCGCCGCCAGCATGACCAGGCAGACCGAGAGGGCGCGCGCGCTGGTGAAGTCGCTGCACGAGGACGGCCGCCTCACCGAGCTCCAGGTCGCCACCTTCGCGGAACAAGGCAAGTTCGATGAGACCAATGCGGGGCTCGCGGCGCTTGCGGGCGTCGCAGTCGAGACCGCCGAGACCATGATGATCGAAAGCCGGGTCGAGGGCGTGATGATCCTCGCCAAGGTCGCGGCCATGCAATGGTCGAGCGTCCGCGCCATCATTGCCCTGCGCGAGAAGCTCTCAGGCGGCTCGCAGACCGACATGCTGACGCTGCGCGACGCTTACGAGGCGCTGCGCAGCTCGACGGCGCAGCAAGTGCTGCGCTTCCACCGCATGCAGCAGGGCGCGACGCCGGCGGCGTGAAGCCGGCAAGCTAGTAGCGTAGGACCTTCGCCCCCGCCAGCGCGCCAATTGCCGCCACCAACGCGGTCGCGAGCGTGTACCAGGTCGCGACGAACAGCGGCGAGTCGTCGGTACAGTGTGAAGCGTACAGCGTCGCGGCAAGGCCCGCCGACACCAGGCCAGCGAGCGCCCCGGCGAGTGCGGGATGGGACGGCGCACCGTGGCGAAGGCCGAACAGGGCCCCAGCAAGCAGCGGCAGCGACATCGCAGGGATTGCGAACAGGCATACCCTGGAATTCTTGCCCATCAGTCGCATCGTCATCGGCATGGCCGGCGCCATCATCGCCTCGCTGCCGATCGCCACCGCGAGCAGCCCGACCGGCAGCAGCAGTAGCCAGCCCCAGCCACGCAGCAAGGCCTCGGGACGCGACAGATGCAGGCTGACGATGATCGCCGGGATCGCGAGCGACAGCGTGACCGCGAACTTCATGTCGAAGAATGGGTTGTGCATCGCGCTCATCACGTCGTGACGCACACCGAGAAAGGTGGCGAAGATCAGGATCGACAGCGGCGCAGCGACCAGCAGCGCCATGGTCAGCACCGCGCCGACGCGCGGCGGACGATGGGCGTTATCGGCCGCGAGCGAGCGAATGAGTTGATCGGTGTCCATGACTACTGGTCCCGCAGTTTGGCAGTCAGCGCGGCAAGTCCGCGATGTAGCGCGACCCGCACCGCGCCCTCGCTCATCGAATATTTCACCGCCGTGTCCTTGATCGACGTGCTGTCGACCGCGATCGACTGCAACACGTCGCGCTGGCGCTGCGGCAGCGTATTGAGCTGGCTGGCGACTTCGCCGGCCGAGACCGTCTCCTGCGGCGCCTCGCCCGGCAGGGTCTCGGCGAAATCGTCGATGTTGACGAAGATCCGCCTGCCCCGTCGCCGCAGCATGTCGATCAGCTTGTTGCGGCCGATCGCAAACAGCCACGGGGCGAAGGGGGCTTCGCTGTCCCAAGTGTGCCGCTTCAGATGCACCGCCAACAAAATCTCCTGCACGATATCCTCGGCCTGGTCGGGAGGCTGCCCGGCCCGAGCCAGGCCGCGCCTCGCGGCAGCGCGCAGCACAGGCGTGACCGCCTTCAACAGGCGATGATACGCCGCGTCATCGCCTGCCATGGCCGACCGCATCAGGCCGGTCCACTCGTCCTCACGTCCGCGCACGCGCGCCCCTCACCATGCAATTCGGCCGCTCTTTCAGTTTGTTACGCTGGCATCAGCCAGATCACGAATTCGTGATCTGGCTTGGCCACGCGACCGATGCGGCCGTCAGGATCTGCGACGGCTCATAACACCGATCGGTCCAGTCCGCACCCCGCGGCCGGCTGCGAAGGCAGCGGTTTTGCCGCGCTTTTGCCGGGTGTGGCCCGAAGATTCCCATTTTCCGCCCCGCTGTGGTCACGCCCCAGGGTCTCTGTTCAGTCCCGGGACGGGCGGAATTTGGGGAGATCGTCAACATGATGAAAGCCAGCGGGCGCGCGGCCCTGATTGTCCTGGCCGGGCTTTTCTTGCTGTTCGGGGGCGTTGCACAGGCGGCGCCGAATTCAGCCGCAAGCAGCAAGTCGGACAGCGCGGGCAAACAGGCCGACACGGTCAAGCCGACCAAGCAGCGGCATCACACGTCGCGTCACCGCGACAACACCAAGACGGCAGAAAAATCCGACGACAAGGCCGACAAGAAGGACGCCGCGGCAACGGCCGATGAGACGAAGGCCGACAATCGTGACGCGCCGACCTCGAGCCAGATGCCGCCGGAAGTCGCCAACGCCAATGCGCAACTCGCCGCCGCCGATACGCCGACCGCGGCTGCCGCTTCCGCAATGACGGGCCGGGCCAACGACAACGTCCAGGCCGCGGCCGATAATACCGCCGCCCCGAACGCCGAGGGCCAGGTCGTCGCACCCGATCAGCTCAACGACATCGACCGCGCCTTGCAACAGGACAACACGCCGGCGCAGAGGGCGGTGATCGCCGCAACCGACGCGCAGCCGCGTCCGGCGCCGGTGATGGCAAGCAGCCAGCAGAGCTCGGCTTGGGACCAGAGCTCCCTGATCGGAAAAATCTTCATCGGCGTCGGCACGCTGCTGACGCTGGCCTCAGCCGCGCGCATGTTCATGGCGTGACTTTGGCTTGATTTTGGCCTGATCGCCGGCCCGCGGGACCTGGTCCGGAACGCGCATCTGGCCGCGTGTTCCGGCCGTCCTTGCGCCGATGGCTTTGCGGCCTCTTGAAGCCCACCGCGCCAGCGGGCACATTGCCCGCTCAACCAAAAGCGTGGGTGGAGCATGAGCACGTTCGAACACATCATCGTCGAAAGCAAAGGCGCGGTCGGCATCATCAAGCTGAACCGGCCGAAGCTGCTCAACGCACTCTCCTTCGGCGTCTTCCGCGAGATCGCCGCGGCCGTCGACGATCTCGAAGCCGATAACGCCATCGGCTGCATCGTCGTGACCGGCAGCGAGAAGGCGTTTGCTGCCGGCGCCGACATCAAGGAGATGCAGCCGAAAGGCTTCATCGACATGTTCTCGGAGGATTTTGCCGCGATCGGCGGCGATCGGGTCGCGCGCTGCCGCAAGCCGACGATCGCCGCGGTCGCAGGCTATGCGCTCGGCGGCGGCTGCGAGCTCGCGATGATGTGCGACTTCATCATCGCCGCCGACACCGCCAAATTTGGTCAACCCGAAATCACGCTCGGCACCATCCCCGGCATCGGCGGCACCCAGCGCCTGACCCGTGCGATCGGCAAGTCCAAGGCGATGGACCTTTGCCTCACCGGCCGCATGATGGATGCGGCCGAAGCCGAGCGCAGCGGCCTGGTCAGCCGCATCGTTCCCGCCGACAAGCTGATGGACGAGGTGATGGCCGCGGCCGAGAAGATCGCCGCGATGTCGCGGCCCGCGGTCGCGATGGCCAAGGAAGCGGTCAACCGCGCCTTCGAGACCACGCTCGCCGAGGGCATGAGCGTCGAGCGCAACCTGTTCCACTCGACCTTCGCACTGGAGGACCGCTCCGAGGGCATGGCGGCGTTCATCGAGAAGCGGAAGCCGGTGAACAAGAACAGGTAAAGGCAGGCGAGCGGTCAGGCTGGTGTAAGGCTCTGCCGCTTTCCCGCAGAATCCGTGTGACGTGCCTGCAACAAGCACGGAATACATGGGGGTTTCCCCCGCGGCAGTTTGCCTGCGGGACCTCGGCTGGTTAAACAGCTAAGAGAGCCGCCGTCGGCGGGGGCGGACAGCCGGGATTTGCGGGATTACATGATTGGGCGTGCCGCCAGAGCTGGTCGCGTGATGACGCGGCATCGATCGGGCGTGGCTCCTGTGCTCGCGACATGGACCACGCTGGCGCTGTGTTGCGCCCTGCCTTCCGCCGCACGGGCGGAAGCGCTGGCGGAGGCGCTCGCCAAGGCCTACCAGACCAATCCGCAACTCAATGCCGAGCGTGCGCGGCAGCGCGCCACCGACGAGAACGTGCCGCAGGCGCTCGCCGGTTACCGGCCACAGATCGTGGCAAGCCTCAGCGCCGGGTTGCAATCGGTGCGCAACCTGCTGCCCGACAACACCATCCAGACCGCCAATCTGAAGCCATGGATCATCGGTGTCACCGTGTCGCAGACCCTGTTCAACGGTTTCCGCACCGCCAACAACGTGCGCGCCGCCGAACTCCAGGTACAGTCGGGCCGCGAGGCGCTGCGCAACGTCGGCCAGGGCGTGCTGCTCGACGCGGTCACCGCCTACACCAACGTGCTCGCCAACCAGTCGTTGGTCGAGGCGCAGCGCTCCAACGTCGCCTTCCTGCGCGAAACGCTCTCGGTCACCCAGCGGCGCCTCAACGCTGGCGACGTCACGCCGACCGACAGCGCCCAGGCCGAGGCGCGGCTCAACCGCGGGCTTTCCGATCTCAACGCCGCGGAAGTCGCGCTGGCGGTGAGCCAGGCGATCTACGCGCAGGTGATCGGCAATGCGCCGTCGCAGCTTCGGACCGCCGAATTCGTCGACCGCTATCTGCCGAAGAGCCGTGAAGACGCGCTGACGATGGCGATCCGCCAGCACCCAGCGGTGATGGCGGCGGGCTTCGACGTCGATGTCGCCTCCACCAACATCCGCGTCGCCGAAGGCGCGCTGCTGCCGAGCGCCAGCGTCCAGGGCAGCGCCAGCAAGAGCCGCAACAACGACCCGACGCTCGGCACCTTCGCCGAAGATCAGGCCTCGATCGTCGCCAATGTCACCGTGCCGATCTACGACGGCGGCCAGGCCGCCGCACAGACCCGGCAGGCCAAGGAAATCACGGCGCAGAGCCGGCTCGTGCTCGATCAGGTGCGCAACCAGGCGCGCACGGCGGCGGTCAGCGCCTGGGTTGCCAATGAAGGCGCCAAGATCGCGGTCTCGGCCTCGGAGTCCGAAGTGAAGGCGGCGACCGTCGCGCTCCAGGGCGTGCAGCGCGAGGCCGCCGGTGGACAGCGCACGACGGTGGATGTGCTGAACTCGCAGGCCGATTTGATCCAGGCCAAGGCCCGCCTGATCGGCGCCAACCGCGACCGCGTGATCGCTTCCTACACGCTGCTCAGCGCCGTCGGCCATCTCGACGTCAAGACCCTGAGCCTGAACACACCGGACTATCTGCCCGAGGTCCACTACCAGCAGGTCCGCGACGCCTGGCACGGCCTGCGCACGCCGTCGGGGCAGTAATTTCAATCGTCTGGCTTGGTGCCGATGAAAAGCCGCCGCATCCATCTGATGGGAGCCTCCGGCTCCGGCGTGACGACGATCGGCCGCGCGCTCGCGAGCCGGCTTGCGCTGCCGCATCACGACAGCGATGATTATTTCTGGCTGCCGACGGCGCCGCCCTACCAGACCACGCGCCCCGCCGCCGAGCGTCTGCGCCTGATGCGCGAGATGTTTCTGCCGCGGCTCGATTGGGTGCTGAGCGGAACGGTCACCGGCTGGGGCGACGAGTTCATCCCATTCTTCGATTTCGTCGTCTTTGTGACGACGCCGCGCGAGCTTCGCTTGCAGCGCCTGCGTGACCGCGAGGCTACGCATTTCGGAGCGGATGCCGTCGCACAGGGCGGCTGGCGTCATGAGGAGGCGGAGTCGTTCGTCGACTGGGCCTCGCACTACGAAGCCGGCGATCGCGAGGGTCGCAGTCTCGCAAGAGATGAGGCGTGGCTCGCGAAGCTGCCCTGCCCGGTCGTGCGCGTCGACGGCTCACGCCCGCTTGCGGACCTCGTCGAGCAGCTATGCAGCGAAGCGCAGCGGCTGCCGGGCTGATGTGATACTGTCACGATGCCACTGCCAAATAATAATACAGGGAGAGAAACCATGCTCAGCCGACGCAGCGTCCTGCTTGCCTCCCTTGCCGCCGGAGTTGCCATGTCGAACAAAGCCCACGCACGTGCCGCGCAGCCCGCCACTCCGGTCAATTTCGACCTCCCGGCCCATGCCTGCGACTGTCACACCCACATCCATGGCGATGTCGAAAAATTTCCGTTCTTCGCGGGCCGCGTCTACACGCCGGAACCGGCTTCGCCGGAGGAGATGGCCGCGCTGCACAAGGCGCTGCATATCGAGCGGGTGGTGATCGTGACGCCGAGCGTCTACGGCACCGACAACTCGTCGACGCTGTTCGGCATGAAAGCGCGTGGCGCGGCCGCGCGCGGGGTGGCCGTGATCGACGACAAAACGACCGAGGCCCAGCTTGACACGATGCAGGCAGACGGCTTTCGCGGTGTCCGCCTCAATCTCGCGACCGGCGGCGTCAACGACCCCAATGTCGGCCGGCCGCGCTTCACCGCCGCAGTCGAGCGCATGAAGGCGCGCGGTTGGCACGTGCAGCTCTACACGACGCTTCCCATGATCTCGGCGATCAAGGACCTCGTCGAGACGGCGCCAGTACCCGTTGTATTCGACCATTTCGGCGGCCTTGAGGCCTCGCTTGGGCTGGAGCAGCCGGGATTTTCCGACCTGGTCGCGCTGGTGAAATCCGGCAAGGCCTATGTCAAGATTTCCGGCGCCTATCGCTCCTCGAAGCTCGCGCCCGATTATCAGGACATGGTGCCCTATGCCGGCGCACTGATCGCGGCGAATGCGGACCGCATCGTCTGGGGCACGGACTGGCCGCATCCGGATTCGAGCCGTGTCGAGGGACGCAAAGCCACCGACATCGCGCCGCTCTACCAGATCGACGACGGCCGCCTGCTCAACCAGCTTCCGGTGTGGGCGCCGGATGCGGATGTGCGCAAGAAGATCCTGGTCGACAACCCGGCGCAACTCTACGGGTTCTGAGTCGCGCCAAGCGCAATTCGGTTCAACGACCGCGACACGGTTCCACAATGAGGCGTGGAACTGTTGTCGCGAAGGCACAAACTCGTTGGACTCACACGAACGTGTTTGTGCTCTCGTCCGTTTCTCACCCTTCTGGTTGAGGCGGCGCTCAGCGCCATCGCGCTTGGGTTCACCAATCCGCTGACCGTCATCCTGTTTCTGGCTGCGCTGCACGCCTTTTCAATGCAGACCGCGGCAGCCCCGCTGATCGCCGGTGTCTTCGTCGGTTCCGCGATCTGGTGGACCGTGCTCAGCACGATCGTGGCAATGGCGCGGTCACGGCTGACGCCGTGCATGCTGTCGATGAGCAGTCGGTTGGCCAGCTTGATGCTGCTGGGCCTCGGCACCATGATGCTGGTGCGGATCGCGCAGCGGATGCTGTGATTGGCGGCGTCAGCGTGCGCGGCGGGAGAAGAAGGAGATCAACACCGGCAGCGTCACCAGGATCACGATAGGGGCGAGCATCATGCCTGTCACCACGACCACCGCAAGCGGCTTCTGCACCTGCGAGCCGATGCCTTCCGACAGCGCGGCCGGCAACAGGCCGATGCCGGCGACGACGCAGGTCATCAGCACCGGCCGAAGCTGCAATTCGCCGGTGCGTATCACCGCGCTCATGCGGTCCATGCCCTCTTCGATGAGTTGGTTGAACTGCGACAGGATGATGATGCCGTCCATCACGGCGATGCCGAACAGCGCGATGAAGCCGATCGCCGCCGAGACACTGAAGGCGGTACCTGTGATCAAGAGACCGAGCACGCCGCCGAAGATGGCCATCGGGATCACGCTCATGGCAAGCAGCGTGTCGGTCATCGAGCCGAAATTGAACCAGAGCAGGACGCCGATCAGCGCCAGCGAGATCGGCACTACGATCGACAATCGCCGGATCGCGTCCTGGAGATTGCCGAATTCGCCGACCCAGTCCATGTGCGCGCCGGGCGGCAGTTGCACCTGAGCGGCGATCTTCTGCTGCGCCTCGCGGATGGCGCTGCCGAGGTCGCGTTCACGTACCGAGAACTTGATCGGCAGATAGCGCTCCTGCTGCTCGCGATAAATGTAGGCCGCACCCGAGACGAGGCTGATGGTGGCGACCTCGCTCAGGGGGATCTGCGTGACGGTGCCGTTCGGTCCGGGCGCACCGATCCGCAAATTCTGGATCGCCTCGGCGCTCCTGCGGAATTCCGGCGCAAGACGAACGATGATCGGGAAGTGGCGGTCGCTTCCTGCCTCGTAGATGTCACCGGCGGTGTCGCCGCCGATCGCGACCTTGATGGTGGCGTTGATGTCGCCCGGCGCGAGGCCATAGCGCGCGGCCTTGGCACGGTTGATATCGATCTGGATCGTCGGCTGCCCCAGTGAGGTGAACACGGCAAGGTCGGTGACGCCCTGCACGGTTGATAGCACCGACTTGATCTTGTTGGCGGTGTCGGTCAGCGCCTGGAGATCGCTGCCGAACAGCTTGATCGAGTTCTCGCCCTTCACGCCGGAAACGGCTTCGGAGACATTGTCCTGGAGATATTGCGAGAAGTTGAACTCGACGCCGGGGAAGCGATCGTCAAGCTGCTTGAGCAGTTGCGCGGTCAACTCTTCCTTGTCGCGGGTGCCGGGCCATTGGCTGGCGGGCTTGAGCGGCGCGAAGAACTCGGCGTTGAAGAAGCCGGCGGCGTCGGTGCCGTCATCGGGGCGGCCGTGCTGCGACACCACGGATTCCACTTCAGGCCGCGCGCGGATCACCTTGCGCATTTCGTTGACGTAGGAGTTGCCTTCCTGAAGCGAGATGGTCGGCGGCAGCGTGGCGCGGATCCAGAGATTGCCCTCCTCCAGCTTCGGCAGGAATTCGAGGCCAAGCAAGCGGCTGAGCGCAACCGTCATCAGTACGAGGCCGAATGCGCCACCGAGCATGATGCCGCGGTTGGCGACCGCCCAATGCAGCACCGGCATGTAGATCCGATGCAGGATCAGCATCACCCTGGTCTCGGTCTCATGAACATGCGCCGGCAGAATGATCGCCGACAGCGCAGGAGTGACGGTGAACGTCGCAAGCAGACCGCCGGCCAGCGCGTAGGCATAGGTCCGGGCCATCGGTCCGAAGATGTTGCCCTCGACGCCGGAGAGCGTGAACAGCGGCAGGAAGGCCGCGATGATGATGGCCGCGGCGAAGAAGATCGAACGAGAGACATCGGCCGCCGCGCTGAGGATGGCGTGGCTTTTCATGCCGAACAGCGTCTCGGACGACATCTGCTCGGATTCCGACATCGGCGTCGTCTGCGTCAGGCGCCGGAAGATCGCCTCCACCATGATGACGGTGGCATCGACGATCAGGCCGAAATCGATCGCGCCGACCGACAACAGGTTCGCCGATTCCCCCCGTAGCACCAGGATGATCACCGCGAAGAACAGCGCGAACGGAATGGTGGCGCCGACGATCAGCGCACTGCGGAGATCGCCGAGGAATATCCACTGCAGCAACACGATCAGCAGAATGCCGATCACCATGTTGTGGAGCACGGTGTGGGTCGTGAGGTCGATCAGGTCGCCGCGGTCATAGATGCGCTCGATGCGCACGCCGGGCGGCAGGATGCTGGAGTCGTTGATGGTTTGAACGAGTTGGTGGACGCGCTTGATGGTTGGCGAGCTCTGCTCGCCGCGGCGCATCAGGACGATGCCTTGCACGATGTCGTCGGACTCATCGAGGCCGGCGATGCCGAGACGGGGCTTCTGGCCGACGGTGACGGTGGCGACGTCCTTGACCAGCACCGGATTGCCGTTGGTCTGCGAGACCATGGTGTTGGCGAGGTCGTCGATCGAGCGGATCAGGCCGACGCCGCGCACCACGGCCGATTGCTGACCGATATTGACGGTGTTGCCGCCGACATTGACGTTGGAATTGCCGACCGCCTGGAGCAATTGCGGCAGCGTCAGGCCGTTGGCGACCAGCTTGTTGAAGTCGACCTGGAGCTCGTAGGTCTTGCTCTTGCCGCCCCATCCGGTGACGTCGATCACGCCGGGCACGGCACGGAAGCGCCGCTGGAGAATCCAGTCCTGGATGGTCTTGAGGTCGAGCACGCTGTAGTTCGGCGGGCCGACGAGACGGTAGCGGAAGATTTCGCCAATTGGACTGAGCGGCGAGATCTGCGGCTGCACATTGCCGGGCAGCGGCGCGAGCTGCGCCAGGCGGTTCAAGACCTGCTGCAACGCCTCGTCATAGGTGTAGGCGAAAGAGAACTGCAGTTTGACGTCGGAAAGGCCGTAGAGCGAGATGGTGCGAATGGTCGTCACGTTCTTCAGACCCGCGACCTGGGTCTCGATCGGAATGGTGATGTAGCGCTCGATCTCCTCCGCCGACAGGCCCGGGCTCTGCGTCACGATGTCGACCATCGGCGGAGTCGGATCGGGGTAAGCCTCGATGTTGAGCTGGTTGAACGCGATCAGGCCGCCGATGAGGACGGCGACGAACATCCCGACCATCAGGAAGCGCCGGTTGACGGCAAGGGCGACGAGGCGATCCATTCAGGTCTTCAGCTTGTCTTTTCCCGGCCCGTCGATCAGCTGCCGGACGCGGCGCGGTCGATGAACAGGCTGCCTTTGGTGACCACCTGCTCGCCGGGCTTGAGATTGCTGGTGACCTCGACGAGATTGCCATTGATGAGACCGATCTTGATCTCGCGCAGCTCGACCGACTTGTCCTCGCGTGCCACCCAGAGGCGGACCTTGTCGGCTTCGTAGATCAAGGCCTGCTTCGGTACCGCCGGCGCGGCGCGGTCGCCGGACGAATAGATCGTTACGTTGGCGAACATCTCCGGCTTCAGCAGACCGTCCTTGTTGTCGATGGTGGCGCGGACCAGCAGGCGACGGGTGTTCGGATCGATCGCGGCGGCGACGTAGTTGACCTTGGCGGTCAAGGGGCGGCCTGGCAGCGCCATCACGTTGACGCTGATGTCCTGCCCGACGCACACGGCAGCCGCATCGCTCTCGCGCACGAAGGCGGTGAGCCAGACGGTGGAGAGATCGCCGACCACGAAGACCGGATCGCTGGCGCCCGAATTGACGTACTGGCCGGGGCCAATTTTACGCTGCACGACCGTGCCTGCGATTGGCGAATAGATCGTGACTTCCGGATTGATGACGCCTTTGTCCTGGAACGCCTTGATGGTCTCGTCGGTGAAGCCGAGGATCCGCAGCTTGTTGCGCGCGGCTTCCAGCGCTGTCGCCGAGGAGCGCATGTCGTTCTGCGCTTGAACCTGGGTCGCTTCCGCCTGCTGATAGTCCTTCAGTGGGATGGCATGGCCCTCGTAGAGGTCCTTGGCGCGCTTGAACTGGATATCGGCAAGATCGATCGCCGACTTGGCCTTGTTCTGCGAGCTCATCGCTGCAATGAAATCGTTCTGGGCCTGCACGGTGTCGGCGGCCTCGATCGTGAACAGCGGTTGGCCTTGCTTCAGCACCTCGCCTGGCTTGGCGAGCAGCTTGGTCACCCGGCCTGCATAGGGTGAAAACACCGGCGTCGAACGGTCCTCGTCGACTGCGACCTTGCCCTCGGTGACATACTCGGCGCGGAAGGTCTTGGCCTTGACCGGCTCGATCGTCAGCGTCGCCCATTCCGACGGCGTCGGCGTGAAGTTCTGCGCATTTCTGCGCGATTGGCTGGAGATCTCGGAGTGGCTCTTCTCCTTGGCTCCCGCATAGAGGAAGCCGTAGGCCCCGGCACCGGCAAGAGCTAGTAAAACTACGGATGTAATGACCCGTTGTTTTGTAAGCACCTGCAATCGCTTGGTATTTTCAACTACCATGGGGCCCGGTCATGTCTGCGATGATACCGGCGGATGCCTGCGTCATCGGTCGCGCTAATAGTGCCGAATTGTAATTTCAAACAACCTAAAAAACGCCGGGCGCCTTTCGGTTTGCGTTAAAAATTTGCGACACGTCAGCTTCACGTCAGCTTATCGCAGGCCACTCTGCCGGATGACTGCCGAGCGGCATCGCCGGACGGCTCCATTGCGCCGGCGTCTTCGACAGCAGTGCCGAATGGCGCACCGCCTTCAACGTGCCGAAGCCAGATGGCATGCCCCCGATGAATGCAGCATGTACGGCCTCACCCGTAATATCCGGGGTATTCAGGCCCTTTTCGAGCCGTCCGAGATTCCACAGCCAGCGCCCGGTCTGCGCCAGCGATACGCGCACGTGCCAGCTGCCACCTTCGCGAGCCTGGCGCGCCTTGGCCATCATCGCGCCGAACGCCATCAGATAGCCAGTGGCGTGGTCGAGCATCTGCGCCGGCAATTCCTTCGGTCCATCGATGCCGGCAGCCTGTCCTTCGGCATGGTTGAACCCGGTCGTGGTCTGCACCAGCGAATCGAAGCCGCGCCGTTCAGCCCAGGGACCGGCATGGCCATAGGCTGACAGCGTCACGTAGACGATGCCGGGGTTGATTGTCGCTGCGTCCTCCGGCGTGAAGCCGAGAGCGGCAAGCGCGCGCGGGCGATAGCCTTGCGAGAAGATATCGGCGTCTCTCAAGAGCTCGCGCAACTGCGCACGCCCGGCCTCGCTTTTCAGCTCGATGAAGGTGGTGAGCTTGCCGCGCCCGGTGTCGATGGTCAGCCACGGAATGGCCGGCAGTTCGGGGCCTGACACGAGCAGCACATCCGCGCCGTGCGCGGCGAGCGTGCGGCCGGCGACGGGCCCCGCGATGACGCGAGAGAGATCGAGCACGCGCAGGCCTGCGAGCGGGCGATCGCCTTTTGGCAATCGTTGCGGCCATGGCTTCGGCGGGGCCTCGCCGATCTTCTCGATCGAGACCAGCGGCAATTCGGCGAGCGCGCGGGCCTGCGGCAGCGCCGACCATTCGTCGTACGAACGCATCAGGGCAACGACGCCGCCCGCGGCGTAGGTCGCAGTCTCGAAATCCTCGCTCTTCCATTGCATCAATGCGGCCTGCACCTTCTCGCGCTCGGGTTCGCAGCCGAGCACCTTGCAGACGGCGTCGCGATGATGCGGGAAATTGGTGTGGCAGCGGACGAAGCGGTTGTCGCCGGTTCTGTAGACGCCGGCGATGGCGTCCCAAGCGGGCGGCGGCGGCTTGTCGTCGACGCGCAAGTAGCGCTCGGAGCGGCATTCGGCGACGGCATGGCGCAGGTCGACGCTGACGTCCTGCGCTTCGCCGCTGCGCAATCTCCAGATTTCGGCGGCGGCAAGGCCGGCGGCGGCGATCGTTGTCTGGCCGGCAATTGCGACGCGAAACGAGGACGGGATCTGCGGCTCCTCGCCCGTCAGCCGCACGCGCGCGAGCGCGGCGGCGTCACCGCCGGCGGAGGTCCAGATGTTGCTGAGAATCTCGGTGGGGCTTTGCATGACCCTTCTCTCCCTTTAGTTTGCGACCATCGCATTAGCACACAAGGACATGCAATGGCCGCCATCGATCCCCTCACCGCAGGCGCCGTGTTCATCGCAACGGCGGCCACCGACGCGGTCTATGTCATGTTCACCTCGGCCGTGATCGCGCGCAAGCGCGTGCCCGCGGCGAACTGGAGCGCGGTCTGGTACATGCTCTCCTCCTATGCGGTGATCAGCTACACCGAAAACGCTTTCTTTGTGGCTTTCGCGGCGATCGGCTCCTGGGCCGGCGCCTACGTCTCACTGACATTCCTGCACCGCCCGCCCGGCGGCCCGCCGGTGGGAGCGGCACCGGAGTGAGGGCCGCTGTTTCCACAACGTCATTGCGAGCGAAGCGAAGCAATCCAGAATCTTTCCGCGGTGGCAGTCTGGATTGCTTCGTCGCAAGAGCTCCTCGCAATGACGATCTGGAGGCTTTTGGGCATCTCTCGAAACAGCTACACTCGCTGCAACCAACAAAAAGGAAAACCAAACAATGGATCTCGGTCTCAAGGGCAAGAACGCCATCGTGCTCGGCGGCACGCGCGGCATCGGGCGAGCGATTGCGGCGACGTTGGCCGGCGAAGGCAGCAATGTCGCGGTGTGCGCGCGCAACGGTGATCAGGTTGCCGCTACCGTTTCGGAGTTGAAGGCAAGCGGGATCCGCGCGACCGGCGGCCCGGTCGACGTCACCGACGGCGCGGCACTGAAATCCTGGATCGAGAATGCTGCAAAGGAGCTTGGCGGCATCGACATGCTGTTCTCCAACGCGGGCGCGATGGCGCAAGGCCATGATGCCGCATCGTGGGAACAGAATTTTCGGCTCGACCTGCTCGGCGCCGTGCATGCGTTCGACGCCGCGCGGCCGTTCCTCGAGGCCAGCGGTGCGAGCAGCGGCGACGCCGCCTTCGTGATCATCTCATCGATCTCCGCGGCGCAAGCGGACACAGCGAGCTCCTACGGTCCGATCAAGGCGGCGTTGATCCACATGGCCAAGGGACTGGCGCGGCAATATGCGAAGAAGAAGATCCGCGTCAACGTGGTCTCGCCCGGCACGGTCTATTTCAAGGGCGGCGTCTGGGAGACGATCGAGCATAACATGCCCGAGCGCTACAATGATGCGATGAAGCGTAACCCCACCGGCCGCATGGCGACGCCGCAGGAAATCGCGAGCGCAGCGGTGTTTCTGGCAAGCCCGGTGTCGGGGTTCACTACGGGCTCAAACCTGGTGGTGGACGGCGCGATCTCGAACCGGGTGAATTTCTAGAACAAACTCGTCATTGCGAGCGTAGCGAAACAATCCAGTATCTCTCCGCGGTGACAGTCTGGATTGCTTCGCTGCGCTCGCAATGACGGTGCGAGAGCGGCGCGTCCCACAACCTCAATGAAAGTCCCGCGACGGCGGCAGGATACGGACATTGCGGGGATGACGGATTTTTTGCGCGGGCGCATCCGTGTGGGCGCGGGGGTCGTCGTTGAGCGGTTCGACCACGGTGGCGCCTGCCGGCACCGGATGCTTGCGGCCGAGGGCGTCGTTGGCAAGGCCGACCAGATCGTGCGAACGGTCGATCATCCGCTGGGCGATTAGATGCGTCACCTTTTCCGGACTGCTCTGGATGTAGCCCTCGACCAGGATGAGGCGCGCGCCCATCACCTCTTTCCGGTACTGCTCCATGATCTTGGGCCACACCACGACATTGGCGATGCCGGTTTCGTCCTCCAGTGTCATGAACACGACGCCGCTGGCGCTGCCCGGCCGCTGCCGTACCAGCACGACGCCGGCACAGCGGACGCGCCGCCGTTCGTTGTCGTGATTGATGTCCTTGCAGGCGACGATGCGCTCGCGCGTAAACATCTCGCGCAAGAATTCCACCGGATGGCCTTTGAGTGAAAGGCGAATGGTCTGATAGTCCGCGACCACCTGTTCGGCCCGCGGCATCACCGGCAACGGCTTGGCGTGCTCGTCCGGCTGCTCGCGTGCGGTGGCCACCTCGAACAGCGGCAGCGGCACATCGTCGGGCAGGCGCCGCACCTGCCACAGCGCCTCGCGGCGATCGAGCCCGAGCGAGCGAAACGCGGCGGCATCGGCAAGCAGGATCAGCGCGCGCTTGGGCAGTCCGGTGTCGCGGGCGAAATCTTCCAGCGAGGTGAAGGGCCGGCGGTTGCGCGCGGAGACGATGCGGTCGGCCCAGTCGGGCGCTCTCTCCACACGGTCATTCCGGGACGCGCCTCTTTTCAGCCTTTCCTCATCCTCATCGAGCCAATGAAAACCGTCGATCTGGCGGAAGCCCAGGCGCACGGCGCAATATTTGCCACTTCCTTCCTCCAGCGTGTTCTGCGCAAAGCTGTAGGACACATCGATCTCGCGCACCTCGACGCCGTTCTTGCGAGCGTCGCTGACGATCTGCGCCGGGGCGTAAAAGCCCATCGGCTGCGAGTTCAGGAGGCCGCAGCAGAATGCATCAGGGTGATAATGCTTCAGCCATGAGGAGATATAGACAAGCTGCGCGAAGCTTGCAGCATGGCTCTCCGGAAAACCGTAGCTGCCAAAACCCTTGATCTGTTCGAAACAGTTTCTGGCAAAATCCGGCGCATAACCGCGTGCGATCATGTTGCCGATCATCTTGTCTTCGAACTTGCCGATGGTGCCGACATTGCGGAACGTTGCCATCGCACGGCGCAGGCCGTTGGCCTCCTCGGCCGTGAACTTCGCGGCTTCGATCGCGATCCGCATCGCCTGCTCCTGGAACAAGGGCACGCCGAGCGTCTTGTGCAGCACCCTGTAAAGCTCGTCCTTGTCGCCATGATCCGGCGACGGAGACGGATAGCTCACCTTTTCCAGGCCGTTCCGCCGCCGCAGATAAGGATGCACCATGTCGCCCTGGATCGGACCAGGCCGCACGATCGCGACCTCGATCACGAGATCGTAGAAGGTCCGCGGCCTCAGCCGCGGCAACATGTTCATCTGCGCGCGGCTCTCGACTTGGAACACGCCGAGCGATTCCCCGTCGCACAGCATGTCGTAAACCCTGGAATCATCCTGCGGGACGCTCGCCAGCATCCAGCGTTCGCCCTTGTGCTGCTCGATCAAATCAAAGCATTTGCGGATGCAGGTCAGCATGCCCAGCGCGAGCACGTCGACCTTCATCATGTTGAGCGCGTCGACGTCGTCCTTGTCCCATTCGATGAAGGTGCGATCGTCCATCGCGGCATTGCCGATCGGCACATAGGTGTCGAGCCGGTCCTGCGTGAGCACATAGCCGCCGACATGCTGGGACAGATGACGGGGGAATTCGATCAGCTCGGTCGCGAGCTCGACTGCGAGGTTGATCATTGAATTCTGCGGATCGAGGCCGGCCTGCCTGACCTGCATGTCGTTGAGGCCCTTGCCCCAGCTTCCCCAGACGGTGTCGGCGAGTGCGGCAGTGACGTCCTCGGTCAGGCCCAGCGCCTTGCCGACGTCGCGGATGGCGCTGCGCGGGCGATAATGAATGACGGTGGCGATGATCGCGGCGCGATGGCGGCCGTAACGCCGATAGACATATTGCATCACCTCCTCGCGCCGCGAATGCTCGAAATCGACGTCGATGTCGGGCGGCTCCAGCCGCTCCTTGGAGATGAAGCGCTCGAACAGCAGATCGACCTTGGTCGGGTCGACCGAGGTGATGCCGAGCACGTAGCAGACCGCCGAATTCGCCGCCGATCCCCGCCCCTGGCACAAAATGTTCTGGCTGCGGGCGTAATGCACGATGTCGTGCACGGTGAGGAAGTAATGCGCGTATTTCAGATCGGCGATCAGTGCGAGTTCTTTCTTCAGGGTGGCGCGCAGCTTGTCGTCGATCTTGCCGCCAAAATATTTGTCGACACCCGCCCAGGTCAGATCCTCCAGATGCCCCTGCGCGGTCTTTCCCGGCGGCACCGGCTCATCCGGATACTGGTATTTGAGCTGACCGAGCGAGAAGGTGATCTTGTCCGCAAAGCGCATGGTCTCCGCGACAGCGTCAGGGAAATCGCGGAACAGCCGCGCCATCTCCCTGGGCGTCTTCAGAAACCGCTCGGCATTGGCTTCCAGCTTCCGGCCGATCGCCTCGATCGTGGTCTTTTCCCGGATGCAGGTCAGCACGTCCTGGAGGGGACGGCGCGCGGGGTGGTGATAGAGCACCTCGTTGGTCGCAAGCAGCGGCACTTTTGCTTTTGCGGCGAGATCATCGAGCTGCGCGAGGCGACGGCGATCGTCGCCGCGATAGACCAGACTCGCCGCCAGCCACACGCCCTCGGCGCGACTTGCCTTCAGCTTGGCGAGGATGTCCTGCGCTTGCGCCGCATCGAAGCGATGCGGCAGCGTCAGGATCAGGAGCTGGCCTTCGGAAAACGCAAGGAGATCGGCGAAGGTGAGATGGCATTCGCCCTTCGCGATCCGCGTGATGTCGTCGCCGCGCTTGCCCCGGGTGAGAAGCTGGCACAGCCGGCCATAGGCGGCGCGGTCACACGGATAAACCAGGATATCCGGCGTGCCGTCGATGAAGACGATGCGGGTGCCGATCAGAAGCTTCGGCTTGTGCAGCACCTTGTCATTGTCGAGCTCCTTGTAGGCACGCACCACACCGGCGAGCGTGTTGTGATCGGCAATGCCGATCGCGGGAATGCCCAGGATGCTGGCCTGGTGTACATAGTCGCGCGGATCCGAGCCGCCGCGCAGGAAGGAGAAATTCGTGGTGATGCCGATCTCGGCATAAGCGGGCGTGTTCATGCGAAGAGACCGTGCACATACCAACCGGGAGGAGCGGGCTTGCCGTCGTCGTCGAAGCACTCCCCCTCGTAAAGACCGTCGCGAAAGATCCAGAAGCGTAGGCCTTCGGCATCCTCGATACGAAAATAATCCCGTGTCAGTTGCTTGCCGTCCTGCCGCCACCATTCCATGGCGATGCGCTCGGGGCCCTCCACCCGCACCACCGCATGCTGCGCGCGGCGCCAGGTGAATTGATGCGGCGGCCCGTCGGGCACGGTCGCGAACGGCACATTGATCGGCTCAGGCTTGTCGAACAACCGCAACGGACGCAGCGGCGGCTCACCCTCGGTGCGCGCGGGCCATTCGGCCTGCATGGCCACGGCGAGATGATGCTGGGCAGGCGCCGCCAGCACCGCACATTCAGGGATATGGGTATCCTCAGGCAGGTGCACGACGACGCGCTTTCCGCCGATGCGCGCGGCGATGCGGTCGATCAGCGCGGCAAGCTCGTCATTGTCGTGGACATGGGCGTCGAGATCGCGCTGCTCCTGCACCACGATCTCGGTGCGGCTTGCCGACAGCCGCACCATGTCGAAGCCGAAGCCGGGATCGAGGGGATCGGCGAGTGCATCGAGACGCTCGCGGAACAGCCGGTCGACGACCGCGCTCCGCGTCACGGGACGTCCGGTTTCGACCATGATGGCGCGCACCGCGCCGTCGGTACGGAAGAAGGCAGCTTCCAGGCGGCGCGCGCCCTTGCCCTGCTTCTCCATCGACGCGATCAACGTATCCGCCAGGCGCGACAGCGTCATCGCGATCATGGTGTCGGTCGCGATCGGCTCGGCAAAGCGTTTCTCCACGATGTAATCAGGCGGCGGCTTTCGTGGATTGATCGGCGCATCGCCCTGCCCCAGCGCATGCGCGAGCAGCGTGGAGAACCGCGCACCGAACCGCGCCGTGATTTCGCTCGGCGTGCGCGAGGCGACATCGCCGATGGTCTTCAGGCCGGCGCGTCGCAGACCGGTGGTAATGGCCTCACCCGCGCCAAGTGCGGACACCGGAAACCGACTGATTGCCGCCGCCTCCTCGCCATCGGCAACGATGGTCCCTGAAGATTGCCGCGTCAGCGTGCGCGCGCAGACCGAGGTGCCGGCGATCGCCGCGCTGACGGCAAAGCCCTGGCGGTCGAGGGCGCGGACAAGGGTTTGCAACAGCGCAGCCTCGCCGCCGAACAGATGCGCGCAGCCGGTGATGTCGAGGAACAGCCCGTGCGGCGGATCGAGTGCCACCAGCGGCGTGAAACGATCGCACCAGTCGGCGATGTCGCCGATCGTCTTGGCATCGGCCACGGCATCGGCGTCGAACACCTTTAAATCAGGACACATCGCCCGGGCATTGGCCAAAGGCTGGCCGATATGCAGACCGAGGCGCTCGGCCGCCTCGTCCAGCGCATGGATCACCAGCGCGTTGCTGTCCTTGGCAACGACGATGCTGGGCGCATTATTTTCATGCAGTCCGACGTTGCCGAAGAACCGCTGGATCCGATCGATGGGCAGGCGCGGCAGCCACAGGCTGAGGATACGCCGACGATTCAGAGAACTGGCACTCATCACATTTCCATTCCATGATCCACCGGCCGCACGGGCCATGACGATTGCGCAGGAGCTCGGCATCGAAGCGCGGCGCCCCCCAGGCACTCCACATCGCGCCCGGCGGCGAATGCGCCGCGCGCAGCATCCATCTGGTCTCGGCGGTTGAGGGTAAAGGTTGCGCGGCCATCCGCAGCAGCAAGCCGGTGACACCAGAAGACTGCGCAGCCAGCGTCAGCTTGCGGCTCGCAACCAGATCGAACTGCCTCGTCTCGCCCCAGAGCTCGAGCACGATCGCACCCAGCGCGTCGCAGGCGAGCGCATCGGCCGCCGTGCGCAACGCACTCTCCACGTCGGCGGCGCGCACCATCACCATGCGGCGCGGATCGAGACCGATCTCGGTGAGCCCGCTCATCGACAGCGCACCGGTTTCAATTTCTGAAAAATCCTGCCGCACCCACAGCAGCGGTTTGCGTGCCGTCACGCGCCCCGCAAGTCCGGTGACAAAGCCCGTCGCGGCCGCGCCCTGACGTCCTTCGCAAAATACCTCGTGGATTGCCGCGCGTGCGAGCCCGCCCTTCAGCGCGCTGTCGGCCTCGCGATGGCCGAGCGCGACACGGTCGCGATGATGCACGACCTCCGCCGTCTCGATGCGCTCGATCTGGCCGCGCAAGGCTGCAAGCGCGCTTGTTCGTGCGCCGCTCATATACGCCGCTCCTCAAGGGTGATTGCCGATGGCTCTCAAAAAGAGAACCAGCGGCTAGCTCATTTGTTCATGATATGTTCTAATATAAAGCTAACGACGCCCCGGGAGTCAATCGAATTGGCGGGCCTTGGGATTCATGAGCTGAATCAAAGGGATTCCAATATGGACGTGCAACGCAAGCTGGAAATCCTGGCGGACGCCGCCAAGTACGACGCGTCCTGCGCCTCCAGCGGCACCGAGAGGCGGGATTCCAGCGACGGCAAGGGCATGGGATCGACCGCGCCCGGCATGGGCATTTGCCATTCCTACGCGCCGGACGGTCGCTGTATCTCGCTGCTCAAGGTGCTGCTGACCAACGCCTGCAATTACGACTGCCTCTATTGCGTCAACCGGGCCTCTTCCAACGTGCCACGCGCCCGCTTCACCATCGACGAAGTCGTCAAGCTGACGCTCGACTTCTACCGGCGCAATTACATCGAAGGACTGTTTCTCTCCTCCGGCATCATCCGCAACCCCGACTACACCATGGAGCAGGTGGTAAGCGTCGCGCGCAAACTGCGCGAGGAGCATCACTTCCGTGGCTACATCCATCTCAAAACAATCCCCGAGGCCGACGATGCATTGATCTCCGAGGCCGGCAAATATGCCGACCGTCTCTCCATCAACATCGAGATGCCGCAGGAGACGAGCCTGCAGCAATTCGCGCCCGAGAAGGACGTGCGCGCGATCCGCCGCACAATGGGCCGACTGCGGCTGAAGCTGGACGAGGCCGAGGAAAGCCGTAGCGCGAAGACGAAAGCCAAGCCGCAGCGCTTCGCACCGGCCGGCCAAAGCACGCAGATGATCGTCGGCGCCGACGCGGCCTCCGACCACACTATCCTCCACACCAGCGCCAATCTCTACAGTTCATACAGGCTGAGGCGCGTCTATTATTCCGCGTTCAGCCCGATCCCCGATGCCAGCCGCGCGCTGCCTCTGCGCGCGCCGCCCTTGCTGCGCGAGCACCGACTCTACCAGGCCGATTGGCTGATGCGGTTCTACGGCTTCGACGTCGGCGAGATCGTCGACGACAGTGCGATGCTGCCGCTCGACATCGATCCAAAACTCGCCTGGGCGCTGCGCCACCGCGACCGCTTCCCGCTCGACGTCAACCGGGCCAGCCGCGAGGAATTGTTGCGCGTGCCGGGCTTCGGCACCAAGGCGGTCGAGCGCATCATCGCGGCGCGCCGCACGACCACCATCCGCGTCGCCGATCTCGCGCGGCTGCATGTGCCCCGGAACAAAGCGCTGCCGTTCATCGTGCTGAGCGATCACCGGCCCGCGCCGCACCGCCTCGACGAGGCACGGCTGATCGAACGGTTCAAGCCGAAGGCCACACAACTGGGATTTGGCTTCTGATGCAGTACATCACCCTCGAGAACGAAACCGATTTCGACGGCTGGCGCAAAGCCGCGCGTAGCCTCGTGCTTCACCAAATGAAACCGGTCGATGTCACCTGGACCGTGCAGGGCGGCGAAGCGGAGCTGTTCGCGCCACCCTCGCCGTCTCCGCTGCCGGCCGGTGGCGATAGCACCTTCAACGTGCCAGCAAAATTCGTCGAGCTCGCCAAGGCCGCGATCCTGCATCGCGATCCCGAGCGTTTCGCGATCCTCTATCGCCTGCTGTTTCGGCTGAAGGACAATCACGACCTCATCGAGGTCGCGACCGATCACGACGTGGCGCAAGTCGCGGCCATGGCAAAGGCGGTCTACCGCGACGAGCACAAGATGCATGCCTTCGTGCGCTTCCGTGAGATCGGCAGGGAACGCGAAGCACACTACGTCGCCTGGTTCGAGCCGGAGCATCACATCGTCGAGCTCGCCGCGCCGTTCTTCGCCAAGCGCTTTGCCGACATGCCCTGGTCGATCCTGACGCCGGATTTGTGCGCGCATTGGGATGGCCACGCGCTCTCGTTCACATCAGGCGTCAGCAAGAGCGAGGCACCGAGCGAAGACCGGCTGGAGGAAACCTGGCGGCGCTACTACGCCAGCATCTTCAATCCGGCCCGCCTGAAGGTGAAGGCAATGCAGACCGAGATGCCGAAGAAATATTGGAGGAACCTGCCCGAGGCTTCGATCATTAAGCCCCTGATTGAGGACGCCGAGCGCATGACCGGCGCCATGATCGTCAATGCCCCAACCGATCCGCACAAGCCTCAAAAGCGGCCGGAGGCTCCGATGAAACGCAAGACCGCTGCCGACGATCTCGAAGCGCTCCGCGAGGAGGCCGCCCACTGCCGCGCCTGCCATCTCTACAAGGACGCCACCCAGACCGTGTTCGGCGAGGGTCCGAAGTCCGCCAATATCATGCTGGTCGGCGAACAACCTGGCGACAAGGAAGACCTCGCCGGCCATCCCTTCGTCGGTCCAGCCGGCCAGATGCTCGACAAGGCGCTGCAGGAGGCCGGCGTCGACCGCAAGAAGGTCTATGTCACCAACGCGGTGAAACACTTCAAATTCGTACCGCGCGGCAAGATTCGCCTGCATCAGAAGCCGAATACACCGGAGATAAAGGCCTGCCGACAGTGGTATGAACGAGAAGTCTCCGTCATCCAGCCCGATCTCATCGTCGCGATGGGCGCGACCGCCGCGCAGAGCGTGTTCGGCAAGATCACCCCGATCGGAAAGAACCGCGGCCGGCTCATAGACCTGCCCGACGGTCACAAGGCGCTGGTGACCGTGCACCCGTCCTATCTGCTGCGGCTGCCCGATCCGGAAGCCAAGGCGCTGGAATATCAGCGCTTTGTTGAAGACCTGAAGATCGTCGCCGGTTTGCAGAAGAAAGCCGCGCGCGCCGCCTGAATACAGGCGGGAAAACCCCTTTCAGGCGCCGTCTGTCATCCAGCCTTCAAATCAATCGCGGACAATAGCCCCTACAGAAAGTTAAGGGGCGTCCAGACATGACCGATGTTGCATTCGACCGCGCGGTAGCAGATCCCCCGCCGATCCAGCCGGCCTCGCGGCCAAATCTCGACAAGGGCTTCAATCCGCTGACGATGATCCTGTTCTTCGGCATCCTCGCCGCGGGTCTGCTCTATGTGGCCTACAGCATCTATTCGGATGTCGATGCGACCGGCACGCGGGTCACGAGCTACCTGCCCTACATCCTCCTTATCGTTGCCCTCCTGATCGCGCTCGGTTTCGAATTCGTCAACGGCTTCCACGACACCGCCAACGCGGTAGCGACCGTGATCTACACCCATTCGCTGCCGGCCGAAATCGCGGTGATGTGGTCGGGCTTCTTCAACTTTCTCGGCGTGCTGCTCTCGTCCGGCGCGGTGGCCTTCGGCATCGTCTCGCTGCTGCCGGTCGAGCTGATCCTGCAGGTCGGCTCGAGCGCCGGTTTCGCGATGGTGTTCGCGCTGCTGATCGCCGCGATCCTTTGGAACCTCGGCACCTGGTATTTCGGCCTGCCGGCCTCTTCCTCGCACACGCTGATCGGCTCGATCATCGGCGTCGGCGTCGCCAACGCGCTGATGCGCGGCCGCGACGGTACCTCGGGCGTGGACTGGGGCAAGGCCACGGAGATCGGCTATGCGCTGTTGTTGTCGCCGCTGGTCGGCTTCGTCTGCGCCGCCGGCCTACTGCTGCTGCTCAAGCTGATCATCAAGAACCCGGCGCTCTATGCCGCCCCTGAGGGTCACAAAGCCCCACCGATGTGGATTCGCGGCCTGCTGATCCTGACCTGCACCGGCGTCAGCTTCGCCCATGGTTCGAACGACGGCCAGAAGGGCATGGGCCTGATCATGTTGATCCTGATCGGCACCGTGCCCACAGCCTATGCGCTCAACCGCGCATTGCCGGAGTCGCAGGTCGCCCAGTTCGCGAAGGTCTCGGATGCCGCCTCCAAGGTGGTTGCGGCCAAGGGCGCCGGCCATGCGATCATCGGCGATCCCCGTCCTGCGGTGACGCAGTACGTCACCTCGCATCACATCAGCGAAGGCACCTACCCTTCGCTGTCAGTGCTGGTGAAGGATGTCGGCGAGCAGGTCGCGAAATACGGTTCGCTGAACAAGGTGCCGGCGGAAGTCGTCGGCAACACCCGCAACGACATGTACCTGACTTCGGAAGCGATCCGATTCCTGATGAAGGACAAGGAAAACGACCTCAGCAAGGAAGAGGTCGCGACCTTGAACGCCTACAAGGGCGGGCTAGACAGCGCGACCAAGTTCATCCCGACCTGGGTGAAGGTCGCGGTCGCGATCGCGCTCGGCCTCGGCACCATGATCGGCTGGAAGCGCATCGTCGTCACCGTCGGCGAGAAGATCGGCAAGACCCATCTCACCTACGCGCAGGGTGCCTCCGCCGAGCTCGTCGCCGCCGCCACGATCGGCGCCGCCGACGTGTTCGGGCTGCCGGTCTCGACCACCCACGTGCTGTCGTCCGGCGTCGCCGGCACCATGGCCGCGAACGGTTCGGGTCTCCAGGTCGCCACCATCAGGAACATGGTGATGGCCTGGGTGCTGACCTTGCCCGTCGCGATCCTGTTGTCGGGCACGCTGTACGTGATCTTCTCGCGGATCTTCTGAAGCCGATCACTTCACTCGAAGACAAAGGGCCCGTGCGATGCGCGGGCCCTTTTCGTTTGTGCTTTCGGCTTGATCTTGCGCTTGGCCTTACGATGCCGCGAGCGATTGCTCGACCAGCTTGACCCAGTACGACGTGCCGTAAACGATGGCCTCGTCGTCGAAATTGTAGGCGGGGTGATGCAGGCCGGCGCTGTCGCCGTTGCCGCAGAAGATGAAGGCGCCGGGGCGCGCCTCCAGCATATAGGCGAAATCCTCGCCACCCATCAGCGGCGACATCTCGAGCACATTGGCCTCGCCCGCAACTTGCCCGGCGATGCGACGCGCGATCTCGGTCTCCGCGGCGTGATTGTTCACCACGGGATAATTCCGCTTGTAGTGCAGATCGATCTTGGCGCCTGTGATCTGCGCCACGCCCGCCACAACCTCGTGGACGCGCTTCTCCACCAGCTTGCGCACCTCCGGCGACAGCGTGCGGATGGTGCCCCTCAGTGTCGCGGTTTGTGGAATCACGTTACGGGCATTGCCTGCGTGGAACTCGCAGATCGAAATCACGGCCGATTCCAGCGGATCGACGCTGCGCGCAACGATCGACTGCAGCGCCGTGATCACCTGTGCACCGACCAGAACGGAATCCACACATTTGTGCGGCCGCGCGGCATGGCCGCCGAGGCCCTCGATCATGATATCGACCTCATCGGTCGCCGCCATGATCGGACCCGGCCGGATCGCGAACGAGCCCACCGGAATGCCCGGACCGTTGTGCATGCCGTAGACCTGCTCGATGCCGAAGCGCTCCATCATGCCGTCCTTGACCATGGCCAAGCCACCCGCGCCGCCCTCCTCGGCCGGCTGGAAGATCACCACCGCATCGCCGGCGAAGTTGCGGGTCTCGGCGAGATAACGCGCAGCACCGAGCAGCATCGCGGTGTGGCCGTCATGGCCGCAGGCGTGCATCTTGCCGGGAGTCTTCGAAGCGTAAGGCAGGTTGGTCTGTTTCTCGACCGGCAGGGCATCCATGTCGGCACGCAGGCCGATGGCCTTGAGGCCCTCGCCGGCCGGCTTGCTGCCCTTGATCACGCCGACCACGCCGGTCTGGCCGATGCCCGTCACGACCTCATCGCAGCCGAATTCGCGCAGGCGGTCCGCGACGAATGCTGCGGTGCGGTGGACGTCGTAGAGCAGCTCCGGATGCTGGTGGATGTCCCGGCGCCAGGCCTGAATATCGGGTTGAAGGTCGGCGACGCGGTTCACGATGGGCATGGAGGGTCTCAAGCTTTGTTGAAAATGCAGGCCTGTCTACCATGCAAGCACCAGTCCACCCAACTGGCGGGGATCTGGGGTAGCTCTGTCCTCCCGTCATGGCCGGACTTGTCCCGGCCATCCACGTCTGACTATTAGAACGGAAAGTGCGTGGATGCCTGGGACAAGCCTGGGCATAATGCCTATTGGGTGGAAGCAGAATGCCAAGGCGGCTCGAAGGTGAGTTTGACTATATTGTCGTTGGGGCCGGCACGGCGGGCTGCATCGTCGCCAACCGGCTGTCGGCCAATTGCAGCAATCGCGTCCTCCTCCTCGAAGCCGGCGGCGACGACAACTGGATCTGGTTCCACATTCCCGTCGGCTATCTCTTCGCCATCGGCAATCCGCGCTCGGACTGGATGTTCAGGACCGAGGCCGAGCCCGGCCTGAACGGCCGCTCGCTCGCCTATCCCCGTGGCAAGGTGATCGGCGGCTCCTCGGCGATCAACGCCATGATCTCGATGCGTGGACAGGCCGCCGATTACGATCACTGGCGCCAGCTCGGCATGACCGGCTGGGGTTATGACGACGTGCTGCCGCTGTTCAAACGGCTCGAGGATCACTTCCTCGGCGCAAGCGAGCATCACGGCGCCGGCGGCGGCTGGCGCATCGAGGCGCCGCGGCTGTCCTGGGACATACTCGATGCCGTGGGCGATGCGGCCGAGGAGATGGGCATCAAGCGCATCCCGGATTTCAATACCGGCGACAACGAAGGCACCAGCTATTTCCACGTCAATCAGAAGCGCGGCCGGCGCTGGTCGTCGGCGCGCGGCTTTCTCAAGCCGGTATTGAACCGCCCGAACCTGCGGCTCGAAAAGCATGTGCTGGTCGATCGTCTGATCATCGAACAGGGCCGCGCCGTCGGGGTGCGCTTCATCCAGAACGGCGAGATCATCGAGGCGCGTGCGAAACGCGAGGTGGTCCTCTCGGCAGGCGCGATTGGCTCGGTACAGGTGCTGCATCGCTCCGGCATCGGACCTGCCGACTGGCTGTCGCCGCTCGGCATCGACATCGTGATGGACAAGCCCGGCGTCGGCCGCAATCTGCAGGATCATCTGCAGCAGCGCGCGATCTACAAGGTCGAAGGCGTGCGCACACTGAACGAGACCTATTACAACCTGGTTCGACGCGGCCTGATGGGCCTCGACTACGCCTTCCGCCGCCGCGGGCCGTTGACCATGGCGCCGTCGCAGCTCGGCATCTTCACCCGCTCCGATGCGACGCGCGCACGCGCCAACATCCAGTTCCACGTGCAACCGCTGTCGCTCGACAAGTTCGGCGATCCCCTGCACCGCTTTCCCGCGATCACGGTGAGCGCCTGCAATCTCCAGCCGACATCGCGTGGCACCGTACGTCTGCGTTCGGCGGCGCCGGACGAGAAGCCCATCATCGCGCCGAATTATCTTTCAACGGACGACGACCGTCAGGTCGGCGCCGATGCCATCCGCACCACCCGCCGCCTGATGCAGCAGAAGGCCTTGGCAAAATACCGCCCAAGCGAATATCTGCCCGGCCCCGCCGTCGGCGACGACGATGCCTCTCTTGCCAAGGCCGCCGGCGACATCGGCACCACCATCTTCCATCCCGTCGGTACCGCGAAGATGGGCGCAGCAAATGATCCGATGGCGGTGGTCGACGAACGCCTGCGCTTCTACGGTCTCGGCAGCCTTCGCATTGTCGATGCCTCGATCATGCCGACCATCACGTCTGGCAACACCAACACGCCGACCGCGATGATCGCCGAGAAAGGCGCGACGATGATTTTGGAGGATGCAAAGTGAATGCGTAGCTTTGATCGGGCGTAGCGAAATCCAGGGAGTATCGTAAGTCTGGTCCCGTGTTCCGCTACGCTCCATACGGGCTACGCGTCCAACCACCTCACGAAAACGTCATCGCGTCCGGGAATAAGTCCCCTCCTCTCCCAATCACATCTCCGAAGCCCAATTCCGGGCGGAGTGGAGCTGCGCGATGAGCGGACACGATCACGGTGAGGACGGCTTAAGCCGCCGCAAGGTGTTGGAATGTATGACCTGGGCGGGCACCGGGGTGCTCTGGACCGTCACCGGTGGCGTCCCGCGCTCGCTCGGCATCATCGATTCCGCGCAGGCTGCGACCGCGGCGGCGCCCGGAATGACCTTCCTCCAGATCAGCGACAGCCATGTCGGCTTCGACAAGCCGGCCAATCCCAACGCGCTCGGCACGCTGGAGGAAGCCGTCAACAAGATCAACGCGATGCCGGTCAAGCCGTCGTTCATGATCCACACTGGCGACATCACGCATCTCTCCAAGGCCGCCGAGTTCGACAATGCCGATCGCATCATCTCGCAGAGCAAGCTCGACGTGCACTACGTGCCCGGCGAGCATGATTTCCTCGACGAGGAGGTGAAGTTTTATCGCGAGCGCTACGGCCGCGGTACCAAGGGCGCAGGCTGGTATTCGTTCGACGCCGGCGGCGTGCACTTCATCGGCCTCGTCAATGTCGTCGACCTCAAGGCCGGCGGCCTCGGCAATCTCGGTGCCGAGCAGCTCGCCTGGCTCGAGGACGATCTGCGCGGCAAGTCGAAATCGACGCCGATCGTGCTGTTCGCCCACATTCCGCTCTGGACCGTCTACCCCGAATGGGGCTGGGGCACCGAGGACGGTGCTCGCGCGCTGGACCAGGTAAAAGGCTTTGGTTCGGTCACCGTGCTGAACGGCCATATTCACCAGGTGATGCAGAAGGTCGAGGGCAACGTCACCTTCCACACCGCACGCTCGACCGCCTTCCCGCAGCCGACGCCGGGAGCTGCCCCCTCGCCTGGACCGATGAAGGTCGAGGACGCAAAGCTCCGCGCGATGCTTGGCGTTGCCAGCATCAACTTCAAGCAGAACGAGCAGCGGCTCGCGATCATCGACACGCCGCTCCAGGGTTGATGCAAGGCTAACGGAAGCTGACAATGAAGATTCTCAATCGCCGCGACCTCGGTGTCGCCTTCGGTCTCGCTCTGGCCGCGGCCATGCTATTACCCGTCACAACCGCCCGTGCCGAGGACATGGAGGTGCATATCGACAACTTCGTCTTCCAGCCGGCCGAGCTCAGGATCAAGGTCGGCACCACCGTGACCTGGACCAACCGGGACGACATCCCCCACACCGTGGTGTCGGCCGGCAAATTCAGGTCCAAGACCCTGGACACTGACGACAAGTTCTCGTTCACCTTCACCAATGCGGGCGACTACAAATATTTTTGTTCTCTGCACCCGCACATGACGGGGATGATCAAGGTTGAGTAACACCTCGAACCAAGGCATCAACGTCTTGCCCGGCCGGTGGTCCCACACCGGCCGGGCCCGTGTGCCTTCGGTCACACTCAGGGACGAAACGAATAGGGACGAGACGATCAGCGACGAAACCAAGCAACGAGCAGAACAAGAGGCAAAGCGAGGAGCGATGCCCGCCAACGACGATTTGCAGAAGGCGCAACGCTTCCGCGAGGCGGCGCTGCCCCATCTCGACGACGTCTACACGCTCGCGCGCTATCTCTTGCGTGACCCCTCCGATGCCGAGGACGCGGTGCAGGAGTGCTATCTGCGCGCGCTGAAGCATTTCGACAGCTATCGTGGGCCGGCGATAAAGCCTTGGCTATTCGCGATCCTGCGTAACGTCTGCAATGCCGAATATGCACGGCGCGCACACAGGCACACCGCGATCGAGGATACGCCCGGCGCTGCCGAGCAGACGCCGATCTGGCAGGAGACCGAGGCCAGCCCCGAAACCGAAGTGCTGCGCAGCCGCGATGCGAGCGCGATCCGCAAGCTGATCGACGCGCTCGCCGAGCCGTTCAAGGAAACGTTCGTGCTGCGGGAGATCAACAACCTCTCCTATCGTGAAATCGCCGAGGCCGCTGGCGTGCCCGTCGGCACTGTGATGTCCCGCCTCGCCCGCGCCCGCGCCATGCTGCGCGCGGGCTGGACGGCGGATGAGGAGCAAGCAAGATGACCTGCGACGAAGCAAGAATCCTGCTTCACGCGCTGCTCGACAACGAGCTCGATGCCGGCCACGCGCGCGAGGTCGAAGCCCATATCGCCGGCTGCCCGGCCTGCGCTGCGGAGTTCGCCGCGCAGCGCGAGATGCAGCGTGTGCTCGCAGACGCCGATTTGCGCTACACCGCACCGGCGAGCCTGCGTGCGCGTATCGAGGCCTCGCTGCCGCAGCCGCAGCATCAACAGCCGAGCCGCCGCTCCGTGCTGCGCGGCTTTGCGATGGGCTCGGCAGTCTCCGCGCTCGCCGCCTCCGGCGTCGCCGCATTGGTGCTGCGCCAGGACGACCAGCAGCGCATCCTGTCGGAGGTCGTCTCCGCGCATCTTCGCTCGCTCCAGGCCGGCCACCTCATCGACGTGGTCTCGACCGACCAGCACACGGTGAAGCCGTGGTTCAACGGCAAGCTCGACGTCGCTCCGCCCGTCGTCGACCTCACCGCGCAAGGGTTTACGCTGGTCGGCGGCAGGCTCGACTATATCGACGCACGTGCGATCGGTGCGGTCGTCTACAAGCGCCGGCAGCACGTGGTCAATTTGTTCGTGTCGCAGACATCGAACGCGGAATACCGCGCACCCAAGACCGAAGCCATGCAGGGCTTCAACTGCCGGCGCTGGGGCAATCGCGGCCTGAACTTCTGGGCCGTCAGCGATCTCGGCGCAGACGAGCTTGCCGAATTCGTCGACAAGTTCGAGGCGGCGATGAACGGTTAGCCTCTGCGCATGCCGTCATTCGAGCGGAGGAAATCGTTCGAAGACGGGCAGTTCGTGAGCCCGCTCCATCCAGCCAATCCGCTCGGCGACCTGAATGTGCATCGTCGCCGGCATGGCATCGGGGTCATCATAGGTGCCGCTCTGGATATCGATGATATCGGGCATCAGGTTTTCATTGATGTAGAACAGCCCCGTGCCGCAATCGGCACAGAAGTGACGTCGTCCATGTTCGGATGATTGATAGATCTTCGGCTGACCGCGCACGACTTTGACCGCCTTGAGCGAATACATCGCCCAGCCAACCATCGGTGCCCCGGAGTGACGGCGGCAATCCGCGCAATGGCAGAGCGCATGCACCATCATGTCGCCGTTCACTTCATAACGGATCGCGCCGCAATGACAGCCGCCAGTCAAAGGCATCGCCGACTCCTCTCCCGGTCAGGTCAATGCCGGAAAATAAGCGTCGATTTGGAATTTCGGGAGACGGACTGCTTCAGCAGGTCGCACGTCGCGACATCAGGCCGCAGCAGAGGCCTTACGCAGACCTTCGCACCGCATTGTCCACCAGCGTCTTGCCGAGCGACCAGATCGCGCCGGGAACCTTGTGGCTGCCGGCGATGACGTCGTCGAACGCACGCTCGATCCAGCCGCAATCTTCCTCGGTGATGGTGAGCGGCGGCAACAGCTTGATGGTGTGGCTGCCATGGCCGGCGACTTGCGTGAGGATCTTGTGGTCCTTGAACAGCGGCACGGTGATGAGCTGGCAGAACAGGCCCTTATTGGCCGCCTCCAGCACGTTCCAGGACGCCCGCAGCCGCAGCGATTTCGGCGGGCCGAACTCGACGCCGATCATCAGGCCCTTGCCGCGGACTTCCTTCAACAGCTCGTAGCCGGGCACCATACGCGTGAGCGCGAGGCGCAGCTCGGCACCGCGCTTGGCGGCGGACTCGATCAGTTTCTCGGACTCCATGATGTCAAGCGTGGCAATGCCGGCGGCCATCGCCAGGTCGTTCTTGGAGAAAGTTGAGCCGTGCACGACGGCGCGGTCCATCTGGTTGAAGATCTTGTCGAAGATGCTCTTGCGCGTCAGCACCGCGCCGACCGGCACGTGGCCGCCGGACAGCGACTTGGACAGCAGCACCATGTCGGGCTCGACGTTCCAGTGCTCGACCGCAAGGAAGCGGCCGGTGCGGCCCATGCCGGTCTGGATCTCGTCGGCGACGAACAGCGTGCCGTATTTCTTGCAGAGCGCAGCTGCACCCGGCAGGAACTCGTCGGTGGGCATGTTGACGCCCTTGCCCTGGATTGGCTCGACGACGAAGGCCGCCACCTCGCGCGAGGCCAGCGCTTTTTCGAGCGCGGCGAGATCGTTGAACGGGATCGAAGTGCATCCCGGCAGCAGCGGCTCGAAGCCGGTGCGGAAGTTCGAATCACCGGTCAGCGACAGCGCGCCATAGGTCAGGCCGTGATAGCCGTGGGCACAATAGACGATCCCCGGACGACCGGTGGCGCCGCGGGCGAACTTGATCGCCGCTTCGACGCATTCGGCGCCGGAATTGGCGAAGAACGCCTTATCAAGATAGGGGACGTATTTCAGGAGCCGCTCGGCGAGCACGCCGGCGAGCACCGAGACGTCGAACTGGACGAGGTTGGGCAGGTCGGCATCGAGCACGCTCTTGAGCGCCTCACGCATGACAGGATGATTGCGCCCGATCGCAAACACGCCAAAACCGGACAAGAGGTCGAGATAGCGGGCCCCGTCGCGGTCGTAGAGATACTGTCCCTGCCCCTTCTGGAAGCCGACATCGTAGCCGATGGTCTTCAGAACCCGAACGAACTGCTCGTTCAGATGCCGATTATGCAGGGCGCTGCGCTGGGCCTGGCGGTCCGCGAACAGCTGAGACATGTCTGGATTTGGGCTGTGCATCCGCTACATACTTCGGTTGAGGGCCGTCTCGTCAACTGAAAACGGAACGTCGCTGAAACGGTCTGTGCGGCCTTTTGCCCTTTTTCGGACCATCTTCGCAAGCAGAGCTTTAGACCATGTTGCACTGCCAAGGAACTATCATGCGTTTAGCCCTTTACACCGGACTAATACTGGCTGGCGGTTACACCTGCCTGAACCCGGCGCTCGCGGCCGATCCGACCGGCGACTGGCGGGTTGCCGACGGCGTCGCCAACATTCGTGTCGCCCAATGCAATGGCAGCATGTGGGGCGCGGTTTCCTGGGAAAAACAGCCCGGGGGCCGCGACGAGAACAATCCGGACGCGTCGAAAAAGACCCGGCTCACGCTGGGCATGGCGACCCTGATCGACATGAAGAAAAAGCCCGGCGCCGATCAATGGGAAGGTCAGGTCTACAATGCCAAGGACGGCCAGCTCTACAGCGCAACCATCACGCCGGTTGGCACCGACCAGCTCGAGATCAAGGGCTGCGTGATGGGGTTCCTGTGCGGTGGCGAGACCTGGACCCGGGTCAGCCCCCCGATTCCCTTGAGCTCCGCCAACGCCATGGCCAAGGGCGCGCCGAAGCCCACCGGCGCGGCGCCGAAAGCCCCGGGAACGACCGGCGCTACGGTGGCGCAGCCTGCGCCCGCAGCCCCGAAGGCCGCCGGCACCGCCAAACCCGGTCAGAAGGGCGCCGCCGACCAGGTCGGCGACATCTGCCTACTCCCTGAGATTGCGGGGTTTGCCCATTAGGGCAGGCTGAAACAGCAGCACGGCGGCGAGCGTCGTCACCAGCGACAACGCCAGCAGCTTGCCCATGCTGGACGTGCCGGGATGGCTCGACAGCCAAAGGCTGCCGAACGCGGTGGCCGTTGTCAGCGCGCTGAAAAAGATCGCGCGCGTCAGGCTGGTCTGGAGCAGGTTTGTCCTGCCCGAGCGCCAGGCCACGACATAGTAGATCTTGAAGGCCACGCCGACGCCGAGCAGCAGCGGGAACGCGACGATATTGGCGAAGTTGAGCGGCAAGCCGATCAGCACGCAGATCTCGAGCGTGACCGCGCCTGCCACCAACAGCGGCACCAGCGTCATCAACACGTCGACGAACCGGCGCAGCGTGATCCACAGCAACAGGCCGATCACCAGCAGCGCATAGATTCCGGCATGGATGAACGCCTTCACCACGGTGTCGCCGGATTTCAGGATCGAGACCGGACCGCCGATCGCGGTCGGCTCGGCAACGAGCACCGCCGCCGCAAATTTGCGTAGCGTGTCGTTGTCGTTGGGATCACCCTTCGGCAGCGCCTCGACGCGGATGATACCGTCCTTGCTCTTCCAGGCGCTGACGAGATCTGCCGGCAATGACTTCAGGGTGACCGGCTCGGCCTGCAACGCGTTCCGGAGCTGGTCGAACACGATCTTCATCGGCGCGACGAACACGTCCTGCGCCTTGTTCCGTGTGGCTTCATCGGCATTGGCGAGCTTTTCCAGCGCATCCGCGAGCCGACGCGAGGCAACCGCACCCGGGCCCTTCGCATCGCCTGCGGTCCGGCGCAGATTGTCGACCGACGATTTCAGCGCATCGACGTTTTCCTTGTCCGACGGCGCGGCGTCGATCTGGTCGGGATTGAGCGCGGGGTTCAGCACCTTGGCGCCCTGCGCGAGCAGCTTCAGCTTCGGCGGCTGGTCTTCAGGAACGAAGCTGTTGAGCGACATCACCCGCAACACCTCCGGCACCTTCTCCAGCTTCGCCTCCACCTGCCTTGCCTGCTCTTCCGACGTGGTCATCACGTTGATGGCATTGGCGCCCGTGTTGGGATCCTTGCGCAAGTCGAGGAAGGTCGCGATCGACTCTGCCTTCGGGTTGCGCAGATTCATCGGGTTGAAGTCGAACTTCATGAAATAGAGCAGCGGCAGGCCGGCGACCGCCAGAAACATGGTGCCACCGACGACCAGCACGCGGTGCTTCTCCAGGAAGTGATCGAGCGGCGCCAGGAAGGCATAGCCGACCGGCTCTTTCTCACCGGGCGGGTTCAACAGCTTCAGCATCGCCGGGAGCACGGTGATGCTAGTGAGGAACGCGACCAGCATGCCGACGCCGGCGATCTGGCCGAGTTCGGCGATACCCTTGTAGTCCGTGGGGATGAAGCAGAGGAAGCCAGCCGCGGTCGCCATTGCCGCCAGCGACAACGGAATTGCCGAGCGCTTGGCGGCCAGGATCAGCGCACCCGAGAGATCGTTGTGCTTGTAGCGCTCGGAGCGATAGCGGACGCTGTACTGGATGCCGAAATCGACGCCGAGGCCGACGAACAGCACGGCGAATGCGATCGACAGCAAATTGAGCGAGCCCACCATCATCAGGCCGGCGGCGGTGGTCAGCGCAAGACCGACGAAGAGATTGACGAACACCGCGAAGATGATCTTCGCCGAATGCAGCGCCAGCCACAGGATGAGCAGCACGACGAGGACCGTGCCGATGCCATTGACGACGGCGCCTTCCTGGACGGTTGCATATTCCTCGTTGGCGATCGGGACCGGCCCGGTCAGCCGGACTCGCGCCTGATATTTGGTGGCAAAATCCAGATCGGCTGCGGCCTTGCGGATCGCGTCGGTTGCGCCCTTGCCGGGCTCAAGCGCGTTGTAGTCGAGGATCGGCTTGAACTCGATGAAGGCGCGCTTGTCCGAATCCGTCAGCGGCTCGTCACTGACGAGCTGGCGCCAGGAGAACGTCGCATTGCCCTTGTTGAGCACGGTCTCGACCGTTTGCGCGATCTGGTTGAAGGGCCGTTCGGTGTTGTCGAGCTTGACCTGCCCGCGCTTGACGCCGGCAAGTCCCGTCTCGAGCGCGCCGGTCAGGCCGCGGATCGAGGGATCGCCCGCCATGATCTCGATCAGGGGTGCTGCGGATTCGAACTGGCCGGTGACCTTGGCAACTTCCTCTGTCGGCAGGAACAACAGACCATTCTTCTCGAAGAACTCGCCGGTGCCGAGCTGCTGCATCGACTGGAATTCGGTCTTGTTGTCCTTCAGCTTGGCATAGAGCGCGTCCGACGCCGCGGTCGCCATCTCCGGCGTCTTGGCTTCGACCACCGCCGTAATCGTCGCATCGCGGTCGAAGGCGCGATCGAACTGCTGGTCGCGTTGGCGCCAGTCCAGATTTTGGGCAATCAGCGAGTTGATGTCGGTGTTGATGGCGAAATGCTGGGACGTGTAATAGCCCGCCCCCACCGCCAGCAGGAGCCCGAGAACGACGACGAGGGAGGCAAACCGGGTGCAGGCCCTGACGATGGCAACGACGACGCTTTGCAGCACTACTTTTCTTTCTGCGGTTAACAGCTTGCCGGAAACGCCCGCTGTTTAACGGAGTTCCCGGCCGAAACCTATTGCTGTTTTGAGTGGTTATCGCCGTCAGAAGCTTCGAGGTAAACGGCGGAAGACCATGGCATAATCATGCGGGCCATCGGTATAGCCGAGGAGTTGAGGCGGGAAAGTGACGAAGTGTGCGCACAAATGTCGCCACGTTGCTGCCACGGGCACCCTCTACTATAATACCGCGAAACTGATCCGGCAGGGAACCAAAGTTCATTCCACCTTTCCTTACTGCCGATTTTTTGACACAAAGTACTGCACCTCCATGCACCGGGGCCCCGGCAGGGGTGGGCGGCTACCGCGTGCGCCGAACCGATGGTGCGGATATTGCAACTCATTGGTTCGTATCGGGGTGTCCCCTGAACTTGAGAGCGGATTGGTGCAACTTGCGTGATGGCCGTCCAATGGAAGTTTATCTGGCGCAACCGCGCGGCTTTTGCGCGGGGGTAGTGCGTGCGATCGAGATCGTGGAACGGGCGCTGGAGAAGTACGGCCCGCCTGTCTACGTGCGCCATGAGATCGTGCACAACAAGTACGTCGTCGAGAGCCTGAAGAACAAGGGCGCGATCTTCGTCGAGGAACTGTCGGAGGTGCCGCCGAAGGCGGTGACGGTCTTCAGCGCTCATGGCGTCGCCCGCAGCGTCGAGGAAGAAGCGGCCGCGCGCGACCTTCCGGTGCTCAATGCCACCTGCCCCTTGGTCACGAAAGTTCACAATCAGGGGAAGCGCTACATCGCCAGGGGCCGCACCCTGATCCTGATCGGCCATGCCGGCCACCCCGAGGTCGAGGGTACGATGGGCCAGGTTCCCGCCCCCGTACTGCTGGTCCAAAGCGTTGAAGAGGTTAAGGCCCTTGAGCTGCCGGCGGATACGCCAGTGGCCTATATCACCCAGACCACCCTGTCGGTGGATGACACAAAGGACATCATTTCGGCCCTGCAGGCCCGCTTTACAGATATTCAAGGCCCGGATATCCGGGATATCTGCTATGCGACACAGAACCGCCAATCTGCGGTAAGGGACTTGAGCAAGCTGGTCGACGTGATCTTGGTGGTGGGCGCTGCCAATAGCTCGAATTCGAACCGGCTCCGCGAAATCGGCACTGAGGCCGGTGTCGCGAGTTATCTGATTGCCGACGGCAGCGCGCTCAATCCGGAGTGGTTGAAAGATGCCAGAACCGTCGGTGTCACGGCTGGCGCTTCGGCGCCCGAGGTACTCGTGGATGACGTGATCGAAGCAATGCGGCGGATCGGACCGGTCAAGGTCTCGGTGCTCCCGGGCCGCGAGGAAAACATCGAATTCCGGCTTCCGGCCGAACTGGCTGCGAGCTGACCCACCCGAATTTCAAGCCCAGAAAGAAACTTGTAATGGCTATCCCCTTCTTCAAGGAAATGCGTATCGGCGGCTATTTGATCAAGCAGAAGCTGCTTGGCCGCAAGCGCTATCCGCTCGTGCTGATGCTGGAACCGCTGTTTCGCTGCAACCTCGCCTGCGTCGGCTGCGGCAAGATCGATTATCCGGATGCGATCCTCAACCGCCGCATGACGGCGCAGGAGTGCTGGGACGCGGCCGACGAGTGCGGTGCGCCTATGGTCGCCATTCCCGGCGGCGAGCCGCTGATCCACAAGGAGATCGGCGAGATCGTGCGCGGCCTCGTCGCGCGCAAGAAGTTCGTCTCGCTCTGCACCAACGCGCTGTTGCTCGAGAAGAAGCTCGATCTGTTCGAGCCCTCGCCCTACCTGTTCTTCTCCGTGCATCTCGACGGCCTGAAGGAGCACCACGACAAGGCCGTGTCGCAGAAGGGCGTGTTCGACCGCGCCGTCTCCGCGATCAAGGCGGCCAAGGCCCGCGGCTTCACCGTCAACGTCAACGCCACCATCTTCGACGGCCACCCGGCCGAAGAGATCGCCAAATTCCTCGACCTGACCGTCGAGCTCGGCGTCGGCGTCTCGATGTCGCCGGGCTACGCCTATGAGCGCGCGCCGGACCAGGAGCACTTCCTCAACCGCACCAAGACCAAGAAGCTGTTCCGCGACGTCTTTGCGATGGGCAAGGGCAAGAAGTGGAATTTCATGCATTCCGGCCTGTTCCTGGACTTCCTCGCCGGCAACCAGGAATACGAGTGCACGCCCTGGGGCATGCCCGCGCGCAACATCTTCGGCTGGCAGAAGCCCTGCTATTTGCTCGGTGAAGGCTATGCAAAAACCTTCAAGGAGCTGATGGACACCACCGACTGGGAGACCTACGGCACCGGCAAGTACGAGAAGTGCGCCGACTGTATGGCCCATTGCGGCTACGAGCCGACGGCGGCGACCGCCGCCATCAACAACCCGCTGAAGGCGATGTGGGTGTCGCTGCGCGGCATCAGGACCACGGGTCCGATGGCGCCGGAGATCGACATGTCCAAGCAGCGTCCTGCGCAGTACATCTTCTCCGCGGAAGTGCAGAAGCGCCTGTCGGAGATCCGCAAGGACGAGGCCGCCGCCGCACAGGAGAAGGCCGCACGGAAGGCGTCGACCGCCGCGTAAGCGCGCTAGTCCCACCAACAAGAAAAGGCCCGATCGCCAATGGCGACCGGGCCTTTTGTTTTTAGTGATCGCAGAACCCGCTCAGGCCGCCTCGGAGACCAGCGCCTCGCTGTCGACCAGTTCGGTGCCGATCAGGAAGTCGCGGCAGCCGCGCAGGCTGCGTAGCGCGCGGTTGAAGTCGAGGCCGGTCGAGACCAGTCCGTGCAGCGCAGTCGGGTTGCGCGCGATGCCGCGCAGCACGGCCAGCACGTCGATCTGGCCATTCGGCTTGATGGCGGCGCGGGCGAGCGCCGGCAGCGCGCGATGGGCGGGATCGCTGATGACGCGGACCGCGGCGAACGGCAAGCCGGCCTCGGCGGCGTAGGCCGCCGCGATGTGGCTTTCCATGTCGACGGCGGCCGCTCCCGTCTCCGAATGCAGCGCCGCCTTGCAGGAGCGCCCCGTGACCACTTCCTCGGCACCCGCGAGGCTGCCGCGCACAACGCGGCGGCGCCCCGACGTCAGGCGGTCGATGAGGTCGTCGCCGAGCGAGAGGCCAGCGGCCCAGCGGGTATCGCCCGCGAGCACCTCGGTCGCCAGCACGACGTCGCCGGAGCGCAGCGTCGGGTCGAGCCCGCCGGCCACGCCGAAGGAGATCACACCGCGAATCGTCTCGGGATCCAGCACCGTCAACAGCGCCCGCAACTGGGTGGGGCTGCTCGACGAACAGATGACCGCCATGCCAGGCCCGGCCGCGATGCGGGCCTCCTGAACCAGTCCAGTCACGATCAATATCGGCCGCGGATCAACGGTTTGACCCGCGGTAAGATAGTCCCCCGTCCCCAAAGTCACATTCCGACCCCTACCACCCTGCTGTTGGTGTTCCGCAAGTTCCGATACCGCGCCAACGCCCACAGCGGGAAGAACTTCGGATAACCATGGTACCGTAGATAGAATACACGGGGAAAGCCCGTGGCGGTGTACCGCTGTTCGTCCCACAGTCCTTTTTCGTTCTGTGTTGCAATCAGGTACTCCACCCCGCGGGCGACGGCCGGGTGATCAACCTCGCCAGCAGCCATCAAAGCAAGCAAGGCCCATGCCGTTTGCGAGGCGGTCGAGGGGGCGGCCTCCCAGCCCCGGTAGTCCAACCGGTAGCTGACGGCATCCTCGCCCCAGCCGCCGTCCTGGTTCTGGATCGAGGCCAGCCAGCCGGCGGCTTTCCGGATCATGGGATCGTCATGGCGGACGCCGGCCATGTTGAGGGCGCACAGCACCGACCAGGTTCCGTAGATGAAGTTCATGCCCCAGCGGCCGTACCAGGACCCTTCGGAGTGCTGGGTCTTGCGCAGGTAGGCGATCCCGTCCGCGACATGCTTGCTGGTCTCCGCGGTCTCGCCGAGCTGGGCCAGCATCGAGACGCAGCGGGCGGTGACGTCCTCGGTCGGTGGATCGAGCAGTGCGCCATGGTCCGAGAACGGGATGTTGTTCAGGTAATATTCGAGATTGTTGACGTCGAAGGCGGCCCAGCCGCCGTCGTTGCTCTGCATGCCCTCGATCCACTCCCGGGCACGGTCGATCGCGGCGTCATAGCCGGCCGCACCGTGCTCCCGGCGCATCCGGTCCATCGACATCACGACCACCGCGGTGTCGTCGAGATCGGGATAATGGGCATTGTTGTACTGGAAGGCCCAGCCGCCCGGGCGTACGTCGGGCCGCTTCACCGCCCAGTCGCCCTTCACCTCGAGCTCCTGCTTCGGGATCAGCCAGTCGAGACCCTGCTTGGCGGCCGGCACCGCCTTGTCGCCGCCGGCTTCGAGCAGCGCGTGGGCGGTCAGCGTCGTGTCCCACACCGGCGAGACGCAGGGCTGGCAATAGGCTTCGTCGTCCTTGATCACGAGCAGCTTGTCGATGCCCCGGCGCGTGATCGCGCGCGGCGGGAAGTTCTCGTCCTTGCCGAGCGCGTCGTACATCATGACGATGTTGGCCATCGGCGGATAGATCGCGCCCATGCCGTCCTCGCCGTTCAGCCGCTCCTCGGTGAAGGCGAGCGCCGCGTCGATGGCGCGTTTGCGCAGGCTCTTGGGAAACATCGGCTCGACCACGCGCAAAATGCCGTCGAGCGCGCGGAACAGCACGAACCAGGCCATGCTCTGGTGCGGCGCCTTGGCGGTCATGCCGATCGAGCGCGGATCCTGCAGGAACAGCTCGTCGATGCCGACGCCCTTGGGATTCTTCGCCCGTGGCTTCAGCGCGGCGATGACCATCAGCGGCACCATGGTGGTGCGCGCCCAGTAGGAGATCTTGTTGATGTGGAACGGCGACCAGAACGGCAGCAGCACGATCTCGATCGGCAGCACCGGTACCGCGCGCCAGGTCACGACGCCAAACATCGCAAGCATGAAGCGCGTGAAGACATTGCTGTGAATGGCGCCGCCGCGGGAATGGATCGCCTCGCGCGCACGCACCATGTGCGGCGCGTCGATGGAATCCCCGATCATCTTCAGCGCGAAATACGCCTTGACGCTGGCGCTCATGTCGAACTCGCCGTCATGCACCAGCGGCCAGCCGCCATGGGCGCCCTGCACGCGGCGAAGATAATTGGCGATCTTGGCTTCGAGCACGGCATCGACCGGCTCGGCGAGATAATGGCGCAGCAGGACGTATTCGGCCGGAATCGTGCAATCTGCCTCGAGCTCGAACACCCAATGGCCGTCGGGTTGCTGGAAGCCGAGGACGCCTTCGGTGGCCGACGCAATGCTCGATTCCAAGTTCCTGAATTCTTGGGCTTCGCGGCTGGTCGCGTTCACGGAATCCATCTCGCTCGATTGCTCCGATAGTCGATTGAATGGGCCGAAATTGACCGGGACAAATGCCCGTCAGGGCCGCCTGTCACTATCCCTTGGCGGCCAGAACCAGATCGGCGGCGCGATCACCGGATCGGACCGATCCCTCGATGGTTGCAGGCAATCCCGTAGCAGTCCAATCGCCTGCAAGAAACAGGTTTTTCAGCGCAGTGACCGGCCCTGGACGCAGGGCATTCTGCGCCGGCGTCGCCGCAAATGTGGCACGGCGCTCGCGCACGATCTGCCAGGGGGGCAGCTCGCCGGAAACACCGCCCGCCTTGCAGACGTCGTTCCAGATCGCCTGCGCGAGTTCCTCGCGCGGCATGTCGACCAGACGGTCGCCGTTGCTGATGGTGACGGACAGCCGGTTCGGGAACGAAAACAGCCATTCCACGACGCCGCCGATCACGCCGAGGATCGGTGCCGATCCCGCCGGCGGCTCGACGCGGAAATGCGCATTCACGATGGCGCGGAATTCGGTCGGCGTCTTCAGGCCCGGCAGCAGGTTGGAGGCAGCGCGCGGCGGCACCGCCATCACGACGACGTCGCCTTCGCTGATCTGGATCACATCCTCGCCGCCGAAATTCAGCGCGCCGACCTTGCCGTCATGGGTCGCAAACGAGCGCAGCTCATGGCCGAGCTGAACGCTGTGCCCGCGCCCCTGCAGGAACGTCACGGCGGGCTCGATCAGTACCGCGCTGAGCCCGTCGCGCGCGATCAGGGGACGGCAGGCCTGCCCGCCGGCGAGCAGCGTCTCGCGCACGATCGCGCCGGCAAGCCCCGCCGAGCCTTCGGGTGGATCGACGTTGAGGGCCGCGAGCAGCAGAGGCTGCACCAGGCGCTGATAGAGAACGCCTTCGCACGGAATTGACTTGCCGACCAGCGTCTCTTCCGATGCCCAGATCAGCGGCGCCAGCTTCAGATAATCGGTCAGCCCAGTGTCGGGGACGCGGCGGCTCTCGTCGAGCACCCAGGTCGGGAGCCGGCCGTCGCCGAGGTCGATCTGCCAGCGCTGCCCGGTCTTGAGATCGACGAAGGGAAACTGCGCGCGCTCCGGACCGACGAGGCCCGCCTCGGTCCCGATCGAACGCGCATAGGCGCGCGCATGGCTATTGCCGGACAGCAGCAGATGGTTGCCGTTGTCGATGGTGAGATTGGTGGCGCCGTCGAAATAGGAACGGCAACGGCCGCCGGCCTGCTGCGTCGCTTCGTGCACGGCGACCTTGAAGCCGGCATTGGCAAGTCGCACGGCGACGGAGAGGCCGGAGATTCCAGCGCCAATGATGTGAGCTGTTTTTTGCATCAGATGAGAGCGTATCGGAGCAGGATGGCGATACGTGTGATCTTCGACACACGCACCGGCTCGCGCGGCGCGTTGAACCCGCGCGCGATCAGGAGATCCAGAATGGCATGATAGTATTTCGACATCATCCGCGGCGCGCGCACCGCGCGGCGCCGGTTGCGGTTCATGATCTCGTCCGACTTCTCGAAATACACCTTTGCGCGCTGCGCCAGTGGCAGGCAGACCTTCGGCAGCGCGCGCTCGACGATCACGCGGTCCGGATCGTTGGAGGTGATGCCGGCATGCAGCAGCGCTTCGCGCGGCAGATAGAGCCGGCCGAGGCCCGCGTCCTCGTCGATGTCGCGCAGGATGTTGGTGAGCTGGAGCGCGCGGCCGAGATGATGGGCGAGCTCGATGCCGTCTTCTTCTGGCAAGCCGAAGACCCGGACCGACAGCCGCCCTACGGCGCTCGCGACGCGATCGCAGTAGAGATCCAGCGTCGCCATGTCGGGCGCGCGGATGTCCTGCGGCACGTCCATCTCCATGCCGTCGACGATGGCGAGGAAATCCTCGCGCTTGAGGCCGAAGGTCTTCACCGAGGTGACGTAGTCCTTCAGCCGCGGCGGCGGATTGCCCTGGTAGAGCGCATCGATGTCGTTGCGCCACGCCTGAAGGGCGGCGAGCCGTTCGTCGCGCGGGCCATCGGAATCGGCGATGTCGTCGACCTGGCGGCAGAAGCTGTAGATCTGGAACATCGCTTCACGCTGGTCGTGCGGCAGGATGCGCATCGCGACGTAGAACGAACTGCCGGATGCGGTCGAGCCATAATTTGCGCCGGGCGAGGTCGCCTCAAGCGTCATGTGCAGTCCCCGGTCTGGAAATGGCCTTGCGTCCGACCGTGCGGCGGCCGACTTCGCCGATCATGCCGGCGAGGCTGAAGGTGAGGAGCTCGAGCTTGTTCAGGTGCACGCGCTCGCGCAGGGGATCGCGCACCTTCAACAGGCGCACGATGCGGTCGGCATAGGCCTGGATCACCGAGACCTCGACGCCGAGGCGGAAATCCCGGATCTCCGCAGCTAGCGACCTGCCCTCGGCGAGCAGCGCTTCGTTGCGGACGGCGAGAGCCTGAAGGCAGGCCAGCATCGCCGGTGGCGACTGCGCCAGTCCGAGCTGCTCGACCGAGGCGCCACTCGCGGCCAGCGCATCGCGCGGCAGATAGACGCGGTTGAGCTCGCGGAAATCCTTGCCGCAATCCTGGAGGTGGTTGTTGATCTGCAGCGCTGCGCAGAGCGCATCTGACGCGGCCCAGGTCGAGGTGCTCTCACCATGGACGTCGAGCATGAAGCGGCCGACCGGCATCGCCGAGTAGCGGCAATAATGGATGACCTCGTCCCAATTCTCGTAGCGCAACTTGGTCACGTCCATACGGAACGCGATGAGCACGTCGAGCGCGTGGCGCGACGCCATGCCGCGTTCGGCCAGTGCGTGCCGCAGGCTGACGGCCTCGGCCTGGGTGTCGCCTTTGCCGAGCAATTCCGCCTCGAGCAGGTCGAGATAAGCGAGCTTCTCATCCGGCGGCAGCGTGGCGTGGTCGGCGATGTCGTCGGCGGTGCGGACGAAATTGTAATACGCCAGGATCAGCGCGCGATGACGCGGATGAATGATCCAGGACGCGACGGGAAAATTCTCGTCGCGCTCACCCTTGCCGGATCGCAATTCGCTCGCAGAGGTCATCGAGGGCTGGTCTACAATCGTTTGGACAGGAAGGGCTTTTTCGCTCGCGCGAGCCCGTGCGGGCGATGCCGCCGCGGCCCCCATATAGGGGAATACGGCCGCAAAACCAATCCTGTCTCTCGATGGCTGCCCTTTGCGGATCAGGTCCGAAAAGGCGGCCCCGGGGCCGCCTTTTGTGGGCCAGTGGCCGAGCTTACTGGTTGTGGTTCTTCAGGACCTGGTCGCAGGCCTGAGAGATCTTGGCCCGGTTCTCCTTGAGGCAGGCCAGGATGGTGAAATCACCCTGGTCGATGACCGGACGGCAGAGCTTCTGCACATCGCGCGAGCAGGCCTTCTGCTCGGCGTCCGTGCCGCGCCCTTGCTGGGCGAACGCTGCGGTCGAGAGGGAGGCCGACAGCAAGGTGAGAGCGACGAGAAGCTTACGCATTGTATTCCTTCATTCTGACGGCAGAATCGCACCAATCCCGGACAGCACAGGGCGACGACCGGAGCGGATTGTTCTGATGGCAAGTCGCCGCGGGAGGAGCGGCCTCGGAGAAGGCACAAGCACTGGCAAATGCGGCCAAATTGGCGCCACGTCCACCAAATCAGGGCTTCCCTGCGTCTTCTCTGGCAAATGTAAGAGACTGATAGTACGTCATAATTCAGGTGCGCCGCGTTTTGCTGCGCACCTGTTGCAGAGCTGCATCTCTCGATACCGCCTCGGGACCAAGAAACATGCCGAAATACGACAAATCGAGAGGTGGAAGCATGGCGCAAGGCGTCGTGAACTGCCATCTCTGGCAGTCGGGCATTGAACCTGTCACTGGCTCGGAACACTAAACTTTCGATGTAGCGAGACGTTCTTCGTGAGAAGCGGACGTCGTTCTAAACGGGATATTTTGAGATGAAATTCTTTGGACGGACTGAACTGGCAATCAAGGCGGCCGGCATCGGCGCTGCGCTGCTCTTCTCGGTTTCGACAAGTCAGGCTCAGTCGTCCGGACCGTTTGCAGGTTTCGAGGGCGCATGGACCGGGACGGGTACGGTGTCGCTGTCCGACGGCTCGACCGAGCGCATCCGCTGCAAGGCGGACTACAAGGTTGCCGGCACCGGTCTCAGTCTCAAGCAGGCGTTGCACTGCGCCTCCGACAGCTACAAGTTCGACCTCACCAGCGATGTGACCAGCCAAGGCGAGCGCATCTCCGGCAATTGGAGCGAGACCAACCGCAACATCTTCGGCAATCTCCAAGGCACTGCCGGTGGCGGCCAGATCGAGGTGTTCGTCGAGGCCAACGGCTTTGCCGCCAATTTGTCGCTGCGCACCAACGGCACCAAGCAGACGGTGCAGATCTCATCCAAGGGCGAGATTCGCGGCGTCAACATCACGATGACGAAGGGCTGACAGCTCTTTCCGCTTCGAAAGCGACAAGCCCCGGTTCTCGCGAACCGGGGCTTGTTGTTTTTCGGAGGCGCGGCGCAATCGTCCGGACCGCGCCGATTCCGTGTCCGATGGATGCAGCCGCTCAGATCGCCGGCTTGTCGGTGCCCTGAAGCTTGGCGTGCAGATTGATCAACCACATCGCCGTCGGCCGCAGGATGAAGAGGTCGGCGACGAGCGCCATCACCATCGAGAAGGCGCTGAGCCAGCCGAACAGCCGTAGCGACGGCAGATCGGAGAACACCGTGACGACGAGACCGCAGGCCAGCACCAACGTGGTCAGGATCAAGGCCGGGCCGACCAGCACGGTCGCGCGCTCCACTGCGAGCGCCGAGCCGACGCCCGGCTTGCTCTCGAGCCTGAGGCGGTTGAGGAAGTGGATGGTGGCGCTTAAGCCCAGGCCGAACGAAACGGTCAGAGCTACGACACTGGCAAATTGCAGTCCCTCGTCCATCGCCCACAGCACTGTTCCCGACATCACGACGGGGAAGATGCCCGGCAGGATGCAGGCGAACATCACGACCCAGGAACGGAAGGCAAGGCCGATGAAAATCGCGACCAGCGCGAATTCGACGGTGAGCCCGCGGTTGAGCTTCTCGATCATGCCGGCCGAATTGCGCGCGGCAATCGCGGCAAGACCCGTGACCGCCACTTCATAGCCGGGATGCTTCTTGCGGACGGCGTCGAGCTCGGTATCGAGCTTGTCGACGATCGGCAGGAGCTGGCTGGAATCCTTGTCCGGCACGCGACCTGCGACCACGACCGCGTCCTGCTCGGCATCGATGAACCGGCGCACCAGATGCTCCGGAATGACGCTGACATATTCCTTCAGGGTCGCGACGTCGGCGCTGCCGGCCTTGTCCGCGAGCCAGCGGCGCAGGGTCTCGACCGACCAGACATTGCCGACACCGGCGGCCTTCTCCACCGTCGCGTGCACGTCCGCGATGGTCTGCAGCGTCTCCGGCGAATAGAGCGATTCACCCTTGGGGAACTGGATCAGAACGTTGACCGGGTTGGCGCCGGTGAGCTTGGCGTCGAGCCGGTCGCTGGCCGCGACCGCTTGGCGCTTGTCCGGCACCTGGTCGGCGAGCCGGTAGCGCGGCTCCAGATTTGCGTAGATGACGCCGAGGCCCGCCACGAACACCACCGCGATCAGGCTGAACAGGCCGGGACGGCCCACCATGCGCACCGCGATCCAGTAGCAGAAATTACGCAGCGCTTGTACGCCGGCATCCGCGCTCTGGAACTTGGTCGCAAAGACCTTCTCGTTGCGCACGAGCAGCACGCCGAACACCGGCACGAGCGACAACACCGCAACCAGCGCGATGATGGTGGCGGCGAGACCCGCCTCGCCGAACTTGCGGATCAGATCGGAGTCGGAGAACTGGAGCGCGATGAAGGAAATGCCTGCGGTGCCGTGCGTCAGCACGCAGGCCGGTCCCACCACCAGCACCGCGTTCTTGAATGCGGTGAACTTGTCCTGGCCCGCGATCAGCCGGTCGCGCGCGGCGAAGGTGAGCTGCATCGAGTCCGAGAAGCTGATGACCATGATGAGCGGCGTCATCACGTTCAGGAACATGTTGAGATTGAAATTGGCCCAGCCGAGCGCGCCGAGCGCCAGCAGGATCGCGATCATCGGCGGGAACGCCGCCGCCACCATGAACGAGATTTTGCGGAAGAAGATGATGGCGATGACACAGCCGGCGAGAATGCCGAGGATGTTGTAGGTGAGCCCGTCGCGCTCGACCGCGTTGCGGATCTCGAGCTGCATCACCGGCACGCCGGAAAGCTGCACGTTGAGCCCGGTGTCACTGAGGTCTTCCTTTATCAGCGCGCGGATGTCGGCGACGGTCTTGGTCAGCTTGTTGGAGGCGACCACCTCCGGATCGAGCGACAGCACGATCAGCGCCAGCGTGCCGTCCTCGGACAACAGCTTGCCGCGGATGATCTCGTTGGCTTTGACGCCCTCGATGAACTTGTCATAGGCCTCGCCCTCGGGCAGCTCGGGCGGGAACAGTGCGGCGGGAAGCTTGCCCGGAGCGGGCGCCTGACGCGCGGAGAACAGCGAGACCAGTCCGCGCGTACCCTCGACCAGCTGCATGTCGGTGACGAAGTCGCGCAGCTTCTCGAGGTTGTTCCGGGCCAGCAGGGTCTTGCCCTCGACTACGACGAGGACATCGAATTCCTCGGCCGGGAACTTCTTGGTCACCGCTTCGTACTGGCGGAATTCCGGCGTGTTGGACCGGAACAGCTGCGACAGCGAATCGTCGATCTTGATCCGGTGGATGCCAAACACGGCGCCGACGATCAGCACGAGCAGGACGACGCAGGAGACGATGGGCGCCCGGACTGCGATCAGCCCGATGCGCTCCAGCCCGAAGGCGATCGAGGACGCAGGTCCCTGCTCGACCTTGTCGACATGAACCTCACTCTCGCTGTGCTTTTCGAGCATGCCTTGTCCAGTTCCTAAATCGGCTCGGGTCTGTGAGCTTGTCGCGCCCCGCGAACGGCTTGAAAATGCCATACCAATGGGAGGCTTGCCCTTTGAAAATGCGCAGAAAATCGCTGCGAGGGGTTTAGCAGGTCAATCGCCCTTCTCGCAAGCAGGCGGAGTGTGGCCGAATCGATCAAGATGTGGCGATTTTGCCTTAATGCCCTTCATCCGGGCAAAGCCGTGCCAATTCGACGCGGCGCCCGGTCTGCGCTCTCGTCCTTCAGCGCCACACCGCTCACTTCCCGCGCGAGCCCCTCGCGGACCAGCCAGGCGATCTTGAAGGCAGCCTCGTCATAGCTCAACCCGGCCTTGTGGATGTTCGACACGCAATTGCGCTCGGCATCGGTACGGCCCGGCTTCGGGGCGAACGTCAGATAGGCGCCGAGACTGTCGGGCGCCGACAGGCCCGGCCGCTCGCCGATCAGCATCACGACCATGCGCGCGCCGAGAATGGCGCCGATCTCGTCGCCGAGCGCGACGCGCGCGCCTGAGGCGACGACGACATGGCCGATCGCGACACCATCGTCGGCCGCGAGCAACGGCAGCAGGCGCATCACCAGCGCGGCCGCATGGGCGTGGACCGCCGCCGCCGACAGGCCGTCGCCAATCACGAGTGCGAGTTGGCACGGCTCCGAGGCGCTCCGCGCCAAGGACTCGGCTGATCCGGCATCGAGCCGTCTGCCCAGATCGGGCCGCCGCAGATAGTCCCCGCGGTCGACCGCCCGGCTGTTCGCCTCGGTGACGACGAGGCCAAGCGCGCAGAGATCCGCGACCAGCCGCGGCGCATCGAACACGGCGTGTACGGCATCGCGGGCGCGGGCGTGGTCCAGTGTGAAATCGAGCAGTGCCCGCGTCGGCAGGCTCGCGCCGCTGCGCCCCAGCGCCACGCGCGCGGGCGTGAGCGAACGCAGATCGAGGGTCGGACGACGCGGGATGGCCGGATCAGACATGTCGCATCATTCGGCGGGGACGGAGGCCTCGCGTAGCCGGATCGAATAGTTCGAGGCGTTTTGCTGGCCGGTCGAGGCCGCCCGCGCAAAAGTGATGAGATGGTGCGCGATCAGGGTGCAGCCGATCAGCCCTTCGAGATCACCGCGCTTGATGCGGCCCAGCGCGAACTTCCAGAACACGCGCTTGTAGTCGCCGAGCACGCCGACCTTCCAGAAGATGTTTCGCAGCATGACGAGGCCGCGCCTGATGTTGGTCCAGGTCTTCATCTCGTCCGGCGTTGGCATCTTGAGGCGGTGCACGTAAACGTGGTCGCATTGATACTGGAAGCGCCCGTAGACCTTCTCGGGCTCGTAGGCGACGGCCATGGCGTGCTTCCAGGACGCAACGACGTCGTCGTAGGGCAACAGGAAGTCAACATTGGAATCGCGCCCGTCGTCCTCGACCAGGCGCCCCTCGCGCTCCAGACGGTCCCACAGCGGCGTCTTCGGCAGCGCCTGAAGCAGGTTGATCGTGAGCAGCGGAATTCGGGACTCCTCGACAAAGGCGAGCAGCGCCTCCGAAGTGTTCGGCTTGTCGGTGTCGAGCCCCATGATGATGCCGGACACGACCTCCATGCCGTAGGAGTTGATGGTTTGCACGCCCTCGAGGATCGGGACCATCATGTTGTGGTCCTTGTGCATCGCCTTCAGCGCATCGGGGTCGGGCGTCTCGATGCCGCAGAAGATGGTGACGAAATAGGCCTCGCGCATCTTCTCGAGGATTTCCGGCCGCTTGGCGATGTTGAGCGTCGCCTCGCAGGCGAGCCGCACCATGTAGCCGGTCCTCTTCTGCCATTCGATCAGATGCGGCAGGAGGTCGAGCGCCGCCTTGCGGTTGCCGATGAAATTGTCGTCGACGAAATAGACCGTGTCGGTCATGCCGCATTCCCGCAGGCGGTCGAGTTCGGCGATGATCTGCTCCGGCGACTTGAGGCGCGGGTTGCGGCCATAGAGGCCGGGGATGTCGCAGAACTCGCACTGATACGGACAGCCGCTGGAATACTGGATGCTGCCGAGGAAGTATTTCTTCACGTCGGCGAGCTCGTAGGCCGGGATCGGAAACTCCGTCATCGGCACGCGGTCCTTGGTGGTCAGAACCACCTGGGTCTCGGGACGCGAGATGTCGCGCGACAGTATCTCGAGCAGCTGATTGGTGGCGTCGCCGAGCTCGCCGACATGGAGATAGTCGAAGGATGGATAGTAGTTCGGGCAGGCGCTGACGGAGGGGCCGCCGAGCGCGACCGGCAGATCGAACTCGTGGGCGCGGCGGCAGATATCGTTCATCTGCTGGCGCTGGATGTGCATGCCGCTGACGAAGACCGCCTCGGCCCATTCGAACTCTTCTCTGGTCGTACGGCGAAGGTTCTCGTCGACGAATTTGACCTGCCATTCCTCGGGCAGATAGGCCGCGAGCAGCAAAAGTCCCTGCGGCGGCATGAAGGCGCGGACGCCATCGGTTAGTGGGTAGGAATGCTCGAACGTCCCGAACGACGATGTGTATCGCGGAAACACGCAGAGAATCCGCCGGGACGTCCCGTTACTTTCAGCTCGCATCAAAGCTCCCCCGCCACGCTCGACTTAGCTGCGGAAATTGCCAGACAGCTACATAGCGTAATGCTGCCGCCGGAATTTCTCAATATTGTGGCAGAGCTTAATTCCCTTGGGCACCAATGGTTTCCTCGGGCCACCGGGTGCTTCCGCCACGTCACGCGATCAACCGTGAGGCAAAATCGGGCAGCAGGCCTGCATCGCCGGCAAGACGGAAATCGGGGCCCGCAATGCCCGACCGCACCAGCCAGTCGTCGAATTCCGGCGCACGACGCAATCCGAAGACGTCGCGGACATAGAGCGCGTCGTGAAAAGACGTGGACTGATAGTTCAGCATGACGTCATCGGCGCCGGGGACACCCATGATGAAGGTGACGCCGGCGGCCGCAAGCAGCGTCAGCAGATTGTCCATGTCGTCCTGGTCCGCCTCGGCGTGGTTGGTGTAGCAGACGTCGATCCCAAGCGGCAGGCCGAGCAGCTTGCCGCAAAAGTGATCCTCCAGCCCGGCCCGGATGATTTCCTTGCCGTCGTAGAGATATTCCGGGCCGATGAAGCCAACCACGCTGTTGACCAGGAGGGGCGCAAAGGCGCGGGCCACCGCATAGGCGCGGGCCTCGCAGGTCTGCTGGTCGACGCCGTGATGGGCATTGGCCGATAGCGCCGAGCCCTGCCCGGTCTCGAAATACATCACGTTCTGCCCGACCGTGCCGCGCTTCTGCGACAGCCCGGCCTCTTGGGCCTCCTTGAGGAGCGCGAGGTCGACGCCGAAACTGCGGTTGGCGGCCTCGGTGCCGGCGACCGACTGGAACACGAGGTCGACCGGCGCCCCCTGCCCGATCAGCGACAGCGTCGTGGTGACATGGGTCAGCACGCAGGCCTGGGTCGGGATCTTCAGCCGCGCGATGACCTCGTCGAGCAGCCGCAGCAATTGGCCGATCACGGCCGGGTCGTTGCTCGCCGGGTTGATGCCGATGCAGGCATCGCCGGCGCCGAGCAGGATGCCGTCGAGGATGGAGGCGGTGATCCCTCTGGCGTCGTCGAAGGGATGGTTGGGCTGGAGCCGGGTGCTCATCCGGCCCTTCAGACCGATGGTGTTGCGGAAAGCGGTGGTGACCTCGCATTTCCGCGCCGCCAGGATCAAATCCTGGTTGCGCATCAGCTTCGACACCGCCGCCGCCATCTCCGGGGTGATGCCGCCGGCCAGCTTGCGTAGGATTTCGGGCGTCGCGGCGTCCGATAGCAGCCAGTCGCGAAAGGCGCCGACCGTCAGCGAAGCCACCGGCGCGAACGCCTTGGCGTCGTGGCTGTCGATAACGAGGCGGGTGACCTCGTCGGTCTCATAGGGGATGACGGCTTCCTGTAAGAACTGCCCGAGAGGGACGTCGGCCAGCACCATCCGCGCCGCGATCATCTGTTCGGCACTGGCGGCGGCGATCCCGGCCAGCCGGTCACCGGAGCGCGGCGGCGTCGCCTTGGCGAGCAGGTCGCGCAAATCCGGGAACGTGTACGTCGTGGCGTCGATGGTGTGGCGGTAGACCAAGGGTCTCTCCGGGGTTCGTCGGCCAAAGGCCGACTCCAGGGCAATCCCAAGACTATACCTTCAGATCAAGACGCTGAAATATCGACCTTTCTTTCGACCGAGGGCGAAGGAGGCCAAACCCGGCGTTAACGCCGCGTCCATCTTCATTCTGCATAGTTTTGCATTGATTTGTACGACTGCGCTCTCCGGCCGCTCCCGGCCATTCGGGCCCCTGAAACCATGAAAACCGACCAATCTGGGAATGCCGCCGGCCTCGCCGGCCGCTTCACGCTTGCCAACAAGCTCTACGCGATCTTCGCGCTGTTCGCGCTGCTCACGGCCGCGATCGCGATGCTGTCCGACTACAACAGCCGCCGCGGTGCCGAGCTGACCACCGCGATCGAGACCGCGAACGCCGCCGCGCTGAACGTTGAGCGGGTCAACTCGCTGGTCTATGCGGTCGTGATGGAATCACGCGGCGTCTACATGTCGACCGAACCGGCCGTGGTGAAGAAATACGGCGAGGGCCTGCTCAAGTTCAACGCCCAGATCCTCGACGTCGTGAAGCGCTGGGAGACCATCGTCAAGGCTGACGATGCCGAACAGTTCGCCACCTTCAAGAAGCGCATCGAGCAGTTCGTCGAGTTTCGCAAGGAGCTGGTGCGCCGCGGCGTCGAGATCAATGCGGCCGCGGGCCGCGAATGGGGCGACAACGACGCCAACCGCGCCGTGCGCTCGGCGCTGAACAAGGATCTCGAGGCGCTGTCCAAAGTCTATTCCGAGCGCGCGAGGCAAATCGCGCACGAGACCGAGACCAATCGCATCCTGTCCTTCGTCCTGACCTGCCTCGCCGGCGTGGCGCTCGCCCTCGTCGTGATCGGCATCGTCATCATCGCCCGCTCGATCGCACGCCCGCTCTCCGCCATCACCGCGACCATCAAGCAGGTCGCTGACGGCGCCGAGAACGTCGTGGTGCCCCACTCTGACCGCGCCGACGAGATCGGCGCACTGGCGCGCGCGATCCAGATCTTCCAGGACGCGATGGGGCGCAACCGCAACCTCGCCTCGCAGGTCTCGCAGGACTCCGCCGCGCGCGAGGAGCGCGCCCGCCACATCGAGCAATCCGTCGACGCGTTTCGCGAGGCGATCGGCGCGATCATGCGCGGCCTCAGCGACAACGCCTCCGTCATGCGCGAGACGGCGCAGACCATCACCCGCGTCACCGCGGACGCGAGCAGTCGCGCCGGCATGGCGGCGAACGCCACCGAACAGGCCTCGCACAACGTCACGGCGGTGGCAGGCGCGGCCGAGGAGCTGTCTGCGTCTGTTGTGGAGATCGGCCGGCAGGTGCGGCAATCCGCCAGTGCGGTCGAGCAGACCGGGCAGCGCACCGAGAAATCGATTGCCGAGATCGAGAGCCTGGCGGCCGCCACGCAACGCATCGACGGCGTGCTCAGCCTGATCCAGGCGATCGCCGAGCAGACCAATCTGCTCGCGCTCAATGCCACCATCGAGGCGGCGCGCGCGGGCGATGCTGGCCGCGGCTTTGCCGTCGTCGCACACGAAGTGAAGGCGCTCGCGGGGCAGACCGCGAAAGCGACCGCCGACATCAGCGAAAACGTCTCGATGATCCAGTCCTCCACCCGCAACGCGGTCGACGCCGTCCGCGAGATCGGCGGCGCGGTGCGCGAGATCAACGACGTCACCTCGGCGATCGCCGGCGCCATCAGCCAGCAGGACGCCGCCACGCGCGAGATCTCGTCCAACGCGCAATCGGCTGCCCAAGGCAACGAGACCCTCGTCGCCAACATCAGCTCGCTCCGCGACGCCATCGGCGAGACCGATACTGCGGCCTCCTCGGTGCTGAGGGCTGCGAGCAGCGTGACCGAGACGGCGGAGACGCTGTCGTGCGAGGTGGAGAAGTTCTTCCAGAACCTGCGCTCGGGCGCGGCGGACGGCCGCATCGCCAAGGCCGGGTAGCCGCACGTCCATCGCCAACAGAGCCGGCGGTGGGGTCGCTCCATCAAAAACGCGAAAACAACCCCATGCACAGTAGCCGGGGACAGCGATTTCAATGGCTTGGCTACCGCCCCGTCTTCTGCGGATTTGACGAATCTACTTGCTCCGTCGGGCAAAACAGGAGCATGATGTCAATGTTGGAGCTTTCCGCGCTGGGCCGGCAGGATCTCGAAGCCGATCTTCACAGAGACCGCGCGATGCCTCTCTCCGCAATCCCATCTTCCTCGCCAATCATGGCGAGTTCACCTGTCTTTCGGGCAGGGAATGCCTGCGAACAGAATGGCGGCAGCTGACGATATCTGTTCAGCCATGGAACCATTGGGTTCCCAGTCTATTGCCTCACTGACACATCACATTTGGGAGAAACACGATGAAATTTTTCACAGCCGCCCTGGCGGCCGCAGCAAGTACCCTTCTCGTGACCGCCGCTGCTGCAGCCCCGCTGTCTCCCACCCTGTCTGTCGCTCCGGACAGCAACATTCAGAACGTGCGCATGGTCTGCAACGAAGACGGTCGTTGCTGGCGCGAGCGCGGCGAACGCCGTGTCATCATCCGCGAAGGGCGCGATTCCTACGGATATGCGCCTCGCGAGCGCTACATCGAGCGGCGCGGCTATGAAGAGCGCAGCGGCATCGGCTTCCGCGCTCCCGGCGTGAGCGTCGGGATCGGCACCGACCGCTACTGAGATACGAATCCTGTGAATGCAAAAGCCGCGGAGCAATCCGCGGCTTTTTTGAACTCACTGGACGTCAACAAACTCGCCGCTTTTCCCGGCCTAGCGAGGAGCTGTGATCAGGCAGCCATTCAAAGCACGAACACCGGAAGAATTGATTTCGCTATTGAGCGCCGTGGCGATGGCCATTCTCGCCGCGATCATTGTCATGGTGCTGTATTATGGTCGCGAGATCATCATCCCCATAGCGCTGGCCGTCTTGCTCAGCTTCGTGCTGGCGCCCCTGGTTCGACTGGTTCAGCGTCTGCGCATTCCACGCAGTTTGGCTGTGGTGAGCGTGGTCGTGATCGCCTTCGCATTCATATTTGCGATGGGCAGTCTCCTTGCTACCCAACTCACGCAGCTGGCTGGCGATTTGCCGCGATATCAGTCCACAATAAGCGAGAAGATCCAATCCTTCCGTGAGACCACCGCTGGTCGAGGCACGCTCGAGCGGGCTTCGAGCATGTTGAAGGACCTCAGCAAAGAACTCGACAAGCCCAAGGAGGCCGCGAATTCGTTGGGCACCATAGCAGCTCCGAAAGCGGCCGCGCCGAGGCCCGTTCCTGTGGAAGTGCTTCAGCCCGATCCCGGCGCGCTGGAGAGCTTGCAAACGCTGATTTCACCCTTGCTTCATCCGCTCGCAACGACCGGGATCATCGTCATATTCGTGATCTTCATTTTGCTTCAACGCGAGGATCTTCGTAATCGTCTGATCAGGCTGGCCGGTTCGGATGACCTGCAGCGCACCACGGCTGCCCTTGATGACGCGGCGAGCCGCCTCAGCCGGCTTTTCCTTATCCAGCTTCTCGTGAACGGCAGCTTCGGCATCATCATCGGAACGGGTCTCTGGCTGATCGGCGTTCCAAGCGCGATCCTGTGGGGTATTCTGGCAGCAGTGCTGCGCTTCGTGCCTTACATCGGGGCGGTCATCGCCGCCGCCTTTCCTCTCGCTCTCGCGGTCGCGGTCGATCCAACCTGGACGATGCTGCTTTGGACGATCGCGCTGTTCGTGGTGGTGGAGCCCGTCGTCGGCCATGTGCTGGAGCCGATGGTCTATGGACACAGCACGGGACTGTCGCCGGTGGCCGTTGTGGCTTCTGCGACGTTCTGGACGGCGCTCTGGGGTCCGATCGGCCTCGTTCTGGCGACACCACTCACGGTGTGTCTCGTCGTACTGGGCCGCCATGTCGAGCGGCTGGAGTTCCTGGACGTCATGTTTGGAGACCGACCAGCACTCTCTCCGCCCGAGATATTCTATCAGCGGATGCTCGCCGGCGATCCGACAGAAGCATCGGCAAAAGCCGAGGAGTTCTTGAAGGAGCGATCTCTTAGCTCCTATTACGACGAAGTCGCCCTGCGAGGACTGCAACTGGCTCAAGTGGATGCCGAGCGCGGCGCTCTGGCTCCCGACCGGCTGACCAAAATCAGGGATGCGGTCCAGGAATTTGCCAATAACATTTCGGAGCAGGATGAGCGTCTGCCGCCGAAGGTCGGCCCGACAACAGATGTCGAAGCTACATCTGCCATAGAAGGCGTGGCTGAGGACGCGCCTTATGAGAGTCTGCGGGTTCTGCGCAAGGAGGACTTGCCCGCTGGATGGCAAGGCGAACATCCCGTCCTCTGTGTGGCCGGGCGAAATCCGATCGACGAAGCCGCTGCGATCATGCTGGCTCAACTGACCGGCGCGCATGGCTTGTCGGCCAGAGTCGAGGCAGCGGAAGCGTTGTCGACGGCGAATATCTTCCGGCTGGAGACCGACGGGGTCGCCATTGTCTGCCTCGTCTATATGGATGCAAGCAGCCCTGCCCATATGCGTTACTCGGTGCGACGGCTTCGCCGTAAATTGCCGAAGGCCACAATCATTCTGGGTTGCTGGATGAAGGACATCGAGCCAGCGGCGCTGGAAAGCCTGCGGGAAGGTGCCAAGGCGGATCTGGCTGCTGCAACTCTGGGCGGAGCGCTTAAACTCTGCATAGAGGCGACAGGTGTGGATGGCCTTGGCACAGGAGCCGAAGGCCAGATTTCGAAGATCACGGCCGCTTAGTAGTTTAGACGCGTAGACATGGCTGCTGCGGGCGCGCAGCAAACCGTGATGTCATCATGGCGATGGCGTCGGGACCTTCGGTCGTACTGCGCGACCTTCTGGTGCGACGTTCAGCCAACCGGTCCGGGGGTCCAATCGCCGCCGGCAAGCGGTCGGACTTTTACGTCAGGAATGACCCCGCGCTCCAGGCTCGGATCGAAATGGCGCATCGTCCGCTCATTGAAGTCGATGATGCGGCCAGGCCTTAGCGGTCCCACGTCATTTATCCTGACGATGACCTTCTTGCCGACGGCCTCGACGAGGGCGTATTTCGGCTTCGCGCCAAATTGGACCCCACCGAATTTCTTACGCAAGCTCGTCTTGATGGCAGCCGACCACACCGAGGGATCATAGCGCTCGCCGGAAGCCGTCTTCGGGCCGCCCTCCTCTTTGCCCGGCTTGAACGGATTGTACATGGATGCCGCGCCAACGATCGCTTCCCCGGAAGCGGCATCGTCGACAGCGTTTGAGTGAACCCCACCAGCTTCACATCGCGCTACAGAAACGGAAACGGCAAGCGCAATCATGGCGCCGCAAATTGCGGCGCTCGATCGGAACCCCATTATATCTCCTGTGATTTTCGATTGTTCAGTTCCGATGCCGCAAATCGTTTTGCGGGTCGAGCCAACCCCTGGCTCCGGAACCGTTGGAGGAACCGCAATAGTTCCAGCACCGTGTTTTAGTTGTCGCCGTCTAAGACAGACATTGCGTCAACAGCATGACGACGAGAGCCGCGGCGAAATAGCGCGACATGACTCTCATAGCGCGACCAATCAGGATAATCGGTGCGCTCGCCCGCCTGACCGTGTTTTCATTCTCATCGGCGGGTTTTCGCAGAAGCGATCATCGCAGCGACGGAGGCTGCCACCTGGCGTGAGAAGGCTTGCTTGCGCGATGTCACAGAGGGAGTTTGCAATGTCCTCGCGCAGCAAGGCCCGCTGCTGAATGCGTTCATGGACAAGGAGCCGACGCACAGATCCGATCAGCTTGTCTACTCCGTCCTTGTCGGGGGACAAGGGACAGAACTGCTGAACTTGTCTTTCTTCACCTTGCCCCTGCATCAGTCGCAACTGCTCACAGCATCTAACAAGCCTTAACGAGCTATTGACCGGCTTCCGAGCCATGTTGCAGAGCCAGACGAAGGACTGCCCTGCTCCGCAGGCTCCGATCGCCTGAAGCCAGGAGGGTGTCCCATGCCGATGCCATACAATTCCGAGAACACCATCGACAGAAGCCGGCGCGCGCTTTTGAGCACCGTAGCGATTGGAGTTTCAGCGGCGATTTCCGCGAGCGTGTTTCCGCTGCGTGCAGCGGCGGCCGCGGGCGAAAGCACAATTCACCCCTTCCACATTGCCGTGCCGGAGGAGGACCTTGTCGAGCTTCGGCGGCGCGTTTTGGCGACGCGATGGCCTGATCGCGAGACTGTTTCCGATCAGTCCCAAGGTATCCCGCTGGCGAAGCTCCAGCCCCTCGTCAACTATTGGGGGACGGCCTACGACTGGCGCAAGATCGAAGCGAGGATGAATCGACTTCCGCAGTTCGTCACCAACATCGACGGCATCGACATCCACTTCATTCATGTCCGCTCCAAACATCCCAATGCCCTCCCTGTCCTCATAACCCATGGCTGGCCGGGATCGGTTTTCGAGCAGCTCAAGCTGATCGATCCACTCACCGATCCGACGGCCCATGCGGGCCGGGCCGAAGACGCGTTCGACGTCGTGATCCCCTCGATGCCCGGCTATGGCTTCTCCGGCAAGCCGGTCGATACCGGTTGGGGTCCCGACCACACAGCGCGCATCTGGGCGGAACTGATGAAGCGCCTGGGCTACACCCACTATGTCGCGCAGGGCGGCGACTGGGGCTCGCCGGTCTCGAGTGCGATGGCACGGCTGGCGCCGGCAGGCTTGCTCGGCATCCATATCAACTTGCCGGCGATCGTCCCGCCCGATATCGCCGCGATCCTCGCGGCCGGCGGGCCTGCTCCGGCAGACCTCTCCGCCAAGGAACGCGCGGCGTTCGATGCATTCAGTGCGGCCGGCAAGATGGGCAACCGGTCCTACGCGCTGATGATGGGAACGAGGCCGCAAACGATCGGCTACGGCTTGACGGATTCTCCCGCGGGCCTGGCAGCCTGGATGCTCGGACATCCCGGCTTCTCGCATTGGAAGTTCGACGACACCGACTCCGAAAAATCCCGCGACGAGGTGCTGGACGACATCACGCTGTACTGGTTGACGAACAGCGCCACCTCCTCGGCGCGACTTTACTGGGAATATAGCGGGCGCAGTCCCGCCCTTGCAGGTCCGGAGAAGACTGCGGAGATCTCACTGCCGGTGGCCATCACGGTCTTCCCGGGCGAGAGCTATCAAGCCCCGGAGACGTGGGCCCGGCGCGCCTATCGCAACCTGACCTACTTCCACGAGGTCGACAAAGGCGGTCATTTTGCTGCCTGGGAGCAGCCGGCGCTTTTCTCCGCCGAGCTGCGCGCCGCATTCAGGCCCCTTCGGCCCGCACATCTGGTCCAGTGACGGTGGTCAAGGCGCCGCCGGCAAGGTGTTCATGCCGCCTTGCTTTGCGCGGGAAAGAAGAAATGGGGCCGTCAGTGATGGCGTTTGCTAGCCCATCACCCCGCCACGCTTGATCAGCTCCTTCCCCACCGCGGCCAGATGCACCTGATCCGGTCCGTCGCCGATGCGGATGAAGCGGGCGTAGACGTAAGCACGCGCCAGGAACGTGTCCTGCGAGACGCCGGCAGCGCCGTGGATCTGGATGGCGCGGTCGATAACGCGGGCGGCCATGCTGGGCACCACGATCTTGGCGGCCGCAATCAGGTCGCGCGCGATCTTGTTGCCCTCGCGGTCCATCCTGTCGGCGGCTTGCAGCGTCAAGAGCCGCGCCTGCGCGATCTCGCAGAATGAGTGCGCGATGTCCTCACGCACCGAGCCCTGTTCTGCGAGCGGCTTGCCGAAGGCCGTGCGGGAGACCGCGCGCTGACACATCAATTCGAGCGCGCGCTGGGCGCAGCCGATCAGCCGCATACAATGGTGGATACGGCCGGGGCCGAGCCTGCCTTGCGCGATCTCGAAGCCGCGGCCCTCGCCGAGCAGGATGTTCTCCGCGGGCACGCGAACGTTCTCGTAGACGATCTCGGGATGGCCGACCGGCGCGTCGTCATAGCCGTAGGTCAGCATGTCGCGGACGATGCGCACGCCAGGCGTCGCTCTCGGCACCAGGATCATGGATTGCTGGCGGTGGCGATCGGGATCGTCGGGCGCGGTCTTGCCCATCACGATCAGGATCTCGCAATCCTCGTTCATCGCGCCCGAGGTGAACCATTTGCGGCCGTTGATGACGTAGTCGCCGCCGTCGCGCCTGATCTCGCACTGGATGTTGGTGGCATCGCTGGAGGCAACCTGCGGCTCCGTCATCGAGAAGCCGGAGCGGATGCGCCCTTCCAGCAGTGGCTTCAGCCAGCGCTCCTGCTGCGCCGGCGTACCGTAATTGGCCAGCACCTCCATGTTGCCGACGTCGGGCGCCGAGCAATTGAACACCTCCGGCGCCCAGAGGATGCGGCCCATGATCTCCTTCACCGGCGCGTATTCGAGATTGGTCAAGCCAGTGTTGTTGGGATCCTGGCCGTGCTCGCCGGAGAGGAACAGGTTCCAAAGCCCCTGCTCGCGCGCCAGCCGCTTCAGGTCCTGAAGGATCTGCGGCGTCCTGTAGCGTGTCGCTTCCGGCTTCACCTGCTCGTAGTAGAGCTCCTCGACCGGCTCGACATGCGTCCGCATGAACCGGCGGACCCGCTCCTGCAGCTCCAGCGAACGTTCGGAGTGTTGAAAATCCATGGGGTCCTCCTGTTCCCTTCTCCCCTTGTGGCAGAAGGTGGCGCGAAGCGCCGGATGAGGGGTTGTATCCGCGAGTTCAAATGTAGAGACGACTCGCGGAGAGATACCCCTCACCCGGCTCGCCGCTTCGCGGCGATCCACCCTCTCCCGCAAGGGGAGAGGGTGCACTGTCTATGCTGCCGCTCGCGTGCCCCTCACGTGCCGCGCAGCAGCTCGCTGGCGACGATCCAGTCGTTGCCGTTGAACTGGAGCATATAGCCGTCCTTGATCGGGCGGAAATCCTGCGGCGTGGTGTTGAGGGTGATGCCGGGCATCAGTAGCGATAGCGGCACGTTCTTCAAATTGGCCGCCTGCGCCATGATGTTCTCGCGCGTCAGATTGTCCTTGCACTGCTTCAGCAAGACCACCAATGCCTCGGCGACGGTGTAGCCGTAGAGACCCGCGACGTTGTTGACGTCGGCATTGGGCAGGCGCTTCTTCATGAAATCGATATAGGCCGTCATCGCCGGATCGTCCTTCGGCGCCTCGACGAACGGCTTGAGCGAGCCGAGCGAGAGCACGCCCTTGCCGGCATCGAGGCCGGCCGGGACCATCACAGTCGCCTTGTTGGCACAGCCCGAGGCGAGGAAGCGCGTCGCCTGCCAGCCGACCTCATGCGCTTTCCGAATCGCCTGGGCGCAGGCGCGCGGCGTCACCGAATAGATCATGAACACGTCGGCCTTGGTGTTGGCGAGCGTCAGCACCTGGGAATCGACGGTGGGGTCGGCGACCTCGAAGCTCGACGCCATCGCGATCGCCTTGTCGGCGTCGGCACCAAGCGCTTCCTTGACGCCGCGCAGATATTCCTTGCCGGCGTCGTCGTTCTGATAGAGCACCGCGAAGCGCGCGTTCGGGTTCTTGGCGCGGGCATAGGCGACGTCGATCGCGGCCTCGCTGGTGTAGTTCGGCGCCCATGGCAGTGCCATCGACCAGGGCATGTTGGCGGGATCGTTCCACTTCGAGGCCGAGCTGATCAGAAACAGCTGCGGCACCTTGTTGCTGTTGAGATATTTCGCGATCGCCGAGCTCGGCGCCGTGCCCATGGTCGCGAAGATGAAGGCGACGCCGTCACCCTCGACCAGCCGCCGCGCCGCTTCCATGGTCTTCGGCGGCGAGAAGGCGTCGTCGAGCGACAGGAGATTGAGCTTGCGGCCGTTGATGCCGCCCTTCTCATTGACCTCGTCGAAATACGCCGAGATCACCCTGCCGGTGATACCGAGGGGCGAAGCGGGGCCGCTATAGGGCATCGTGTTGCCGATCTTGATCTCGGTGTCGCTGATGCCGGGACCGTAGGATTTCTGCGCGGAGACAGGCGTGGACAGGCAGGCAGCCAAGGCTGCAGCCAGGACCAAAGCGGCTTTCATGGTTTCTCCCCGGTGATGATCGCCGCGCGACTTGGAGGCGCGACGTGCTGCTTTTGCCAGCACGTCAGATCAGCGGAGTTCCACAAGACGGTCTTGCGTCGAGTTGCTGATCAGCCGGTGCACAGCCGCCCTCGCGGGCAGCGCCATTGACGCAAATCGAGACCGGATGCGCGCCTCAGCCGCGCGTCCGCTCCATCTCCAGCTCGGCCTTGAGATTGTCGAGATCCCGATAAATTGAAGCAATCGCAAGAACGCGGCCGCCCTTGCGATACTTCAGCAGGCAGTCCTTGCCGGAAATGCTGCCGTCGATCGCGATATCGTCGAAGCTCTCGGCGTGGCCGACATAGTTGATCGGCACGTCATAGTGCTGCGACCAGAAGAACGGCACGGCCTCGAAGCGCTCCCGCTTGCCGAGCATGTTGCGCGCCGCGGTCTGGCCCTGCCGCTCCGCCACCACCCAGTGCTCGACGCGGATGGTTTGCCGCGAATGCGGATCGGGCCAGCGCGCGATGTCGCCGGCGGCGAAGATGCCGGATATGCTGGTCTCCAGATATTCGCTCACACTGACGCCCCGATCGGCCGCAAGCCCCGCCTGCTCGGCAAGCGCAAGGCGCGGCTTGGCGCCGATCCCGATCACGACCAGGTCGGCCTCGATCACGCCGCCGCTCTTCAACGTGGCGCGCGTGCCGTCCAGCTTTTCCACCGTGTCCTCGAGATGGAAGTTGACACCGTTCTCCTCATGCAGGGCGCGCACGAAGTCGCCCATCTCGGGACCGAGCACCTTCTGCATCGGCCGTTCGTCCGGCGCGACCACGTGCACCTCGATCTTGCGTGCCCGCAAGGAGGCCGCGACTTCGAGGCCGATGAAGCTGGCACCCATCACCAGCGCACGCTTGGCGCTGCCGGCCGCCTTGATGATGGCGCGGCTGTCGGCGACGGAGCGCAGGGTGTAGACATGAGGCTGGTCGGCACCCGGAATCTGCAATCGGACCGGCTCGGCGCCTGTCGCGAGTAGCAGCCGGTCGAACGGCAGCCTGTCGCCGTTGCCCAGCGTCACGCTGCGCGTCTTCGCCTCGATCGCGGCAACATTCGTGTTGAGCCTGAGATCGATGCCGGCGTCCCGATAATAGTCCTCGCCCCGCAGCGGCAGCCAATCCTCCGGCGCGTTGCCCGCGAGGTAATCCTTGGAAAGATTGGGCCGGTCGACCGGCATCGCGCTGTCATTGCTGAGCATGGTGATGGCGCCGGCAAAGCCCTCGCGACGGAGCGTCTCCGCCGCCGCGAAACCCGCCGCGCCGCCACCGATGATGACGAATTTTTCCGACGCTGGCGCTGTCCGGTGAGGTGCCGGAGGCTTCGGCATCTCGCGCTTGCGCTGGACGACGATCTTGTCCTGATCGCGCGAGACCTCCCACACCGCCAGCGCATTCAGCGCCGGCGGACGGGTCGCCTCGCCTGACCGCAAGGAGAAGCAGGCGTGATGCCAGGGACAGCGGATGGTGTCGCCAACCACCAGTCCTTCTGCGAGCGGACCGTGATAGTGGCTGCAGGCCGGCTCGATCGCAAAGATCTCGCTGCCGGCCTGCACCAGCAGGACGTCTTCCTCGCCGACATGGCCGAGCAATTTGCCGTCCTTGAATTCGCCGAGGGTCACGCCTCGGCTCAGGTCGGGCCCGCTTGGCTTCTTGTCTTCGGTCGTGGCGTTGCCTCCTTGAGCCGTCCGCGGATCAATCGTCCGAATTGGCCAGCCCCAGCAGCTCCTGGCGTGTCAACGCATTGTCGCGGAACACGCCGAGCATGCGGCTGGTGACGAGATCTGTCCCGGGCTTGTGCGCGCCGCGCGTGGTCATGCAGTGATGCGTCGCCTTGATGATGACCCCGACGCCTTCGGGCCTCAGCACATCGTTGATCGTGTTGGCGATCTGCGCGGTCATCTTCTCCTGGATCTGAAGCCGCTTGGCGTAGATGTCGACGAGACGCGCGAGCTTGGAGATGCCGACGACGCGCCCTTGCGGGATATAAGCGACCCAGGCGCGGCCGACGATCGGTGCCATGTGGTGCTCGCAATGGCTTTCGAAGCGAACGCCGCGCAGGACGATCATCTCGTCATAGCCTTCGATCTCCTCAAAGGTCTTTTGCAGGATTTCGGTCGGATCCTGCGCATAGCCGGAGAAATACTCCTCGAAGGCGCGCGCGACCCGGTCCGGCGTGTCGCGCAGACCGTCGCGCGCGGGATCGTCGCCTGCCCAGCGGATCATGGTCCGGATCGCCTGCTCGACCTCCGCCCTCTCAGGCCGCTCGCTCGGCGCCTGCGCGACCGCGACACGTTCCAGCCTGCGCGTTTGCGTCTTCATCGAAAACTCCCCTGCAACGAACCGCATACAGAAGGCGGCCCACAGCTTTGGACGGCTGCGATCGGAAAAGGTTCCCGGAATCAGGAAAAATCGGAAGCTGTGAGAGCGGCAAGACAGCGGGACGAGAAATCCGGCGCTATGAGGCCGCTTTCCGTACATAGAGCACGGCCTGGGCCCATTCGGCCGGCCGCTCCTGCGGTAAATTGTGGCCGGCCCCTGTAAAGACGCGCCGCTCGAAAAAGCCCACGAATTTGCCTGCGTGGTGAGCGGTGCCGGAATTGACGCCGTCGCTGTCACCGTCGATCGCGATGGTCGGTACCCGAACCAGGGGCTGGGCGGCGAGCTTCGCCTCGATCGCGGCATAGGCGGGATCGCCCGCGACCAGCGCGTAACGATGTCGATAGGAGTGGATCACGACATCGACGAAATCGGGATTGTCGAACGAGATGGCGCTGGTCTCGAACGTCGCGTCGTCGAAGGCCCATCTCGGCGACCACATCAACCAGAGCTGGCGCGCAAAACCGCGCCGGTTGCGCTCCAGCGCACGGCGGCCGCGTTCGTTGTGGAAGAGATATTGATACCAGAGCGCCGCCTCCTCCGGTGGCGAAGCCGGCTCCATCGAGCGCGCGATGTTCTGGATGTTGTAGGAATTGCCCGAGACGAGCGCGATCACGCGCTCCGGACGCAGCACCGAGACCACGCAGGCTGCGCGCCCGCCCCAGTCGTAACCGCCGACGACCGCGCGCGCAATTCCAAGCGCATCCATGAAGGCCAGCAGATCGGCGCCCAGCGCCGCCTGCTCGCCGGAGCGCAACGTCGCAGCGGAGCGGAATCGCGTCGGCCCGTAGCCGCGCAGCCAGGGCACCAGGACCCGGGCGCCCGCTTGCGCCATGATCGGCGCGGTCTCGGCATAGGCGTTCACGTCGTAGGGAAAGCCGTGACCCATGATGCAGGGCCAGCCGTCCGGCGCGCCGTATTCGCGATAGGCGATGTCGAGGATATCGGTGGTGACCGTTTTTTGTTGCATTAGAAAGCGGAGCTATTTTTGCGGCCCGGATAACGTGATGTCACGCTCGGCGCGGAACACGTTGCTGTAGAGGTTGGCGATCCACTGCCGACCGATCTCGGTCTTGTTGAGGTAACCGATCTCGGTCTGGATGTGCGGCGCGACGCTATTCCAATAGAACTGCGGATAGCGGTTCACGATGTCGGCCGGCGAATCGTAGCCGAGCTGGCGGTTGATGCCGACTTCCTCGAACTCGTAGTAGAGCGCATTGGCCTTGCGCAGATAATTGGGGTCGCCGAGCTGGCCGATGAAGTCGGCGGCGCGCAGGATCGAGGCCTCGTCGTCATAGTCCTGGCCTTCCCGGGCCGGAAACCGGGTGCCCTCGATGGCGCGGGCGATGCGCTCCGGATCGAGCCCCGGAATGTGTCGCAGCCGCCGCGAAACATAAAGCTTGGAACGGTCGACATGATACATCATCAGGCTTGCATCCGAGGCGCCGCGCGGCAGTGACACCTTGGTGCCGGCTGCATCGATGACGAAGCCATCGGTGTCATCCTCCTCGAACAGGCCGCGCACATAGCCGATGTCATGGGCCAGGCAGGCGATCAGGACATGGACATAGTCTTCCGCCGACAGATGGGCGTGAAGATATCGGCCGCTGAGGATGGAGTGACCCGCCAGCGTCACCAGCATCGTATGCTCGATATTGTGATAAAGCGCGTCGCTATTGCCGATGCATTCCATCGCCGTGCGGGTTGCGCTCTCGACGATGCGCGCAGAGGGCTCGTCGAACCGGCGACGCATGAACGAGCCCAGCAATTTTTCAAGGGAGTCCGCCGCCAGTTTCGGTAACGTCATCATGGATGCAGCCCCGTCTGTCGGTGGTTTTCCACGCCAATTCCCGACGTCTCATTCTCGTCCTCGAGCAGGCGCCAGCATAGCCCATCTTGGCCGACTGGCCAAACCCGGGGGCGCAAACTCGGAAATATGTTGCGGTTTGTGCCCCGCGATATCGCGGTTGCGGTGCAGACCCGCCACACCCGGGATGGGTGTCGCGGGCAGGACCCGCAATCATTCCACCAACAGCACGTCGACGGCGACGTCGAGCTTCTGCTTCGGCGAGCCGACGATGATGCCGTCGACCGGCGAAACGTCGGAGAAGTCGCGGCCGACTGCGAGCACGATATGGTCGCCAGCAACCATAAGATCGTTGGTCGGGTCGAAATCGACCCAGCCAAGCTCGTCCCCGCACCACAGCGACACCCAGGCATGGGTGGCGTCGGCGCCCTGCAGGGGCGGCTGGCCCGCCGGCGGAATGGTGCGCAAATATCCGCTGACATAGGCCGCGGGCAGGCCCAGCCCGCGCAAGCCCGCAATCATGACATGGGCAAAATCCTGACAGACGCCATGGCGCTTGACGAAGACCTCGTTGAGCGGCGTCGAGATCACCGTCGCCTTGGGGTCGTAGCGAAATTCGGTGCGGATGCGATGCATCAGATCGACCGCCCCGGCAAGGATGCCCGCGCCGGGCGCAAAGCTTTCCGCCGCATAGGCGCTGACCGGTCCCAGCACCGGCACTAGCGGGCTCGCAAAGACATAGCCGACCGGCGAGGACGGCCCGAGGCTCGTCGCCTCGAAGGCGATGTCGCGAATGTTCTCCCAAGCCGGGCTGACAGCGGCGCGCGCCGGCGGCTGGCGCGACACCTTCACGCGAGAGCGGGAATCGATGCGCAGGGTGCGATGCGCGGCCTCGATCACGACACTCTCGGTCAACGTGCCGAAGAAATCGCGCCGGACGCTACGCTCCGCAGGGCGCGGACGGATCTCGACCTTATGCGAAATCAGCTCCTGGCCATTGCCGCTCCTCGGCTCCAGCCGCAGCGTGCAGCGCGCGAAGCTAACCGGGCTCTCGTATTCGTAGGTGGTGACGTGACGGATATCGTAGATCACGCCAGCCCCGTCAGCTTTTCCGGCCGGCTCGCATTGGGACCGTGCGGGAAGTAGTGCTGCCCGACCGCCTCGGCGAGGCTGAGCAGATCCTGCTCCAGGGCGAACAGCGTCTTGACCTCGAGCTTTTCGGCCTGCGCGGTCGCGAGCATCGCCTGCAGCGCGACCGCAAGCCGCTGCGGCTTCTCGATCAGGCCGTGCTCCTTCAGGCTCGGCAGTGCGGCGATGTGTTCGTTCAGCGTCGTCACCTGGAACGCCACGGAACGCGGATTGTAATTGTCGAGCACGGCGAGGTCTCGCACCGGCGCCAGGATCGGCGCCAGCAGATAGCGCGAGCGGTAGGTGATTTGGCAATCCACCAGCGTCAGCAGGATATCGAGATCCTCGTCGCCGGCCTCGTCATAGGCAAACTGCCGGGCAAAGCGCGTGGTGTTGATGGCGCGCTCGGTGCGCCGACCGATATCGAGGAAGCGCCAGCCGGCGGCGCGGTTCATGTTCTCATGCGCAAGGCCGGCAAAGCTCGCGAGCTCCTGCAAGGTCAACTCGGCCGCGCTCAGCACGCTGTCGTCGTCCTCGACCTCGACGGCCAGCCGCTCGACCATCTCCGTGATGACTTGCCAGGCATCGGGCGACAGCCGCTCGCGCAAGGAGGTCGCCGTGCGCTGGGCCGCGCGGACCAGCGACAGTGCCGAGCCGAAACGCTCCGGGCTCTGCAGCGCTTCGGCAACGATGCGGCCGGGCGCCGCGCGCGAGGTCTGCGAGATCGCGCCCCAAGTCACCAGCAGGCGCTGGATACGTTCCGCCGATTGCAGTGAGGCCGCGGTGCCCTTGTTGGGCCCGCTCGGCGAGCCCAGCGCCCGCACCAGCCGCAGCGTCGCCTCGGCGCGTTCGAGATAGCGGCCGAGCCAGAACAGATTGTCGGCGGCGCGGCTCGGCAGCACGCCGGCGATACGGCGGATGCGCACCTTGTCGATCGCAGGCAGCAGCGTCGCGGTCGAGACCTGCTTGTCCGAGACCACCCAGACGTCGGCGGAGCGCGCGCCGTCGCCCATCGACACCGCGCGCGCATCCGGCTGCTCGGCGATCCGGCAGAAGCCGCCGGGCATGATGGCCCACCCGTCCGGCGTCGCGGCTGCGAACACGCGCAGCACGAAGGGACGCGGCGTGATTTGCCCCTGTTCCCACACCGGCATGGTCGAGAGCCGCACCACCTCCTGGCCGACATAGTCCATGCCGCGCGCAGCGATGGCGTCGCTCAGGCGCCGGCGCCCGGCGGCGTCGAGTTCGCTCGCAAGCACCGGACCGTTGCTGTCGAAACCGGGAACGCCGCGCCGATACGCGCCTTCGATCGCGACCTCGTCGAGCCGCGACAACACTTCGTCGCGCGCCGAGCGCTGGCCGCACCACCAGGTCGCGATGTGCGGCATCTTCAGCTCTTCGCCGAGCAGCCGGCGGCTGAGCGCCGGCAGGAAGCCGAGCATCGCGCGCGCCTCGAGGACACCCGAGCCCGGCATGTTGGCGACGACGACGCCGTCCTTGCGCAGCACGTCGATCAGGCCGGGGACCCCGAGCCGTGACGAGGCATCGAGCTCGAGCGGATCGAGCGAATTGGAATCGACACGGCGCAGCAGCACGTCGAGGCGCTTGAGGCCTGCAACCGTGCGGATGTGGATATGATTGTCGCTGACGGCGAGATCGTCGCCCTCGACCAGCAGGAAGCCGAGATAGCGCGCCAGCGTCGCGTGCTCGAAATAGGTCTCGCTGAAGCTGCCCGGCGTGAGCACGCCAATCCGCGGTTCGTCGCGGTCGGCGCGCGCCCGAAGACTGTCGCGAAACGCCTCGAAGAATGGTGCGACGCGCGGGACGTTCATCGACTTGTAGAGATCCGAGAAGGCGCGCGAAAGCACCAGGCGGTTCTCCAGCGCATAGCCCGCACCCGACGGCGCCTGCGTGCGATCGCCGAGCACCCACCAGCGTCCGTCGGGCCCGCGGCCGACATCGGCGGCATAGAGCGAGAGATAGCGCCCGCCCGGCGGCGGCACGCCGCAGGCGGGACGGAGATATTCGGGGCTCCCCGCGATCGCGGCCGCCGGCAGCGCGCCTTCGGCGACGAGGCGGCCCTCGCCATAGATGTCACGCAGCACGAGCTCGAGCAACTCGGCGCGCTGGGTGATGCCGTCGGACAGCTGCTTCCAGTCGGCCTCGTCAATCAGCAGCGGCAGATGGCTGATCGACCAGGGCCGGTCGGCGCTCTCGCCGGGCGCGCGATAGGTGACGCCGGCCTCGCGGAGATGACGGTCGGCCATGCCAAACCGCCGCTCAACCTCATCGGGCGCGAGCGCACCGAAGGCATCGAAGAAGCGGCTCCAGACCGCGCGGGGCTTGCCGTCCGGGCCGAGAAACTCGTCGGGGATGTCGGGCAGGCGCCTGTAGTCGCGGACCCATTGCGCGAAGCGGCGCTGGCCTTCGCGCTGGCCATCACGTTGACCTTGCGCCTGACCCGCCTGGTCGTCCTCTTCGGCTGCGCCCTCGGCCATGCGCCACTCCCTGCCCCGGCATCATACTCATTGCAGGAGCGGGGTCCGCAAGTCGAGGGTCAGCGGAAACTCATTTGTGCGTTCCTCGGGCGGCGGCTGCATCGGACCCGGCGTATGGCCATGGTCCTGGAAGCGCGCCAGCCGCCGCGCCTCGGCCTCGTAGGTGTTGACGGGCTTGGTGTCGTAGCTGCGGCCGCCGGGATGGGCGACGTGATAGACGCAGCCGCCGAGCGAGCGGCCGTTCCAGGTGTCGATGAGGTCGAAAGTCAGGGGCGCGTGAACGGGAATGGTCGGATGCAGGCCGGAGGCCGGCTGCCAGGCCTTGAAGCGGACGCCGGCCACGGCTTCACCAGAGCGGCCGGTGGCGGTCATCGGCAGGCGGCGGCCGTTGCAGGCGACGATATGGCGGCCCGCGACGAAGCCTTCCGCCTTGACCTGAAGCCGCTCGACCGACGAGTCGACATAGCGCACGGTGCCGCCGGCCGAGCCCTCCTCGCCGAGGACGTGCCAAGGCTCCAGCGCCTGCCGCAGCTCCAGCGTCACGCCGCCATGATGGATGCGGCCGAACGCGGGGAAGCGGAATTCGAGCTGGGCCAGATACCATTCAGGCTCGAACGGATACCCGGACTGCTTCAACTCGGTGAGCACTTCGAGGAAATCCTCCCAGATGAAGTGCGGCAGCATGAAGCGGTCGTGCAGCGCGGTGCCCCATCGCACGAACTTGCCTTGTTGCGGCTCGCGCCAGAATTTTGCGATCAGCGCGCGGATCAGCAGCTGCTGCGCCAGCGACATGCGTGGATCCGGCGGCATTTCGAGCGCGCGGAATTCGACCAGGCCGAGGCGTCCGGTCGTGCCATCAGGTGAATAGAGCTTGTCGATGCAGATCTCGGCGCGATGGGTGTTGCCGGTGATGTCGACGAGGAGATGCCGGAACAAGCGATCCACCAGCCACAGCGGCGCCTGAGTGCCCGGCGGCGGCACGTGCGTGAGTGCGACCTCGAGCTCGTAAATGCTGTCGTGGCGGGCTTCGTCGATGCGTGGTGCCTGGCTGGTCGGGCCGATGAACAGGCCGGAGAAGAAATAGGACAGCGCCGGATGCCGCTGCCAGTGCAACACCAGGCTCTTCAACAGATCAGGCCGGCGCAGGAACGGCGAGTCCTGCGGGCTCGAGCCGCCGACCACGACGTGATTGCCGCCGCCGGTGCCGGTGTGGCGGCCATCGACCAGGAAGCGGTTGGCGCCGAGGCGCGTCTTGCCCGCATCCTCATAGAGCCCGACGGTAATGTCGACCGCCTCGCGCCAGTTCTTTGCCGGCTGGACGTTGACCTCGATCACGCCGGGATCGGGCGTCACCTTGATGACGTCGACGCGCGGATCGAACGGCGGCGGATAACCCTCGACATGGACCTGGAGCTGCATCTCCTCGGCCGTGGCTTCGAGCGCCGCGATCATCTCGAGATAATCCTCGATCTGCTCGACCGGCGGCATGAAGGCACAGAGCACGCCGTCGCGGACCTCAACCGACATCGCGGTGCGAACCGGCACGGAGGTATTGAGCTCTTCGGGCTCGAGCCGCTCCGGCGAGTCCGGACGCGCCGGAAGGCTGAACACGGGCAGCTTGCCGCGGGCCTCCATCGGATCCCGCTCGACGATGTAGGGATATTGATCGGGCGGGACATAGCCGAGCGAGTCCAGCGGCAGGCGCAAGCCGAGCGGGGAATCCCCCGGCATCAGGAAAAGATGACTGCGCCGGAGCTGCCAGCGCTCACTGCGCCAGCGTGGTGCCGCATTCCAGCGCTGCACCGGCAGCACGAAGCCGCGAGGATTGTTGAGCCCCTGCTCGAATACACGCGCCATCCGCGCGCGGGCCTCCGGATCGGATAATTTGGAATCGGAGGGATCGACGTTGACGGGAAGCTCGGATTCCTTCTGCAGCCAGTACGCGGTGTCCTCATAGGCCGGCATGATGTAGCCGGGATCGAGCCCAAGCCGCAGCGCCGCGCCCTCCACGAACGCCTGGACGTCCTTGGCCTGCGCCGGCCGCGGATTTTCGATGCTGGCGATGAGGTCGGCATTCTTCCAGATCGGCACGCCGTCCTTGCGCCAGTACAGGCCAAATGCCCACCGCGGCAGGCTTTCGCCGGGATACCATTTGCCCTGACCGAAGTGCAGCAGGCCCCCGGGTCCGAAACGCGCGCGCAGGCGGCGGATCAGATCGTCGGCGAGCCCGCGCTTGGTCGGACCGACAGCGTCCGTGTTCCACTCGGCGCCTTCGAGATCATCGACGGAGACGAAGGTCGGCTCGCCGCCCATGGTCAGACGCACGTCCTGCGCCGCAAGATCGCCGTCGACCTGCTCGCCGAGATCGTTGAGCCGTATCCAGGATTCGTCCGAGAACGGTTTTGTGATGCGCGGCGCCTCGCGAATGCGCTTGACGCTCATGTCGAAGGCGAATTCGACCTCGGCAAAGCCCGCGCCGCCGGAGATCGGCGCGGCCGAGCGGTAGTGCGGTGTCGCGGCGACCGGGATGTGGCCCTCGCCCGCGAGCATGCCCGAGGTCGCGTCGAAGCCGATCCAGCCTGCACCCGGCAGGTAGACCTCGGCCCAGGCGTGCAAATCGGTGAAATCGTTCTCGACCTCCGGCGGCCCCTCGATCGGATCGATGTCGGGACGGACCTGGATCAGATAGCCGGAGACGAAACGGGCGGCGAGACCGAGGTGCCGGAAGGTCTGGATCAGGAGCCAGGCGGAGTCGCGGCACGAGCCGGCCGCGGAGGAGAGCGTCTCCTCCGGCGTCTGCACGCCCGCTTCCATGCGGATGACGTAGCCGATCTTTTTCTGCAGCTCCCTGTTGAGATCGACCAGGAAGTTGACGGTGTTCGGGGCTTCGTGCGGGATCGTGTCGAGATATTTCGCGAACAGCCGATCGGGCTTGACGGTCTCGAGATAAGGCGCGAGTTCGGTCTTGAGATCTTGCGTATATTCGAACGGAAAGCTGTCGGCATAGGGCTCGACGAAGAAGTCGAACGGATTGACCGTGGTCATCTGCGCCGTGAAATCGACCTCGATCTTGAGCTCGGTCGTCTTCTCCGGGAAGACGTAGCGCGCGATCCAATTGCCTAGCGGATCCTGCTGCCAGTTCACGAAATGATTGGCCGGCGTGACCTTGAGCGAATAGCTCAGGATCGGCGTGCGGGTATGCGGCGCCGGCCGCAGACGGATGGTCTGCGGGCCGAGATCGATCGGGCGGTCGTATTTGTAATGCGTGACGTGGTGTAATGCGACGTAGATCGACACGGGGTGCGGCACTCCAGCAGCTTTTTTGAGCAGAACACCGCTGGTGACCTCGATCAAGCACTAACAACGGGCAGACCGTGCCTACGGCACGGGCTACGCCTTTGCTACATCGTCGCGCCCAGCACCCAGGGCGCGAACTCGGCGCCGCCGAAATCAAAACTCTCGCTCTTGGTCGGCTGTCCGGACGCGGTCTTGAGGATGAGATCGAAAATGCGCTGGCCGCACTGCTGGACGCTCTCCTCGCCTTCGAGGATGGTGCCGCAATTGACGTCCATGTCCTCTTCCATGCGCTTGTACATGGGCGTGTTGGTCGCGAGCTTGATCGAAGGCGCCGGCTTGCACCCGAACACGCTGCCGCGACCCGTGGTGAAGCAGACCAGATTGGCGCCGCCGGCGACCTGCCCGGTCGCGGCAACGGGATCGTAGCCAGGCGTGTCCATGAACACGAAACCCTTCTTGGTGATGGGTTCGGCGTAGCGCAGCACCTCGACGAGATTGGTGGTGCCGGCCTTCGCCATCGCGCCGAGCGACTTCTCCAAAATGGTGGTGAGACCGCCGGCCTTGTTGCCCGGGCTGGGATTGGCGTTCATCTCGGCGCCTTCGCGCGTCGTGTATTCGTCCCACCAGCGCATGAGATCGACCAGCTTCTCGCCGACTTCGCGGCTGACGGCGCGGCGCGTGAGCAAATGTTCGGCGCCATAGGTCTCCGGCGTCTCCGACAGGATCACGGTGCCGCCGTGACGTACGATGAGATCGCTGGCCGCACCCAGCGCCGGATTGGCGGAAACACCGGAATAGCCGTCCGAACCGCCGCATTGCAGCGCCACGGTCAATTCGCTCACCGGAACGGACTCGCGCTTGACCTTGTTGGACTCCGCGAGTGCCTCGCGCACGAAGGCAATTCCGGCTTCCACCGTCTTGCGGGTGCCGCCGACTTCCTGGATGTCCATCGCACGCAGACGTCCCGCGAGCTTCTGCTCCTCCATCAGGCCGCCGATCTGGTTCACCTCGCAGCCGAGGCCGAGCACGATCACATGAGAGAAGTTCACGTGCCGTGCATAACCACCGAGCGTGCGGCGGAGCAGCGCTAAGGGCTCGTTCTGCGTCATGCCGCAGCCGGTCTTGTGGGTCAGCGCGACCACGCCGTCGACATTGGGGAAGTCGGCCAGCGGATTGTCGCCGGTGAACGGATTCTTCTTGAAGACGTCGGCGACGAGGCTTGCGACATGCGCGCTGCAATTCACCGAGGTGAGGATGCCGATGTAGTTGCGCGTGGCGACGCGGCCGTCCGGACGGCGGATGCCTTCGAAACTCGCCGGCAGATCGAAATTCGGCGTCGGCTTGACGTCGACGCAATAGGCATAGTCCTTGGCGAAATCGCCCATGCCGCAGTTCTGCACGTGCACGTGCTGGCCCGGCGCGATCGGCACCGTCGCAAAGCCGATGATCTGGCCGTAGCGTATCACCGGCTCGCCCAATGCGATCGGCTTGATCGCGACCTTGTGGCCGGAAGGAATGCGCTCGACCGTCGTCACGCCGTCGGCCACCAATGTTCCCGGCGGCAAGCTCGCGCGCGCGATCAGCACGCCATCATCGGGATGCAGGCGAATGACGGGGCTGATGGTCATGGGAGGTCTCCTTCAGACGAATAGTGAGTAGCGAGTGGCGAATGGAAAAGGGGAGCAGCTCATTCGCTACTCCCCATCGCCATTCGCGAGTTCTCAGGCCTTGCCGCCGGAATCCTTCCGGGTGGCGTTGACCTGCATCTTGGCGTAGGTCGTCATCAGGCCGACCTCGTTCGAGAGCGTCACCAGCTTGAAGCCCATGTTGATGGCGCGCGCGGCACCTTCGGCGCCGCTGCAATGGATGCCCGGATTGAGGCCGCGCTTGCCGCACTCCTTGATGATCTTCTCGTAGATCGCAAGGATCTCGGGCTCGGTGCGATCGAGCTTCGGTTCGAGGCCGTAGGAGAAGCCGAGGTCGGACGGGCCGATATAGACGCCGTCGATGCCTTCGACGTCGAAGATCGCTTCCATGTTCTCGACCGCGGTTTTGGTCTCCATCATCGGCAGCAGCACGATGTCGTCGTTGGCCGTCTTCTGGTAGGAGCCCGCGGTGCCGTACATGCCGGCGCGGATCGGGCCGTTGGAGCGGACGCCCTTCGGCGGGTACTTGGCATAGGAGACGAGGTTCCTGGCTTCCTGCGGCGTGTTGACCATCGGGCAGATCACGCCATAGGCGCCGCCATCGAGCACCTTGCCGATGATGCCGGGCTCGTTCCAGGGCACGCGGACCATCGGCGTGATCGGATGCTTGTCCATCGCCTGGAAGCACTGCACCATCGACAGATAATCCTGCACGCCGTGCTGCATGTCGACGGTGACGCTGTCGAAGCCGCATTGCGCGATCATCTCGGCCGAGAAGCCGGAGGGAATCGCGAGCCACGCGTTGACCACGGCCTTGCCCGACTTCCAGATTTCCTTGACCTTGTTCGCCACGTTGCCTTCCTTCTTTGTTTTGGACCTTCGTCACCATGACGAGCGCCGCGACAGCACGATGCCGTTATTAGCGCGAACCCGACCGCCGCGCTACGCTCGCGATGACGCAAGGTTTCACTTGGCAAAGGCGGCGCAATCCGTCCCGGCGCGCCGATTTTTGCGCATCGGCTGCGGGGCACTTTGAGCGAAAAAATGCGGCGATGTCCATGATTGTTGCCGCGCGCTCGCGCATATCTGCTTTCACTCCTCGGCACTTGCCTCCTCGCCCGCGCCGAGCCCTGCGAGACTTTGTTCGAGCTCGCTGAGCATCTCCTGCAATTCGACGAGCTTGCGCGCGCCAAAGCGTCGCGTGATCTCGGCATAAATCGCTTCGGAGGACGGCGCGACGGAAGCCATCAGCTTCACGCCCTTTTCCGAGATCGAGACCATGCTGCGGCGCTGGTCCGCCTTGGCGGTCTTGCGCTCGATCAGATTGCGCGCCTCGAGATCACGCAGGATGCGCGACAGGCTCGGGCCGAGCAGGAACGCGGTGCGCGCGAGTTCCGTGACCTCGACCGTGTCGATCGCCGCGAGCGCGCGCAGGATGCGCCATTGCTGCTCGGTCAGGCCATGCGTGCGCAGCGAGGGACGGAATTGCCGCATCACCGCTTCGCGTGCCCGCAGCAACGACATCGGCAGCGAACGCGAGAAGTCACGCATCGGCACCTGCCGCACGGCGGGCTCGCTTCCATTCGCAGGATCAGCCGGTCTCTTCGTCATGACGCCCTTTCAAGCCGCGAAACGTTTGCAGTGCAGCAAGCCAATTTGCGATTGACGCATTAACTTAACATGTTAAGTATTTTCCGGCACCACGATTTGTAAGATTACACATGGCGCTTTCGAACGACGATATCCGAGCTTGCGCGAACCGTCTGCACCAGGCGGAGAAGACCCGCACGCAGATCCGGCAGCTCTCGCAGGACTTTCCCGACATCAGCATCGCTGACGCCTACGCGATTCAGAAGGCCTGGGTCGACGTCAAGGTCGCCGAGGGGCGCATCGTCCGGGGACACAAGATCGGCCTGACCTCGAAGGCGATGCAGAGCGCGCTTGGCATCAACGAGCCGGATTCCGGCGTATTGCTCGACGACATGTTCTTCGCCGATGGTGGCCTCGTCCCGACGGAGCGCTTCATCGCGACGCGCGTGGAAGCCGAGCTCGCCTTCGTCATGAGCAAACGCCTCGCGGGCCCCGACTGCACACTGTTCGACGTGCTCAACGCCACCGACTTCGTGGTGCCGGCGCTGGAGATTCTGGACACGCGGATCGAGCGCGTCGATCCCCAGACCAAGGCGACCCGAAAGATCTTCGACACCATTGCCGACAACGCGGCCAATGCCGGCATCGTGCTCGGCGGACGGCCGATCCGCCCGCCGGACGCGGACCTGCGCTGGATCGGCGCGCTCTGTTTCAAGAACGGCCAGCTGGAAGAGACCGGCCTTGCCGCCGGCGTGCTCAATCATCCCGCGACTGCAGTCGCCTGGCTCGCCAACAAGATCGCACCGCTCGGCCTTGCGCTTGAGCCCGGGCAAATCGTGCTCGCCGGCTCTTTCATCCGTCCGATCGAGACCCGCAAGGGCGACACAATTCAAGCCGATTATGGCGCCTACGGCTCGGTGAGCTGCTACTTCGCTTAGACGACCAAAAAGACAGGGAGTGAAACCGCGATGCCGCATTTCACGATCGAATATTCGGCGAATCTCGACGACCGCCTCGACATCGGCGCGGCGTGTGAGGTGGTGCGCAAGGCTGCGGTCGAGACCGGCATCTTCCCGCTCGGCGGCATCCGCGTCCGCGCTGTCAAATGCGAGCATTATGCGATTGCGGACGCGCGGCAGGATTACGGCTTTCTCGACATGGTGCTGCGCATCGGCGAAGGCCGCGATCTGCCAACCCGCAAGAAAGCCGGCGAACAAATCTTCCAGGCGCTCTCCCGCCATCTTGATCCCGTCTTCGCAAGCTCGAAATTCGCGCTCTCGTTCGACATGCAGATCAACGACAAGGATACGAGCTGGAAGCGCAACAACATCCACGACGCCCTGAAAGCGGAGGCCGCCTATGGATAAGCCCACGCCGAAAACCGACGTATTCCAGGCCAATCGCGACCGCATCGCACCGCTGCTGAAGACGCTGCGTGCCGACGGTATCGGCCACATGATCGACGGCAAGATCGTGCCGTCGATCTCCGGCGAGACGTTCGAGACGAAATCGCCGGTCGACGGCGCGACGCTGGCGAGCGTCGCCCGCGGCAATGCCGAGGATGTCGATCGCGCCGCCACCGCTGCCGCACTCGCCTTCAAATCCTGGCGCGACATGGGGCCGGCGATGCGGAAGAAGCTGCTGCATCGCGTGGCCGACGCCATCGAGGACAATGCCGAGGACATCGCGGTGCTCGAATGCATCGACACCGGCCAGGCCTATCGCTTCATGGCCAAGGCCGCGATCCGCGCCGCCGAGAATTTCCGCTTCTTCGCCGACAGATGCGGCGAGGCGCGCGACGGCCAGAACACACCGAGCGACGAGCATTGGAACGTCTCGACGCGCGTGCCGATCGGCCCGGTCGGCGTGATCACGCCGTGGAATACGCCGTTCATGCTTTCGACCTGGAAGATCGCCCCTGCCCTCGCGGCCGGGTGCACCGTCGTGCACAAGCCGGCGGAATGGTCGCCGATCACGGCGGCCATTCTTGCGAAGCTCGTCAAGGAAGCCGGCGTGCCCGACGGCGTGCTCAATACCGTACATGGCTTTGGCGAAGAGGCCGGCAAGGCATTGACCGAGCATCCCGCCATCAAGGCGATCGGCTTCGTCGGCGAAAGTTCGACGGGCTCGGCGATCATGGTTCAGGGCGCGCCGACCTTGAAGCGCGTGCATTTCGAACTCGGCGGCAAGAACCCGGTGATCGTGTTCGACGACGCCGATCTCGACCGCGCGCTCGATGCGGTCGTGTTCATGATCTACTCGCTCAACGGCGAGCGCTGCACGTCGTCGAGCCGCTTGCTGATCCAGGCCGGCATCGCCGAAAAATTCGTCGAAAAGCTGACCGCACGGGTGAAAGCGCTGAAGGTCGGCCATCCCCTCGATCCCGCCACCGAGATCGGGCCGCTGATCCACGAACGTCATCTCGCGAAGGTCTGCTCCTATTTCGACGTCGCACGCCAGGACGGCGCGACGATTGCCGTCGGCGGCAAGGCCTATGATGGCCCGGGCGGCGGATATTATGTCGAGCCGACCCTGGTGACCGGCGCACACGGCAAGATGCGCGTGGCGCAGGAAGAGGTGTTCGGCCCCTTCCTCACCGTGCTGCCCTTCAAGGACGAAGCAGACGCGATCGAGATCGCCAACGACATCCGCTACGGCCTGACCGGCTATGTCTGGACCAACGATGTCGGCCGCGCGTTGCGTGTCGCGGATGCGCTGGAAGCCGGCATGATCTGGCTGAACTCGGAAAACGTCCGCCATCTGCCGACGCCGTTCGGCGGCATGAAGGCCTCCGGCATCGGCCGCGACGGCGGCGATTACTCGTTCGATTTCTACATGGAAACCAAGCACGTCTCGCTGGCGCGGGGCACGCATAAGATTCAGAAGCTGGGAATCTAACGCCCGCGGTTCCTCGGCGCGCGGAGCGCCAACGAGGAATGGCTGGGTCTAGAGAGGGGAAACGCAATGCCCGTACCGCAACATATCTTCGAGCCGCCGTTCAACATCATCCGCTCCAGCCACGCCGTGCTGGACGTCACCGACGTGAAGCTCAGCCGCGAGTTCTATGAAAGCGTTGTCGGCCTGCATGTCGAGGACGCCGACGACAAGGTCGTCTACTTGCGCGCCGCCGAGGAGCATCAGCATCACTCGCTGGTGTTGCGCAAGGCGGCCGCGCCTGCCTGCAACCGCCTCGGCTTCAAGGTCGGCAACGACGGGGATCTGGACAAGGCTGCGAAGTTCCTGTCCGAGAACGGCCTTGGCTACGCCTTCGTCGATCAGCCGTTCCAGGGCCGCACGCTGCAGTTCACCGACCCCTTCGGCTTCCAGATCGAGCTATATGCGTCGATGGACCGGCGGCCGCATCTGCTGCGCCGCTACGATCTCTACAGGGGCTGCCATCCGCAGCGGCTCGACCATTTCAACGTGTTCGCCGCCGAGGTGCAGGACACCGTCGAATTCTACGCCCGGCTCGGCTTTCGCCTCACCGAATACGCGGAGGAGGACGGACCGAACGGGCGCATCGCCGCCGCCTGGATGCATCGCAAGGGCAATGTCCACGACTTTGCCATCACCAACGGCAAGGGCCCGCGGCTGCACCACTTCGCGTACTGGACGCCGACGGCGATGAACATCATCCATCTCTGCGATGTCATGGCCTCGCAGGGCTTCGTGAAGAACATCGAGCGGGGCCCCGGCCGCCACGGCATCTCGAATGCGTTCTTCCTTTATGTTCGCGACCCCGATGGCCACCGGCTGGAGCTCTACACCAGCGACTATTTCACCGGCGATCACGACCACGAGCCGCTGCGCTGGTCGCTGCGCGATCCGCGCCGCCAGACATTGTGGGGCGCGCCGGCCCCGCGCTCCTGGTTCGAGCAGGGTTCGCCGTTCGCCGGGCAAGCCGTGCGCGAGCCGAAGTTCGTGGCCGACGTGCTGGTGGCGGATTAAGCAATGACACTCCCTCGCCTCGCCACCTATTCCGTCAAGGGTGCCGTCAGCTACGGCGCCGTCGTTGACGGCGGCATTGTCGATCTCTCCGCGCGCCACGCCAAGGACTATCCGACGCTGCGCGAGGTGATCGCGGCGGGAAAGCTCGCGAGCCTCGCCGAAGAGGCTGCCGGCCGCACGCCCGATCACACACTCGGCGACATCATCTGGCTGCCGCCGGTGCCCGCGCCGGAAAAGATCATCTGCATCGGCGTCAACTATCCCGACCGCAATGCCGAGTACAAGGACGGCCAGGACGCGCCGAAATATCCGAGCATGTTCATGCGCTCGCCGCGCTCCTTCGTCGGCCACGACACGCCGCTGGTGCGCCCGCGCGCCTCCGCGCAGCTCGACTATGAAGGCGAGATCGTGCTGGTGATCGGCAAGCAAGGCCGACACATTCCGGAAAGTTCTGCGCTCGATCACATCGCCGCGCTGACGCTCTGCAACGAAGGCTCGGTGCGCGACTGGCTGCGCCATGCCAAGTTCAACGTCACGCAGGGCAAGAACTTCGATTCCAGCGGCAGCCTTGGCCCGTGGCTGGTGCCCTACACGCAGGAATCGCAGATTGCCGACATCCGCCTCACCACGCATGTCAATGGCGAGCTGCGCCAGGACGACCGCACCAGCCGATTGATGTTCCCGTTCCGCTATCTCATCAGCTATATCTCGACCTTCGCAACGCTTGTCCCCGGCGACGTCATCGTCACGGGCACGCCGACCGGCGCCGGCGCGCGGTTCGATCCGCCGCGCTATCTGAAGCCGGGCGATGTTATCGAAGTCGCGTCCGATGGCATCGGGACCTTGCGAAACGGCGTCGTCAACGAAGCCTGAACACCGATTGAAATGGAATAATGCCATGACCACCCTCACCGGCGGCGAAGCGATCGTAAGCGGCCTTGTCGCTCATGGCGTTGACACCGTGTTCGGCCTGCCCGGCGCGCAGGTCTACGGCCTGTTCGACGCCTTCCACCAGGCCCAGCTCAAGGTGATCGGCGCGCGGCACGAGCAGGCCTGCGGCTACATGGCGTTCGGCTATGCCCGTTCCAGCGGCAGGCCCGGCGTGTTCAGCGTGGTGCCCGGCCCCGGCGTGCTCAACGCCAGCGCCGCGCTGCTCACCGCCTTCGGCTGCAACGAGCCGGTGCTGTGCGTCACCGGCCAGGTGCCGACGCAATTTCTCGGCAAGGGCCGCGGCCATCTGCATGAGATGCCGGACCAGCTCGCGACCTTACGCACCTATGTGAAATGGGCGGACCGGATCGAATATCCCGGCAACGCGCCGACCACCGTCGCGCGCGCCTTCCAGGAGATGACATCCGGACGGCGTGGCCCCGCCTCGGTCGAAATGCCCTGGGACGTCTTCACCCAACGCGCGGACACGGCTGCAGCACAGGTGCTGGAACCTTTGCCGGCGCCGCAGCCCGACCCTGATATGATCAAGCAGTCGGCCGCGCTGATCAAGAACAGCAAGGCGCCGATGATCTTCGTCGGTAGCGGCGCAATCGAAGCGCGCGAGGAGATTCTCGAACTCGCCGAGATGATCGACGCGCCCGTCGTCGCCTTCCGCAGCGGCCGCGGCATCGTCTCCAATGCGCATGAGCTCGGCCTGACCATGGCGGCGGCCTACAAGGTGTGGCCGACGACCGATTTGATGATCGCGATCGGCACGCGCGCCGAACTGCCGGCATCGGGCTTCCGCTGGCCGTATCAGCCGAAGGGACTGAAATCCATTCGTGTCGATATCGATCCGGCCGAGATGCGCCGGCTCGCCTCCGATGTCGCTATCGTCGCCGATGCCAAAGCCGGCACCGCCGATCTGGTCGCAGCCGTGAAGAAGGCCGGCTATGCCAGGACCAGCGGCCGGCGGGGAGCGATCCGCGAGGCCACTGCGACAGCGCACGCCGAGATCCAACGCATCCAGCCGCAAATGGCGTATCTCAACATCCTGCGCGAGGTGCTGCCGGCGAACGCGATCGTGACCGATGAATTGTCCCAGTTCGGTTTCGCCTCCTGGTACGGCTTTCCGATCTACGAGCCGCGCACCTTCATCACATCAGGCTATCAGGGCACGCTCGGCTCGGGCTTCCCGACCGCCCTCGGCGCCAAGGTCGCAAATCCCGACAAGCCGGTGGTGGCGATCACCGGCGACGGCGGCTTCATGTTCGGCGTGCAGGAGCTGGCCACCGCCGTCCAGTTCAACATCGGCGTGGTGACGCTGGTGTTCAACAACAACGCCTACGGCAATGTCCGCCGCGACCAGCGCGAGCGCTTCGACGGCCGCGTGGTGGCCTCGGATCTGGTCAATCCGGATTTCGTCAAACTCGCGGAGTCCTTTGGCGTCGCCGCTGCGCGCGTCACCGCGCCGGATCAGTTCAAGGCGGCGATGGAGAAGGCGCTCGCCCATGGCGGGCCGTATCTGATCTCGGTGGAAGTGACGCGGGATTCGGAAGTGAGCCCGTGGGCATTCATCCACCCGCCGAAGCCGTAAACGAAGCATCGTCGTTCCGGAACTCTTTCCTTCTCCCCTTGCGGGAGAAGGTGGATCGCTGACGCGCAGCGGCGGCGAGACGGATGAGGGGCTGTCTCCGCGGATGGAGACCCCTCATCCGCCTTCCCTTTCGGGAAGGCACCTTCTCCCAAAAGGGGAGAAGGAAGATCAGCGCGTCCTGCGAAACGTCAGATTGATCCGCTTAGGCCCGAGCAACGCATGTTCACCATCGGCGAGCGGCGCGACGCCATGATAGGCGAGCCTGCTAGCCCCGCCCCAGACCACGACATCGCCATGGACGAGCCGGAACCGGCGCGGCTTGTCGTTGCGTGCCAGGCCGCCGAACAGGAAGGTCGCAGGTAGCCCAAGCGAGACCGAGACGATCGGCGCCGAATAATCCAGCTCGTCCTTGTCCTGATGCAGCGACAGCCGCGTGCCAGGCTCATAGCGGTTGACGAGGCAGGCATCGGGCGCAAAGCCAGTAAAGCCGCCCTGCTCCGCCGCGCGGCGGGCGAGATCGCGGAGCACGGGTGGCATCGCCGGCCACGGCGCCCCGGTCCGCGGGTCGATGGGATCATAGCGATAGCCGGTATGATCGGTGATCCAGCCGCGCTCGCCGCAATTGGTCATGGCGACCGACATCAGATGCCCGCCGGGCGTGGTCATGCGCCGGAACGGCGACTGCGCCACGATGGCGCGCACCGCATCGATCAACTCGCTTTCGATCGGCTTGACGAAGCCGCGCAGCAGCACGGCGCCGTCGGCGATCTTCTCGCGCGACGGCTGAGCTTCGGCGACATTATCGAACAAATCCCCCATCAGCGGCAGCGTTTATTTCGCATCGTGAAAGATCACACCCAGCGTGTAGCGCTGGCCAGAGCGAATCCGGCTGACGCCATGGCGGAGATTAACGCGGTAGGTGCCGCGTGTCCCCTGCACTGGACGATGATGCACAGCGAAGGCAACGGCGTCGCCCTGCGCGAGCGGAACCACTTCGGCGCGGGACTGCATGCGCGGGCGTTGCTCGGTCAGCACGAACTCGCCGCCGGTGAAATCGCGTCCCGGCTCGGACAAGAGGATCGCGACCTGGAGCGGGAACACGTGCTCGCCATAGAGATCCTGATGCAGGCAGTTGAAATCGCCGGCCTCATATTGCAACAGCAGCGGCGTCGGCCGCGTTTGGCCTGCCTCGTGGCATCGTTTCAGGAACGCGGCGTGAGTGGCGGGATAGCGAATGTCGATCCCCATCGCCTCGTTCCAGCGATTGGCGACGCCCTGGAGATGCGCGTAGAGCGCCGGGCGCAACTGCGCGATCAGATCGGGCAGCGGATAGGAGAAATATTTGTATTCGCCGCGGCCAAAGCCGTGGCGGCCCATGACGATACGGCTGCGGAAGTTGGTGTCGTCGGGATAGAGCGCGGCGACGGCGCGGCACTGCTCCGGCGTGAGCAGGCCCTTCAGGACGGCGGAGCCGTGGGTGTCGAGCTCGCCGGTGATTTGCGGCCAGTCGAGGGCATCGACATGGGCGGCAGTATCCGCTGACGGGGATTGAGGCGATTTGCGTGCTGTTGCTGTCATGGCTCTCTGACCTTCGCAGGACCGCCCCGTCCTCTACCACCCGATTTCCGTCTCTCTCCCCGTCATTGCGAGCGGAGCGAAGCAATCCAGAATTCCTCCGCGGAACCAGTCTGGATTGCTTTGTCGCAAGAGCTCCTCGCAATGACGAAGGAGAGACTTTAGCCCCGCACCGGCAGCGTCACCACGTCATAGCCGTGCTTGATCGTGCGCTTCAGCACGGGGTCCTCCAGCTCGAAATCGAAGCGATCGGCGGGACGGATGCCGCCCTTCGCCGCAAACGTACCGCCGAACATGGCGCAGCCGTCGGGGAATTTCCCACCGTCGAAGCCACGCGCGATGAGGTCGACGACCGGCAGCATCGCGTCGAGCGTGCCCTCCTGGTAGAGCACGCGCTCGCCCTTGATCGTGGCCCAGGAGCGCAGGATCATCCTGTCCCAATGGCCGATGACGTCCTCGAGCTCCCACACGGTGGATGCGATCGGCTTGTCGCACATCTGCTTGGACACCGTGACGTTGTAGGCTTCGACCTTGCGGTCGGTGTGGTCGGAACCGCAGCCGACGAAAATGCGACCCTGCCAGCCGATCAGCACGAACTCGACCTCGCCGGAGGAATCGCCGCCGGTGCATTCGATGCTGTCCTCCTGCGTCAGCCGCCGCGCCGAGGCACGGTAGTAGATCGGCGTCGAGGCCGGCGGCGCGATACCCATCTCCTGCAGCTCGGCAATGTGCTTGTCGCGCGCGACCGGATCGCGGCCGGTCCAGCCGGCGATGACCATCTGGTCGATCGCCAGCGTCAGCGGCGTGGTGGTGTCCTGGGCGTCAACGGTGAAGGTCAGGTCAAACACGAATTACGGCCTCCATGCCGGCAGCAAGCTCGAAGATACGGCGGTCCGATCCGCCCGCGCCCGCCAGCATCAGGCCGACGGGAATTTCGCCCTCGCGATGCGCCGGCAGCGAGATGGCGCAACCGTCGATCATGTTGATCAGGGTGCAATTGCGGAGCGCCCGCAGGTTTTCCCTGGTGAACTCCTTGTCGTCGGCGAGATCGGCGATTTTCGGCGGCGTGTTGGCGGTGGTCGGCAGCACCAGCGCGTCATAGGGCGCGATCCGCGCATTGACGCGGGCGATCAGCGAGCGGCGCTCGTGGAGAAGATCGATGTAGTCCGCCGCGCTCTGCGCCTCGCCGCGCATGATGCGCACGGAGACTCGGGGATCGTAGACGTCACCCTTGGATGTGAGGAGGTAGCGGTGCCAGGCGTAGCTTTCGGAAGCCGCAAAGCCGCCCTTGGCGTTCATCGGTCCGATGTCGTGGAATTCGGCCATCTCCATGCGCTCGATGATCGCGCCGTGATCGGCAAGGCTCTTGAGCGCACGCTCGAATGTCCCGGCCACAGCCGCGTCGAGGTCATCGAGCGCGATCGTGGTCGGCACCGCCAGCCGCATGCCCTTGACAGGTCGCGGCTTCAGCGGGCCGATCAGCTCGTTGGCGAGCACGGCATCGAGAATGGCACAGCAACTGACCGATCGTGCCAGCGGCCCGATGCTGTCGAGCGAGAACGACAGCGGCACAGCCCCGTCGAGCGGCACGCGCCGCTGCGTCGGCTTGTAGCCGACGATGCCGTTATAGGCCGCCGGAATCCGGCAGGAGCCGCCGGTGTCGGTGCCGAGCGCGCCATGCGCCATGCCGTCGAGCACGGACACCGCGGCACCCGAGGACGAACCGCCGGGCACGTGGCCCTCGGCCCGGTTCCAGGCGCCCTTTGGCGTGCCGTAATGCGGATTGATGCCGATGCCGGAATAGGCGAACTCGGTCATGTTGGTGCGCCCGATCACGACGAAGCCGGCCTTGCGCAGCCGCGCTACCGTGGGGGCATCCTGCTCGGCCGGCGAGGAATCATCGAGCGCGCGGGAGCCGGCGCGCGTCACCTGGCCCTTGATGTCGAAGAGATCCTTGATCGAGACCGGGATACCGGCGTAGCGCGACGGCGCCGCCTTCACCTTGCGCAAACCGTCCATCGCATCCGCCGCCACAAGCGCGGCGTCCCTGTCCACATGGATGAAGGTACGCTGCCCCTCGCCGGCCGGATCGGCGATTTTGGCGATGCAAGCCTCGACCAGCTTGCGGGAGCTGGTGCGGCCGCTTTCGAGGTCTTCGGCGAGCTTCTTCAGTGTCGAAAAATCGGGCATGTCTGTCTCACGGAATATTTGCGCGCAATGTATAGCGCTGCCTCACTTCGACACAAGCATTGTGCGCATGATGGCATGCATGCGCATTGCTGGACCGTTGACGCGCCATGGTCGATTGTCGGATCAAGATCGCAACAGCCGGGCTTCGCTTGGCCTTGGGAGGACCTGCCGAGATGGCCGAACCGCATCGCGCGCGACCGAAACCGACGCCGGAGACCCAGCATTTCTGGGACGGCACCAAGGCGGGCGAGTTGCGCCTGCAGCGCTGCGACGCCTGTGCGCATGTCTATTTCCCGCCGCGCCCGTTCTGCCCGTCCTGCGCCTCGCGCAAGGTCAGCATCTTCAAGGCGAGCGGCAACGGCTTTCTCTACAGCTACGTGATCAACCACCGTCCCGCCGCGCCCGGCTTCACGCCGCCTTACGCGATTGCGGTAGTCGAGCTCGAAGAGGGACCGCGGATGATGAGCAACATCATCGACTGCCCGCAGACGCCGGAGGCGCTCGAACTCGACATGAAGCTCGAGGTCGCCTTCGAGGCGCTCGACGACAAGATCACCCTCCCCGTATTCCGTCCGGCGAAGGGATAGAGCATGCGCAGCAATCAGGTTGCCGTCGTCGGCGCGGCCGAGACCACCGAACTCGGTGTCATCCCCAACGTCTCGCAGCTCCAGCTTCACGCGGATGCGGCGCTCAATGCCATTGCCGATGCCGGGCTGAAGCTGTCCGACATCGATGGTTTCGCCACCGCCGTCGAAACGCCGCAGCAGGTCTGCCACTATCTCGGCATCAAGCCGACCTGGGTGGACGGCACCTCGGTCGGCGGCTGCTCCTTCATGCTGCACGTCCGCCATGCCGCCGCAGCGATCGAGGCCGGCCTATGCAAGACGGTGCTGATCACCCATGCCGAGAGCGGCAAGTCGATGATCGGCAAGGCGCCGCGCTCGATTCCTGCCGACAGCCTGCAAGGCCAGTTCGAGGCGCCGTTCGGTGTCTACGGCCCGCCCAGCATGTTCCCGATCCCCGTGCTTCGCTTCATGAAGACCTATGGCATCACGCACGAGCAGCTCGCCTCGGTCGCAGTGGTGCAGCGGGAGTGGGCGGCGAAGAATCCGCGCGCGATGATGAAGGATCCCATCACGGTCGCGGACGTCCTCAACTCGCGCATGATCGCCTATCCGTTCCGCCTGCTGCAATGCTGCCTCGTCACCGACGGCGGCGGCGCGCTGATCCTGACCTCGGCGGACCGTGCCAGGGATTTTCCGCGCAAGCCCGTCTACATCATGGGCACCGGCGAGAGCGTGGAGACGCCGATGGTCAGCCAGATGGAGACGTTCAACTCCTCGCGCGCGTTCAAGACCGCGGGGCCCCTCGCCTTCAAGGAGGCCGGCATCGCGCATAAGGATGTCGACCATCTCATGATCTACGACGCCTTTGCGCATCTGCCGCTGTTCGGCCTCGGCGACCTCGGCTTCATGCCGCACGAGGAGACCGGAAAGTTCATCGCCGACGGCAACACGCGGCCCGGCGGCAAGCTGCCGCTCAACACCAATGGCGGCGGCCTGAGCTACATGCATTCGGGCATGTACGGCATGTACGCGCTCCAGGAGAGCGTGCGGCAGATGCGCGGTATCGCGCCGGCGCAGGTCGCCAACGCGAAGATTTCGGTGTGTCACGGCGTCGGCGGCATGTTCGCCGCGTCGGGCACGATCGTGTTTACGAACGAGAGGTAATCCACATGACGAAATCACTGCAAGACAAGGTCATCATCGTCACCGGCGCAGGCCGCGGCATCGGGCGCGAAATCGCGCTGCTCTGCGCCGGCGAGGGCGCCAAGGTCGTCGTCAACGATCCCGGCGTCGCCGCGGACGGCGCTGGCACCAGCGCCGCGCCCGCCGAGGAAGTGGTCGAGGAGATCAAGAAGCGCGGCGGCACCGCCGTCGCCAATTTCGAGTCGGTGGCCGAAGCCATCCCCGCCAGCAAGATCGTGAAGACCGCGACCGATCATTTCGGCCGGCTCGACGGCGTGGTCAACAATGCCGGCATCCTGCGCGACATGATCTTCCACAAGATGAGCGTGGAAGCCTTCGAGGCCGTCATCAAGGTGCATTTGATGGGCTCGTTCTACGTCAGCCACGCCGCGGCGCGGATCTTCCGCGAGCAGGAGTCCGGCTCGTTCGTGCACTTCACCTCGACCTCCGGCCTGATCGGCAACTTTGGACAAGCCAATTACGCCGCCGCCAAGCTCGGCATCGTCGGCCTGTCGAAGTCTATTGCGCTCGACATGGGCCGCTTCAACGTTCGCTCCAACTGCGTCTCGCCGTTCGCCTGGACCCGCATGATCGGGACCATCCCGACCGAGACCGAAGCCGAGAAGGCGCGCGTCGAGAAGATCAAGCAGATGGGCCCGGAGAAGATCGCGCCGGTCTGCGCCTATCTGCTCTCCGATGCCGCCAAGGACGTGTCCGGGCAGATCTTCGGCGCGCGCATGAACGAGCTGTTCCTGTTCAGCCAGAACCGTCCGCTGCGCTCGGTGCACCGGAGCGAGGGCTGGACGCCGCAATCGATCGCGGAACACGGCATGCCGGCGCTGAAGGGATCATTCTACAAGCTCGACCGCTCCGCCGACATCTTCCCGTGGGATCCCGTGTAAGGATCCCGTCGAGCCGCACTTCCGGCATTCCTGCTCTGCGATCTCCGGCTGCCTAGTCCGGAGATCGCTCCGCTTTACGCCCGATTGCTGGCGGATCATTTCCTCCCAACACAACTTTGGGAGGAAACCATGACAAGAATGCTGACCGACTCCGACGACACGACTGCAGGCAGCGGCCTCGCCCGCCGCACGCTCCTCAAGGGCGCCGCGACCGTTGCCGCATCCGCCCTGCTCGCCTCACGCGCGGACGCCCGCGACTTCGGCGCCAATGCCGAGCCGCAGCGCTATCCCGATCCTGACATCATTGCCATCGATCCCAAGCGCTTCAAAGCGAAGGTCGGCAACACCGCAATCAAGCGGCTCTATACCGGCTGCCTGTGGGCGGAAGGGCCAGCGTGGAATGCGCAAGGGCAATATCTGGTCTGGAGTGACATCCCCGCCAACCGGCAGCTGCGCTACCTCGATGACGACGGCCACATCTCCGAGCAGTTCCACAAGCCGTCGAACGAGGCCAACGGCAACTCGTTCGACACCGAGGGGCGCCAGCTCAGTGCCGAGCGCACCCGGCTCGTCCGCTACGAGCACGACGGTTCGGTGACGACCCTGGCCGAGCAGGCCGGCGGCAAGCCGCTCAACGGCCCCAACGACATGGTGGTGCATCCCAACGACAAGGCGATCTGGTTCACCGATCCCGGCTACGGCGCGATCAGTATCTACGAGGGCAAGCTTGCCAATACCGGCTCGCTGCAGCCCCATCAGAAGGAAGCGGTTTATCGCATTGATCCGCAGAGCGGCCAGGTCGCGAAGGTGGCCGACGAGCCGTTCAAGCCGAACGGCATCGCTTTTAGTCAGGACTACAAGAAGCTCTATGTCTGCGACACCGGCATCACGCATTATCCTGAAGCCAAGAACGTGGTGTGGTCGTACGACATCGATGGGGCGAAGCTTTCGAACCCGAAGAAGCTGATCGACATGACGCTCGACGGCAAATCAGGCTTCCCCGACGGCCTGCGCGTCGACACCGAAGGCAACATCTGGGTCGGCGCCGGCTGGGTCGGCCCCGGCTATGACGGCGTGCAGGTGTTCGCGCCAAACGACGGCGCGCGCATCGGGCAGATCCTGTTGCCCGAGACCTGCGCCAACGTCTGCTTCGGCGGCAAGAAGCGCAACCGCCTGTTCATGACCGCGAGCCAGTCGCTCTATGCGGTGTATGTGGAGACGCAGGGCGCGCATTTCTGTTGAGTGCAGCGAATGGTGAGTGGCGAATGGATTCCACTCGCCACTCACCATGTCTCTACCCCGTATTCCTCAATCCCGCCGAGATCCCGTTGATCGTCAGCTGAATCCCGCGCAGCACCTGCTCATCCGGGTTCTGCGCGCGATGCTCTTTCAGCAGCTCGACCTGCACATGGTTGAGCGGGTCGAGATAAGGGAAGCGGTGGCGCACCGAGCGCTCCAGCAGCGGGTTGCCTTGCAGCAGCCGGTCCTGGCCCATGATGTCCAGCAGCGTCTCGATGCAGGAATGCCATTCGCGGCGGATGCGGCTGAAGATTTTTTCGCGGAGCGCCTCGTCGGGCACGAGTTCGGCATAGCGCGAGGCGATCGCGATCGAGCTCTTGGCCAGCACCATGTCCATGTTCGACAACAGCATGCGGAAGAACGGCCATTCCTTGTAGAGCTCTTTGAGGAACGGCATGCCCTTGTCGGGATGCTCCGCGATCCATTGCTCGACCGCGCTGCCAAAGCCGTACCAGCCGGGCAGCATCAGGCGGCATTGCGCCCAGGAGAACACCCAGGGAATGGCGCGAAGGTCCTCGATCGCGCGGGTCTTCTTGCGCGAGGCCGGGCGGCTGCCGATGTTGAGCGTCGCGATCTCGTTGATGACCGTCGAGGCCCAGAAATAATCGACGAAGCCGTCGGTCTCGTAGACGAGGCCCCGATAGGCCTTGAAGGCGAGGCTTGAAAGCTCGTCCATCGCGGTCAGATATTCGCGGCGCGGCGCGCTCTGGCGCGGATGCAACAGGCTCGCCTCCAGCGTTGCGGCTGCCAGGATCTCCAGATTGTTGCGGCCGACTTCGGCGTTGGAGTATTTCGACGAGATGATCTCGCCCTGCTCGGTGATGCGGATCTGGCCGTTCACCGCGCCGCCGGGCTGGGCGATGATGGCATCATAGCTCGGTCCGCCGCCGCGGCCGACCGAACCGCCGCGGCCATGGAACAGGCGTAGGCGCACGCCGTGGCGCTCGAACACGTCGACGAGGCCGATCTCGGCCTTGTAGAGCTCCCAGCCCGAGGTGACGAAGCCGCCATCCTTGTTCGAGTCGGAATAGCCCAGCATGACCTCCTGCACGCTGCCGCGGCTGTCGACCAGGCGGCGATAATCATGCAGCGAGAGCATGCGGTCCATGATGGTGCTGGAAGTCTGCAAATCCTCGATGGTCTCGAACAGCGGCACGATGTTGATGGCGCTGCGCCCGGAGGGATGGACGAGACCGACCTCCTTCAGGAGCACCGCGACCTCGAGCATATCCGACATGCCCTTGCACATCGAGATGATGCATTGGGGGATGGCGTCCGAGCCGAACTTCGCGTGCGCCTCGGCGGCGGCATGGAACACGTTGAGCTCGCCCATCGTCTCGTCGCTGTACTTGACGAACGGCGACACCAGCGAGCGCGTTGAGCGCAACTCGTTGGTGAGCAGCGAGATGCGGGCGTCCTCGCCGAGCGCGAGATAGGACATGCCGGGATTGGCGGCATCCATCAGCTCGGCAATGGTCCGCTCGTGCACCGCCGAGTTCTGCCGGATATCGAGCCGGGCCAGATGGAATCCAAAGCAGTCCACCGCACGCCGCAGCAGCCGCAGCCGGCCGCGGGCGATGACGCCGGCGTTGTTGGAGATCAGCGAGCGGTGCAGCACGTCGAGATCGGCCTTGAGCTCCCCGACGCTGTCATAGGGCGCGCCCTTGCCGACCGGCCGGCGCGTAATCTCGACCTGAAGCATTTCGGCCGTGGCAGTGAGGCGCGCATAGATGCCGGAGACCGCGAGGCGATAGGGCTCGCCGCTCCGGTGCGGCGAGGTATCGGGCGAGCGCTCAGCGAGCGTGCGCAGCTCCTCGGAGACGTCGGCGAGGTGGGCCGCGATCGACAATTCCGAGCCGAGCACGTGCAGCTCGTTCAGATAGAACTGCATCACCCGGCTCGACTGCAGTCGCAGCGTGCCGCGCATCACGTCGGCGGTGACGAAGGGATTGCCGTCGCGGTCGCCGCCGATCCAGCTGCCCATGCGCAGGAACGAGGCGAGCTCGCCGGCCGCCTGCTCGCCGCCCTCCTCCAGCCGGTCCTCCAGCGCGTTGACCAGCCGCGGCACCTCGCGGAGAAACGTGTAATCGTAGAACGACAGGCCGTTGGCGACCTCGTCGAGCACGGTGAGCTTGGTCCGGCGCAGCAGGTTGGTCTGCCACAGCGTCAGCACCTCGCGGCGGAGCTGCTCGTCGCTGGCGGCAGCCTCTTCCGCCGTCAGCGCGACGCGCTCCCGACGATCGAGCAGGCTAGCTACCTCCATCTCGCGGTCCATCGTGCTCTTGCGGCGGACCTCGGTCGGATGCGCCGTCAAAACCGGGCTGACCAGCGCGCTCTTGAAGAAGTTGCGCAGGGCATCGGCACCGATGCCCGCAGCCCTCGCATGGGCGAGCGTCTCGGCCAGCACGCCGGAGCCGCCGCCCTTGTTGGCGCGCATCTGGCGGATGTTGTTCTGGTCCTCGGCGATGTTGGCGAGGTGGGAGAAATAGCTGAAGGCGCGGACGATCCGCACCGTCTCGGAGGTCGACATGCTGTCGAGGATCTGCTCGAGCTCGCGGCGGGCGAGCCGGTCCTCGTCGCGGTGGAATCGGATCGAGGTCTGCCGGATGCGCTCGACCAGATCGAACAATTCAGGCCCCTCCTGGTCGCGCACCGTGTCGCCGAGAATGCGCCCGAGCAGGCGGATGTCGTCCCGCAGCCGCACGTCCGCTTCCAGCGCCTGGACGTCCTCGGGGCGGTTGGGGCGCTGATCGGCGGTGTCGGATGATATGGTCTGGAGGGACATTGGCTCGCTCCGCTGTTCGAGCTCGCTTGGCTGCCCGGCTCAGCCGAGTGTGCAAGTTTTTTGCCGCAGCGCAAGATGAAGTTGGGGGCGGCGCGGCAACATCACCGATCATGGGAGAAATGCGCCTTGCTGAACGGCGCGCGCACACGTCCGCGGTCTCGCGGCGCAGGGGCCCGAGTTTTGCTGTCCGTTTCGCCCTCATCGATAAGAAAGGGCGCAGGGAAGGCCGGGCGCCGGCTGGCACCCAAGGTCCGCACGCGAAAGACGCACGCGGGGGTGACCACAGGTGATGCCGGAACATCCCGGCCTTCCCTGCGCAATGGTTTACGGCTTATGGCGCGCTCTCCCCGGGGAGCGATGCACTATTGCCCCCGTCGCCTTGCAGATGATCGATGCGCGCACCCGGTCGGGCCGCACATCACCGCAAGCCTTGACGCACAGACCCCGGGCGTCAGGACCACACGCTTTTGCCGTCCGCGGACGTCCCTCCCCGGACATCCGGAAGCTCGCGCGTGCTCGCCCCCGAAGTCGAATAGAAACGCTGTGACCGCGCCGGGTCGTTCGCGCGGATCGCGATGGCTCACAGGCGTAGCCCGCCCTGCCACCTCGTCACGCGCCGGCGCTGCCGCGTCCATCGCATCTCGGCTCACGTATCGTGACGATCGCGAAACGCCCTTTTTAGCGGGCCGGAATAGTTTGCGGTTTACCCGAAGAAGCGAATTCGGTCAATCAGAATATTGGAGAACCGATCGATTGACCTGCATGTGGCGGGTTTTGCCCGTCGGGCAACGCGAGGGATTGTGGGTCGGAAGCATTGAGCTGCCACCCGACTTCAATCTCGGGACAATAGTGACGCTTACCAGTGGTGATGGTGCCGCCAACCATAGTGATGGCCTCGGCCTCTGCCCCAGCCGTAATGATGACCACGGCCGCCGCGATGACCCCACCCGTGGCCACCGCCATGTCCGTGGCCGCCCTTGACCTCGATCGTGTCAGTCTGAGACGCGCCCAGTGTGTCCGGCTTGGCAACGGGCATCGCCGAAGCAGAAGGTGTGGGTGTCAAAGCAACGGCCCCCGCCACAAAGCCCACCAAGCAAAGCCACTTCATGCAATCGCCTCCCGATAAGAATGAACCAAGGGCCAGCCGCGGCACATTGCGGCCGCGTTCACTCCCGCTCGTCAACAATGAAGTCGGGAAAAAGTTGCAAGGAAATGTGACGCCTTGCGGAGGCGTAGGATATCCTACGAGTTTGCCTTAAGCCGGCGCGATCACCTTGCCGATCGGCCAGAGCGCGATGCCGGCGAGCTTGAGGTGGGCCCAGGCGAAGGGAATGCCGATGATGGTGATCGCGAGGGCCACGGCGGTGAAGAGGTGGCCGAGCGCCAACCACCAGCCGGCGAGCACGAACCAGATGATGTTGCCGATCACCCCGAGCGGGCCGGTGCCGACATCCTCGACACCGGTGACCTCATAGCGGCTGACCGCCCGCGAGCCGAACGGCATCAGCGTGTAGACGGCGATATTGAACGCCGCCCGCGCCCAGGGCAGGCCGATGATGGTGACCGCCATGATGACCGCGGCGACCAGCCAGCCGAGCGCCATCCAGGCGCCGCCAATGAGAATCCAGAGCAGGTTGAGCAGGATGGAAACGGGAGCCATGGGATGATCCGAAGGTCGATGATCCCGTGAGTATAGCACGATGCGCGAGGTTGCGATCGATAAAGCCGCTCACGTATTCGCGTGCTCGTGTAGCCCCGATGAGCGAAGCGACATCCGGGTCTTACTGGTTGTTATCCCGGGTATCGCTTCGCTCACCCGGGCTACGCACCGCTAGATCTTCCGCCCCGCCTGCTCCCAATAGGGATCGCGCAGGCGCCGCTTGAAGATCTTGCCGGAGTCTTCGCGCGGCAGCCCGGTGCGGATCTCGATGTGCTTTGGGACCTTGTAGTCGGCAAGCGAGGCCTTCAGGCGGGTGCGGATTTCGGCGGCATCCAGCGTAACGCCGGCTTGCGGCTCGACCACCGCCATCAGCGCTTCGCCGAACTCGGCATCGGGGATGCCGAACACCGCGCAATCATGCACGCCGGGCACCGCGTGCAGCACGGACTCGATCTCGGCCGGATAGATGTTGACGCCGCCCGAGATCACCATGTCGCGCTTGCGGTCGCAGATGAAGACGTAGCCCTCTTCGTCGATATAGCCGACGTCGCCGGAGGTGATGAAGCCGTCGCGATCGATTTCGGCGCGCTTCTCCGGCTTGTTGTGGTAGGTGAAATCGGCCATCCCGGCCATGCGCGAGTAGATCTCGCCGATCTCGCCTACACCCAGCACGCGTCCGTCCTCACCGATGAAGCGCAGCTCGGCGCCGGGCGAAATCCTGCCGACGGTGCCGGGCTTCCTCAGCGCGTCCTCGGAGGTCGCGAAGGTGACGGCGCTGGATTCGGTCGAGCCGTAGAATTCATAGATCACCGGCCCCCACCATTCGATCATGGCGCGCTTGACGTCCGCCGGACAGGGTGCTGCGGCGTGAATGATGTGGCGGAGCGAGGAGACGTCGTATTGCTTGCGCACCTCCTCCGGCAGCTTCATCAGGCGGATGAACATGGTCGGCACCATGAAGATGGTGTCGATCTTGTAGCGCTCGATCAGCTCGAGAAATTCCTCGGGCTCGAAGCGGGGAATCAGCACCAGTGCGCCGCCGAGTTTTCCCGCGCGAATGCCGAACGAGTTCGGCGCGGAGTGATAGAGCGGGCCCGGCAGGATCGTGCGGGCGCCGGGCTTGAGCCCGTAGATCATCGCGCGCATGCGCTCGCCGGCAGCCGCCTGCTCCGGCGTCGGCGCGTTGCGCCGTACGCCCTTGGGGTGGCCTGTCGTGCCCGAGGTGTAGATCATGTTCATGGGCTGCGGCACGACCGGGCCGTCATAGGGCTGGTGCTCTGCGAGCCAGGATTCGAAATCGATCGCGAAGTCCGGCGTCTTCAGATGATCGGGATCGATCTTGTAGCTGGACAGGATCTCCGGGGGCGTCGGCACGCTGAGCACGGTGACGCCTTGGGGAATCGCATCGCGCAAGGCATGCAGCATGTCGGCATGGCCGATCAGCACGGAGGTGCCGGTGTCGTTCAGGATGTAGTTGACCTCCTCCGGCTTGAAGTGCCAGTTGATCGGCACGCCGTAGGCGCCCAGCCGCATGGCGGCATAGGCGGCTTCGATGAAGGCGATGTCGTTGCGCATCAGCATGCAGACGCAATCGCCCTGCCTGACGCCGATCTGGCTGAGACCGCTCGCGATGCGGTCGGCACGATCAGCGACCTCGGCATGGGAGCGGCTGCGCCCGCCGGAGACGATGCCGAGGAAATTTGAGGTTTCGCTCATTGTTGTTTTTCTTTGTTGTTGAAGTTGCCCCTCATGGTGAGGAGGCGCAAGGCGCCGTCTCGAACCATGAGAGCCCGTGGCCCATCCCTCGAGACGCCGCTTCGCGGCTCCTCGGGATGAGGTCTGCGCTAATCCGCAAACTTCGGCGCGCGCTTCTCGAGATTGGCACGCACCGCCTCGGTCTGGTTCGCGCTGCCGATCAACTTCTGCTGCTCGACGGACTCGGCGAGTAGCGCGGGGCCCGGATCGACCGAGAGATTGTTGAGCATGCGTTTCGCGGCGCGGATCGCATCGGGGCTTTTTCCCGCGATCTCGCGCGCGACGTCGAGCGCGGCAGCGCGCGGGTCGTCGCAGATGCGCGTGGCGAGACCGTAAGCCATCGCCTCCTGCGCGGAGAAGATGCGGCCGGTGTAGGTGAGATCGCGCAAGATGTCGTCGCGCACGAGCGAAGCCAGGATCGGCGTGCCCGCCATGTCGGGTACCAGACCCCATTTGATTTCCATCACCGACATTCGCGCATCGGGCGTGAGGAAGCGCATGTCGGCGCCGAGTGCGAGCTGGAAGCCGCCGCCGAAGGCGACGCCCTGGATCGCCGCGATCACGGGGACCGGAAGCTGGCGCCAGCCCCACACGGCCTGTTGCGCAAAATTCGCCTGGCCGTGCGTGCGTTTGGTGAGGTCGCGATTTTCGCCACCCGGAATTCCATTGCCCCCCTTTTCCTTCATGGCGGCAAAACGCCCCATGTCGAGACCGGCACAGAAGGCGCGGCCCTCGCCGGACAGCACCACGACGCGCACGCCTTTTTCCTTCGAAAGCCGATCCGTTGCGGCCACAAGGGCCTCGAACATGGCCTGATCCAGCGCATTCATCTTGTCCGCGCGCACCAGCCGCACGTCGGCGACGCCTTCCGAGATCGAGATCGAGACGCGCTCTTCCATGGATGAATTCTCCCCTGGTTCCCGGCTGTTCTTGTTCGGTGCCGCTTTACAGGAAGCCGGCGGCCGGATTTAGTCAATCGATCAATTAACCGACAATCGCGACGGGGGAAACAGCCATGTTTAAGGAAAATCTTCTGGCGGGGCGGCGCATCCTCGTGACCGGCGGCGGCACCGGGCTCGGCAAGTCGATGGCGGCGCGCTTTCTCCAGCTCGGCGCGGAAGTGCACATCTGCGGCCGGCGCAAGATCGTCTGCGACGAGACCGCGACCGAGCTGATGGCTGAGCATGGCGGCCGCGTCACCAGCCACGGCGTCGACATCCGCAACGCGCTCGCGGTCGAGGAGATGATCGAGACCATCTTTCGCGACGGCCCCCTCACCGACCTCATCAACAACGCCGCCGGCAATTTCATCTCGCGCAGCGAGGAGCTGTCGCCGCGCGGCTTTGACGCCGTCGCCAACATCGTCATGCACGGCACGTTTTACGTGACGCAGGCGGTCGGCAAGCGCTGGATCGCGTTGAAGCAGCCCGGCAACGTCGTCTCGATCACCACGACCTGGGTGCGCAACGGATCGCCTTACGTGGTGCCGTCGGCGATGAGCAAGTCGGCGATCCATGCCATGACGATGTCGCTCGCGACCGAATGGGGCCGCTATGGCATCCGGCTGAACACGATCGCGCCGGGTGAGATCCCGACCGAGGGCATGAGCAAGCGCATCAAGCCCGGCGACGAAGCGGGCGCGCGCACCAAGGCGATGAACCCGATGGGCCGCGTCGGTACCATGGAGGAATTGCAGAACGTCGCCGTGTTCCTGATCTCCGGCGGTTGCGACTGGATCAGCGGCGAGACCATCGCCATGGACGGCGCGCAGGCGCTCGCGATGGGCGGCAATTTCTACCAGCTCCGCGACTGGAGCGACGACGACTGGAAAACCGCACGCGAGAGCATCATGGCGCAGAATGAAAAGGACCGTGCGAAGCGGGGCTGAGGCTCTCTCCGTAGTCGTCCTGGCGAAAGCCAGGACCCATTATCACCGAATGTTCTTTGGCGAAGATTGGCCATGGCCAGTCTTCGCCGAATTGCGTTTTGTGGCTATGGGTCCTGGCTTTCGCCAAGACGACGACGCTGAAGCCATGGCGTACCCTCTCCCATCTTGTTTTCGCCCGCGGATGACGCCACACTCCGCGGCATAAGAACAAGACGTCACGGGAGAGACATGTCCACCACACAGCCATTGGCTGACCTCGCCGACATGGTGCGCGAGCGCGCCAAGAGCCGCGGCAATGCCATCGCCTTCGAGTTCGAAGGTCGTGTCACCAGCTTCGCCGAGTTCGACATCAAGACGAATCGCGTCGCCAATGCGCTGATCGCGATGGGTGTGAACAAGGGCGAGCGCATCGCCTATCTCGGCAAGAACAGCGACAACTATTTCGAGCTGCTGATGGGTGCCATGAAGGCCGGCGTGGTGATGGCGCCGGTGAACTGGCGGCTCGCGGGCCCCGAGGTCGCCTTCATCGTGAGCGACTGCAAAGCGCCGGTGCTGTTCGTGGGACCTGAGTTCATCACCCAGGTCCGCCAGATCAAGGACCAGTTGCCGGGCGTGCGCAGCGTCATCACCACCGAAGGCGGCGCGCCGGAATGGCAGGATTTTACAGCTTGGCGCGATGCACAGAGTGGCGACGATCCCAAGGTGCCGATCGACACTAAGGACATCGCGATCCAGCTCTATACCTCGGGTACGACAGGCAAGCCGAAGGGCGCGATGCTGTCGCATGCGAACTTCCTCAACCTGGTGCAAACAGGCAATGCCGAGGACAAGCCGGAGTGGAACCGATGGTCGACCGACGACGTGTCGCTGGTCGCGATGCCGATCTTCCATATCGGCGGCTCCGGCTGGGGCGTGATGGGGCTCTACCACGGCGCCCGCGGCGTGATCGCGCGCGAGTTCGATCCGACCAAGGTGCTGGATTTCTTCGAGCAGTCCGGCATCACAAAGCTGTTCATGGTGCCGGCGGCGATGCAGTTCGTGGTGCGGCAGCCGCGCGCGAAGACAATCGATTTCTCCCGGTTGAAATACATGCTGTACGGCGCCTCGCCGATACCGGCGGCGCTGCTGAAAGAATGCATCGAGATCTTCAAATGCGGGTTCGTGCAAATGTACGGCATGACCGAGACCACCGGCACCATCGTCGCGCTGCCGCCGGAGGATCATATCGAGGGCTTGGAGCGGATGCGCTCGGCCGGCAAGGCGCTGCCGGGCATCGAGATCGCGATCCTAGACGTTGACGGCAAGCCGCTGCCGCCGCGCGAGGTCGGCGAGATCGCGACGCGCTCGGGCTCCAACATGGCCGGCTACTGGAACCTGCCGGAAGCGACCGCCGCGACGCTGCGCGGCGACGGCTGGCTGCGCACGGGTGATGCCGGCTACATGGACGAAGACGGTTATCTCTACATCCACGACCGCATCAAGGACATGATCATCTCCGGGGGCGAAAACATCTACCCGGCCGAGGTCGAGAGCGCGCTGTGCGATCATCCCGACGTCGCGGAAGCTGCCGTGATCGGCATACCCGACGACAAATGGGGCGAGGCGGTGAAGGCCGTTGTGGTGATGAAGCCCGGCAAGCAGGCGACCGCCACCGACATCATCAACTTCACGCGCGAGCGCATCGCCGGCTTCAAGACGCCGAAGAGCGTGGAGTTTTTGCCGGCGCTGCCGCGCAATCCCTCAGGCAAGATTTTGCGACGGCAGTTGCGGGAGCCGTATTGGGCGGGGAAGGATAGAAGGGTGAATTAGCACCACTCCAGCCACATCGTCGTCCCGGCGAAGGCCGGGACCCATAGCCACAGGATTGGGTTTTGCGAAAACTCGGAGTTGCCGTCTCGCGCAACGACTTCTCCGTGGGGTAATGGGTCCCGGCCTTCGCCGGGACGACTCCGGGGAGAGACTGCGCGCAACAATCCCTCAATGCTTCCCCGGCCCCATATAGCCGAACAAAAATCCCGCTACCTTGCGGATCTGGATCTCCTCGCTGCCCTCGGTGATGCGATAGCGGCGGTGATGGCGGTAAATGTGCTCGAACGGCTTGTGGCGTGAATAGCCCATGCCGCCGTGAACCTGCATGGCGCGGTCGGCAGACTCGCAACACAGGCGGTTTGCCCAGTAGTTGCACATCGAGACGCGGTCGGAGAGCGTGCGCTCGATCTGCTCCTCGGTGAGCTTGTCCATTTCCCAGGCGGTCTTGCGGATCAACAGGCGCAGCATCTCGGCCTGCGTCGCAAGCTCGACCAGCGGGAATTGGATCGCCTGGTTCTCGGCCAGCGCCTTGCCGAACGGTTTTCGCTCGCGCGCATACTTCACGCTCTCGTTGATGCAGTAGACCGCTGCCCCCAACGAACTCGCTGCCTGCCGGATGCGGTTTTGATGGACAAAACATTGCGCCAGCGACAGGCCGCGACCGTCCTCGCCGAACAGCGCATCCTCCGGCACGAACACGTCCGTAAAGCTGACGCGGGGATGATCGGTCGGCATGTTGAAGGTCCACATATACTCTTCGATCTTCACGCCATGGCTCGTGGCCGGCACCAGGAAGCAGGTGATGCCGCGGGCATCGCCGTCATTGCCTGACGTGCGCGCGAACAGCGCGCAATGCGTGGCGACGTGCATGCCGGTCGTCCACATCTTCTCGCCGTTGATGATCCAGCCCTTGACGTTGTCACGGGTCGCGGGCACCGCGCGCGCTTCCATATGGGTGGCGTCGGAGCCGTGATTTGGCTCGGTCAGGCCGAAGGTGATGCGGTACTTGCCCTTGATCGAGCCGTCGATCATCGCCTTCTGGTCGTCGCGTCCGTAGCGATCGAGCATGGTGGCGACGGGGAAGTTGCCGACGATGGAATGCTCGTTCTGGAGGTCGTTGTGCAGGCCGAGCCCCTTGGCGGCAAAGTGCTCGCGGATGACCGCCATCCAGAGGTTGGAGCCATTCTTGCCGCCATATTGCTTCGGCACCGCAAAACGCAAATGACCGGCGGCGTCTGCGAGATCCTTGGCCTTGCGCAGCAGCGCCTCCCATTCGTGGCGCGGCAGGCCGCCATTCTCGAAATCGGTGCGCGCCCATTCGCGGCGGTGATCGAAGAAGCGGATGTTATCGTCGACCGCCTCCAGCGGCTTGATCTCGCGTTCGATGAAAAGGTCGAGCTCTGCGAGATAGGCGACGAGATCGGCAGGCAGCGAGAAATCCACGGCTCTCTCCCGGATGATTTTTTCGTTTTGCGTTAAGGCGCTGGGCGCAGCTTTGCTTCGCACGATTAAGGTGAGAAGAGCGCCGCCAAGTCAAGCAATGGGAGACGTGTGAGATGCGCAAGGCGCATTGCGCAATTCGATGGTGCTCCAGCGCGGAGGCGCGGTAGTATTCCGGCAATATTCCTTCACGAGAAACTGCGGGAGCGCACGATGGAGCTGAAATTTTCCAAGGTGGAACGCAAGGGGCCGATCACGATCGTCACGCTGTCGCGGCCCGAGGTCTACAACGCGCTGCACACCGACGCGCATTTCGAGCTCAACAAGGTGTTTGACGATTTCTCCGCCGATCCCGAGCAGTGGATCGCGATCGTCACCGGTAGCGGCGACAAGGCGTTCTGCGCCGGCAACGATCTGAAATGGCAGGCCGCCGGCGGCAAGCGGGGCTGGGACAAGGGCGGCTTCGCCGGCCTCACCGCGCGCTTCGACTGCGACAAGCCGATCATCGCCGCGGTCAATGGCGTGGCGATGGGCGGCGGTTTCGAGATTGCGCTGGCCTGCGACCTGATCATCGCCTCGGAGAACGCGACCTTCGCCTTGCCCGAGCCGCGCGTCGGGCTGGCCGCACTCGCCGGAGGCCTGCACCGGCTGCCGCGCCAGATCGGGCTGAAGCGCGCCATGGGCATGATCCTCACCGCGCGTCATGTCAGCGCCAAGGAGGGTCTCGAACTCGGATTCGTCAACGAGGTGGTGCCGCAGGGCGAAGCGCTCACGGCCGCGCTGCGCTGGGCCGAGATGATCACCAAGAATTCGCCGATGTCGATCCGCGCGTCAAAGCAGGCGATCCAGAAGGGCCTCGGCGTGTCGCTGGAGCAGGCGATCGAGGAGCAGCGGGAATATCCGGCCGTGAAGGCGATGGTTGCGTCCCAGGACTACATCGAGGGTCCGAAGGCGTTTGCGGAGAAGCGGCCGCCGAAATGGGTGGGGAAGTGAAGGGTCGCTCGGCTCATCACCGCCGTCATGCCCCGGCTGGACCGGGGCATCCAGTACGCCGCGGCTTCTCGGCTCAATCAATGCCGCCTCTGGAATACTGGATTGCCCGCCTTCGCGGGCGATGACAGCAGAGAGTGTAGTACCGCCTACCCGCTTCGCGAGAGTTCGCGTTTGTACGACGCGTAATTCGGCTGGTCCACCGCAAGCTTGTCCATGGTCGTTTGCCACAGATGCTCGGCAAGGCCGGGCCTCGCTAGATCGACCTCGCCCTTGGCGATGCGCTCGGCCAGCGTGCGGTTGAGATCGGTCACCGAGCCGTCCATGCCGAGCAGAGCACGCAGCCGCTCCACCTCCGCGGCGTCGCTCCCCTCCTCCCGCGTCAACTGCCTTGTCACGAGATCGAGGATGTTGATGGCCACGCGCAGCTTGAAGGCCTGGTGGCCGGAGATCAGCGGCGCGATGTCGTTGCGGAGGAAATCGGCGACCGACTTCGTCAGCTCGATCGGGGTCGGCTCGTCCTGCATGGTCAACTCCCCCGCGGCGCCAGCAGCCGCAACAGATCGATCTCGGTCTCGGAAGCGCGACGGCCGATCATGGCGCGTTCCATCGAATGGTCCGGACTTTCGCGAAAGCGCTGCATCATGCCGCCGCACATGATGCCCCAGCGCAGCGTGCCCATCACTTCCCAGAATTTGACACGCGATGGATCGACCTTCCGCCCAGCCGCCTCATAGCCGGCGAACAGCTCCTCACGCGAGCCAAAGCCGCCGACCGGCTTGTCGATCTCGCCAAAGCGCCAGGAGTTGACGCAAACCCAGCCGAGATCCTCCATGGGATCGCCGAGATGGGCGAGCTCCCAGTCCAGCACCGCGCGCACGCCGTCGGCGCCAATGATGAGATTGCCGTTGCGGAAATCGCCATGCACCAGCGTCGTCTCGGCCGAAAAGCCCGGATCGTGGTCGCGGAGCCAGCGCAGCGCCAGCTCGAAGACGGGTTTGGGCCAGTCCAGGCTGCGATAATCGCGTCCGAACTCAGAGATCTCCTCCGTCGCGGACCGGCTGCGCAGCTCGGGCAATTTGTCCCGCGGTAGCCCGTGCAGCTTCGCGAGCACGCCGCCGATCTGCCGTGCGAGACGCGGCCGCGCCGCCGCAAACTCGTCGTCGCGCAGAATCTTGCGCGCGATGGTTTCGCCCTCGACCCGCTGCATGATGAAGCCGGTGCCGAGATCGTCGTCCGGCGGGAGCACATGCATCACGCGCGGCGACGGCACGCCGGCCTCATAGGCAAGCTGCATCAGCTGCGCTTCCGCGCCGAGACCTGCCGCGCGCGTCGGCGCCGCGCCATACCCCTTCGGCGAGCGGCGCAGGATCGCACCGATCGGCCCGTCGGGATGCACGATGTCGAAGCGCCAGGTCTCCTGGCTGGCGCCGCCGGACAGCTTGGCCGCGCCGGTCACGCCGGCGGCCCCCTCGCACCAGCGCGCAACGCTGCGGGAAAGCTCAGCCTCGATCATTTGCCCTTGAACTGCGCCGGACGCTTCTCCAGGAAGGCGCCAACACCTTCGCGGAAATCATCCGTGTCGCCGGCACGGAGCTGGCACTGAAATTCGAGATTGAGCTGATCCTCGAAGGAATTCTCGGGGCTGTCCCAGTACAGCTTGCGGATCAGCGACAGCGCGACCGTCGGGCCGCTGGCGAGGTCGCGCGCAAGCTTCATCGCCTCCTCCATCAGCACGCCGTCATCATAGACGCGGTTGACGAGGCCCCATTCCAGCGCCTTCTCGGCCGGGAGCCGCTCGCCCATCAACGACAATTCGATCGAGCGTGCCTTGCCGATCAGCCGCGGCAAGAGCCAGGTCGAGCCGCAATCCGGCACCAGACCGATGCGGCGGAACGCTTGCAGGAAATAGGACGAGCGCGCGCACAGGATCATGTCGCCGAGCAGCGCGAAGCTCATGCCGGCGCCGGCCGCCGGGCCGTTGACCGCGGTCACGATCGGGCAATGCAGATTGCGAATGCGGCGCAGGAAGGGATGGAAGCCGGTCTCGAGCGTCAGGCCGGCCTTGGTCTTCTTCGACTGGTTGTTGCGGCCCTGGAGATTCGCCCCGGTGCAGAACGCCCGCCCTGCGCCCGTCAGCACCACGCAGCGCACCTCGTCCTTCTTCTCCTCGATCGTGTCGAGCGCTTCTGAGAGACCGCCCAGCATGTCCACGGAGACCGCGTTCATCACCTCCTGATGGTCGAGCTTGAGGATCGCGACCGAACCATCGAGATCGAGCGTGACGTGTTTGAACTGCATGGTTTCCTCGTGAGTTGCGGCCTGTGCCAGTTTCGCAGACCGGAATTGATTTGCCGGGGCGCATATTTGATTTTTGGCGCGGTCTTGTCCATGGTGATCGGAGCCTAGCAAGCAATCTTGCGCGCAGCGGCTGATGCGCACGAAGCAAAAACAGGAAACGCGCCATGAACCTTTTCGACCTTTCGGGACGCGTCGCCGTGATCACCGGCGGCAATGGCGGCATCGGGCTCGGCATCGCGCAGGCGCTCGCCGGCCAGGGCTGCAACGTCTCGATCTGGGGCCGCAATGCTGACAAGAACAAGGCTGCTGCCGCGAGCCTGGCGGGTCTATCAGGCAAGGTCGACGCGCGGGTCTGCGACGTCACCGACGCGGCCTCGGTCGATGCCGCGATGAAGGCCACGCTCGACCTGTTCGGCAGGGTCGACGGCTGCTTCGCCAATGCCGGCATCGGCGGCGGCGGCCGGCGCTCCTTCATCGAACGCACCGAAGAGGAATGGCGCAGGATGTTTGCGACCAATCTCGACGGCGTGTTCCACGCCTTCCAGGCCGCCGCAAAGCACATGACCCAGCGCGCCGAGGCCGGCGATCCCTTCGGCCGGCTGGTGGCGACTTCGAGCCTCGCCTCGATCTTCGGCACCGCGCGCAACGAGCACTATGCCGCGACCAAGGCCGCGATCAACGCGCTGGTGCGTGCGCTCGGCGTCGAGCTGGCGCGTCACGGCGTCACCGCGAACGCGATCCTGCCGGGCTGGATCAAGAGCGACATGACCTCGGGCCTGATGGCCAACGAGAAATTCGTCGCCAACGTGATGCCGCGAATTCCGGTGCGGCGCTTCGGCGAGGCCAGCGACTTCGGCGGCATCGCGGTGTATCTGATGAGCAAGGCCTCGTCGTACCACACGGCGGATACGTTCGTGATCGACGGCGGTTATACGGCGTTTTGATTTTCATAATGAGGGGAACGGGCACATGTTTTCACACGTCATGATCGGCACCAACGACCTCGACAAGGCCAAGGCCTTCTACGACAATTTGCTGTCCACGCTCGAGGTGCGGCCGGCGCGGGTCGACGGCCATCGCATCTTCTACATTACCAAGACCGGCGTGTTCTCGGTCACAAAGCCGATCAACGGCGAAGCGGCGACGCCTGCGAATGGCGGCACCATCGGCTTTGCCGCCAACTCGCCGGAACAGGTCAATGCATGGCATACGGCCGGCATCGCCGCCGGCGGCGTTCCTTGCGAAGATCCTCCTGGTATCCGTCAAGGCCCGGGCGTCAACCTCTATATTGCCTATTTGCGTGACCTCGACGGCAACAAGATCTGCGCGATGCACCGGATGGCAAGCTAGGCCGGCCGCAACCACCGCTGTCATGCCCCGGCTTGGCCGGGGCATCCAGTACGCCGCAGCTTCTCGATAGATCACATACGCCTCGGAGTACTGGATCGCCCGATCAAGTCGGGCGATGACAGCGAGAATGCCGCCCATTCAAACAACATTTCAAACGTCCGCGATATTCCATCGCATGGCATGGCTCGCGTTGAAAAAAATGCGCGCTCGCACTTTGGCGACGCTGCGACTATTCTCCGGCGCAACGCGATCTCAGCGACCCCGGGAGGAACAATGACAAAACACACCTATATTCCCCGCACCACCAACTACACCCTCAATCCCGGCGACGAGCTCAACGACCTCCGGATGTCGGACCAGGTCCGGCCGCTCTACGATCACGTCAGGAAGTTCATCCGCGACACCGTCGAGCCGATGTCGACCGAATTCGCCAAGGCCGGCGAAGGCAAAGAGGATCGCTGGAGCTTCACGCCGAAGCAGCTCGAGGTGCTGGAGAAGGCCAAAAACAAGGCCAAGCAGGAAGGCCTCTGGAACTTCTTCCTGCCCGACGACGAGACCGGCCAGGGCCTGAAGAATCTCGACTACGCCTATATCGCATCCGAGCTCGGCAAGAGCCCACTGGCATCGGAGAGCATGAACTGCTCGGCGCCTGATACCGGCAACATGGAGGTGCTGGAGCGCGTCGGCACCAAGGAGCAGAAGGAGAAGTGGCTGAAGCCGCTGATGAACGGCGAGATCCGCTCCGCCTATGTCATGACCGAGCCGAACGTCGCCTCCTCCGATGCCAAGAACATCTCGACGAGCGCAAAGCTCGTTGGCGACGAATGGGTCATCAACGGCGAGAAGTATTACATCTCCGGTGTAGGCGATCCCCGCTGCAAGATCCTCATCGTAATGGTGAAGACCAATCCGGACGCGGCGCCGAGCAAGCAGCAGTCGCAGATTCTGGTGCCGCGCGACACGCCCGGCGTCGAGGTGCTCGGTCCCATGTACGTGTTCGGCCAGGACCACGCGCCGCGCGGCCACATGCACATGCGCTTCAACAACGTGCGCGTGCCCAAGGAGAACATTCTGCTCGGCGAAGGCCGCGGCTTCGAGATCTCGCAGCTTCGGCTAGGCCCGGGCCGCATCCATCACTGCATGCGCACTATCGGCAAGGCCGAGAAGGCGCTCGATTTGATGGTGCAGCGTGGCCTCACCCGCGAAGCCTTCGGCAAGAAGATCGCCCATCTCGGCGGCAATATGCAGATCATCGCGCAGGCGCGCTGCGAGATCGAGGCGATGCGGCTGATGGTGCTGAAGGCCGCCAAGGCCATGGACGTGCTCGGCAACAAGGAGGCCCGCGTCTGGGTCTCCATGGTTAAGGCCATGGTGCCAGAGCGCGCCTGCAAGATCATCGACCAGTCGATCCAGATGCACGGCGCCACCGGTATCTCGCACTGGACCCCGCTCGCCGAAATGTACCAGGACGTCCGCCATCTCCGTTTCGCGGACGGCCCGGACGAGGTGCATTGGATGGTGGTGGGACGCCACGAGCTGAGCATGGCGTGAGGTCCTTCTTCCCCCTCTCCCCACTTGCGGGGAGAAGGTTGGGATGAAGGACTACGACGCGGCCACCTCGCCGATCTTGTCCTGCGTCTTGGTCTCGAAATCGCTGGCGTCATGCCGCTCGTGAAGCTGGCTGGCGGGATCTCCGGAGACACGGTTGACCATGCGGCCGCGCTTGACGGCCGGGCGCTTGGCGATCTGGTCGGTCCAGCGCTGCACGTGCTTGTAGTCCTGCACGGACAGGAATTCGCCGGCGCCGTAGACCAGCCCCTTGGCGAGCGCGCCGTACCAGGGCCACACCGCCATGTCGGCGATGGTGTATTCGCTGCCGGCGAGATATTCGTTGTCGGCGAGCCGGCGGTCGAGCACGTCGAGCTGGCGCTTGGTTTCCATCGCGAAACGGTCGATGGCATATTCGATCTTGGTCGGCGCGTAAGCGTAGAAATGGCCGAAGCCGCCGCCGAGATAGGGCGCGCTGCCCATCTGCCAGAACAGCCACGACATCGCTTCAGTGCGGCTCTTGATGTCCTTCGGCAGGAAGGCGCCGAACTTTTCGGCGAGGTAGAACAGGATAGAGCCGGACTCGAACACCCGGATCGGCTCCGGGCCGGAGCGGTCCATCAGCGCCGGGATCTTGGAATTCGGATTGATGTCGACAAAGCCGCTGCCGAACTGGTCGCCGTTACCGATTCTGATCAGCCAAGCGTCGTATTCCGCGCCCTTGTGGCCGAGCGCCAGAAGCTCCTCCAGCATCACGGTGACCTTGACGCCGTTCGGCGTCGCCAGCGAATAGAGCTGGAAGGGATGCTTGCCGACCGGCAGCTCCTTGTCATGGGTGGGACCGGCGACCGGGCGGTTGATGCTGGCGAACTGTCCGCCGTTCTCCTTGTTCCAGGTCCAGACCTTGGGCGGCACGTAGGCGGGGGTGTCGGTCATGCGAGGGCTCCGGCAAAAAGATGCGTCTGCATTAATTAGCCCGCGGACGGCGGATGGCAAGCCCTGCCGGCCCTGCGTCCGGCGCGGGCCTCGCGACCGCGTCATGCGTCCGACGTTGCCGAGGACGGCCATCACGAGAAGCCGCATCTGTCGAGCCGGGCGTACGGCTTCGCGCAACACGGCGTGTGCACGCAAGATGCGCCGCCAAATCCGGATTGGCATAGCGCAAGACGATGGTCTAGCGTCGATGAGCCTTCGCTCAAGATTGCGACAACAGCAACGCGAGGCCGCCGGGAGAGAACGATGAAATCGCCGATCTGCGACATGCTGGGCATCGATTTCCCGCTGCTCGCCTTCAGCCATTGCCGCGATGTCGTCGCGGCTGTCAGCCGCGCCGGTGGGTTTGGCGTGTTAGGTGCGACCGTGCACACGCCGGATACGCTCGAACGCGAGCTGAGATGGATCGACAAGCACGTTGACGGCAAGCCTTACGGCGTCGACGTGCTGATCCCCGAAAACATCTCGACTGCGGGCGAGAAGGACGTCACCTGGAAGAGCCTTGAGGCGCGCGTGCCACAGGAGCACCGCAACTACACGCGCAATCTCCTGAAGAAATACGACATCGAACTCACGACCACCGAGGTCGCCGACAACCAGCCGCAGCCGTTCGATGGCAGGACCGCGCTGGAGCTGCTGGAGGTCTCGTTCAACCACCCGATCCGCCTGATCGCCAATGCGCTCGGCGTGCCGCCGAAGGCCATGATCGAGATGGGCAGGAAGCACGGCGTGCCGGTCGCGGCCCTGGTCGGCGCCAAGGAGCACGCGCTGCGCCAGGTCGCGGCCGGCGTCGATATCCTCGTGGTCCAGGGCACCGAAGCTGGCGGCCATTGCGGCGAGGTCTCGACCATGGTGCTGGTGCCCGAGGTGATCAAGGCGATCAAGAATATCCGCGACGTGCCGGTGCTGGCGGCCGGCGGCATCATGACGGGACGACAGATGGCGGCCTGCATGGCGATGGGTGCCGCGGGCGCCTGGACCGGCTCGGTGTGGCTTGCGACCGTCGAGTCCGAGACCACGGAGATCTTTCGCGAGAAGATGATCGCGGCATCGTCGCGCGATGCGGTGCGCTCTAAGGGCCGCACTGGAAAGCCGGCACGGCAACTTCGTTCGGTCTGGACCGACGCCTGGGACCGCGCAGCCGAGAGCCCCGGCGCATTGCCGATGCCGCTGCAAAGTATCGTCAGCCGCGACGCCTTCAACTCGATCGACCGCGCCGCGGCGGGCGGCAACGCCAAGGCGCGCGATCTCGTGAGTTACTTCGTCGGCCAGGGCGTCGGGCTGATCGACAGCGTGAAGTCGGCCGGTGCGGTGGTGCAGGAGTTCAAGGAAGAGTTTGCCGAAGCCGTCGAGCACATGAATGCGCTGGTGGCGTAGTGATTGCCACACACCGTCATTGCGAGCGCAGCGAAGCAATCCAGACTACCATCGCGGAAAGACCCTGATTGCTTCGCTACGCGCGCAATGACAAAAAACTGACATCGTGAATTGAAGCATGACAGATAAGAAGCATATCCCCGAAGACCGCATCCCCGTCATCGTCGGCGTCGGCGAGATCGTCGACCGTCCCAAGGAGGTCACCGATGGCCTCGAGCCGCTCGACCTGCTCGAACAGGCGCTGCGGCGCGCGGAAGCAGATGCCGGCGCAAAGCTGCTCGACGAGGTGCAATCGCTCGATATCGTCAACTTCCTGAGCTGGCGCTATCGCGATCCGGAGCAGCTGCTGGCGCAACGGCTCGGCATCACGCCTTCGCATTGCTATTACGGCCCGGTCGGCGGCGAGAGCCCGATCCGCTACATCCACGAGGCAGCAAAGCGCATTGCGCGCGGCGAATGCAGCGTCGCCGCGGTTTGCGGCGCGGAGGCACAGTCGACGGCGACCAAGGCGGAGCGCGCCGGGGCAAAGCTGCCATGGACCCCGTTCGCCCATGACGTCGAGGAGCCGAAGCGCGGCGCGGCGTTCCAGAAGCCGCTGGCCGTGAAGCTCGGCGTGTTCCGCCCCGTCACCGTCTATCCGTTCTACGAAGCGGCATCGTCCGCCCATTGGGGACAGACGCCGCGCGAGGCGATGGCAGAGTCGGGTACACTATGGTCACGCTATTCCGAGGCCGCCGCGCAGAATCCCAACGCCTGGCTGAAGCGGCGCTATACGCCTGACGAAATCACGACGCCCACCGCGGACAACCGTCTCATCGCGTGGCCTTACAACAAGCTCATGGTTGCCAACCCGAGCGTCAACATGGGCGGCGCGCTGCTGCTGACCAGCCTCGCCAAAGCGCGTGCGGCCGGCATCGCCGATGACAGACTGGTCTATCCGCTTGGCGGCGCCTCGGCCGAGGAACCGCGCGACTATCTCTTGCGCGACCAGTTTTACGAGAGCCATCCGCAGAACGCCGTTTTGAAGGCCGTGATGGATCTCGCCGGCGGCGACGGCAGGAAGTTCGACGCGATCGAGCTCTATAGCTGTTTCCCGTGCGTGCCCAAGATGGCGCGGCGGACGCTGGGCCTAGGCGCGGACGTGCAGCCGACCGTGACTGGCGGCCTCACCTTCTTCGGCGCGCCGCTCAACACCTACATGACCCATGCGGCCTGCGCGATGGTGCGGCGTGTGCGCGACGGCGCAAAGCTCGGCCTGCTCTACGGCCAGGGCGGCTTCGTCACCAAGCATCATGCGCTGGTGGTGTCGAAGGCGCCGCCGCGTGAAGCATTGGCACAGGAGACCAGCGTGCAGGCGGCGGCGGACAGCAACAAGCGCGCGGTGCCGGAGTTCGTCACGGATGTCTCAGGCAGGGGCAAGGTGGAGAGCTTTACGGTGCTCTACGGCCGCGGCGGCGAGGTCGAGCATGGCGTGGTGATGCTGCGGACGGAAAACGATAGGCGCACGCTGGCGCAGATTCCCGCGAGCGATGCGGCAACGCTGGCGCATCTGCTCGACATGGATCGCACGCCGGTGGGTTCGCTCGGCGAGATCACGATGACGGTAGATGGCGTGCCGGAATGGAGGGTGGCGTAGCTCTCGTAGGGTGGGCAAAGGCGCTCTTGCGCCGTGCCCACCAATCTTTTTTAGGATCGCAGAGAGATGGTGGGCACGCTTCGCTTTGCCCACCCTACGAAACCGAGGCTACCCCTTCGGCGCCTGCTTCTCCGACGCCGTCGCGGGCTTGCCCTTGGCGCCGGCGCCGGTCACGCGGACCTGGTCGCCGTCGGAGAGGCCGTCCGGTGGTGCCGTGATGACGCGGTCATCCGCTGCAATTCCCGAGGCGAGCTCGATCTCCTTGCCAAGATCGCGGGCGATGGTCACGGGCTTGAACAGGACCTTGTCGTCCGGACCGACGGTTGCGACGCGCAGGCCGCTGCCGTTGAAGATCAGCGCACTGGCGGGAATGCTGAGCGGCGCGGCGTCGCGCTGCAGGCTGAGCTTCACGCTAGCATAGCCGCCGGGCATCAGCTCGCCTGAGGAATTGTCGAGACCGAGCTGCATGCGCGTCGTGCCGGAGGCGACGTCAACCGCCTGCGAGGAGGCCTCCACCGTCGCCTGGAAGGTCCGGTTCGGATACTCCGGCAGCACGATGGCGGCCTTGGCGCCGATCTTGATCGCGGGCACGTAGTTCTGGGGCACGTTGATGTAGACGCGCAGCTTGGTGATGTCGGAGACCACGAACATTGCCGGGCCCGAGCCGCCGCCTGAATTGATCAGCGCACCGACGTCGGTGTCGCGCGCCGTGACCACACCGTCAAACGGAGCGGTGATCTTCTTGTAACCGGCCAGCGCTTCGAGGCGCTCGACGTTGGCCTGGCCCGAGCGAACCGCCGCGTTCTTGTTGGAGAGATCGGCGGTACGCTCGTCGATCTCCTGCGCGGAGACGAAGTTGGAGGCGACCAGCGTCTTGCGGCGGTTGAGGGTGGCTTCCGACAGCCTGGCGCTGGACTGCTGGCTGGCGAGGTCGGCGCGGGCCTGAAGCAGTTGCTGGTCGAGGTCGGGCGCCTCGATCTCGGCGATCACCTGACCGGCCTTCACCCGCGCACCGATGTCAGCGCTCCAGCTTTTGAGATAGCCGGGAACACGGGCAAAGATCGGCGCGCGATAATAGGCTTCGAGACGGCCCGGCAAGTCGATGGTCGCATTGAGAGCCTTGGCATTAGGCAGCGTCACCGCGACGCTGGGAACAGCCTGATCATCGGTCCATGCCTTCAATTTGGAGCCCTGCTCCTCGCGGGCGCGGATGCCGGTGCCCACGACCAAGCCGGCCGCGATTAGCGCCACCACGCCGAAAATGCCCAGTTTCCGGTGCGACACCGGGGAGCGGGGTTCAGTGGGCGACATGCGGGGGCTCCAGGGAGGCGGCGCCTTTGGCGCCTTGCTTCTTGTGTACCATACTGAACACCACGGGAACGAACATCAGCGTGGCGAAGGTTGCAAAGATCAGGCCGCCGATCACGGCACGGCCGAGCGGCGCATTCTGCTCGCCGCCCTCGCCGAGCCCCAGCGCCATGGGCGCCATGCCGATGATCATGGCGAGCGCGGTCATCAGCACCGGGCGGAACCGGACGAAGCCGGCTTCGAGCGCCGCGGCGATGGGATCGCCGAGCTCTTCGTAGCGCTCGCGGGCGAACGAGATCACGAGCACGCTGTTGGCGGTGGCAACGCCCATGCACATGATCGCGCCGGTCAGCGCCGGCACCGACAGCGTCGTCTCGGTGGCGAACAGCATCCAGACGATCCCGGCGAGTGCTGCGGGCAACGCCGTGATGATCACGAAGGGATCGGACCAGGACTGGAAGTTCACGACGATCAGGAAATAGATCAGGACGACCGCGCCGAGCAGGCCGAACAACAAGCCGGTGAAGGCGCTGTTCATGGTCTGCACCTGGCCGAGCAGCACCACGGAAGAGCCTTTCGGCACCTCCTTGGCGGTGTCGGCGATCACCTGGCGGATGTCGGTCGCGACCGCACCGAGATCGCGGCCCGAGGTCGTGGCGAAGATCTGCACCATCGACTGGATGTCGTATTGCGAGACCACCGCGCTCGAAGTCGATCGCTTGATATCGGCGATGCCGCCGAGGATCGGCGACTGCGAATTGCCGGCCGCCGTGATCGGCAACGTCTGAAGCGCGCTGAGCGAATCCATCTGGTATTGCGGCGTCTGCATCACGATCGAATAGGATACGCCGTTGTCCGGATTGAGGTAGTAGGTCGGCGCCACCTGCGAGGAGCCGGCAAGGTTGACCACGAGACTGTTGGTGACGTCACGCTCGGTCAGCCCGACATACTGCGCGCGGGTGCGGTCGACATCGATATTGAAGGTCGGATTGTTCGGTGACTGCTGGATGCGCGCATCGGCGACGCCGGGAATCCTGCGAACCTTGGCCAGCAGATTGTTGGCATAAACGAAGTTGGCGCTGATATTGGCGCCGCGGATCTGCAGGTCGATCGGCGCCGGCGCGCCGAAGTTCAGGATCTGGCTGACGATGTCGGCCGGCAGGAAGGCAAAGCTGACGCCGGGGAACAGCCGCGGCAATTGCTCACGCAGCACGCGCACATGCTCTTCGGTCGGCTTGTGGCCTTCCTTCAGCTTGATCTGGATGTCGCCATCCTGCGGGCCGATCACGCCGGTGTTGTTGTAGGTCATGTTGATGCCGGAGATCGGCATGCCGATGTTGTCGGTCAGCGTTTCGATCTCACCCGGGATCAGCTTGCGGATCGCCTTCTGCACGTCGGCGAGCTGGTTCGCTGTCTCCTCGACGCGGGTGCCGACCTGGGTGCGGACGTGCATCAGGATGTTGCCGGCATCGACCGCGGGGAAGAAGTTGCGTCCGAGGAACGGGACCAGCGCGAAGGACGCGCCGACCACGCAGAGGAAGCCGATCACGAACACCGGACGGTGCGCGAGCGCGAGCCCGAGGAAATTGTGGTAGCCGCCGCGAATGCGCTCGAAGCGAGCCTCGAAACCGCGCTGGAACCAGACCAGTGGATTGCGCGACTTCGGCGGACCGTTCTCGTGATGGACATGCGCCTGCAATAAATAGTTCGCCATGGTCGGCACCAGCGTGCGCGACAGCAGGAACGACCAGATCATCGCGAACATTACCGCTTCCGCCATCGGCACGAACAGGAAGCGCGCCACGCCGGTGAGGAAGAACATCGGCACGAACACGATGCAGATGCAGAGCAGCGAGACGAAGGCCGGCGTCACGATCTGGTTGGCGCCGTCGAGGATCGACTGCTCAACCGGCTTGCCCTGCTCCAGATGGTAGTTGATGTTCTCGATCGTGACCGTGGCATCGTCGACGAGGATGCCGACCGCGAGCGCCAGGCCGCCGAGCGTCATGATGTTCAGCGTCTCCCCGATCGCCGACAGCATAATGATGGCGCCGAGCACCGAGAGCGGGATCGAGACCGCAATGATCACAGTCGAGCGCCAGCTGCCGAGGAACAGCAGGATCATGACGCTGGTGAGCAGCGCCGCGATCACGCCCTCGAACGCGACGCCTTCGATGGCGCCGCGGACGAACACCGACTGATCGCCGATGAAGCCGATCTTGAGCGCGTCCGGCAGCTGGTCCTTGACGTCGATCACCTTCTGCTTGATGCCCGCGATGATGTCGAGCGTCGAGGTCGCGCCCGCCTTCAGCACCATCATCAGCACCGAGCGGTTGCCGTCGACATGGACGATGTTGGTCTGCGGCGGGTTGCCGTCCCTGACGGTCGCGACGTCGCGCACATAGACCATCGCGCCGTTGACGGTCTTGATCGGCAGATTGCCGAGCTCCTCGATCTTCAGCGGCGAGTTGTTGAGCTGGATGATGTATTCGAACTGCCCGATCTTCTGGGTGCCGACCGGCGTGATCAGGTTCTGGGCCGCGAGCGCGTTGGCGACGTCCTGGCCGGACAGGCCGCGGGCCTGGAGCGCGGTCGGGTCGAGGTCGATCTGGACCTGGCGCTGCTTGCCGCCGAACGGGTACGGGATCGCGGCGCCGGGCACGGTGACCAACGGCGTACGGAGCTGGTTGATGCCGATATCGGCGAGGTTCTGCTCGGTGAGGCCATCGCCCGAGAGCGCCACCTGGACGATCGGCACGGTGGAGGCGGAGTAGTTCAGGATCAGAGGGGGCGTCGCGCCCGGCGGCATCTGCTTGATCAGCGTCTGCGAGATCGCGGTGACCTGCGCGTTGGCGGTGCGGATGTCGACGTTCGGCTGGAAGAAGATCTTGATGATGCCAAAGCCATTATAGGAATTGGCGGTGATGTGCTCGATGTCGTTGACCGTTGTCGTCAGCGCGCGCTGGAACGGCGTGGTGATGCGGCCCGACATCTGATCGGGCGGCAGGCCGGTGTATTGCCAGACCACGCCGATCACAGGGATGCGGATGTCCGGGAAGATGTCGGTCGGCGTCCGCAGCGCCGCCAGCGGTCCGATGATCAGGAGCAGGAGCGCGAGCACGACAAACGTGTAGGGCCGGCTCAGGGCAATACGGACCAGAGCAATCATTCGTTGGGCAATTCCAGATCAGGGACAGGAAACACCGCCCCCGCGGGTTCCTCGGCTGATTTACCTGAAGACCGCCCAAATGGCCAACGGCACTGCGTCACGAGCGGTCAATTCCCTGCTATCGCACTGCGAAATAGCATTCCAGATATGCACCTCGCGCCCCGAAAGATGACAGATGCCGCGGTCCATCCATAAAAAAAAGCGGCGCCCAAGGACGCCGCTTTCAGCAACTCCGTGCCTGCCCGGCCTAAGCCGCGCGAACGTTGGTCAGGAACTTGCTGACCTCGGTCTTGAGCCGGCCGGAGTCGTTGGAGAGCATCTGTGCCGCCGACAGCACCTGCGAGGAGGCCGTGCCGGTCTCGGTTGCGCCGCGCTGCACGTCGGTGATGTTGGAGGAGACCTGCTGGGTGCCCTGCGCCGCCTGCTGGACGTTGCGGGCGATCTCCTGGGTCGCAGCGCCCTGCTCTTCCACGGCCGCCGCGATGGCCGACGAGATCTCCGACAGACGCTCGATGGTCGACGAGATCTCCTTGATGGCGCCGACCGAGTCGTTGGTCGCCGCCTGGATGCCGGAGATCTGCTGGCCGATCTCACCGGTCGCCTTCGCGGTCTGCTCGGCGAGCGCCTTCACCTCGGAGGCGACCACCGCAAAGCCGCGGCCGGCTTCGCCGGCACGTGCGGCTTCGATGGTCGCGTTCAGCGCCAGAAGGTTGGTCTGGCCGGCGATGGTGTTGATGAGCTCGACGACGTCGCCGATGCGTGAGGCTGCCTTCGAGAGTTCGCTGACGCGTTCGGTGGTGGCGCGGGCCTGGCCGACGGCATCGCCCGCCATCCGCGCAGATTCCTGCACCTGACGGCTGATCTCGCCGACGGACGAGGCCATCTCCTCGGTCGCCGAGGCCACCGACTGCACGTTGGTCGAGGCTTCCTCCGACGCTCCGGCAACGGTGGTCGCCAGCCGCTGCGAGCGGTCGGCGGTCGAGGTCAGCGTCGAGGCCGAGGCCTCCAACTGGGTCGAGGCCGACGACACGGTCTGGACGATCTCGCCAATCATCGTCTCGAATTCGCGAGTGATGTTGTCGACGCGGCGGCCGCGCTCGATCTTGGCTTCTGCATCGGCAGCGGCAGCCTCGTCCGCAGCCTTCTTGGCGATCAGCGCTTCCTTGAAGATCTGGAGCACGTCGGCCATGGCGCCGATCTCCGTCTTCTCACCGCGATGAGGGACTTCGGCGGAAAGCTCGCCCTTGCCCAGCGCCTGCATCGGCTCGATGATCGAATTGATGCCGCTGGAGACGTCCTGGACGAGGTAGAAGCCGACGCCGATGCCGACGACGACGGCCGCGCCGAGGATGATCGAGACCAGCATGAAGGCATAGTAGTAGCTGTCGGCGGCATCCTGCGCGGCCTGGTCTCCGCCCTTGGTGTTGAGCTCGATGTCCTTGGTCAGGATCGCGTCGGCCTCAAGGCCGATCTTGTTGACCGTCTTGGTGTTCAGCTCCTGGGCCTCATGCGGAACCTTGCCGGCCTCCTTACGCGAGAGCGCCATGACATCTTCGGTGCCCTTCTTGTAGTCCTCCCAGAGCTTGGCCCAATCGTTGTAGAGCTTCCGTTCCTCCGGAGAGGTGATCATCGGCTCGTAGGCCTTGCGGGCCTTGGCGAGCGCCTCGATTACCGTGGCGCCCGTCTTCTCGTTTGCGAGCTTGTCTTCAAGGATTTCCGACAGCATGTGCTGACGAACCACGTTGCGATAGGTGATGACTGATGCCCGAAGCTCGCCCAGCACCCTCACGCTCGGCATCCAGCTCGTGGTGATCTCGGTGGTATTGGCATTCATCGACCGCATCTTCATGACGGCGAGCAGGCCCATGCCGGCCATCGCGACCAGCAGGAACGCCACGACACTGATGATCTTGGCACGAATGGAAATGGTGGCGAGCATAATCGGTCTCTTTGCGTTGGCGCGGCGGCGTCCGGAACTTTTACGAATCAACCTAAGGGAGCAGAACCGACATCCAACACGAGAGCACCTGAGCAGATGTTAACGACGACTCCGTACGAGTACGAAGCCCGAAACAAATGAACAGGGCGCTAAAAATGCCCTGCGCTCAGCGCATGAGCCCAAGCGCGTCGGAGAAAAACTCCGCGCCGCCGAAATTTCCGGACTTCAAGGCGAGCAACATGTCGCCTTTTTCAGCACCGACCGCGCGCAGCACTGGAACGCCCGCGGCGATCTCTGCTCCCACGAGAAATCCGGGAATCTTCAACCGGTCGACCACGGCGCCGGATGTCTCCCCGCCGGCGACGACCAGGCGCTTCACGCCGGCCCGCACCAGACCCTCGGCGATGTCGGCCATCGCCTGCTCGATGGCGTGACCGGCCGCGTCGCGACCATGGCGCGCCTGGAGGGCGGCGACCTGATCGGGCGTCGAGCTCGATGCGATCAGGACCGGACCGTCCGCCAGCCGCGGCTTTGCCCAGGCCAGCGCGCGCTGCGCCTCGTCCTCGCCCGTAGTAATACGGTCCGGGTCGAGATGCAGCACCGGCATGACGCGCTCGGCATTGGCGATCTGCTGAAGCGTCGCCTGCGAGCAGCTTCCGGCAAGGCACGCCGCCGGTCCGCCGACGGCGGCTCCCGCGGCGCTGCTCGCCGCGGTCGATGTGACCTTGCCTGTGGACATCAGCGCCCGCGCCAGCCCAAGACCCATGCCGGAGGCACCGACCGACAGCCGATGCTGGGCAGCGACGAGGCCGATGGTCTCGAGGTCGCGATCGAACACGGCGTCGATGATCGCCGCGCCAATGCCCTTGCCCGCGAGTTCGGCCAGCCGCGCCCGCACGGCATCCGCGCCGCGCGTGACGATGGCGAGGTCGACCAGGCCGATTTGCGCCTTGCTCTGGCGCGCGAGCACGCGGACCAGGTTGGAATCGTGCATCGGGTTGAGCGGATGGTCCTTCAGCGGGCTCTCGTTCAGCGGCACGGCGCCGACGAACAGATTGCCCTGGTAGACGGTGCGGCCGGTCTCCGGAAAGGCCGGCGTCACCAGCACGGCCGTCTCGCCGCAATCGGCGCGCAACGCGTCCATCACCGGGCCGATATTGCCGGCATCGGTGGAATCGAAGGTCGAACAGATCTTGAACAGCACGTGGCCGGCGCCACGGCTGCGCAGCCATTTGTCCGCCGCGCGCGAGCGCGATACGGCAAGACCGGCTTCGATCGAACGGCTCTTCAAGGACACCACGACGGCGTCGACCTCGGGCAGCGCGAGATCGTCCGCGGGCACGCCGATAGTCTGCACCGTGCGCAGGCCGGCGCGCGTCAGCGTGTTGGCGAGGTCGGAGGCGCCGGTGTAGTCGTCGGCAATGCAGCCAAGGGATATTTTCGCTGCAAATGTCACGGCTTCACTCCCGCATAAGGCCTGAACCAGGCAAGGCCGTCGGTGGTCTTGCCTCGCGGATTATATTCGCAGCCGACGAAGCCGGCATAACCGAGCCGGTCGAGTTCGTCGAACAGGAACGGATAGTTCAGCTCCTCGCCGTCAGGCTCGTTGCGCGAGGGAATGCTGGCGATCTGGATGTGACCGATCACCGGCATCATCTCGCGCAGCCGCATCGTAACGTCGCCGTGGATGATCTGGCAGTGATAAATGTCGAACTGGAGTTTCAGGTTCGGAAGCCGCAGCTCCTGGATCAGGTCGCGCGCGAAGCCGAAATCATTGAGGAAATAGCCGGGCACGTTCCGCGCATTGATCGGCTCGAGCACGATGTCGATGCCGTGCGGCGCAAAGAACTCGGCGGCCCACGCCACTGATTTGTAGAACGCCTCGATCGCGACGCGCTCGCCACGGTTGGCGATGCCCGCCATCAAATGCAGCCGCTTGACGCCGGTCGCCTTGGCGTAGGGCAGCGCAGTTTCCAGGCTCGCCTTCAGCTCGGGGAATCGCGACGGGAGCGCCGCAAAGCCCTTCTCGCCGGCATTCCAGTCGCCCGGCGGCAGGTTGAACAGCGCCTGGGTTAAGCCGTTGCGCTTGAGCCGCTCGCCGACCGCCTCGGCGGGATGCTCATAGGGAAAGAGAAACTCGACGGCGGTGAAGCCGGCTGCCGCAGCGGCGTCGAAGCGGTCGAGGAACGGCACCTCGGTGAACATCATCGAGAGATTGGCGGCAAAACGGGGCATTGGAATCCTCTTGTCTACTTGTCGCCGGGCAGTTTGACGCCGGTGACCTGCGCATACATCCGCGCCACCGACGCATCGTCGTCGCGGCCCATGCCGGCGGCTGCCGTCATCAAGAACATCTGAAGTGCTGCGGCGGAGACCGGAACCGGGAATCTGGCACTGCGCGCCATATCCTGGATGATGCCGAGATCCTTGACGAAGATCTCGACCGCACTGCGCGGCGTGTAATCGCCGTCGAGCACGTGCGGCATGCGGTTCTCGAACATCCAGGAGTTTCCGGCGGACGCCGTGATCACCTCATAGACCTTGCGGATGTCGAGACCCTGCTTGGCCGCGAACGCGATCGCCTCGCTGGCAGCGGCGATATGCACGCCGGCGAGCAGCTGGTTGATCATCTTGAAGGCGGCGCCCTGGCCTGCGGCATCGCCAAGCTCGTAGAGCTTCGCGGCCATGGCATCGAGCGCGGGCCGCGCTTTCTCAAACGCAGCCGGACTGCCGGAGGCGAGGATCGTCAGCTCGCCCTGCGCTGCGCGCTGCGCCCCGCCGGAGATCGGTGCATCCAGATAGTGCCGGCCGGTCGCCTCCAGCTGCTTGGCGAGACGCCGCGCCACGTCGGGATCCATGGTCGCCGACGACAGGAAGACGCTGTCCTTGGCCATGGTTTCGGCGACGCCATCCTTGCCGAACAGGATCGTCTCGGTCTGCGCGGCATTGACGACGACGCTGACGACGATGTCGGCGCCCTTGGCGGCTTCAGCCGGCGTCTTGGCGCCGGCGCCGCCCTCCGTCACGAAGCGCGCGACCGCATCAGCCGAGACGTCGCAGCCGGTGACGACATGACCGGCGCGCTTCAGCGAGCTCGCCATGCCGAACCCCATCGAGCCGAGCCCGATGACGGCGATGCGCTGATTCTGTGACGTGGAGGCGGACATACAACTGATCCTTGCAACGTTTCCCGGACGGCCGCCTTTTGCGGCAGCTTGGCAACCGAATAACACGGCTTGGCCGCGCTGCCAAAGCGTGAGACAAACGGACATGACGGCCATGAGCAACGAGACATTGCTGCGCGAAGACATTTGCCGCTTCGGACGGTCGCTGTTCGAGCGTGGGCTGACGCCCGGCTCCTCCGGCAATATCAGCGCCAGGCTGGACGGCGGCGGCTGGCTGGTGACGCCGACCAATGCCTCGCTCGGCTTCCTCGATCCCGCAAAACTGTCGCGGCTGGACGATCAGGGCCGACTGGTTTCGGGCGATGCGCCGACCAAGGAAGTTCCGCTGCACAATGCACTCTACGCCACGCGCGGGAGCGCAAGGGCGATCGTGCATCTGCATTCCACCCATTCGGTCGCGCTGTCGATGCTGCCGGAGATCGACCCGCGCGCCGCGCTGCCGCCGATGACCGCTTATTATCTGATGAAATGCGGCGCCACCGCGCTCGTGCCTTATTACCGCCCTGGCGATCCCGCGGTCGCCGATGCGATCAGGGGTCTGGCGGGGGAATATTCGTCCGTGCTGCTCGCCAATCACGGTCCGGTCGTCGCGGGCGACACGCTGGAAGCAGCCGTGTTCGCGACCGAGGAGCTGGAGGAGACGGCGAAGCTGTACCTCCTGCTGCGCGGATTGAACCCGCGGTATTTGTCGCCGGAGCAGGTGAATGATCTGGTGAAGGTGTTTGGGCTGACACTGCCGGAGCATGGGCACGAGCATTGAGCCTCGTGCAGCCGTGGGCGAACTAACACCGCCCTACTCACCGCTGTCATTCCCCGCGAAGGCGGGGAATCCAGTACGCCGCGGCTTCTCGACTCAATCACAGCGGCCTCTGGAATACTGGATCGCCCGCCTTCGCGGGCGATGACGCCGAGTGTGTTGCGCGACGTGCCCAACGCTTCGCGGCTACAGCCCCAGATAGGCCTTGCGCACGTCGGGATTGCCCTTGATCTCGCTTGCCGCGCCCTGCATCAGCACGCGGCCGGTTTGCAGGATGTAGGCGCGGTCGGCGATTTCCAGGCACTCCGCCATGCGTTGCTCGACGATCAAGACGGTCATACCGGCATCGCGGATGCGCTTGACGGCCTGGAAGATCTCGTCGACCAGCTTCGGCATGATGCCCTGCGAGGGCTCGTCCAGCATCAACAGCCGCGGGCGCGTCATCAGCGCACGGCCGATCGCGAGCATCTGCTGCTCGCCGCCGCTTAGCGTCTCGGCGCGCTGCTCGAGGCGTTCGGAGAGGCGCGGAAATAGCTGGAACACGAGATCGAGCGGGCTCTCGCGGTCGGCCTCGCCGCGGTAGAGATAGCTGCCGAGGCGCAGATTGTCGCGCACGGAGAGGCGCGGAAACAAGCGGCGGTTCTCCGGCACATAGGCGATGCCGGTCGCCGTGATGTGGTGCTGCGCCATGCCGTCGAGGCGCTTGCCGTCGAACGTCACCGTGCCCGAGCGCGGGCGCTCGGCGCCGGCGATGGATTTCAGCAGCGTCGACTTGCCCGCGCCGTTGGCGCCGGCGACGCAGACGATCTCGCCCTTGGCGACTTCGATGCTGATCGCGAAGATCGCGACCAGGCCCTGATAGGCGGTCGTGACTTCACGCACCGACAGCATGACGATCTCCCAGATATGCGCTGATCACCTTGGGATCGCGGACGATTTCAGTGGGCTTGCCCTCGACCAGCACCTTGCCGAGGTCGAGCACGATGGCACGATCGACCAGCGGCATCACGATCTCCATGACGTGCTCGACCATCAGCACGGTGATGCCGGCGTCACGCACCTTGCGCACCAGCGCGACACCGGTCTGCGCCTCGGTCGGCGTAAGACCAGTGAGGACTTCGTCGAGCAGCAGCAGCTTTGGTTCAGTCGCAAGCGCGCGCGCGACTTCGAGGCGGCGCTTTTCGGCCGGCACGAGGTCGCTCGCGAGCACGTTGGCGCGGGCAGCAAGGCCGGTGAATTCGAGCACCTCATGCGCCTTGCGGCGTGCCTCGCGCATCACGGTGTTGCGCACCAGCGCACCGACGATGACGTTGTCGATCACCGTCATGGTCTCGAAGCTCTTGACGACCTGGAAGGTGCGCCCGATGCCGCGCTGGCAGCGCTCGGCGGCCGGCATGCTGGTGACATCCTCGCCGTCGAACCAGATCGAGCCTTGCGTCGGCGGCAGCACGCCGGCGATGAGATTGAACAGCGTCGACTTGCCGGCACCATTCGGGCCGATCAGGCCGACGATCTCGCCGCGACCCACAGAGATCGAGACGTCGCTGTTGGCGACGAGGCCGCCGAAACGCTGCCAGACGCCGCGGGTTTCAAGCAGCGGGGTCATCGCGTGGCTCCCTTCCGCTTCGCACGAGAGAACAGGCTCACCAGACCCTGCGGCAGGGCGAGCGAAATCAGCACGATCAGCGTGCCGTAGACAATGAGGTCGACGCCGCGGCCGGAGCCGCCGATATAGGAGCGCGTCAGCTCCGTCATCGGGATCAGGATGGCCGCCCCTAACACGGGTCCCCACAGGGTGCCGATGCCGCCAAGCACGGCGGGCAACGCCATCAGCAGCGAGAACTGGAAGCCCATCACGCTTTCAGGATCGATATAGGCGAGAAACTGGGCATAGAAGGCGCCGCCGATGGCGACGAGGAAAGCGGAGACGGCGGCCGCGCCCATCTTGGAGTTGAACACGACGACACCGAGGCTCTCGGCCGCTTCCGCATTGTCCTTTACCGCGCGCCACCAGAAGCCCCATTTGGAGTCCTCCAGCCACCAGGTGACGAACCAGGCGAGGCTGCACAGCACCAGCGCGAAATAAAAGTAAGGCAGCTTGCTGCGCATGAACTGGAACTTCAGCCAGCTGTCGCCGCGCACCGGAATGGTGATTCCCATCGCAGCCCCCGCCCATTCCCAATTCTGGAACAACAGCAGCCCGATCTCGGCGATAACGATGGTCGCGATCACGAAGTAATGGCCGCGCAACCGAAAGAAGGGATAGCCGAGCCCCATCGCAATCGCGGCCGCGACCGCGCCGCCGGCGAGCATACCGAACCATGGCAGCACGCCGAACTTAGTGAACAGGAGTTCGGTGGTGTAGGCGCCGATGCCGAAATAGAGCGCATGTCCCAGCGAGATCTGCCCGCAATAGCCAGAGAGAATGTTCCAGCTCTGCGACAGCGCCGCATACATCAAGGTCAGGATCAGGATGTTCTGGACGTAGACGTCCTTGATGAACAGCGGAGCGAGCGCCGCCAGGGCGGTCAGCACCGCGGCGATGATGAGGTCGCGGCGGCGCCGCGCGGCAAAATCCTTGTCCATCACATCGATCCGAACAGGCCACGCGGCCGGATGAAGACGACCAGCAGGTAGACGGCGTAGATGCCGACCGATTTCAGCGACGGCGGCAGCACCAGCGCGGTGGTGGCCTCGACGAGGCCCACGATGATCCCGCCGGCGAACGCGCCGAACACGCTGCCGAAGCCGCCGAGCGCGACCGTGACGTAGGCGATCAGCGCAAAGGACGCGCCGACGTCGGGATAGATATAGAAGAAGCTTGCCATGATCGCTCCGGCGAGGCCGACCAGCGCGGCACCAAGCCCCCAGCCGAGCGCGAACACGCGGTTCTTGTCGATGCCGACGAGGGCCACCGCGCCGGGATCTTCACGGGTGGCCTCCAGCGCGCGACCGAAATCGGTGCGATGGATGAAGAAGTAGAGGCCAGCAAAGGCCAGGATCGAAACCAGCGCACCCATGAGCTGCGGCTCCGGCAGGAAGACGCCGGCGATCGAGATCGTCTTGCCGCCGAGCCAGGACTGCGGAACGCTGCGATAGTCAGGCGTGAAGAAGAACTGCGCGAGGCCGCGCATCACGATGGCGAGGCCAAAGGTGGAGAAGATCTGCACCATGCCCGCGTTGGCCTTGGCCCGCATGGCGAAGCGCACGATCAACAGATAGACGACCGCTCCGAATACGAACAGCGCGGCGGCCACGAGCGGCGCCGACAGCAAGGGGTCGATGGCGAAGAACGTGAACAGGAAGAAGCTCACATACATCGCGATCATCAGGAACTCCCCGTGAGCGAAGTTCACGACGTCCATCAGGCCGAAGATCAGCGCGAGGCCGACGGCGATCAGTCCGTAGAGCAGGCCCATGAGGAGGCCGCTCGCGAGACTTTGGATAATGGTTTGGGCTGTCAAAAGTCTGTCCCCCGAACTACGTCCTCATCCTGAGGAGCGCGCACCGCGCGCGTCTCGAAGGATGGCCCAGCCCTCGTCCTTCGAGACGCGGGTTGCGCCCGCTCCTCAGGATGAGGGCGGGAGCTACGATCTGTGCTCCCGCAGCGCTCACTTCATCGGCCAGATCGCCTCGGCAATCGCGGCCTGCGGCGGGAAGATGGTGACGAACTTGCCGCCGACATATTGCAGCAGCACCGGGTCGGCGTCGTTGTTCTGGCCCATCTCGTCGAACTTGACGCGCTTCCAGGGCATGATGGTCTGCTCGCCCGGGATGTCGGTGGCGGCCAGCGCGTCGCGGATCTTCTCGCCGTCAGTCGACTTGGCGCGGCTGATGGCGTCGGCGAGGATGATCAGGCCCATGAACTGACGCGAGGTGAGGTCGTTGAAATCCTTGCCCGACCGCGTCTTGAACATCTCGTTGATCTTGCCAACCATCGGACGCTTCTGCGCGAGGTCGAGCGAGAAGGTGCCGCGCGAGATCACGCCTTCCAGCTTGTCGCCGACAGCGTCGTAGAGCGCCTTCTCGGAGAAACCGGCGTCCTGCGCCACGATCGCGTTCGGCTTGTAACCAAGCTCGCCCATGGTCTTCACCAGCAAGATGCCATCAGTGGTGTAGCTCGAGGGCATCAGCACGTCGGCGTTGGCGCTCTTGAGCTGCTGCACCTCGGCCGAGAGCGAGGGCGAGTTGGCGCGATACTTGATGTCGGAGACGATCTTGTAGCCGCGCTCGCCGGCGATCTTGGCCTGGGCGTTGCCGGAATCGGTGCCGAAGATGGTGTCCTCGTGGAACAGCGATAGCGTCTCGATCTTGGTGCCCTTCTTCTTCAAGGCATCGAAGAAGTCGAACATGGCGGCCGAGTACATCTCGTCATGCGGCGCGGCGCGGAAGTAATATTTCAGGCCACGGCGATGCAGGCTGGGCGAGGAGTTGTCGGCCGAGACGAACGGGATCTGGTAGCGCTCGCAGATCTGGCTGACGGTGACGGCGACCGCGCTCTGATAGGTGCCGATGATGGCGGAGACCTTCTCCTGCGTGATCAGGCGCTCGGCCTCGGCGCGGCCCTTCTGCGGATCGGCCTGGTGGTCGGCGAAAACGAGGCGGACCTTTGCGCCGCCGAGACCCGGCAGGCCCTCGCCCTTCGCCAGTGGCAGGTCGAAATCGGTGTCCTTGTTGATGACCTCGAGCGCGGTTTCATAGGCCTTCTGCGCGTCGACGCCCTGCTGTGCGCTGCCGCCGGAGAACGGATAGATCACGCCGATCACGACTTCCGAAGTCTGTGCGCGCGCTGCCAGCGGCACTAGCGCGGCCGTAGCGGTGGCTCCCAACAATACGTCGCGGCGAGTGATCGTCATGGCAAAGTCCCCTGTTACTGAATTTCAGCCGATCGAATGAAGCGATTGATGGATGCGGTAAAGCTCGAAGAAGCAGCAAACGCTGCCCACTAAATCACGGCCATGGTCCTGTTCTTGAGATCCGTCACCAGCATCAGGCCGGGCGAATGCGTGATCGCAAACGGCAGCTTGGCAGCGTTGATGACCGATTGCGGTGTCACGCCGCAGGCCCAGAACACCGGGATCTCGTCGTCGGCGACCGGCACCGGATCGCCGTAATCGGGCTTGGCGATGTCCTTGATGCCGATCAGGTGCGGATGGCCGAGATGCACGGGCGCGCCGTGCACGGCCGGATAGCGCGAGGTGATCTGCACCGCACGGATCGCATCCGCCGGCTTGAACGGACGCATCGACACCACCATGGGACCGGCGAAGGGACCGGACTCGCCGCAAGCGATGTTGGTGCGATACATCGGCACGCGCACATTGTGCTCGATGTGGCGGATCGGCATGCCCTCGTCGAGCAGCGCCTCTTCGAACGAGAACGAGCAGCCGAGCACGAAGGTCACGAGATCGTCGCGCCAGTATTTGGTGACATCGGTCGGCTCGTCCACGACTTCGCCGTCGCGCCAGACGCGATAGCGCGGCACGTCGGTGCGAATGTCGAGATCGGCGCCCAGCGCCGGGATGTGCGGACTGCCCACATCGGACATGCCGATGATCGGGCACGGCTTGGGATTGAGCTGGCAGAAGCGATGGAACGCCCCGGCATATTCCGCCGGCAAGATTGCCAGATTGCCCTGGACGAAGCCGGGGGCAACGCCGGCGGTGGAGGCGACCAGCCCCTCGCGGTAGGCAAGCCGCGCCTTGCGGCTCGGGAGCGTGTCGGGCGTTTCAGTTTGCTGCACTGCCACCAAAACAGTCATGGGATCGACCTGCCTATAAACTCGACAAAGACAAGCCAACACCACGCGTGCTATAAAGTCTAATCTTCCTTTCTAATCAATATCGATAAATTTCATTTATCGGACGGGAATCCTTCCAATGCTGGACTTCAGATCGATCGAGACGTTCCTTTGGGTTGTGAAGCTCGGCAGCTTTCGCGGCGCCGCAGCACGCCTCAACACGACTCAGCCGGCGATCTCCCAGCGCATCGCCCAGCTCGAGCGCGAGATGGGGGTGAAGCTCCTAAATCGCGACCACCGCGTGGCCTCGCCGACACCGAGCGGCCGACAGATGATGGTCTATGCGGAGAAGCTGATCGGCCTGCGCGCCGCGATGATCGCCGAGATCGGCGACCGCTCGGCGATGCGCGGCGTGATGCGACTCGGCGTCGCCGAAACCATCGTGCACACTTGGCTGCCGCGGCTGGTGAAGAGCATGAACGACGTCTACCCAAACCTGTCGCTGGAGATCGAGGTCGACATCACGCCGAACCTGACCGCGCGCCTGCTTGCGCAGGAGATCGAGCTTGCCTTCGTCGTCGGTCCGCTCTCGGCCTCCGGGGTGCACAATCGCGTCCTCGCCGACTATCCGATCGGTTTTCTCGCCAGCCCCTCGCTCGGCCTCGGCGATGGACCGGTGACGCGGGCTGAGCTCGCGCGGTTTCCGATCATTACCTTCCCGCGGAAGACGCGTCCCTACGAGGTCGTGCGCGAAGTGTTCGACCGGCCGGAGCTGCCTCCGATCCGGCTGCACGCCTCCGCCTCGCTTGCGACCGTCATCCACATGGCGGTCGAGGGCCTCGGCATCGCCGTGATCCCCGACGCCATCGTCGAGAACGAGCTCGCAGACGGGCGGTTGCAACTGCTCGACACCGATCTCAAAATCGCGCCGCTGACATTCACCGCGAGCTGGCTCGCCTCGCCCGATGTCGTGGCGGTGGAGCGGGTCGCAGAGCTTGCATGTCAGATTGCGCAGAGCAGCCTCGCAGTTGACGCGCCCGCGCCGGCGCGTCATTGAAACAGGCGCCGGACAATTGAGAGACTGACCGCATGAGCCGAGCCGCCACCAATTTGCAAATCGATTCCGCCCGCCTCTGGGGCTCCATCCACGAGACCGCGCAGTTCGGCGCGACGGCCAAGGGCGGCGTGCGGCGGCTGACGCTGAGCGCGGAGGACAAGCTGGTACGCGACTGGTTCCGCAAGGCCTGCGAGGACGCCGGCTTGGAGGTGCACACCGATGCGCTCGGCTCGCAGTTCGGGCTGCGCAAGGGACGCGACATGTCGAAGCCGCCCGTCGGCATCGGCTCGCATCTCGACACGCAACCGACCGGCGGCAAGTATGACGGCATTCTGGGAACGCTCGGTGCGCTCGAAGTGATCCGCACGCTGAACGACGCCGGGATCGAAACCGAGGCGCCGATCTGCGTCGTCAACTGGACCAACGAAGAGGGTTCGCGCTTCGCTCCCGCGATGATGGCCTCCGCTGCCTATGTCGGCGACTTCACCACCGATGACATCTTGTCGCGCAGGGACGCTGATGGCACCACCGTCGGCCAGGCGCTCGATGGCATCGGTTATCGCGGCGACAAGCCGGTCGGGTTCCAGAAGCTCGGTTCCTTCGTCGAATTGCACATCGAGCAGGGCCCGATCCTGGAGGCCGAAGGCAAGACCATCGGCGTGGTCGATTCCGGCCAGGGCGTGCTTTGGTACGACGGCAAGATTTCCGGCTTCGAGAGCCATGCCGGATCGACGCCGATGCCGCTGCGGCGCGACGCGTTGGCGACGCTGTCCGAGATCGTGCTGGCGATGGAGGCCATTGCGAGGAAGTACGGGCCGAAGGCCGTCGGTACCATCGGCGAGGCCGTGATCGCAAACCCCTCGCGCAACGTCATTCCCGGCGAGATCGCCTTCACGATGGATTGCCGCAGTGCGGATGGCGCGATCATGGATGCGCTCGATCGCGATCTGCGCAGCGCGATTGCCGAGATCGCCGCACGCCGCAAGGTCGAGGTGAAGATCGACCTGGTCTGGCGCAAGCCGCCGACGCATTTCGATCCCAAATTGATTGCCGCAGTCGAGAACGCGGCGAAGACGCTCGGCTACTCCTCTCGCCGCATCACCTCCGGCGCCGGCCACGACGCCTGCAATCTCAACACAATCATGCCGGCCGCAATGGTGTTCGTGCCCTGCAAGGACGGCATCAGCCACAACGAGCTGGAAGACGCCACGCAGCCCGATTGCGCCGCGGGCACCAACGTCCTCATGCACACGGTGCTGGCGATCGCCGGCGTCGCATCCTGACCGGAGAGAACCATGCGCGGAGTTTTCGTCGACGCCAATGAAGCTCTCGCCGTAATCATGGAGCGGCTGGAGCAGCCCGGCGATCCCAAGGTGCGGATCCACAGGGATCCCGACATCAAACCCGAACAATATCCTGAAATCCTCGACGGCGCCGAGATCGCGATCGTCGACCACACCGCGCTGCCTACCGACGTCGCAAAGAAGTGCACAGGGTTGAAGCATGTCGTGTTCCTCGGCACCGGCGCGCGCAGCTACATGAACCCGGAGGAGCTCGCTGAGCTCGGCATCTCCGTGCACCTGATCAAGGGCTATGGCGACACGGCGGTCGCGGAATGCGCGATCACGCTGATGTGGGCTTCGGCCCGCGTCATCGCGATGATGGACCGCGAGATGCGCGGCGGAAACTGGCTCCGCGAAGACGGCATGCAGCTCACTGGCAAGACGCTCGGCCTGATCGGCTTCGGCGGTATTGCCGCGGAGGTCGCGCGCATTGCCTTGGGCAGCGGCATGAAGGTGATCGCCTGGAACCGCTCGCCGAAGAGCTATCCGGGCGTGGAATTCGCCGATCTCGACACGGTGTTGGCGAGAGCAGACGTCGTATCGCTGCATCTGCTGCTCAACGACGAGACGCGCGGCATGATCACCCGCGAGATGATCGCGAAGATGAAGCCGGGCGTCATCCTCATCAACACCGCCCGCGCCGCCGTCGTCGACGAGGCCGCCATGATTGATGCCCTGAAGTCGGGCCACATCCGCCATGCCGGCCTCGACGTGTTCAATATCGAGCCATTGCCCGGCGATCATCCGCTGACAAAACTGCCGAACGTGACGTTGTCGGCGCATTCGGCGTTCCGGACCCCAGAGGCGAGCGAGAACCTGATTGGCGCGGCATGGGAGCACTGCCGCCGGATCGTGAAGGAATAAGAGCAACAACAATGGCCGATTACCGCACCATCAAGGCACAGCCGCTCATCGAAGCTATCAGCGCCATCGTCAAGGCCGGCGGGTCTACGGACCGCGAGGCCGAGCTCGTGTCCACCAATCTGGTCGAGGCCAACCTCAAGGGACACGATTCGCACGGCGTCGGCATGATCCCGCGCTATGTCCAGAGCGTCACCACGGGCGGCCTCGCCGTGAACCAGCACGTCAAGGTCGTGCTCGACACCGGTCCGCTTCTCACCCTCGACGGGCTCACCGGCTACGGCCAAGTGATCGGCCATGAAGCGATGGAGCTGGCAGCCGAGCGCGCCAAGCGCAACGGCGTGTGTCTCGTCGGCCTCTCAAACTCGCACCATATCGGCCGCATCGGCCACTGGGCCGAGCAGTGCATCGACCATGGGCTGGTCTCGATCCACTTCGTCAACGTGATCTCGCGTCCCATCGTGGCGCCCTGGGGCGGCAGCGATGCGCGCCACGGCACCAACCCGTTCTGCGTCGGCATCCCGCGCGCGGGCAAGGACCCCATCGTGCTCGACTTCGCCACCAGCAGGATCGCGCAGGGCAAGACCCGCGTCGCCCACAACAAGGGCGTCGAGCTGGAGCCCGGCACGATCATCGACAATGAGGGCAAGCCGACCACCAACCCGCGCTACACCGTGATCCCGCCATACGGCGCCATCCTGCCGTTCGGCGAGCACAAGGGTTCAGGGCTCGCGCTGGTTTGCGAAATCCTCGGCGGCGCGCTCTCCGGCGGGCAGGTGGTCAAGGGTCCGTCCGATGGCAAGCACAACGTCCTCAACGGCATGCTCTCGATCATCATCGACCCCGGCAAGCTCGGCACCGCGGAGAATCTCGCGCGCGAAGTCGAGAGCTTCGTCGCCTGGCACACCGGCTCACCTCCGGCCCCAGGCGTCGACAAGGTGAAGATCGCGGGTGAGCCCGAGCGCGCGACGAAGAAGAAGCGGCTCGCGGAAGGCATCCCTGTCGATCCGACCACCTGGCAGGAGATTCTGGAGGCCGGAAAGAAGTTCGGGCTGGATCAGGCGGCGATCGAGAAGATCGCGGGGTAGTGAGGCGGAGCACGGTGCTCTTCCCTTCTCCCCTTGTGGGAGAAGGTGGCGCGAAGCGCCGGATGAGGGGTTCTGTCCGCGAAGGGAAATGCACAATTGAGAGGTCTGTCTCCGCGGAGACAACCCCTCACCCGTCTTCGATGCTTCGCATCGAAGCCACCCTCCCCCACAAGGGGGGAGGGAAAGCAGCGCTCTAATCCACCATATCCGCGACCGCCTTGCCGCAAGCCGTAGTGTCGGCATTGCCGCCGAGATCCTTGGTGCGGAGCGTGCGCTCTGCCAGCGTGCGCTCGATCGCATCGACGATCGACTTGCCGGCTTCCTTCTCGCCGAGATGCTCGAGCATCATCGCGCCGGACCAGATTGCTCCGATCGGATTGGCGATGCCTTGCCCCGCGATGTCGGGCGCCGAGCCGTGCACCGGCTCGAACACCGACGGGAAATTGCCCTCGGGGTTGATGTTGCCTGACGGCGCGATGCCGATGGTGCCGGTGCAGGCCGGGCCGAGATCCGACAGGATGTCACCGAACAAATTGGAGCCGACGACGACGTCGAACCAATCCGGATGCAGCACGAAGTTCGCGGTCAGGATGTCGATGTGATACTTGTCCCACTTCACGCTTGGATACTTCTTCGCCATCGCCTCCACGCGCTCGTCCCAATAGGGCATGGTGATGGAGATGCCGTTCGACTTGGTGGCCGAGGTCAGGTGCTTCTTCGGCCGCGACTGCGCGAGCTCGAATGCGAACTTCAGGATGCGATCGACGCCGATGCGGGTCATCACCGTCTGCTGCGTCACGAATTCACGGTCGGTGTCCGGGAACATGCGGCCGCCGACGGAGGAATATTCGCCTTCGGTGTTCTCGCGCACCACCCAGAAATCAATGTCGCCGGGCTTGCGGTTGGCCAGCGGCGACGGCACGCCCGGCATCAGCCGCACCGGGCGCAAATTCACGTACTGATCGAACTCGCGGCGGAATTTGATCAGCGATCCCCAGAGCGAGACGTGATCCGGAATCTTGGCCGGCCAGCCGACCGCGCCGAAATAGATCGCATCGTGCTTGCCGATCTGATCCTTCCAATCGTCCGGCATCATCTGGCCGTGCTTCTCGTAATAGTCCCACGACGAGAAGTCGAAATGATCGAAATGAAGGGACACGCCGTGCTTCTTCGCCGCGGTCTCCAGAACGCGCAGGCCCTCGAGCATCACTTCCTTGCCGATTCCGTCGCCGGGAATGACCGCGATCCGGTATTGTTTCTTGCTCATCGAGAACGTCCTTGATTGGTCCGGCAGCCGCCGTCTTTTTGACCGCACTGCAATGGACCAAACGCGACGGCAGTGCAACGCTGCACTGCAATGTTGACCATGGCGCGGCCGACCGCCTACTGATTTTATTCCCGTTCCTCTCCTGCGAGTAACTCCCATGGATCTGCACCTGCGTGGCAAGCGCGTCCTGATCACGGGCGCGTCCAAGGGTATCGGCGCAGCCGCCGCCGAGGCCTTTGCCGAGGAAGGCTGCCATCTCCTCCTCGCCGCCCGCAATGGCGATCAGCTCAAGGCTTTGGCCGAGCGCTTGCGCTCGGCGCACCAGATCGATGCCGCCACGAGCATTGTGGATTTGCGCAGGAGCGAGGATTTGACGCGGCTCGCCAAGGAAGCCGCCGACATCGACGTGCTCGTCAACAATGCCGGCGACATTCCCGGCGGCTCCATTGACAAGATCGACGAGGCCACCTGGCGGCACGCCTGGGAATTGAAAGTGTTCGGCTACATCAACCTCACGCGCATGATCTATGCGCAGATGAAGGCGAAGGGCGGCGGCGTGATCGTCAACGACATCGGCGCCGCCGGCGAGAAATTCGACGCCAACTACATCTGCGGCAGCGCCGGCAATGCCGCGCTGATGGCCTTCACCCGCGCGCTCGGGGGCAAGAGCCTCGCCGACAACATCCGTCTGGTCGGCATCAATCCCGGCCCGGTTGGCACTGACCGTCACGTCACCCTGCTGAAGACGCGGGCAAACCACCAGTTCGGCGACGAGAGCCGCTACAAGGAATTCCAGAAGAGCCTGCCGCTCGGCAGGCCTGCGCATGCGCGCGAGATCGGCGATCTCATGGCGTTCCTGGCGTCGGATCGCGCAGGCTATACGTCGGGGGTCATCTATACGGTGGATGGCGGAATCAGCGCAGGATGGGGTTAACTTTATCCTCGTCATTGCGAGCGCAGCGACTTGTCCGCCGAAGCTTTAGCGAAGGCGGAAGCAATCCAGGAATGTATCTGCGGCAAAAGTCTGGATTGTTTCGTCGCTTCGCTCCTCGCAATAACGCCTAAAATAAGCACAGGAGTAGAATAGTTGTCTCAGGACCTGATCCGCGAATCCGCTTGCGCCGTCGTCGACAAGCTGCGCTCCGGCGACGTCTCGCCGCTGGAGCTCTTGGATGTGCTGGAGAAGCGCATCACCGAAGTCGATGGCAAGGTCAACGCGCTGCCGACGCTGTGCTTCGATCGCGCGCGGGATAGCGCAAAGGCGCTGATGCGGAAGCCGGCCGGTGCGCGCGGATTGCTCGCAGGCCTGCCGGTGCCGATCAAGGATCTGACCGATGTTGCAGGTGTGCTGAACACACAGGGCTCGCCGATCTTCAAGGACAACATCCCGGCGACGTCCGACATCCTGGTCGAAAATCTCGAGGCCAACGGCGCGGTCGTCTATGCCAAGTCGAACACGCCGGAATTCGGTGCGGGCGCCAACACCTTCAACGAGGTGTTCGGTGCAACCCTCAATCCCTGGGATACGTCCAAATCGGCAGCCGGCTCGTCAGGCGGCGCGGCCGTTGCGCTCGCCACCGGCATGGCCTGGCTCGCGCAAGGCTCCGACATGGGCGGCAGTCTGCGCAGTCCGGCAGCTTTCTGCGGCGTCGTGGGCATGCGGCCGAGCATCGGCCGCGTCGCGCACACGCCGAAAGCGGCCATCGATCGTAACCTCGGCGTCGTCGGTCCGATGGCACGCAACGTCGAGGATCTCGCGCTGCTGCTCGACGCCATGAGCGGCGACTATGCCGCCGACCCGCTGTCGCTGCCGACGCCCTTGACGTCGTTTCTCTCGGCGGCGCAGTCAGGCAGCAAACCGAAGCGCATCGCCTATTCGGCGGATCTCGGCATCACACCGGTCGATCCCGAAGTCAAAGCGATCACGCGGAAAGCGGCGGAACGCTTTGCCGAAGCCGGCGCCATCGTCGAGGAGGCGCATCCGGATTGGCGCGATGCGCATGAGTGCTTCCACGTGCTGCGCGCGTTCGACTTCGCGATCAGCAAGGCGCAGCTGCTGCGCACCAAGCGCGACCTGCTCAAGCCCGAGGTGATCTGGAACATCGAGGAAGGCCTCAAGCTCACGACCGAGCAGCTCGAACGCGCCGAGGCGCAGCGCGTCGGCATGACAGCGCGTGCGATCGAGTTCTTCAAGCGCTACGATCTGCTGCTGGTACCGACCACGATCGTGCCGCCCTTCCCGATCGAGCACCGTTATGTCGCCGAATGCGCCGGCAAGAAGTTCGACAATTACGTCGAGTGGCTCGGCATCGTCTATGCCATCACGCTCGCCTGCTGTCCCGCGCTGTCGTTGCCGTGCGGCTTCACCGCATCGGGACTTCCGGTCGGCCTGCAGGTCGTCGGGGCTCCGCGCGCGGATGCGCAGGTGATCGCCGGCGCGAAGACGCTGGAGGATATTTTGGGCGTGCGTGGCACGACGCCGATTGATCCGCGGGTGAAGAACTAGGTTCCCGCTCTCGTGCCCCGCACGCGGCGCAGCGCCTCTTCGGCGGTGCGCTGCAGAGCCGGGGCCCAAGTCTCCAGGACTTCCCGTGTATCTCTGGGTCCCGGCTCTGCGGTGCAGCGCTTTGCGCCGCACCTTGTCCGGAACACGCGCGGCCTTCACCTTCCGCTCGTCGCCTCCAGGCTCCGGCTATACCGCGACATCGCGAAGCAGAAGACAAAATAGATCACGGCGACGAAGATGTAGACTTCGACGGAGAATTGCTGCCACGCCGGATCGATGATCGCGGTCTTGGCCGTGGTGAGCAGGTCGAAGATACCGATGATCAGAACGAGGCTGGTGTCCTTGAAGAAGGCGATGAAGGTGTTGACCAGCGGCGGGATGACGTGACGGATCGCCTGCGGCAGGACGATCAGCCGGTTCTTGCGCCAGTAGGACAGGCCGAGCGCCTCGGCGGCCTCGTATTGCCCGCGGGGCACGGCCTGGAGGCCGCCGCGGATGACTTCGGCAAGATAGGCACCCGCGAACAGGATGATCGCGACCTGCGCGCGCAAGAGCTTGTCGATGTTGAATCCGTTCGGCATGAACAGCGGAAACATCACGCTCGCCATGAACAGCAGACTGACCAGCGGCACGCCGCGGATCAGCTCGACATAGAGCACGCTGAGCGAGCGGATCGCCGGCAGTTTTGAGCGCCGGCCTAGTGCGACGAGGATGCCGAGCGGGAAGCCGAAGGCCAGACCAAAGGTCGCCAGGATCAGCGTCACCGGTAAACCACCCCAACGGTCCTGCGAGACGAACGACAGACCGAGTATGCCACCCCACATCAGCATACTGATCAGCGCGAGCGCTCCGATCCAGAGATAGGCCAGTTCGCGCCGCCATAAGGCGCGGCGGCTGGAGAGATAGAACAGGGCGATGAACAGCAGCACCGCCAGTGCCGGCCGCCACTGCTCGTCGAACGGATAGGTGCCAAACAGGATGAAGCGGTATTTTTCGGGGATGATTGCCCAGCATGCACCGAGGCCGCGTACCGCGCGGCAGGCGCTGGAATCGTTCGCCGGGGTGACCCAGACCGCATTGGCGATACCCCATTGCACGAAGCTGAAGAGGCCCTTTGCAAGCACCGCCAGCAACACGACCGAGAGGATGCCGTTCGGGATCGACGAGAACAGATTGGTGCGCAGCCAGCGCAGCACCGGGTTACCAATCTGCGGGCGGCGGACGGCGCGCGGTGCTTCCGGAATGTCGGCGATCGCCGTCATGGTCAGCGCTCCACCAGCGCGATGCGCGAATTGTACCAGTTCATGAAAAAGCTGATGCCGAGGCTGATGGTGAGAAACACCGCCATGATCAAGGCAATGGCCTCGATCGCCTGCCCGGTCTGGTTCAATGTCGTATTGGCGATCGAGACCACGTCCTGATAGCCGATCGCCACCGCGAGCGAAGAGTTCTTGGTCAGGTTGAGGTACTGGCTCGTCATTGGCGGCACGATGACGCGTAGCGCCTGTGGCAGGATGATCTGCCGCAGCATGAAGCTGCGGCGCAGTCCCAGCGCGTTGGCGGCATCCCACTGGCCGCGCGGCACCGACTGGATGCCGCTGCGCACAATCTCGGCGATGAAGGCCGAGGTGTAGGTGACGAGCGCGATCAGCAGCGCGAAATATTCCGGCGCGAGCGTCAGTCCGCCGACGAAGTTGAAGCCGCGCAACTCAGGCCATTCGATCGTCCAGGCCACGCCCAGCAGCACGGACACCGCCGCAGGCAGCACAACGAGCAAGCCGAGTGCAAAAGGCCAGGCCGGCCGCGGCTTGCCGTCGCGCATTTGCTGCGCGATGAGCCGCCGCCGGATCACATAGAACACGACAAGTCCGAGCACTGCGGTGCCGAGCACCCAAAGCTGCGGCGTCCCGATGGGAATCGCCGGCAGGATCAACCCGCGATTGGACAGGAACACGCCCTCAATCGGCCGCCATGCCGCGCGCGCGGCCGGGAGCGCCTGCATCAGCACGTACCAGAACAGGAGCTGGAGCAGCAGCGGGATGTCGCGGAGCGTCTCGACATACACCGCGGCGAGCCGCGACAGCAGCCAATTGGCCGACAGCCGCGAGATGCCGATCACCGTGCCCAGGATCGTTGCAAGCACGATTCCGATCACGGCGACGCGCAGGGTATTGGCGATGCCAACGACAAAGGCCCAGAGATATGAGTCCCTCGGATTGTAGGCGAGCAGGCTGTCGGCGATGGGCATGCCGGCCTCACGGCCAAGGAAGGCAAAACCGGTCGTGATGCGGCGCACGGAGAGATTGGTGACGGTGTTGGACCAGAGGAACACGATGACCGCGACTACGATCCCCACCACCAGAACCTGCCAGAACAGGCCTTTCAGCTCGCGCTGCCCGAAGGCGCCGAAGAAGCGACGGCGCGGCGGCGGTCTCGGACCGTCTGACGTCACAGCACAAAAATCCTTCTCAAGACGGCGATTTCCGGCAGCGCACGTCAACTGTTGCACCAAACTCAGCTTCGTGCAACAAATGTTTCATGGCCGAGCCCGCGAAATCCTCGCCACTGAGCGAACTGCGCATTGCATTGCCATCGCTTCCGATGCGGTTGCAGGAGGTCGGGCGTTTCGTTGCAGCCAACGATTACGACGCCACCACGCGTTCGATGCGCGATCTCGCAGCGGTTGCCGGCGCCGATCCCGCCGCGTTCACGCGGCTTGCCAAGGCGATCGGCTATTCGGGTTGGGATGAATTGCGCGCGGCGTTGACGGAGGCGCGGCGGCCCTCGCAGCTAGCGCCTTTCTCCGGCCGCGCCAAGGGCCGCCGCCACGGCCCGAACGCCGATGTCGCGCTCATCACCGACAAGCTGGAGGCCGAGGCCGCCGGCCTTCCGCGCATCCCGGCCCGGCCGATCGCGGAGGCGGCGCGCGCACTCCACCACGCCAAGCGGATCTGGATCACCGGCTACCGAAGCTGCCGCAGCGTCGCGGAATTGCTGAACTACGAGCTCCGGCTGTTTCGTCCCGAACAGGTGCAGCTCGTCGGCGCGTCCGGCCCCGACGATCTCGATATGGGCGCGTTCCGGCCCGGCGAGGCCGTCATCGTCATCGGCTTCATGCCCTACACCCACGCGAGCGTCCGGGTCGCGCAGGCCGCCTATCGCGCCGGCGCGGCCCTGATCGCGATCGCCGATAGCCCATCGGCGCCGATGGCTGAAGGTGCCGACCACGTGCTGCTGTTCGAGGCGGCCTCCTCTCCCGGCTTTTTCCCGAGCCTCACCGGCGCCATCGCGATCGCGCAATCGCTCGCCGCCGTGACGTTTTCGCTCGGCGGCACGGCCGCGAAAAAGCGCCTGGAGAATACCGAGGCCCGGCTGGCCGCGGCTTCAACTTACGTATCAGAGAAAGGTTGACCCATGGCCGCCCGCACCAGCCGCGTGCTGCATCGCTCGCTGCGCGAAACGCCGCCCAAGGCAATCGGCGGCGAAGGCGTCTATCTCTTTGCCGAGGACGGACGCCGCGTGATCGACGCCTCCGGCGGCGCGGCGGTCTCTTGCCTTGGCCACCAGCATCCACGCGTGATCGCAGCGATCACGAAGCAGGCTTCGACCCTCGCTTATGCCCACACAGCCTTCTTCTCGTCGGAGCCGGCGGAGGCGCTTGCCGAGACGCTGGTCGGCCACGAGCCCGGTGGCCTCGCCTACGCCTATTTCGTCAGCGGCGGATCGGAAGCGATCGAGGCCAGCATCAAGCTCGCGCGGCAATTTTTCATCGAACGCGGCGAGCCGCAGCGGCAGCATTTCATCGCTCGGCGCCAGAGCTATCACGGCAACACGCTTGGCGCACTGGCCGCCGGCGGCAATGCCTGGCGGCGTGCGCCCTATGCGCCGCTGCTCTCCGACGCCTTCAGCCATGTGACCCCGGCCTTCGCCTATCACGAGAAGCACGATGGTGAATCGGACGCGCAGTTCGTGGCGCGGCTCGCCGCCGAACTCGAAGCCGAGTTTCAGCGGCTTGGCCCCGACACCGTCGCCGCGTTCCTCGCAGAGCCCGTCGTCGGCGCCACCGCAGGTGCCGTCACGGCGCCGGACGGCTACTTCAGGGCGGTGCGCGAGATCTGCGACCGACACGGCGCGCTGCTCATTCTCGACGAGGTCATGAGCGGCATGGGCCGCACCGGCACCACGCACGCCTGGGAGCAGGAAGGCGTGGCACCCGACATCCAGGCGATCGCCAAGGGTCTCGGCGGCGGCTACCAGCCGATCGGTGCAATGCTCGCGAGCGGCAGGATCATCGACACAATCCGCTCAGGTTCGGGCGCCTTCCTGCACGGCCACACGTATCTGGCGCACCCTCTCGCTTGCGCCGCCGCGCTCGCGGTGCAGGACGTGATCCGCGAGGAGGGCCTGCTCGACCGGGTCAAGGAGCGCGGCAAGCAGCTCGAGCAGCGGCTCACCGAGCGCTTCGGCAATCACCGCCATATCGGCGACATCAGGGGCCGCGGCCTGTTCTGGGCGATCGAGCTCGTCGCCGATCGCGCCAGCCGAACCTCGTTTGATCCCGCGCTGAAGCTGAATCAGAAGATCAAGGCGGAGGCCTTCGCCAACGGCCTCGGCTGCTATCCCGGCGGCGGCACCGCAGACGGCATCCGTGGCGACCACGTGCTGCTGGCGCCGCCCTATATCACCTCCGCGGAGGAGATCGATCTGATCGTCGACAAGCTCGGCACGGCCGTCGACAGCGTATTGCGTCGTGTCAATCACTGAGGGGAGAAAAGCATGATGAGGAAAGTGGTTATCATAGCCGGCGTGCTCGCGGCGTCGACGGTGGTGGCGTCGGCGGCAACGCTCGACACGGTGAAAAGCCGCGGCACGCTGATATGCGGCGTCAGCGCCGGTTTCGCCGGCTTCTCCGCACCGGATTCGCAAGGCAACTACAAGGGTCTCGACGTCGATTATTGCCGCGCGCTCGCCGCCGGCGTGCTCGGCGATGCCAGCAAGGTGCGTTACGTCTCGCTGACCGCGCAGAACCGCTTCACCGCGCTCCAGTCCGGCGAGATCGACGTGCTCTATCGCAACTCGACGCAGACCTATCTGCGCGGTGTCACGCTGGGCCTGCGGCAAGGTCCAATCAACTTCTACGACGGTCAGGGCTTTGTCGTGAAGAAAGACCTCGGCGTGAAGGAGATCAAGGACCTCAAGGGCGCCACCGTCTGCGTCGCGCAGGGTACCACGCATGAGGTCACGCTCGGCGATTACGGCCGCGCCAACGGCATCGATTGGAAGCCGTTGGTGTTCGACCGCGTCGACACCATGTACCAGACCTTCTTCGGCGGCCGCTGCGATGCCATGACCCAGGACGCTTCCGCGCTTGCTGGCGCCGTGACGACCGCGGCGCCGAACGCGGCCGACTACGTCGTGCTGCCGCAGACCATCAGCAAGGAGCCGCTCGGCCCCTTCACCCGCAATGGCGACGAGGTCTGGAGCGACATCATCACCTGGCTGCACTACGGCTTGATCGAGGCCGAAGAGCTCGGCGTCACACAAGGCAATGTCGATGAGATGGCGAAGTCGCAGACGCCCGCGATCCAACGCCTGCTCGGTGCCTCCGGCGATCTCGGCTCGCGGCTCGGGCTCGACAACAAATGGCTGGTCACGGCCATCAAGGCCACCGGCAATTACGGCGAGATCTACGAGCGCAATGTCGGCAAGGCGAGCCCGCTCAAGCTCGAGCGCGGCCTCAACGGTCTCTGGAGCAAGGGCGGCTTGATGTACGCGGTGCCGTTCAAGTAAACGTTTTGCGTGTCCCGGACGCGTTGCGTCCGGAGCTCGCGACCTTCCATCAGGTAACGTTCAATGACGAAGTCTCCTCGCATCGCGCTGATCCACGCCCTCAAGCATTCCATCGCCCCGATCGAAGCTGCGTTCGCGAAGGTGTGGCCGGAAGCGCGGCTGATGAACCTGCTCGACGACAGCCTGTCGTCGGATCTGGCGCGTGACGGCAAGCTCAACGATGCCATGACCGAACGCTTTCTTGCGCTCGGCCACTACGCCGCGGCGACAGGCGCGGACGCGATCCTGTTCACCTGCTCGGCCTTCGGTTCCTGCATCGAGGCGGTTGCGCGCGCACATGCGCCGATGCCGGTGCTCAAGCCGAACGAAGCCATGATCGAGCGCGCGATGACGATGGGCCAGCGGATCGGCCTGCTCTCGACCTTCCCGCCGACGCTGGCTTCGATGCCGCCGGAATTTCCGGCCTCCGTCCAGATCGTGCCGAAACTCGCCGAAGGCGCGCTGGCCGCGCTCGACCGTGGCGACCGCGCTACGCATGACCGGCTGATCGTGGAAGCCGCACGCGATTTGCGCGATTGCGACGTCGTCGCGCTCGCGCAGTTCAGCATCGCGGCAACCGCGCCTCTCGTGGCAGAAGCCACCGGCCGCCCTGTCGTGACCACGCCCGACAGCGCCGTCGAGAAGCTGATGAAGCTGTTGGCGGCGAGGGCTTAAGCGCCAGCCTGTTTCCGGCGCCGCGCGCCTTTGATCGCCGCCGCAAGCGCGGCCTTGGTTTCACTGACAAAATCCTCGACCAGGTCTTCGCGCGTGGCATGGGCCGCCTCGCCGGTGAACAGTCCCTGCTCAGCCAGCATCACCACGCCGTGCACCGCCGCCCAGATCTTGAGCGCCTGCCGCTCGCGCAGATAATCAACGGCCGGGGCTTCCAATGCGTCGACCACGAGCGCAAAGGTTTCGCGGGTCGCTTCGTGCAGCTCGCTGCCTTTCGCCGCACACGACACCGTGCGCGAGGCGAACATCAAGCGGTAGATGCCATTGCGGCGTAAGCCGAAATCCAGCGTCGCCTGCGCCAGCAGCGACAGCTTCGACCGCTTCGACGGCTTTGCCATCGCCGCCCGCAATATCCCGTTGAGCTGCCGGAACGCCTCCGCCGTCACCGCCGCAAGCAGCGCCTCGCGATCGGCGAAATGCCGGTAGGGCGCCGGCTGCGAAACACCCAGCTGCTTTGCCAGCGCCTTGATGCTGATCGCCTCCGTCCCGCCCTGCTCGGCTTCGCGCAGCGCGGCCTTGATCAAGGCGTCGCGGAGATCGCCGTGGTGGTAGGTATTCTCGGGCTTGCGGGCAAGTTGTGAACGCATGTTGCGCAGAGCCTATAAGTTTGCGCTTGACAGGGGAAGCCTGCCGCGAATGTAATAGCCTATAACTTGAACAAAAACTCAAATGGGAGCGCGCGCCGCCTTCGGGCCGGAGTGCACACCATCGAGGAAGCCGCCATGACAGAGCGACTGAGGGTTCACGTTGATCCCGACAAATGCCAGGGGCACGCGCGCTGCAAGGCGCTGGCGCCGGAGCTGTTCGAGCTGGACGAATACGGCAACGCCCACGAAGCCGGCGACGGCACGGTCCCGCCCGGCCTCGAAGACAAGGCCTGGCTCGCCAAGTCCAATTGCCCGGAAATCGCGATCGACGTGATCGAGGAGTAGCGCGCCCGCTTCTGCCCGCGTGCCTTCCGCGACCACGAGCCCCCAAGGGATTTCAAGGGATTTCGAGATGTCCGACATCAGCCAGCCCACCGCCCATCCGCCCGTGACCGACTGGGTCCATGATTTCGACCACACCGATCCGCAATGGACGGAAGATCCCTTCCCGATTTGGGACGAGCTGCGCGCCGCAAGCCCGGTCGTGCATACCGAACGCTTCCTCGGCTGTTACATGCCGACGACCTATGAGGCAGTGCGCGAGATCGCCAACGACAGCGAGCATTTCTCCTCGCGCCGCATCATCGTCCGGGACGTTCGGCCGGAGATCACCAGCAGAAACTCCGCCCCGCCGATCACGTCCGATCCGCCGGTGCACAAGCCAGCCAAGCAATTGCTGCTGCCGCCGTTCACGCCGGACGCGATGAAGAAGCTGGAGCCGCGGGTGCGCGCGATCTGCAACGAGTTGATCGACGGCTTCATCACTGAAGGCCGACTTGACGCGGCAGAGCGCTACACCAAGCACATTCCGGTTCGCGCGATCGCACACATGCTCGGCATCCCCGAGACGGACAGCGATCTCTTCATCCGATGGATCCACATGATCCTGGAACTTGGCATCAAGGACGAAAACACGTTGCTCCAGGCGGTGCACGAGATGAGCGCCTATTTCAGCGCCCATATCGAAGCGCGCAAGAACAAGCCAACCGACGATCTGATTTCCTACCTGATGAATGCCAGGGACAAGGACGGCAATCCGCTCGAGGATTCGCATGTGCTGGGCTCGTTGCGCCTGCTCCTGATTGCCGGCATCGACACCACCTGGAGCGCGATCGGCTCCTCGCTCTGGCACCTTGCCCGGACGCCCGCCGACCGCGAGCGCCTGGTTGCCGAGCCCGAGCTGATCCCGACCGCGGTGGAGGAGCTGCTGCGCGCCTATTCGCCGGTGACGATGGCGCGCGAAGTGGTCAAGGAGACCACGGTGTCAGGCTGCCCGGTCAAGGCAGGCAACATGGTGCTGCTGTCCTTCCCGGCCGCCAACCGGGATCCGAAAATGTTTCCGGATGCTGATAAGGTCGTGATTGACCGCCGCGAGAACCGCCACGCCGCCTTCGGCCTCGGCATCCACCGCTGCGTCGGCTCGAACCTTGCGCGCATGGAGATGCAGGTTGCGCTCGAGGAATGGCTGAAGCGCATTCCGGACTTCGCCCTCGATCCGGCAGGCACGGTGACCTGGTCCCAAGGAACCGTCAGAGGCCCCCGCCAGTTGCCATTTTTGCTTGGAAAGGCGATGTAGACCTCTCCAAACAGTGATACGGAGAGGCCGGACTTGACTGAGCAAGCAATCAAACCGGCCTCTGAGCATTTTGATATCGCCAGCGCCCAGCGCGGATCAAGGCGATCTTCATCGGCTCGATCGGCAACCTCTGCGTCGGGCTGCCCTGTGCGATCACCGTCTCGATGTTCGGCGGCACGGCGCCGGCGATCGCGCTCTATTTCAAGACCATCGGGCATGAGGAGTGGTTCTACTATTATCTCGCTGGTATCATCTGCCTGTCGCTGAGCATCTACCATGCGCGACACCAAGCATGCCTCCGCGATGCACCGCCACGAGTAGCCGATGGCCGAAGACAACGAGCCGCCCGACAGCAAGCTGACGCGCACCAAGGAAAAATGGGCGCGCGAGGGCCGCTTTTTGACAGGCAAGATCACGCGCCCGGAAGATCAGCGCCTGCCGCCCGGCCAGCACCAGACAAAGGACTGGCCAGTGCTCGATCTCGGAGTCGTACCGCCGATTTCGCGCGAGCGCTGGCGGCTCGACGTCTACGGCGCGATCGAGAACCCCGTGTTCTGGACCTTTGCCGAGTTCGCCGCCCAGAAGCGGGCGCAGTTCATCTCCGACATCCACTGCGTCACCACCTGGTCGCGCTACGACAATGAGTGGGAGGGGCTCGCCACGCGCGAGCTGCTCGCGGCCTGCCAGCCGCGCCCGGACGCGCGCTTCGTCGTGTTGCATTCCCATGATGGCTACACCACCAACCTCGCGCTGGACGACTTTGCCGCCGAGGACGCATTGCTCGCCCATAGCTGGTCCGGTGAGCCATTGTCGGCCGAACATGGCGGCCCGGTACGGCTGGTCGTGCCGCATCTGTATTTCTGGAAGAGCGCCAAATGGGTTCAGTCGATCGAATTCCTGACCGAGGACGCGCCGGGCTTCTGGGAAGTCCGTGGCTACCATAACCGCGGCGATCCCTGGGCAGAGCAACGCTATTCGGGCGACTAGGTTCAGCAAGGAACGGGGGAAACCCATGCCGACAGAGCGCTTTCAATTCACCGGCGAAGGCGGCCATCAGCTTTCGGCCGCGCTGGAGCTACCCGACGGCGAGCCCGGGGCCTTCGCGCTGTTCGCGCATTGCTTCACCTGCGGCAAGGACACGCTGGCCGCCAAACGCATCTCGGTCGCGCTGGCCGCCAAGGGCATCGCGGTGCTGCGCTTCGACTTCACCGGGCTCGGCTCCAGCGAGGGGGATTTTGCCAATTCGACGTTTTCCTCCAACGTTGCCGATCTCGTGCGCGCCGCCGATCATCTGCGTAGCGTCCGCAAGGCGCCGTCGATTCTGATCGGTCACAGCCTCGGCGGCGCCGCGATCCTTGCGGCAGCAGGACGAATCCCGGAAGCCAAGGCGGTTGTGACCATTGCAGCACCATCCGATCCCGCCCACGTCACCGGCCTTTTCAAAGAGCATCTCGGCGACATTCGCACGCAAGGTGAGGTCGAAGTCTCGCTTGCGGGACGCCCGTTCCGGATCAAGCGCGAATTCCTCGACGACATCGCCGAGCACGAGCTGATGAAAGACGTCGCCGGCCTGCACAAGGCGCTGTTGGTGATGCATTCTCCGGTCGACGATACCGTCGGTATCGACAATGCGACGAAGCTCTTCGTCTCCGCCAGGCATCCCAAGAGCTTCGTCTCGCTCGACCATGCCGATCATCTCCTGACCAAGCCGGCCGACGCGCTCTATGCAGCCGACGTGATCGCGGCCTGGGCGAGCCGGTACATCGACGCGGCCAAACCTGCGAAGGCGATGGATCTCCCCGAGGCGCCGCGCCGGGTCGTGGTGCAGGAGACCCGCAAGAGCAAGTTCAACCAGACCATCTCCGTCGGTCCGCATCAGCTCGTCGCGGACGAGCCGGTCGCCGCCGGCGGCGAGGATGCCGGCCCTGGTCCTTACGATCTCCTGCTCGCTGGCCTCGGGGCCTGTACCTCGATGACCATGCGCCTCTATGCCGACCGCAAGTCGCTGCCGCTCGATCGTGTCACCGTCTCACTGAAGCATTCCAAGATCTATGCAAAAGACTGCGCGGAATGCGAGACGCGCGATGGCATGCTCGACCAGATCGAGCGCGACATCGCGATGGACGGCGCGCTCGATGCCGAGCAGCGCAAGAAATTGATGGAGATCGCCGACAAGTGCCCGGTGCACCGGACGCTGACGTCGGAAATCCGCATCGTGACCAAGGCCGTGGATTAGCGCGACTGCGCTAGAAGCACGACGCCATTGTTCCCACCGCCGCGGTGATCTCGCTCTCGCGCCAGGCCGCGAAGCCGAGCAGCAGGCCGTGGTCGCGCGGCCTGCCCAGTGCCAAGCCGGACAGGGCACGCGTTTCAACGCCCGCTTCGACCAGCCGCTTGACCGCCACCTGATCAGCGCGACCGCGCTTGAGACGCGCGACGAGCTGAATGCCACCGGGGGGCACTTCGGCAGAGAGCACATCGCCCAAATGGCGCTCCAATCCCTCCACGAGGTGATCGCGGCGGGCGTGATAGATCCGGCGCACCCGGCGCAGATGCGCCAGGAAATGCCCGTCGGCAATGAACTCGGCCAGCGCCTCCTGGATGTGGCTCGCGGCGATCAGTCCGATGTGCCGCTGTACGATCTCGAGAGTACCGACCATGGCCCGCGGTATGACGAGGTAGCCGAGCCGGATATCCGAGGTCATGACCTTGGAGAACGTGCCGACATAGAACACGCGGCCGTGGGCATCGAGTCCCTGCAAGGCCGGCACCGGCCGGCTATCATAGTGGAATTCGCCGTCGTAATCGTCCTCCACGATCCAGGTCTTGCCGGGCCTGCTCAGGCCAAGAAACTCCGTGCGGCGCGAGAGCGACATCAGGCGGCCGGTCGGGTGCTGATGCGACGGCGTCATGAAGATCAAGGTCGGGGCCGCCAAGCCACGAATCCGCTGCATGCCCTGCTCGTCCAAACTCATCCCGATCACGCGCGCACCGGATGCGCGGAAGGCGGCCGCGGCGCCGGGATAGCCGGGATCCTCGACCCAGACATCGTCGCCGGGGGTGATGACGGCGGCCGCGATCAGGGTCAGCGCAGCCTGCGCGCTCGGCAGAATCAGGATCTGATCCGCCCTCGCGCGCACGCCCCTGCTGGTCGCAAGATAATGCGCCAGTGCCTCGCGCAGGCGCGGCCGATTGACCGGTCCGAGCTCGCGCCTCGCCGCGCGCACAGCGCTGCGGCGCAGGCAGCGCGCCCAGACGTCGTTGGGAAACTCCCTGAAATCGCCATGTCCGGGACGCAAGGGTCTCAGTCGCGCCTGATAAGACATCGGCCAGTCGGTCTGCGTGAGGCTCGACGCCCAGGGCGAAAGCCGCGGCTTGCCAGGGCGTATGCGAGATGCGACGGCGCCAGCCTCTGTGACGCGCTCGCCGCCGTCAACCGCAACCATCGGACGGCGGCCGTGCGAGGCTTCGAGATATCCCTCGGCGGCGAGTTGCTCGAACGCATAGCTGACGGTGTTGCGCGAGACGCCGAGATCGCTCGCAAGCCCACGGCTCGACGGCAGCGTGCGGCCTTTGACGAGACGCCCGGTCGCGATCAAGCTTCGGAGCTGGCTCGTCAGTTGAGCCACCAGCCCCTCGTCGTCGGCCCGGTTCAGGTCGATCAGGGCGGAGATCATGCTGTCCGGAACTGGCACCCTATTCCTTTCCGATCTGGCACTGTTTCAGGTGCCAGACGAGATGCTATCCGCTGGACTGGACTGCTTCAAGGACCTCCGAAATGAACTCCCTATCCCCCCGCGCAGCCGTTGGCCTGTTTCTCATCGTCGTGCTGGCTTGGGGCATAAACTGGTCGGTGACGAAGCAACTCGTCCAATTCCTTCCACCACTGTGGGCTTCAGCGATCCGGAGTTGGATCGCGCTGGCTGGATTGTTCGTGATCCTCGGGCTCAGCAACAATCTGGTGATTCCGGAGCGTCGCGACATCCCGGTGGTCCTGAGCGTCGCACTGCTGCACATGACCGTGTTCTCGGTCCTGGTTGCGGCCGGTGTGCGCTTCCTACCCGCAAGCAAGGCCGTTGTGCTCGGCTACACCACGCCACTCTGGGTCGCGATCGCCGCGCCGCTGCTCGGGAAGGACACTTTGACGGCGCCGAAGGTCGCCGGCGCGCTGCTGGGCCTGATCGGGCTGGTCGTCATCCTGAACCCGGCCTCGATCGACTGGACCAACACCAATGTCGTGCTCGGCGCCGGCATGGTGATCCTGGCCGCGATCTCATGGGCCGCGAACATTATCTATATCCGCGCCCATCGCTGGATTGCCTCGCCGCTCCAGCTTCTGATCTGGCAAGTGCTCGTGGCAACCATCGTGCTATCGGTGAGCGCGACCATCGCGGATGGCCTGCCGCATGTGGAGTGGTCGTGGAGACTCGTTTTGCTGTTCCTGTATTCCGGGCTGATCGGGACGGTGCTCGCCTATTGGGCGATGTCGATGGTGAATAAGAGCATCTCGGCCCTGACGACCTCGCTCGGCACCACCGCAACGCCGCTCGTCGGCATCGCCAGCGCCGCGATCCTGCTGGGCGAGCCGATCGACATGAGTCTGGTGATAGCGGCCGCGCTGATCATCACCGGCATCGGTCTCGCGACGCTCGGCGATCGCCTGGTGCGTGGTCAGGCTACCGCGAACGGCTGAACGCGCAGCATCCCGCGCAATCCCGCCGTCGTGCCGAGCAGGATACCGGCGACGGCGACGAATGAGCCGAGCGCGAGCGTCGACACGCCGGTGAGCCCTTGGCCGATCGAACAGCCGAACGCCATCACGCCGCCGATGCCCATCAGTGCGGCGCCAGCCGCCGATCGCAGCATATGGCGTGGCGAGGAATAGCCTTCGAGATGGAAACGGCCCGTCGCAAGCGCGGTGACCAGACTGCCGGCGAAGACACCTGCAACCGTCGCGATGCCGAAATTCAGCGTCAGGCCCGTCGAGAGCATGACATATTGCAGGCTGTCCGCGATCGGCGCGACGAAGGTAAGCGAGGTCACGGGGACGGGGTTGAAATCATCCGCGCCGAGATAGCCGGTGACGAACCAGCCGCCGGCGACGAGGAGACCGACGACGACACCGGCTGCAATCTGGCCGGGCGAACGTCGGAACGCTGGGTGCGCGAAAGCAAACAGGATCAGCGTGACGACAACGACAGCAGCAGCCATTGCGCGCGAAAGCGCTTCAGCCGGACCGAACATGGCCAACAATGACGGCAGCGAATTCACGTTGACCGTGGTTTGCGAGGCCTGGACAAGGGCGATGCGCGCCGGCGCGATCAGGCCCTTGAGCGTCATCTGCGCGGCGATGGCGAGCACGACCACCACGACGAAGGAGCGGAGATTGCCACGACCGAGCAGCACCAGCGCGCGCGAACCGCAGCCGTTGGACAGTACCATGCCGTATCCGAACAGAAGTCCGCCGAGAAACAGCACCGGCATCGAGAAGGACTGTTGCAGGTAAATCGACTTGCCGAGATTGACCATGCCGGTGCCGGCGAGGAACTGGCTCGCTGTGGTCGCAACCGCGATCGCCAGCGCATAGGTTCGGACCAACCGCCCATCCCCCTCCGACAACCAGCCGCGCATGCTGCTCATCAGGCAGAAGCCGCTGAGCAGGCCGACAGCGCCGTAGACCAGGCCGATGACGAGGCCGGCGAGGATGATGAGTTGGGGAGACGAATCCATGATCAAGGTTTCAGGATCACGCGATCCCGCGAGGAGCCTGCAACGGCGACATAGGCCTCCTTCGCGCGTTCGAGCGGATAGACGGCGTTCGCGTTGATCGGAAACGGTTTCAGGTGCCCGCTCGCGAAGCCCGGGCCGAGGTCACGCAGCACAGCGCCTGTCGCGATCGACGACAGGCCGAGCGTGTCGATGCCGACATAGGTGTGTTGCCCGCGGTAGAATTCGAGAATGTTGAACTGCACGATGCGGTCGATGGCGGCGATCAGGATCTGGCGGCCGCGAAGCGCGAGCGACTTGTGCGCCGCCTGGAAATAGGGATCGCCGACCGTGTTGAAGACGATGTCGGCGCCTTTGCCATCGGTCAACTCGCGCACGCGTGTGGCGACGTCGGTCGCGGAAGCGTCGATCACCTCGATGGATGCGTTGGTGTGGCCCTCATAAGGTTCCGCCTTGCGCACCACGCCGATGACACGCGCGCCCTGCCAGGTCGCGATCTGCACCGCCGCTTGACCAACCTTGCCGTTGGCGCCGAACACCAGCACCGTTTCCCCGGGCTTTGGAATGCCGGCGCGGCGAAAACCCTCCATGGCGGTGACAAAGGGCACGCCGATGCCGGCGGCCTCCTCCCAAGACACGGTCTTCGGCTTCTCCACCACCGCGTCGGATTCAACGACGAGATGGCTGGCGTGAGTGCCGTCGCGGCGGATGCCGAGATCGCCGGAGGAGCCGAACACCTCGCGGCCCATCGTACCGGCCGGCCCGTCGATCACCACGCCGGCGTAATCGCGCCCCGGCGTGCGCGGGAAGATGGCATAGGGCATTAGCCCCGTCGCGGCCTTGACGTCGGACGGATTGACGGCGGCGGCCTTGACCTCGATCAGGAGATCGTTCGGACCGCGCGCGAGCGTATGAGGCTCGACGCGAGGTGCAATCCCAGCGGCGTTCTCGGCCTTGGCATGGACGCGGACGCAGCGCGCCTCGACGGCTTTGGGATTGGCTGATGACATGGAAAAGATCCGCGATTTCTCGCGGGCCTTGTCGCCTCTGAGGGCAGTCAAGTCAATCCGTCAAGTCAATCCCGTCAACTTAATCCTTCGGCCGCTTGTCGTAGAGCCGCTTCGCCTTGCCGAGCGAGCGTTCCAGCGTCGCAGGCGCAACCACCCGCACGTTGGAGCTGATCCCGATCGTGTTCTTGATATGGGTTGAGATCCGATCGGCATGGTCGAGGAGACCACGGCCATCCCAACTCTCCGGCCGCGCCTCGGCAATGATGGTCAACTCGTCCATGCGTCCTTCCCGAGTCAATTCCAGAATGAAATGCCCGCCGCACCAGTCGGTGGCGAGCAGAACCTCCTCGATCTGGGTCGGGAACAGGTTGACGCCGCGCAGAATGATCATGTCGTCCGAGCGCCCCGTGACCTTCTCCATCCGCCGCATGCCGGGCCGCGCCGTGCCCGGCAGAAGCCGCGTCAGGTCGCGGGTGCGATAGCGGATCACCGGAAAGGCTTCCTTGGTGAGCGATGTAAACACCAGTTCGCCCTTCTCCCCGTCGGGCAGCACCGCACCGGTGTCGGGATCGATCACTTCGGGATAGAAATGATCCTCCCAGATATGCAGGCCGTCCTTGGTCTCGATGCATTCCTGCGCGACGCCGGGGCCGATCACCTCGGAGAGACCGTAGATGTCGGTCGCATCCATGTCGAAGGCATCTTCGATCTCGCCGCGCATCGCATTGGTCCACGGCTCCGCGCCGAAGATGCCGACCTTGAGCGAGCATTGGCGCGGATCGAGCTTCTGACGCTTGAACTCGTCGAGGATCGCCAGCATATAGCTCGGCGTCACCGTAATGATGTCGGGCCGAAAATCGTTGATGAGCTGCACCTGCCGCTCGGTCATGCCCCCGGAGATCGGCACCACAGTGCAGCCGAGTTTTTCGGCGCCGTAGTGCACGCCAAGCCCGCCTGTGAAAAGACCGTAGCCATAAGCATTGTGGATGATCATGCCGGTGCGGCCGCCCGCGGCGCGGATCGAGCGTGCCATCACGTCCGACCAGGTGTCGATGTCGCGTTGCGTATAGCCCACCACGATCGGCTTGCCCGTCGTGCCGGAGGACGCATGCACGCGCACCAGTTTCTCACGGGGCACGGCAAACATGTTGAAGGGATAATTGTCGCGCAGGTCCGTTTTTACGGTGAACGGAAATTTCGCAAGATCCGAGAGCTCGCGAAAGTCGGACGGGTGCACGCCGGCCGCGTCGAAGGCCTTGCGATAGTGCGCGACGTTGTCGTAAGCGTGCTTCAGCGACCAGGCCAGCCGCTGCACCTGGAGTGCCATGATCTCGTCGCGCGATGCGCGCTCGTGCGCATCCAGCTCGGCCTTATAGGTGTTGCCACCTTCCTTGAGCCTCGTCAGAGCCATCCTCGTTTCCCCGTATCATTGTTTTTCTTTATTGATCCTGCGCCGGCAGCCAGTTTCCGGGAATGACCCGCGAATGCCCGCGGAATTCGGCGATGACTGTATCGCCGGCGGTGACGCGCACGTCATAGATGCCGGAGCGGCCGCCACGCGTGACCTCGCGGGCCTTTGCGACGAGGCGATCGCCGAGCTTGCCTGGCTTGATGAAGGTGATCTGGCCCTGCGCCGCCACGACGCGGTCGTTGTGCGAGTTGCACGCGAAAGCGAAGGCGGAATCGGCCAGCGTGAAGATGAAGCCGCCATGGGCGATGCGCTGGCCGTTGACCATATCCGGCCGCACATTCATCGCCAGCGTCGCGAACCCCGGGCCGATCTCGACGATCTCCATGCCGAGTCCTTTGGAGGCATCGTCCTCCGCCCACATCGCATCGGCGCAGGCGCGGGCAATATCCTCGGGCGACAAGGCGGCTTTGACGTTCACGCGCTTCTCCCGTCCGATTGTTTGGACACGATGTTCTGCTGCCTGGCTAAAACTGTCAAACGTGGTCGTAGTCGACCACGACCCGCTCCGACGATGGCTTGGCCTGACAGGTCAGGACAAAGCCGGCCTTCAGCTCCCAGGGTTCCAGCGAGTAGTTGATGTCCATCGGCGCCTCGCCCTCCACCAGTTTGGCACGGCAGGTCGAGCACATGCCACCCTTACAGGCGAAGGGCAGATCGACACCGGCGCGTAGCGCCGCATCGAGGATCGCCTCGTCCTCTGCCACCGGCACGTCGCGGCGCTTGCCGTCGATGATCAGCAACGCGATCGCTTTCGGCGGCGCGTGCGGCGCAACGATCTTCTTCGGCCGCGGCTTGCCACCGAACTCCGAGACAAACCGCTCGACATGGATACGCTCCTCCGCGATGCCGAGATCGCGACAGGTCGCCTCGATGTCCTCGCTCATGCCGGACGGACCGCAGATGAAGACGTGATCGACGCTTTCCGCCGGTACCAGCGAGCGCAGCAGCACCCTCACCTTGTCGCCGTCGAGCCGGCCGTGCAGGATCGGAATGTCCTGTTCCTCGCCCGAGATGACGTGGAAGATCGAGAGGCGGTCGATGAAGCGATCCTTGAGCTCTTCGAGCGCCTCGAGGAACATGATGTTGTCGGTCGTGCGATTGCCGTAGAACAGGAAGAAGCGGCTGTCGGCTTCGCGCGCGAGGACGCCCTTGACGATCGACAGGATCGGCGTGATGCCGGACCCAGCGGCAAAGCCGACATGGATGCGGCCGCCGCCGGCCGGCGGGATCACGCCGAAGCGTCCCGTGGGCGTCATCACGTCCAGCGCGTCGCCACACTTCAAATCGTCCGCTGCCCAGCTCGAAAACGCGCCTCCATCAACCTTCTTGACGGCGATCCGTATCTCGCCGTCGTCGGGGCCGGAGCAGATCGAATAGGAGCGGCGCACTTCCTCGCCATCCAGCATGGTGCGGAGTGTGAGGTATTGGCCGGGCGTGAAAGCGTAGTCGGTCGCAAGCTCCGTCGGGATGGCGAATGTCAGCGATATGGCGTCCGACGCCTCGCGGCGGAGGTCGTTGACGGCCAGGCGATGAAAGCGTGGTGCGACTGCTGACATGGTCAATGACACTTGAAATAATCGAAGGGTTCGCGGCACGCCCTGCAGCGCCAGAGTGCCTTGCAGGAGGTGGAGCCGAATTCGGACAGCAGCTCGGTATTCGCCGAGCCGCATTGCGGGCACACAACGGCTTGCTCGCCGAACAGCGCGCGGCGTGAATTCGAGGCCTGCGGCGGTGCGATGCCGTAGGCATGAAGCTTCCGGCGGCCCTCTTCGCTCATCCAGTCGGTGGTCCAGGCCGGCGACAGCACGGTGCGGACCTTTGGACTGCGGAAACCGGCGCGCTCCAGCGCGACCTCGATTTCCAGCGCGATCATGTTCATGGCCGGACAGCCCGAATAGGTCGGGGTGATCGCGACCTCGACCTGATCGCCGTCGAGGACGACATCACGAAGCACCCCGAGATCGGCGATGGTCAAAACCGGGATTTCGGGATCGACCACGCTCGCCGCGGCATCCCAGGCCCGTCGGCGCAGGTCGCTATGGGGCTCCAGCACCGTCACCATGTCTGCCCCGGGAAGGTACGCTGTATCGATTGCAGCTCTGAGAGGAGATGGCCGAGATGCTCGCTGTGCCGGCCCACGCGGCCGCCCTGCTGCATCCAGTCGTTCTGCGGCAGCTTGAGCGTTGCTTCGCCGATCACATCCGAAAGTGTCGTCAGCCAACGACCCCGCAAGGTGCCTGGGTCTACGGCGATACCGGCATGGATCAAGGCGTGCTCGCCGTCGTCGACGGCAAACATCTCGCCGGTGAAAGCCCAGAGATGATCGATCGCAGCCTGCGCGCGGGCATGGCTCTCGTCGGTGCCGTCGCCGAGCCGGATCATCCACTCCGAGGAATGCCGCAAGTGATAGGCACTCTCCTTCTCCGACTTCGCGGCAATCGCAGCGAGCGTCGTATCGCGCGAGGTCATCATGGCGCGCCAGTAGAGATCGGCGAAGGCGGAATAGAAGAACTGCCGCACCAGCGTCTGGGCAAAGTCGCCGTTCGGCTGCTCGAGGAGCAGCAGATTGCGATACTGCCTGACATCGCGAAGGTAGGCGAGCTTGTCTTCGTCGTTGTCCTTGCCTTCGGCTTTGGCTGCGTAGGTGTAGAGCTCGCGGGCCTGGCCGATGAGGTCGAGCGCGATGTTGGAGAGCGCCATGTCCTCTTCCATCATCGGCGCATGCCCGCACCATTCCGACAGGCGGTGGCCGAGGATCAGCGCGTCGTCGGCGCGGCGTAATGCGTAGAGCACCAGCGGTGTTTCGGAGACCTCGATGTTCGCCATCACATGTGTCCTACTTCCTCAGGCACCTCGTAAAACGTCGGGTGGCGGTAGATCTTTGATTCCGCCGGCTCGAACATCATGCCCTTCTCGGCGGGATCGCTTGCGGTGATCGCCGTCGACGGCACCACCCAGATCGAAAGGCCCTCACCGCGACGCGTGTAGATATCGCGGGCGGCTTGCAAGGCCATCGTGGCGTCGCTCGCATGCAGCGAGCCGACATGCTTGTGCGCGAGCCCGTTGCGGCTGCGAATGAAGACTTCCCACAGCGGCGTGTTCGGCGTGGCCATCGCGATCTCCCTACTCTGCCGCTTGTGCAGTTCGACGCTGCGTGCGCTTTGCGGCATAGCTAGCTGCCGCCTCGCGCACCCAGGCGCCCTCATCGTGCGCCTTGCGGCGTGCCGCGATGCGATCCCGGTTGCATGGGCCGTTGCCGGCGAGCACCTGCTTGAACTCGGTCCAGTCGATCTCGCTGTAGCGCCAGTGCCCGTCGGCGTCCTGAATCATGCCGGGATCGGGAATGGTCAGGCCGAGATATTGCGCCTGCGGCACGGTGGCGTCGACGAACTTCTGCCGCAGCTCGTCATTGGAGAAGCGCTTGATCTTCCACTTCGTCGAGGTGTCGCTGTGCTGGCTGGTGGCATCGGGCGGGCCGAACATCATCAGCACCGGCCACCACCACCTATTCAAGGCATCCTGCGCCATCGCCTTCTGCTCGTCCGAGCCACGGCACAGCGTCAGCATGATCTCGTAGCCCTGGCGCTGGTGGAACGACTCCTCCTTGCAGACGCGGATCATCGCGCGGGCATAGGGACCGTAGGAGCAGCGGCACAGCGGGATCTGGTTCATGATCGCGGCGCCGTCGACCAGCCAGCCGATGGTGCCGATGTCGGCCCAGGTCAGCGTCGGATAATTGAAGATCGAGGAATATTTTGCCTTGCCCGCGAGCATGGCGTCGACCAGCTCTTCGCGCGAAGTGCCGAGCGTCTCGGCCGCGGCATAGAGGTAAAGCCCGTGGCCGCACTCGTCCTGCACCTTGGCGAGCAGCGCGGCCTTGCGGCGCAAGGACGGCCCTCGCGTGATCCAGTTGCCTTCGGGCAGCATGCCGACGATTTCGGAATGAGCGTGCTGGGAGATCTGGCGGGTCAGCGTCTTGCGATAAGCCGCCGGCATCCAGTCGTTCGGCTCGATGCGCTCCTCGGCATCGATGCGCGTCTGGAACTGCGCAGCGTTGGCCGCATCCTCGAGGCCGCGATCATCGGTCTCGGCCGTGTTCAGCGCCTGGGTATACATGCGCATCCTCCCATTTTATTGAGGGGCAATATATAACAAGAATCAGATCACGCAAGATATTTCTGTAACATAACAATCAAGTCTCGAATCTCCTCTCCAGGAGTTTCCGCGCCGGCGGCAATGGCCCCTTTTCATTGGTCCCATGACCATCAAGCCATTGTTCCGATGGGACAAGCAGCGCGCGATAGATGTCGCCGCACAACGCACGGGCGGCCTTGCCTGGCCAGTTCGCCGGAAGCAGGCTTTCGGGCAGCAGCGGATCGCGCAGCACGACTCGGCGATAATGGTGGATCAGGAGGATGCGCGCCGTGAAGGCGTCGGCCTCGGACAAGTCGCTGCCGCGCGCGATCGCGGCGCGCAGCGGCTCGAACGTCTTCATGAACTTGAGATAGGCGTCCGCGGTGCGATCCAGCGGCCAGCTCGCACTGAGCAGCCGGCGACCACTGTCATCCTCGGCCGAGACCTCCAGACGGATGGCGCCCGCGGCCTCGCCGGGCACTGGCACGCCTGACGGGGCGACCCACACGCCCGGCAGCGGGCTGCCGAAGCCGGCATTGCGGAGCGCCTCGCGCGAGGCATCGCGATCCTCCCCATTGCCGATCAGAAGCAGCTCGAAGCGCCCGGTCCAGTCGGACGGCGGCGGATCGTAGATATGCCGCGTCGCGGCCTCGAAGATCTGGCGGCCCTTGTCGGCCAAGCGGTAAAAACTATTGCGGCCGACCTTTTCGCGCGTCAGCCAGCCATCGGCAGCAAGCCGCGACATCGCGGTACGCACCACGCCGCTGTCGATGTCCAGGGTCTCGAAGAATTCCAGCAGCGTGCCGAGCCATACCGAACCGCCACGCGGCACGATGGCATCACCGAATACCGTGATGACGATAGAGCCGGTGCGCGACGGCTCGCGCTTGAGCTGATCGATGATGCGGGACAACGGATGCGCCATGCGCGAGGCATAGCGCGTTTGGTGCGGGCACGACAATGGACGGGTGCGACGCTCTTCTCCCTTGCCCCGTTCTTACGGAGAGAGGCAAAGAATTACCGATGCGGATCGGGATAGACCACGCTGCGCCAGCCGCTGCGGTCGAAGGGCCGCCAGCTGCCTTCCTTCTGCGCAAGGCGATCAGCCACCGCGAAGACGGCGGCGGGATGATGGCCCATGCCGCAATGGCTGCTCTCGATTTCGATGCTCTCGGTCTGTGCGCCCGTCTTCTCCACGCAGCCCTGCCAGGCGCAGACGCCGTCGGTGCGGCTGAAGATCGCCGTGGTCGGCACCGGCGGCGGAACGGCGAGATCGCCACCGAACTGCGGATCGACCTCGTTGGACTTCCGCCCGCTCGCCCATTCATAGACGCGCCAGGCATTGGTCGAATGCGGATCGCCGGCAAAGGGGCTGCCGAGCGTGATCACCTGGCGTACGCGGTCGGGCATCATCTTGGCGAGCTGGCGCGCATAGAGACCGCCGAGGCTCCAGCCGACCAGGCTGATCTTGCGGCCGTGCCTGTCGCTGAGCTCCTGAACCAGATCCACCATCGCGTGCTGCACGCCCTCGCGCAGGCCATAGTTGCGGCCCTGGCGCCAGCCGCTCACCGCATAGCCCTTGCCGGACAGAAAGGTGCGCAGTGCACGCGTGGACCCGTCGGAGGCCACGAGGCCCGGCAGAACCAGCACCGGATGCCCATCGCCGCGCGGCGCGAGGCTGAGCAGCGGCAGCGCGCCGAGGAAGGCGCCGAACTCGTGGATCGCTCGCCCTTCCAGGAACATCAGGGTGCGAGACGGCGGGCTCAGCGTCTGGGCAGTAGCGGTCATCCATGGTCCCCTTGGGAAAATTGCTGAAAAGGCCACCGGTTGTTTGCCGGCAAATGGGTATGGGATTCCAACACGCCGGCTTCTTGATCGTTCCGCAACGCAACATGAATCAGCTAGGCAGCGGGTTCCCGACATTCAAGCGGGAGACACCCCGGGCCACAATAGGCCCGCGCGTTAATGCTGACGTCCGTGACGCAAAAGTCACAACAATCGAAGCAGGAATTCTACGGAGTAAAGCGCAAGACCCGCCAGCCCGCCGATCAGCGAGCCGTTGAAGCGGATGTATTGCAGGTCGCGGCCAATGTTGATTTCGATCAGCGAAATCAGCTGCGCCATATCCCACGATTTGACCTGGTCGGAGATGAAGGTCGAGACGCCGCTCTTCTGGTCCGCGACGAAACTGCGCAGCACCGCGACCAGCCCCTTGTTGATCTCGCCGCGCAGCTCGGCATCGCCCGCAAGCGCTTCGCCCGCCGCGACACACATGCCCGCGAGATGATGCTGCAGCACCTGCGTCTCGCCGCTTGCACTACGTTCGATGAAGGACCGCGTATTGGCCCAGACGGTGCGGGCGAGATCGGCAAGCTCGGGACGCGCGAGCAGATCGCGCTTCAAGCCGTCGATGCGGTCGATATAGGCCTGGTCGGTGCCGAGCCGGTCGACGAAGCTCAGCACCATGCGATCGAACTCGCCGCGAAAAGGATGTTTGGGATCGCTGCGCACTTCATTGAAGAACGCGGTGGCGGAGGCCACGATCTTGTTCACCAGAAACTTGTCGGCGCGATAGAGCCTGAGCAAGGTTGGCAATTCCGCGCGCACCTTCTCGCGGATGATCGCCATCGTCTCGGTCTGGTTCAGCGTCTCGTGCATCACGCGCAGAAGATCGTCGAACAGGATCTGGTGCCGCCCTTCCGCGACGAAGCCGCGCAACGTGCCGGCCGCGAGCGGCGCCAGATCGACGGCCTGGAGCTGCGAGGACATGCGGCGGATGATGAAGGTCATCAGACCGGAGCTCTCGGTCGCGGAGACAGCCTCCGGCAGCAGGCGCAGCGCAAAGCGCGCGAGGTCATCGCTGCGCTTGCGATCGCGCAGCCAGTCGGCGACGAAGGAGCCGAAATCGATCTCCTTCAGCTTGGCCTCGACGGGAGCGGCCTCGAGGAAATGCACCTGGATGAACTCGCCGAGCTTGTCGGCGATACGGGCCTGGTTGCTCTGGATGATCGCGGTGTGTGGGATCGGCAGGCCGAGTGGACGCTTGAACAGCGCGACCACCGCATACCAGTCGGCGAGCCCGCCGATGGTCGCGGCTTCGGCGAAGGCCGCGATGAATCCGAACACGGGATGTACGGGCAGCAGCCATTTCGCAACGACGAACAGGACAAGCGTCGAGCCCAGCACCAGCGTCGCCAGCGCTTTCACGCGGCGCAATTCGGCTGCGCGTTCGGCATCGCCGGGAGTGTCGAAAGAGAAGGCGCCTGATGGAGTCATCACAGCATCACCCTATCCGTCATTGCGAACGAAGCGAAGCAATCCAGAGTCTTTCCAAGGAGGCAGACTGGATTGCTTCGCTTCGCTCGCAATGACAGCTACGGCGGAATAACAAAAGGCCCGCCGAAGCGGGCCTCAAATTCAGTTTTTACTCAGGGGGCCGTATCAGGCGGTCTTGTTGTAGACCTTGGCAAAATTGTCCTGAGCGGACTTCGCACCGTTAGCGGCGAGCTTGCCGAAATAGTCGGTGGTCGCCTTGGCGCGCGAGACGAACGCTTCGCCGCGGGCGCGGAGCAGGCCGGACTGGATCTCGACAGCTTCGCTGAACGACTTGGCGGACGCGAGCTTGTCGATGCCCGCGAAGAATGCCTCGGCGTCCTCGTAGATCGCCTGCTGGATGTTGCGGCTGATCTTGCCGGCTTCGGTGACGGTCTCGGTCACCGCGTTTTCGACGGCGGCGGTCACGCGCTCGGAGCCAGCGAACACCTCGGCAGCACGATCCTTGGCAGTGTTGGCGGACTTCTTGACGAACTCGCGGGCGGCCTCGGGAACTTCCAGGTTCTGGATGTTCTTGAACGCGTCCTTGAAGCCTTCGAAAGCGGTGTTGGTTTCGGTGGTCATTGGGGGTCTCTCCATCCTCATTGGTTGAGCTATGGGCTCACCCCGTCCGGTTTTGGCCCGGGGCACGGCTTATATGCCATAGTTAATTGTGCGATGCAATATCCATATTGCAGTGCGATATCACGAAACCGTGAATAGCCATGTTGAGAGGGATCTGGCGCCTCCCTGACCATCCGGGTTCCCGAACACCGTCCAGCGGTTCTCAATGCTGGGCGGCGCCAAGCAGCCCATAGGCCTCCATCTGGGCCTGGACCTGCGCGATGTTGTGCCCGAGCACCACGATATCGTGGGTCTTGCCGTCGACGTCGCGAACATGGTCGCGCAGCAGTGCCTCGGCCTTGAAGCCAAGGCTCTCGAACAGCGTGATCGCCGCCTGCTGATCGACCGTCATTTGGACCGAGAGCTTCTCGAGGCCGGCCCCGAGCGCGAGGGCGAAGGTCTCCTGCGACAGCGTCCTTCCCACCCCCTTCCCGCGCACGTCGAGCGAAACCACCATTCGGATCTCGCCGACATGAGGCGACCAGGAGTGCGGATCGCGCACCAGCGTGCCGCAGCCGACGACCGTGCCGTCCCTGACCGCGAGCAGGCTCGTGATCGCGCCGCGCGCGATCTCCTTGACCCAGGCGGAGAGCACCTTCGGCTCACTGATGTTGCGCGGCAGGAACAACAGGTCGTGGGTCGGCAGGCCCTTGCCGAAGGCGAGCACCGCGGCTTCGTCCGCCGGGGACATCAGGCGGATCTCGATATCGCCCGCGTCCGTCTTCACATGGCGCGGATAGGAACGCTGCTCACTCATGTCGATCTCTTCCCCAGCCAGGAATCCAGTTTCGGCCACAGCCGCTTCACCGCATTGGCGCCGGCGACCAGCGAGACGTGACCGCCCTTCAGCATCACCTCCTCCTTGTCCTCCGATCCGATCTTGGCGATCAGGTGCTTTGCCGCCTCATACGGCACGATGTGGTCATGCTCGGCGACCGCATGCAGGAACGGCACCTTGATGTCCTCGAGCTTCGCCGCACGGCCGCCGACCGACATGGTGTCGTTGAACAGCTTGTTGTCCCACATCAGGTCCTTGGTGATGGTGCGGAAATATTCGCCGGCCAGCGGCAGCGTGTCGGTCGCCCAGCGGTCGAACATCCGGTAGGATTTGACGAACTCGTCGTTCCAGATGTTTTCCCAGAGCTGGATCTGGCTGACGGTGCGGGAGGCCGGGCGCAGCATCTCGAACGACGACAGGATCATCTCGGGCGGCACGTTGCCGACGCTGTCGACGAGGCGATCGACGTCGAAATAGCGACGGTCGGAGAAGTTCGAGAACAGCTTCATCTCGCGAAAGTCGATCGGCGTGGTGAAGCAGATCAAATTCTTCATCGGCCCATCCTTGTGGATCGAGCCGTAGAGCAGCGACAGCACGCCGCCGAAGCAATAGCCGATGACGGAGACGTCCTGTTCGCCGGAATCCTGCTGCACGCGGCGGATGCAGTCCGGGATGAAGTCGAGGACATAATCCTCCATGCGGAGGCTCTTCTCCTCCGGCCGTGGCGCGCTCCAGTCGAGCATGTAGACGTCGTAGCCGCGCTTCAACAGGAACTCGATGAAACTCTGGCCGGGCACGAGGTCGAGAATGTAACCGCGATTGGTGGTCGCCATCACGATCAAAATCGGAATTCGATAGATCTCGTCGGACATCGGTCGATAGTGGTAGAGGCTCATCGTGCCGCGTGAATGCAGCATGTCCTTCGGCGTCGACCCGAGCGTGGGGCCGGACGTCGAGAAATATTCGACGCCCTTGATGCTTCTCTGGATGGCGCGTTGCACCTCGGACTGGATGCGCTCCGGGATCCCTGCGAAGTCTAATCCGGCGGGTGCATTCATGTCTTCTCTCCGCCTTCAGACGGCGGGCGCTTGGTGCGCGGCGGGCGCAATGCAGTATCGGAGCCCTGAGAAATTCCGGAACTTGCCGCCATCTGGCTCAGCATCGACTTGATCTCACCGATCTGTCCTTCGATGGACTGTAGCCGTTCCGCAAGGCCGGTGACCTGGTCCCGGCTCGGCAGATTCATGGAGACCAGATATTTCTCCATGAGGTCGCCGAGCTGCTTCTGAGCACCTGCAGCAACGCCGCCGGCCCGGTTCACGGCTTGCGAAAACTCGGGCGACGACATGGCCTGATTGGCGAAGGAGTTGAACCCCTTCTCCATCTCGCCAACCATCTTCTGCCACATGGCAATGGGGTCGTTGCTTTTGTCGGTCATCGGCGTCCTCCTGAAAGCGAGAGCTTCGATGCCCTTCCTTTTTCGCCATACCACACCGTTGCGAGGTGCCGGTCAACCGGCAAGCAGCGGGTCCGGTGTCGCGGACGCGGCTTCATTGCGAGGGGAAACCGTGCGATACAGCATTAATCAAAAGCCGAGGGAACGCACCCGTGAACGCCTATCATCCGCCGCAAACCGTCCACGCCAACGGCATCGACATCTGTTACGAGACTTTCGGCAACGACAGTGCCGAGCCGCTGCTTCTGATCATGGGGTTAGGCGCCCAGATGATCCACTGGGACGATGCGTTCTGTGAGCAGCTCGCCGCGCACGGCTTTCGCGTCATCCGGTTCGACAATCGCGACATCGGCAAGTCGAGCCATCTCACAGGCGGCAAGCGTCTGACGCCGCTCGAGCTGTTGAAGCTCCGATTCCTCAGGATTCCCGTGGCCGCAACCTACAAGCTGATCGACATGGCAAAAGACACTATCGGGCTGATGGATGCGCTCGGCATCAAGTCGGCGCACCTGGTCGGGGCGTCCATGGGCGGCATGATTGCGCAGGAAGTGACGTTGTCGTTTCCCGAGCGGGTGCGCTCGCTCACCTCGATCATGTCGACGACCGGCAATCCGCGCCTGCCGCCCCCGACACGCGAGGCCGCCGCGATGCTGATGGCGCCGCCGCCGCGCAGCAAGGAGGAGTTCATCGTCCGCTACGGCCAGACCTGGAACGTGTTGCGGGCCGGGTCCTTCCCGGAGGAAGAGGCGCTCGATCCCGGTCGTGCCGAGCGCGTGTTCGCGCGCGGGCTCAATCCGGCCGGTGTCGGCCGGCAGCTCCGCGCGGTGCTCGCCTCGGGTAGCCGCAAGGAGCGGCTGCATGGCGTCAAGACGCCGACACTCGTCATCCACGGCACCGTCGATCCGCTGGTCCGCCCCGAGGGCGGCAGGGACACGGCAGAGTCAATTCCGGGGGCCAAGCTGCTGATGATCGACGGCATGGGCCACGCGCTGCCGATGCGGTTCTGGCCGGACATCATCGACGCCATCGCCAAGCACGCCCATGGCGCGGAGGTGCAGGCGGCGTAGATTGACCGACGCAGACAGTCTCCTCACGGTGACCATGTGAGCTGCCGGTTACTCTCTTAACGCGTGCCGGTGCGAAAGCTATACAGGCCTCCTTCAATCGCCGAGAACCTCAATCGCCAACAAAGAGGCCGCGGCCTCTCGGAGTTCACATGCATCTCATCGTCCGGTCGGCCGCAATCGTCGCTGCTTCAGTCCTCTCGCTGTCCCTCGCCAGCGGCGCCGCGATGGCGGGTGGCGCGCAAGAAGAAGCCAATCGCAAAACTGTGCTTGCGTTCTACGAGAAGGGGCTCAACCAAAAGGACGCCGATGCAGCCCTCGCCCACATCGGCGACCGCTACGTCCAGCACAATCCAAACGCAGCCGATGGCCCGGACGGCTTCCGAAAGTTCATTGGCTTCCTGCGCGAGAAATTCCCGAACTCGCACAGCGAGATCAAGCGCAGCTTCGTGGATGGCGACTACGTCATCCTGCACGTTCACGCGGTTCGCGAGCCCGGCAGCAGGGGCAATGCGATCGTCGACATCTTCAAGCTGGAGAACGGCAAGGTTGTCGAACACTGGGACGTCGTGCAACCGATCCCGGAAAATCCGGCGAACAACAACACGATGTTCTGACGGATCGAACCGGTTGCTGGGCAGGCGGCCTAGCTCTTCCTCGCCAGCCAGATCACGTGACGTGCGCCACCGCCTCTTCCGGTGGCGCGGATATTGACTTCGTTGACTTCGAATCCGGCGCTCCCGAGCCGCTTGGTGAAGGCCGGGTTGGGCCCCGAGGACCAGACCGCGAGCACGCCGCCCGTCCGCAGCGCCGTCTTCGCCGCCTTCAACCCGCTCGCATTGTAGAGCGCATCATTGCCCTTCCGGGTCAGCCCTTCCGGCCCGTTATCGACGTCGAGGAGGATGGCATCGAATGCCGACCGCTGCGCCCGGATGATTTCGCCAACGTCGGTTTCCCGAATGCTCACCCTGACGTCATCGAGACTGTCGCCGAACACCTGCGCCATCGGACCCCGCGCCCAGGCGACCACCGCCGGCACGAGCTCGCAAACCACGATCTTCGCCTTGCTTCCGAGCACGGTCAGCGCAGCACGCAGCGTAAAACCCATGCCCAGGCCCCCGATGAGGACGACAGGTTTTGCGACCGTCTCGATCTGCTTCGCCGCGAGCGTGGCGAGCGCGGCCTCGGAGCCCGACAGGCGGTTGTTCATCAGCTCGTCGGTGCCGAGCTTGATGGAGAACTCCTTGCCTCGCCGCATCAGGCGAAGCTCTTCATCGGAGCCGGGGATTTTGGCGGTATCGATCTTTTCCCAGGGAATCATGCGAGAGCTTTAGCACGTCCGGCTGCCGGGTTATCCACCCGCCCATACGTCCAGCACATACCGGTTCTTTGCACCCATCTCCTCGATCCAGCGGGCAGCCGTGGCGGCATCGCTGCCGCTCTTCTCGCGATGGATCGCGACCAGCGCCGCCTTCACGTCGGGCTCCATCTTGCTGCCGTCGCCACAGACATAGACGATCGCGCCCTGCTCGATCAGCGGCCAGATCTTGTCCTCCTGCGCAGCGAGGACGTGCTGCACGTAGGTCTTTGGCCCCTCCGCGCGCGAGAACGCCGTGAACAGCTCGGTGATGCCGCTCCCCGCCAGCGCCTTCAGCTCGTCCGCGTAGAGAAAATCCTGACCGGGATGACGGCAGCCGAAAAACAGCATGGCCGGGCCGAGCGCGGCGCCGTTGGCCTTGCGCGCGGCGCGCTCCTGGAGGAAGCCGCGGAACGGCGCCAGTCCCGTGCCCGGGCCTATCATGACGATCGGCACGGATGGATCGTCCGGGAGCCGGAAGCCGGCCTTGGTCTCACGCACGATTGCATGGATAACGTCGCCCGCGCGTCGATTGGCGAGATAGTTCGAGCAGATACCCTTGTACGTGCCGCGGCCGGAGGCGGCCGGTCCTTCAACCACGCCGACCGTGACGCTGCAACGAACCGGGTCGACCGACGGCGAAGACGAGATCGAGTAATAGCGCGGCGCCAGCAGGGAGAGCATTTCCAGATAGACGTGGAACGGCAATTCACAGGCCGGATATTCGAGCAGCAGATCGAACACCGATTTTCGCCTCGCCAGAATCTCGGTGCGATAACGCTCGAGTGTTTCAGCCTCCTCGCCAACGAAGGCCAGCAGTTTTGGTTTCGTGACCGGACAACGCGTATGCTCGGTAATGATCTGAATCTGCTTCCGTGTCGCCACTTGCTGGAGCTCGACGAACTCGCTGAGCAGGCGGCCCACTGACACGGCATCGCCGACCGGCAATTGCGCGCGGCGGCCTTCGGCGACCTGAAGCCTGATCTGGTCGGCCGGCAGGAAGCCGAAGCGACGGGCAACCGAATCCACCAGCGTCGGATCGTTGCGCGGGACCACACTCAGATGATCGCCGACGCGGTACGTGATGTTGGACGGCAGCTGCACCTCGATGTGGCGCGTCGAGCGCTCCGACGGATTGGAACCGGCCTTGTTCTGAAGCTCGTCATTGACCAGCACCTTCATGGCCACCGCGCCGCCCTGGGCGACGATGGTGTTGACGGCGGTCACCGCGACCGGCTCGATCGCGTAGAGCGGATCATCCTCCGCGGTACGGGTGAAATTCCAGTCGATGCCGAATTCCTTGGTCGCGACCTGGGCGGCCGCCGGGAACCATTTCTGAAACTGGCCGTCGAGATCGCTGCGCGCATCGCCTTCGCCACGCGGATAGACCGCGCGCGCACCATGCGCCGATAATTGTTCATCGATGAAGCGCGGTACCGATTGATAGGTCGCGGCCCAGTCGCTGTTGCCGCAGCCGAACACGGCGTAGCGCACATCGGCAAACGCATCCTTCGGCAGCTCGTCGCCGAGCCATTTGACAAATTGTGTCGCATTGTCCGGCGGCGCGCCGTTATAGGAGGCGCAGATGATCAGGACGCCGCCCTCCCGCGGCAGCTTGCCGACGTAATCGTCGAGCGGCCCCAAATGCACGGCAAAGCCGTTGATCTCGGCAAGGTCGGCCATCCGCGTCGCCAGCTCTTCGGCGGTGCCGAGATTGGAGCCGTAAAGTACGAGCATCGGCGTGTTGTGGCCGGGGCGCGCGGTGGGCTGGCGCGGTGCCTTCGGCGCCGACGACACCGCTACAGGTCCACCATAGGCGCCGCGCTCGCGATCGGCGCGCGGACGGACCTTGATCTTGAAGCCTTCCGGCTTCATCGTGAGCGTTTCCTTCAGATGCATCTGGTAGCGCTGGTGGTCGACCAGCTTGAAGCGCTGGAGGATCATGCCGAGCGCGAGCGCGGCCTCGTGCATGGCGAAGCCGCGGCCGATGCAGGCGCGCTGGCCGTTGCCGAACGGCTTCCAGGCATTGATCGGCCGTTTGGCTTCCGCCTCCCGGCTGAAATTCTCCGGATCGAACGCATCCGGGTTGGGACCCCAGACAGAGGGATCGCGATGCAGCGCGGTCACCAGGATGGTGGTGAACGTGCCCTTCCTGAGCTTGTACTTGCCGCCGCCGATAGCCTCGTCGTTCAGTGGGGAGATGCCATAGGCCGGCGCCGGCGGCCATAGCCGCAGCGCCTCCTTGAGGATCTGCGTGATATAAGTGAGCTGCGTGACCTGTTGATAGGTCGGACGCACGTCGACATTGGGACCGAGGACGCGGTCGACCTCGTCATAGGCTTTTTTGAGAATGTCGGGGTGCTTGAGCAACGCATAGAGCGCGCAGGACAACAGGCCGCTGGTGGTCTCGTGGCCTGCGATCAGGAACGTGTTGATCTGGTAGCGGATGTTGACGTCGTCGAGCTGCTCGCCGGTCGAGCGATCGACGCCCGTCATCATCGCCGCAAGCATATCCTTCTTGTCGTCGGTCGCCTCGCCTCCCTTGCGGCGCTCCGCAATGATCTCGTCGACCATCCTGTTCATGAAGTCGACATCTTCAGCCATGGTCTTGCGCCGCTTCTGCATCCAGAGCTGCTCGAACGGCAGGCCGCGCGTCATCATGATGGTTTCGAGCGAGCGCACCAGCGACTCGACGAAGGGGTGGTAATCGCGCCGGTAGAACGAATTGAAGCGGTAGTCGAAGCCGCACAGGCCGATGGTATCCAGCGTCAGCGCCGTCATGTCGTGGACGACGTCGATCTCGTCGTCGGCGTTGAGCCGTTCCCATTTGCCCACGAGCTGCTCCGCGATGTCGACCATGCTCGGGTGATAGGACTGCATGGCGCGGTTGCCGAAAGGCTGGAGCAGGATGTTGTGCGCCTTGCTCCAGTTCGGCTCCCTGGTGTCGGCCGTGAACAAGCCGTCGCCGCCGACCGCGCGCACCCGCCGCAGGGCACCGCGCACCGTCTTGTCGAAACGCTTCTCGTCGGAGAGCTCGTCGACGAGATCGTGGCCGGAGACGACCACGATCGGCGAGCCCATCATGTCGAGCCAGAAGATCGGCCCCAGCTCCTTGGCAAGCCGGGTCAGATGCTGCACCGGTGCGGCCGAATCCAGCGACAGCATGTTGCCGACCACCGGCTTGGTCGGCGGCTGCGGGATCGGGTCCAGACGGTTCTTCGATGACATTAAAAGTGCTTCCCCTGCCTCGGTATTCAACGCCGTCGTTGCGAGCTAGCCAAACCGCCTTCTACGCCATTCGATCAGCTTGGCGCTGACTTCCTCCGGCTTCTCCTGCTGCGTCCAATGGCCGCTGTCGCGGACCAGATATTTTTCCAGATCGGGGATCAGCTTGTCCATGCCATCGGCGGAAGACGGCGGCAACACCGCGTCGTTCTCGGCCATGATCATCAGCGACGGCACGCGCACCGTATGATCGAGCCCTTCGGCGCGCATCCAGTTGCGGGACATATTGCGGTACCAGTTGATGCCGCCGGTGAAGCCCGTCCTGGTGAAATTGTCCACGAACACCTTTTTCTCTTCCGGCGACAGGATCGGCGTGCGAGGATCGTGCTTCGCATCGTAGCCCGCGATCATCTGCGGAAATGCCAGGTTCAGTCGCGGGGAGGCACCGACACCCGCGACGACTTCCTCCGCCGGAGCATCTGCCGGGCGCGCTACGGGCTTGCGCATGAAGGCATCGAAGGTCTGCTCGACGCGACTGCCAAAGATCTTGTCGGGCTCACGCGCGGGATCCTGGAACTGCACGATATACATCTTTTCGCCGAAGCGCGCGCGCAGGAGCTCGATCGGATCGGCCCAGGCGCGGTTGGTATGAGGCGTATTGATGCCGACCACGCCGGCGACCCGGTCGATGTGCCGGAGTGGCATCTGCCAGACGATAAAACCGCCCCAGTCATGGCCGACGAAGATCGCCTTATCGATCTGAAGATGGTCGAGCAGGCCGATCAGATCGCCGGTCAGGTGCTCGATGTCGTAGTCCTCGACCGGCTCTGGCCGGTCGGTCGCGCCGTAGCCGCGCTGGTCCGGCGCGATCACGCGGATGCCGGCCTCGCTCAGCGCCTTGATCTGGTGGCGCCAGGAAAATGCGAGTTCGGGCCAGCCATGGCACAGCACCATCGGCGGCTTGTCTGTAACCGGGCCCGCCTCGTAATAGCCCATGCGGATTCCGTTCGTCTGTACGAACTTGAGCGGTGGCATTTCAATCATCGGAACATTCCTACTCAGCGGCGCCCTTGATGTCCGCCGCGGGCGAAGCATAGGCAGCCTCGAGCGCGGCGAATTCTTCCGGCAGCATGTCGCACATCACCTCCACGTGCGGAATGATGTTGGCGCCGACGATGAAGCCGAAATCGAGCTGGTCGCGATAGCTCTGCACGGTGATGTTGAGCGCCTGTCCGTGCGTCGAGATCGATACCGGGAAGATGTGCAACAGCTCCGCGCCCGCGGCGTAGAGCGTCTGCCGCGGCCCCGGCACGTTGGACACCGTAATGTTCGCAGCCGGCGGCAACACATTCGACAAGTCGGAGCGGCTGTAGAGCAGCGCCATGATCTGCACGACAATCGGCGCGCCCAGCATCGAGATATTGGAGATCTGCGGCATCAGAGCCCGCAGCGGATGCGACATCTCCTTGGACTTGGTCGATTGCGCGATAATGGCTTCCAGGCGTGCCTTGGGATCGTCGATGTTGGTTGCGATCGAGCAGATCATGCCGAACACCTGGTTGTTGGCGTCGGTGTTGCCCTCCTCGCGCAGCGAGATCGGTACGGCAGCGGTCAAGGACTTCGCCGGCAGCGTTCCATGTTGCTGCAGGTAGCGCCGGACCACCCCGGAAGCGAGCGCCAGCACGACGTCGTTGAGTTTGCCGCCGGCCTGCTTGGCCAGCGCCTTGGATCGCGACAGCGAAATCGAGACACCGGCGAAGCTGCGCTCGGACGAGATCGATTTGTTGAGCATGGTCGGCGGCGAGACCATGCTGGCGAGGCTCTCGCGCGATTTTGGATCGGATATCTTGCCGAGCACGTCCGAGACGCTCTTGACCATGGTTGGGATGTTGCCGGCAAAGCGCACCGCACTTTCGATCTGGTACATCGCATTGTCGAACAGGATCGAACCGATATCGCTCTTGCCGGTGCGTGGCAGCTGCAGATTCTTCGCGGCCGCCGATGCATCGAGCGGCTGGGTGAAAAGCTGCTGGTAGGAATCGACCAGGTTCGCTGCGATGTCGCGCGGCTCCTGCCCGGGCTTCGCTCCCGCGGTCGGCGGATCGACCTTCCGCGGGATCGGCGAGATGTCGTAGATCATGTTGGTCAGCGCCGCACCGGCGCCGCCGTCGATGGCGGCATGATGCATCTTGGAATAGAGCCCGACCTCGTTGTCCTTCATGCCCTCGAACACGTAGAACTCCCAGAGCGGGCGGGCACGGTTCAAGAGCTTGGCGTGCATCCAGCCCACGATGCGTTCGAGCGTAGCGCGGTCGCGCGGCTGCGGCAGGCTGGCGCGGAAGATGTGACGGTCAATGTCGAACTGATCGTCCTCGATCCAGGAGGGATGATCGATATCGAGCGGCGCCTTCTCCAGCCGCGCTTTGAGGATCGGCGCGATGTGCAGGCGCGAGACGATCATCGCCTTGAAATCTTCGAAGAAGTCGCCCTTGTAGTCGTCCGGCAGACGAAAGATCGCCATGCTCCCGACATGCATCGGCATTTCCGGCGTTTCCAGATAGAGAAACGACGCGTCCAGCGACGACAGCTTCTTACCGTCAGCCATAGTTCCCTCCCGAATTTGACGGGCGCCCTTAGGCGGCGCTTCTCGTCAGGCCGATACTGCCTGTTCCGGCGGGGCATATGCAATGGCAAACGGCCCTGCCCTGTCAAATGGCCAGAACTCTCCCTCCGGTTGCGCAAGACGGTCCGCCACGGCCCACAGCGCCGCGGGATTCACCCCAAGCCCGATATGGCTCGCCAGGTGCACCTCGATGTTCTCGGCACGGTCGGAGGGACGCAGCAGGCAGGTCCGCCAGTTCACAATCCCATCGGCGCGCGAATAGATCGACGTCGCTGGCACCGGAAGATCGCCGGCGACCGCCACGCGCAGCTCGGCGAAATCCTCGACACGCTCGCCGGACATCATCTCGTAGAGCCGCGTCGCATTGGTCGCCCGTATGTCATTGGCAAAAGGGCTGCCGAGCGTGATGGCATTGCGGACCATGTCGGGCGCCTGGAGCGCGAGATCGCGCGCATAGACGCCGCCGAGACTCCATCCGACCAGGCTGACCTTGCGGCCGCTCGCAGCATGGATTTCGGCGAGACGGGCGCGCAACGAATCCCGCATCCGTCCGAACCCGCCGAAATTTCGGCCCATCCGCCAGGCATGTGCCTCATAGCCAAGCTCGCTGAGATAGCGCCGCATCGGCGCCATCGAGAGATCGCTGGCGAGGAAGCCAGGCAGCGCCAGCACCGGATGGCCGTCGCCTTTTGGCGCCCGCATCAGGACCGGCGACAGCAGCAGGCTGGCGTTGAGTTCGAGCAACCCACGGGCTTCGGCGAGCAGCAAAGCAAGGCCCGGCGGACGAAGCCGGCCTGAGGTCTGCGGCCCGTCCGGACCGGGCGGCATTATTTCTTCTTATCGCCGCTGCGCGTGCCGCCGAGGCCGGCCATGGTGACGAACATGTCCTGAAATCGCTCGGCAAGCTTTGGATCGAAGGTGAACCAGCTCTGGATCAGCGATTCCGGCGAGACCTTGTCGATGTTGCTCAGAACCTGCTGCTGCAGCTTGTCCATGACCGCCGTCTGCATTGGTGCCAGGTCGGGCAATCCGATGAACTGACGGGCTTCGAGGGGGGTACAGTCGATTTCGATGTTAACTTTCATGTCCCCTCCAGATGAGATTCGAGCGGCCTACTGCAGTATCGCCGCGAGGCGGTGTACAACGCAAGCGACCTGAAGCCGGTGGCGGCGCTCCGGCTTCCCCGATCGGCGGATATGGTCAATCAAAATCGGCCGCGGCCGCGCCCGTCCTCCCGTCATGCCGGTCAGCATTGCTGCACAGCGGTGCAACTTGGCGCGTTCCTTGCTGGAATGACGCTTGCACGGGTCGAGAACTCTGGGCAACATGGTTCGATCAGCCCCGCCGAACAATCAAAAATGACGGTGCGGGCGAGTGGAGAGGTCAAGAATGTCAGTCGGACGAAGTCTGTTTGCGGCGACGCTCGCCAGTATGCTTGCGTTGGCGGTCTCGCCGGCGTCGAGCCAGACGCTGCGCTACGCCAACCAGGGCGATCTCAAGTCGCTTGATCCGTATTCGCTGAACGAGTCCACCACGCACGCTCATCTCGGTCACGTCTATCAAGGCCTCACCGCGCGCGACAAGGACCTGAAGATCATCCCGGCGCTGGCTGAGAGCTGGGAGACACCGGAGCCGACCCGCTGGCGCTTCCATTTGCGCAAGGGCGTCAAATTTCATAACGGCGACCCCTTCACCGCCGACGACGTGCTGTTCTCCGCCGATCGCGTCCGCAACAAGAACTCGAACATGCAGACCCGGCTGGCGCCCAACGTCAAGGTCGTCAAGGTCGACGACTACACCGTCGATTTCGTCCTGCCCTCGCCCAATCCCATTCTGCATTCGTCGTGGGATGTCTGGTACATCATGGACAAGAAATGGGCTGAGGAGAACAAAGCGGTCGAGCCGACGCCGGTGTCCGCGACCTCTCCGAGCTATGCCTCGCTTCACGAGAACGGCACCGGTCCCTTCATCATCGAAAGCCATCAGCCCGGTGTGAAGACCGTGTTCAAGGCCAATCCCAACTACTGGGGCAAGATGGAAGGTAATCTGAAGGAGATTATCTTCACCCCGATCTCGTCCGATGCCACCCGCGTCGCCGCGCTGCTCTCGGGTGAAGTGGACGTGATCGAGCCGGTGCCGATCCAGGACATCTCCCGCGTCGATGCGAGCCCGAATGCCCAGGTGCTGAAGGCCCCTGAGTTGCGCACCATCTTCATCGGATTCGATCAGACGCGTGACGAGCTGCTCTACTCCAACATCAAGGGCAAGAACCCGTTCAAGGATGTCAAGGTCCGCGAAGCCTTCTACAAAGCCATCGACATCGAGCTGATCAAGACGCGGGTGATGCGCGGGCTGTCCACGCCCTCGGCGCTGATGATCGCTCCGGAATTGTTCGTGCTGTCCAAGGAGTTCACCCGGCCGAAGTTCGATCCAGATGGTGCCAAGAAGCTCCTGGCCGAGGCCGGGTACCCCGAAGGCTTCGAGGTCACCATGGATTGCCCGAACGATCGGTACGTCAACGACGCGGCGATCTGCCAGGCCGTCGTGGGCATGCTTGCCCGCATCGGCGTCAAGATCAATCTGCTGGCGCAGCCCAAGGCGCAATACTTCGCCAAGGTGTTGAAGCAGGGCGGCTATCAGACCTCGTTCTACATGCTGGGCTGGACGCCGAGCACGATGGACTCCCATAACGTGCTCTACGACATCATGGGCTGTCGCGACGATGCGAAATCATCGCGCGGCGAGGCCAATCTCGGCGGCTATTGCAACAAGGAATTCGACGCCATCACCGACAAGGTGCTGGTCGAAACCGAGACCACAAAGCGCAACCAGCTGATCAAGCAAGCGTATGAGATCAGCATCAAGGACTGGGCTTATATTCCGCTGCACCAGCAGGCGCTGGCCTGGGGCGTATCGAAAAAGGTCAACCTGCCGCAGCGCGCCGACAATCTGGTCATGTTCCACTGGGCGACCAAGAAGGAATAGCGTCAGTTGAACACAAGGTCCCGGCAGCGTCAGGCTACCGGGACCTTTCCTTTTTCGGCTGACAAAGACGTCGGCCAGACGCACACTCAAGGAAAGTGGAAGGCATGCTCGCTTTCACTCTTCGCCGGGCCGTTCAGGCCATCGGCGTCATGTTCGCCGTCGGCATCATCGCGTTCTCGATGTTCCGCTTCGCCGGCGACCCCATCAACCAGATCGTCTCGCTTGATACGCCGGCGGCCGAACGCGCCGCCGTGCGCAAGTCGCTGGGCCTCGATGATCCCGTGCCGGTGCAGTTCGTGCGCTATTTCGCCGATGCGGCGCAATTCAAGTTCGGCGTCTCCTATCAATTCCGCCAGCCGGTCTCGACGCTGTTGATGGAGCGTATGCCGGCAACGCTGGAACTTGCGATCTGCGCGACCGTATTTGCAATGATCTCCGGCATCCTGATGGGCGTCTATTCGGCGCTCAGGCGCGACACCCTGCTCGCCAAATTATTCCAGGCGGTTTCGCTGATTGGCATCTCGCTGCCGACTTTCCTGATCGGCATCCTTCTGATCTACCTGTTCGCAGTGACGTTGGGCTGGTTGCCCTCGTTCGGCCGGGGCGAAGTCGTCAAGCTGGGTTGGTGGACCACGGGCCTGCTCACATTGTCGGGCCTGAAGGCGCTGATCATGCCCTCGATCACGCTCGGCCTGTTCCAGATGACCCTGATCATGCGGCTGGTGCGCGCGGAGATGCTGGAAGTGCTTCGGACAGATTATATCCGCTTTGCCCGCGCCCGCGGGCTGACAACCCGTGCCATTCATTTCGGCCACGCGCTGAAGAACACGCTGATTCCGGTGATCACGGTAGCCGGCCTGCAGTTTGGCTCGGTTATTGCATTTTCGATCATCACCGAAACCGTGTTCCAATGGCCCGGCATGGGACTTCTGTTCGTACAGGCCGTGCAAAACGTCGATATCCCGATTATGGCCGCCTACTTGCTGATGGTCTCACTGATTTTCGTCACCATCAATCTGGTGGTCGACATCCTCTACACCGTCGTCGATCCGCGCCTGCGCGCGACCGTCGGCCGCGCCACATAAGGCAGCCTGTATGTCCGAAGTGGTCGCCTCTCATCCCGACAAGCCGAGCACGCTGCCGACGCATGCCGCCCGCAGCTGGTTCAGTCGCGCACTCAACAGCGACATCTTCTATTCGTTTCGCCGATCCAAGCTGACCATGGTGGCGGCAGTCATTACCGTGCTGTTCTTCCTGCTCGCGATCTTTGCCTCCGCGCTCGCGGTGCAGGACCCGTTCGATCCGGCACAGCTCCAATTGATGAATTCCCGGATCTCACCGCTCTGGACCGCCGAGGGGCAGAGCCCGTTCCTGCTCGGCACCGACGAGCAGGGCCGCGACGTGTTCTCCGCCATTCTCTACGGGCTGCGCATCTCGCTCGCCGTCGGCGTGGCCGGCGTGATCTTCGCCGGCGCGCTCGGCATCGCGCTTGGCCTGGTCGCCGGCTATTTCGGGGGCGCGGTGGACGGCGTGATCATGCGGATCGCCGACGTGCAACTCACTTTTCCCGCCATCCTGATCGCGCTGCTGGTCAACGGCATCGCCAAATCGATCCTCGGCAACCGGCTGGATGCAACCAGCATGCTGGTGGTGCTGGTGATCTCGATTGGCCTGAGTTTCTGGGTCGGGTATGCCCGCACGGTGCGCGGTTCCGTGATGGTCGAGAAGAACAAGGATTACGTGGCGGCCGCGCAATTGATCGGCCTTCCCGCACCAAAGATCATGTTCCGCCATGTGCTGCCAAACACGATGGGTCCGATCCTGGTCATCGCCACGATCAACCTTGCGCTCGCCATCATCACCGAGGCAACGCTGTCCTTCCTTGGCGTCGGCCTGCCCGACACAATGCCCTCGCTCGGCACGTTGATCCGCATCGGCAACAACTACCTGTTCGCGGGCGAATGGTGGATTGTGGCCTTCCCTGGTATCGCGCTCGCTGCCCTGATCCTGTCGATCAACCTGCTCGGCGACTGGCTGCGCGACGCGCTCAACCCGAAGCTCCGATGAACAACATTTCGATGAGCAAGACTCGGATGAGCGAGACTTGGATGAGCATGATTCGGATGAGCAAAACCTGGATGAGAGCGTCTCGCTCATGACCGACCCCATCCTCTCCGTGCGTAATCTTCAGGTCGAGTTCGCCTCCCGCCGCGGCACGCTACGCGCCATCGATGGCGTCTCCTTAGACATCGCCAAGGGCGAGGTACTCGGCGTGGTCGGCGAATCCGGCGCCGGCAAGTCCGTCACGGGCTTGGCTGTGATCGGCCTGATCGATCCGCCGGGCCGCATCGCCGGCGGCGAGATTCGCCTTGCGGGCCTGCGCATCGACAATTTGCCGGCAGAGGAGCTGCGCCGTATCCGGGGAAAACGGATCGGCATGATCTTCCAGGACCCCCTCACCTCGCTCAATCCGCTCTACCGCGTCGGCGACCAGCTTATCGAGACGATCAGAACGCATCTGAACCTGTCCGAGACCGCCGCCCGCCGCCGAGCCATCGACCTGCTCGCCGAAGTTGGAATCCCGGCTCCGGAAAAGCGCATCGACGGCTATCCGCACGAATTCTCCGGTGGCATGCGCCAGCGCGTGGTGATTGCGCTCGCGATCTGCGCCGAACCGGAGCTGATCATCGCCGACGAGCCGACCACCGCGCTCGACGTTTCCGTGCAGGCGCAGATCATCTCGCTGATCAAGCGTCTCGGCCGCGATCACGGCACTGCGGTGATGCTGGTGACCCACGACATGGGCGTGATCGCCGAGACCTCCGACCGGGTCGCGGTGATGTATGCCGGCCGCGTCGCCGAGATCGGTCCGGTGCAGGACGTGGTCAGGAACCCGCTGCACCCCTACGCCAAGGGCCTGATGGGAGCGATCCCGACGCTTGCCGGCGACGACAAGCGTCTGGTGCAGATCCCCGGCTCCATGCCGCGCCTGTCGGCGATCCCGCGCGGCTGTTCGTTCAATCCGCGCTGCGCATTCGCATTCGACCGATGCCGCGTGGAGAGGCCGGAGCCGCTGCCGCGCGGCACGCAAGCCGTCGCCTGCCATCTCTATGACGGCGTGCCGGCGGAGAGCGCGGCATGAGCGCTCCCTTCATCCAGGCCACGAATCTGCGCCGCGTCTTCGACGTCTCGAAACCCTGGCTCAACCGCATGCTCGAAGGCGGGCAGCTCGAATATCTCAAGGCCGTCGATGGCGTCACCTTCGACATCAGGAAGGGCGAGACCTTTGCACTGGTCGGCGAATCCGGCTCGGGCAAGACCACGGTGGCGCGGATGGTCGTCGGCTTGCTGCCGCCAAGCTCCGGCAACGTCTTGATCGACGGCATCTCAATGACCGATCCGCGGCAGGCCCAGGCGCGGCGGAAACTGCGCCGCCGCATCCAGATGATCTTTCAGGATCCCTATGCGAGCCTGAACCCACGCTTCCGAGTCGACGCCATCATCTCCGAGCCAATCCGCGCGTTCGACCTGATCGAGGGCGAGCGCGACATCCAGGCGCGGGTCGGAGAGCTTCTCACCCTCGTCGGCCTGCATCCCGACGACAGGTTGAAATTTCCGCACGAATTCTCGGGCGGCCAGCGTCAGCGCATCGCGATCGCGCGCGCGCTCGCCTCCGACGCGGAGTTTATCGTCTGCGACGAGCCGACCTCCGCGCTTGACGTCTCCGTGCAGGCGCAGATCCTGAACCTGATGCGCGACCTCCAGGACAAGTTCGGCTTGACCTACATGTTCATCAGCCACAACCTCGCCGTCGTCCGCCACATGGCGAGCCGCGTCGGTGTGATGTATCTCGGCCGCATCGTCGAGATCGCGGAAGGGCGCGAGCTGTTTGCCCATCCGCGCATGCCCTATACCAAGATGCTGCTTGGCGCCGTGCCTGATCTTGCCATGAGCGGCCGCCAGCGCATCCCCGTGAAGGGCGAGATCCCGAACCCGATCAACCCGCCGTCCGGGTGCGCCTTTAATCCGCGCTGCCCGCTGGCGTTCGATCTCTGCCGTAGGGAAGCACCTGAATTGATCGACGGCGTCGCCTGCCACGCGGTCAACACCGCGCCGGTACCGGCGTGACGCGCGCGTGCCATGCAGCCTGCGCATTTGGCGGCGGCCTGGCCCTGTGATCAATTGCGCGCGCCGCAAATGAGGTAGTCCATGGCCAGCATCGTCAATCCCGATCCCTTCACGACACGCCCCGAGATCGAAGGCACCTTCGGGGTCGTTGCGACCACGCACTGGATCGCGACCGCTATCGGGATGGCCATTCTGGAAAAGGGCGGCAATGCCTTTGACGCCGGCGTCGCCACCGCTTTCACGCTCCAGGTGGTCGAGCCGCATCTGAACGGCCCCGGCGGCGACGTTCCGATCATCGTGCACGACGTGAAGCGCGGCCGCACCGAGGTGATCTGCGGCCAGGGCCCGGCACCGGCCCGCGCCACCATCGCGCATTACAAGAGCGAAGGCCTCGACATGGTGCCCGGCACCGGCCTGCTCGCGGCCTGCGTCCCCGGCACCTTCGAATCCTGGATGATGCTGCTCCGTGACTACGGCACGATGCGCGTGCGCGATGTGCTGGAGCCCGCGATCTCCTATGCGCGCGACGGCTATCCGCTGGTCGAGCGCGCCTGCGCCACGATCCAGACCGTCGAGCAATTATTCCGCACGCACTGGCCGACATCGGCCGCCGTCTATCTCCCGAACGGCGAAGTGCCAAAGCCCGGCACGCTCTTCACCAACAAGACACTTGCGGCGACCTATGCGCGAATCCTGAGCGAGGCCGAAAGCGGCGGCGGCGGCCGCGATGCCGAGATCGAGCGCGCACGCAAGGCTTGGTCGCAGGGCTTCGTCGCGGAAGCCATCGACAAATTCTGCCGGACGCAGGACGTGATGGACGTCAGCGGCTCGCCGCATCGAGGTGTGCTGTCGGCCGACGACATGGCGCGCTGGCAGCCGACGGTCGAGGCTCCGCTCACCTACGATTATGGCCGCTACACGGTCTGCAAGGCCGGGGTCTGGAGCCAGGGTCCCGTGACGCTGCAGCAACTCGCGCTGCTGAAGGGCTTTGCCCTCGATGGGCTCGATCCGACCGGACCGGAGTTCATCCATCTCCAGATCGAATGCGCAAAACTCGCCTTTGCCGATCGCGAAAAATTCTACGGCGACCCCAAGTTCAGCGAAATCCCGATCGCAACGCTGCTGTCAGATGCCTATAACGACGAACGTCGTAAGTTGGTTACCGAGAAAGCTTCGCTCGATCTCCGGCCCGGCACGGTCGAGGGCCTTGGCGGCGTGGTCAAGCTGCGCCGAGCTGAGGGCCAGCGCGAGGCCGTCGGCGCGCTCGGCGCCGGCGAGCCGACCGTGGGGCGCTTCGGCGAGGTGCACGGCGACACCGTGCATTTCGACATCATTGACAAGGTCGGCAACATGGTCTCCTCGACGCCGTCGGGAGGCTGGCTGCAATCCTCGCCTGTCATTCCCGAGCTGGGTTTCTGCCTCGGCAGCCGCGCACAAATGTTCGATTTGGAGGAGAACCAACCGAGCTCGCTCGCGCCGGGCAAACGGCCCCGCACCACGCTGTCGCCGACCATGGCACTGCGCGACGGCGAGCCTTATCTCGCCTGGGGCTCGCCCGGCGGCGACCAGCAGGACCAGTGGATCACGCAGTTTTTCCTCCGACACGTCCACTGCAATCTCAATCTCCAGGAGTCGATCGACGCGCCGGCCTGGCATTCCGAGCATTTCCCGATCTCGTTCTGGCCCCGCACCGCGCGCCCCGGCGTGCTCGTGATCGAGAACCGCGTGCCGAAGGCGACGATCGAGAACCTGCGTGAGCGCGGACATATCGTCGAGGTCGGTCCGGACTGGTCCGAAGGCCGCCTCACCGCGGCCTCGCGCGTCGGTCCGCGCCGCCGCGCCGCCGCCAATCCGCGCGGCATGCAGGGCTACGCCGCAGGACGCTAAAGGCAGCACATGACCTGGTCGATCATCGCGCGCGATTCTGCTACCGGCCAGTTTGGCATCGCCGTTGCCACGCGCTTCTTCGCCGTCGGCGCGCGTGTCCCCTACATCGCGGCGGGCCTTGGCGCCATCGCGACGCAGGCTTTCGTCAATCCTTATTACGGTATCGACGGCGTCAAGCTGCTGCGTGAGGGCCTCAACGCGCACGACGTGCTGGCCGCCCTGCTCGCGACCGACGACGGCCGCGAGAGCCGCCAGATTCACATCATGGACGCCAGCGGCGCGATTGCCGCGCATACCGGGCGCGACTGCGTGGATTGGTGCGGGCACATTGCGGGCAGCGGCTTCTCGATCGCCGGCAACATGCTCGCGGGCGCCGACGTGCTCGACGAGACCGCAAAAACCTATATCGCCAATGACAGCCTGCCCTTCCCGCGCCGCCTGCTTGCCGCGCTGCGCGCGGGCGAGGCCGCTGGCGGCGACAAGCGCGGCAAGCAGTCCGCCGCGCTCCTGATCCACGGCGAGGAGGAATGGCCGGCGCTGGACCTGCGCGCCGACGATCATCCCGATCCGCTCGGCGAGCTCGAGCGGCTCGAGCGCGTCAGCCACGAACTCTGGGTCCACTTCCGCGTTTCCATGCCAACCCGGCAGAACCCTGCCGGCAACACCGATCGCAGCGTCATCGACGCCAGCATCGCCGCAGCGCGCGCAATACGCTCATGAACCCGAGCCCCCTCATCGAGATCAGCGATCTGCGCATTCGTTTTCACGGCGACGACGGCCGCGTCACCCATGCGGTCGACAGCGTCGATCTCAGCGTCGCCAATGGCGCGACGCTCGGCCTCGTCGGCGAATCCGGCTGCGGCAAGAGCGTGACGTCGCTGGCGATCATGGGCCTGCTGCCGAAGCAGAGCGCGGAGATCTCCGGCGCGATCCGCTTCGACGGTTTCGACCTGCTTAAGACGTCGGACCAGACGCTGCGGGACCTCCGCGGCAACCGGCTCGCGATGATCTTTCAGGAGCCGATGACCTCGCTCAATCCGAGCTTCACCATCGGCGACCAGATCATCGAGACGATTTTGCGCCACCGCGGCGGTTCGCGCAGGAGTGCGCGCGAGCGGGCGATCGATCTGCTGCGTCGCGTCCACATCCCCTCGCCCGAGCGGCGGATCGACGAATATCCGCACAAGCTCTCCGGCGGCATGCGCCAGCGCGTCATGATCGCGATGGCGCTCGCCTGCGACCCGCGGCTGCTGATCGCGGACGAGCCGACCACCGCGCTCGATGTCACGCTGCAGGCGCAGATCCTGGAGCTGATGCGCGAATTGAAGGCGGCGAGCGGCGCTGCCATCATCCTGATCACCCACGATCTCGGCGTCGTCGCCGAAGTCTGCGACGAGGTCGCGGTGATGTATGCCGGCGAGATCGTCGAGCGCGCGCCGGTGGACGAGCTGTTCTCAGCGCCGCAGCATCCCTACACCGTCGGCCTGCTCGGCTCGATCCCGCGGCTTGACCATCGCGCCGACCAGCTCGCCACGATCGAGGGCATGGTCCCGAACATGATGCAGCCGCCCGCGGGATGCCGCTTCGCCGCACGCTGCCCCTTCGTGCTGGACGCCTGCACCAAGGCGCCGCCCCCGCTGCTCGAAGTCAGCCCCGGCCACCTCTCGCGCTGCCTGCGCGCCCCGCTCGAACGTCTGGTGTCGTGATGGCTCTGCTCGAGGTTCAGGGTCTGCTCAAGCATTTCGTCGCCGAGCGTTCGCTGTTCGGCCGGGCGCTGGCGCATGTCAAAGCCGTCGATGGCGTTTCCTTCTCGCTCGATGCCGGCAAGACGCTAGCGCTGGTCGGTGAATCCGGCTGCGGCAAATCCACCGTTAGCCGCCTGGTGCTGCGGCTGATCGAGCCGGATGCAGGCACGATCCGTTTCGAAGGCCGCGATCTGCTCTCGCTCGACGCCGGCGCACTGCGCGCCTTTCGCCGCGAGGCGCAGATCATCTTCCAGGACCCCTACGCCTCGCTCAATCCGCGCATGACCGTCGGCCAGATCCTGACCGAGCCGCTGGCGCTGCACAATCTGGTGCCGCCCGCCCGGCGGCGCGAACGCGTCGAGGAGATCCTGCGGCTGGTCGGGCTGGAGCCGCGGCTGGCGCGTCGTTACCCGCACGAGTTTTCCGGCGGCCAGCGCCAGCGTATCGCCATCGCCCGCGCGCTCGCGGTCGAGCCGAAATTGATCATCTGCGATGAGCCGGTCTCGGCGCTCGACGTCTCGATCCGCTCGCAGATCCTCAATCTGCTGCGCGAGCTGCAGGACCGGCTCGGGCTGGCCTACATTTTCGTCTCGCACGACCTCGCGGTGGTCAAGCACATCGCCGACCACGTGGCGGTGATGAATCTCGGCCAGATCGTCGAGACGGCGGCGGCGGACGCGCTGTTTGCCGCACCGCGTCATCCCTACAGCCGGGCTCTATTGTCCGCGATTCCCGTGCCTAAACCGCGGGCAAAGCGCAGCCGCATTGTGCTGCAGGGCGAAATCCCCAGCGCGCTCAATCCGCCGCCGGGATGCCGCTTCCACACCCGCTGCCCCTACGTGGTCGACCGTTGCCGCAACGAAATGCCTCAGCTCGTGCAGGATGGCATCGGACATGCAACGGCATGCCACCGAACGTCGGGACTGCCGTCGTCCGAGGCGATCGTCCCAACGGACGGCGGCTTCTCCCCGGTTCTCGAAAAATTGGTCGCCGCCTTCAGCGGCGGCCCGGAAGCAGTCCGCGGCAGCGGGGTTAGTTCATTGGGGACGAACCCGGCATAGCCGTAAAACAGAGGTTGAGAGCGATGAGTCCTATGCGTTTGGCACTCCTGGCGTCGGCATTGCTGACGTCGCTCGTAGGCGCGGCCCAAGCCCAGACCACACTTCGCATCGGCATCGCCGAGGATCCTGACATCCTCGATCCCAGCATCGGCCGCACCTATGTCGGCCGCATCGTGTTCTCCGCCTTCTGCGACAAGCTGTTCGACATCGACGAGAAGCTCAACATCGTGCCGCAGCTCGCGCTGTCGCATCAGACCTCGCCCGACGGCAAGGAGATGACGATCAAGCTCCGGCCCAACGTGAAATTCCACGACGGCGAGCCGCTCGACGCGGAAGCCGCAAAGTTCTCGATCGAGCGTCACATGACGCTGCCGACCTCGTTCCGCAAGTCCGAGCTCGCCAGCGTCGACCATGTCGAAATCGTAGACCCTCTGACCATCAAGCTGGTGCTTAAGACACCTTACTCCCCGCTGATCGCCCAGCTGACCGACCGCTCCGGCATGATGGTGTCGCCGAAGGCTGCCAAGGAGGCCGGCGACAAGTTCGGCCTGCATCCGGTCTGCGCCGGTCCCTACAAGTTCGTCGAGCGCGTGCAGCAGGACCGCATGGTCTTCGAAAAATTCGCCGACTATTGGAACAAGGACAACATCCATATCGACCGGGTGGTCTTCCTGCCGATCGTTGACGCCACGGTGCGCCTTGCCAACCTGAAGTCCGGCGGACTCGATCTGATCGAGCGCGTGCTCGCCACCGACATCAAGGACGTGCGTGCGGATTCGCGGCTCGTGCTGTCGACGGCACCGGAGCTCGGCTATTACGGCCTGACCGTCAATATCGGCAACGACAAAGCAAAGGGGCCGCTCAGCCAGTCGGCGAAAGTACGCCAAGCGCTCGATCTGTCGATCGATCGCGAAGCTCTCAACCAAGTTGTCTTTAACGGCGAGTTCACCCCAGGCAATCAATGGGTCAGCCCGACACATCCCTATTACCAGAAGGCGTTCCCGGTCCACGGCCGCGACGTCGCGAAGGCCAAGGCGCTGCTGAAGGAAGCGGGCATCACCTCGCCGGTGACCGTCGACTACATGATCCCCAAGGGCGCGGAGAACGAAGCGGTTGCCCAGGTGATCCAGTCGATGGCGGCGGAAGCGGGCTTCGACATCAAGATCCGCGCGGTCGAATTCGCGACCACCTTCAAGCAGGCCCAGGCCGGCGAGTTCCAGATCTTCCAGATCAACTGGAGCGGCCGCATCGATCCCGACGGCAACTCCTACATCTTCATGCGCAGCAAGGCACCGCAGAACGATGGCGTCTATTCGAACCCGGAAGCCGACAAGCTGATGGAAGACGGCCGGCTGACCGCCAAATTCGATGAGCGCAAGGCGATCTACGAAAAGCTGACCGGGATCGTGCTCAACGATTTGCCGATCATCTACATCTACCACCGCACGCTTCTGATTGCGCACACGACCAAGCTCCAGGGCTATAAGCAGATGCCAGATGGCCTCGTGCGCGTGGTCGGGCTGAAGTTCAAGTGAGCGTGGCCTCGCCTGACACGCGGCCGGCGCCATGCTGAACTTCCTCGCCCGCCGCATCGCGCAGATCGTGCCGACACTGTTCTTCGTGTCGGTGCTGATCTTCTCGCTCCAGCAATTGTTGCCAGGTGATCCAGCGCTGGTGATGGCCGGTGAGGAGCGCGATCCCGCCGTGATCGAGCAGATCCGCCAGCAATACCGGCTCAATCAGCCGATCCCCGTGCAGTACGTTTATTGGCTCAAGGGCGTTCTATCAGGCAATTTCGGTGAATCGCTGCGCAACAAGATGCCGGTGCGCGAGCTGATCGCGCAGAAGCTGCCGGTGACGCTCCAGCTCGGCTCGATGGCAATGTTGATCGCGCTCTTGATCGGCATTCCCGCCGGCATCGTCTCCGCCGTGAAAAGGGGCACCGTCTGGGATTATGGTGCCAATTTGTTCGCGCTGTGGGGCATCTCGACGCCGAATTTCTGGCTCGGCATCATGCTGATCTTCCTGTTCTCGATCGAACTCGGCTGGCTGCCGGCGTCCGGCTACGTGCCGTTGACTGAGAACTGGCGCGCGAGCCTCGCCGCCACCATCATGCCGGCCTTCGTGCTCGGCAACGCAATTTCCGCGGTCCTAATGCGGCACACCCGGAGCGCCATGCTGCAGGTGCTGGAAAGCGACTATGTCCGCACCGCGCGCGCCAAGGGATTGTCCGAACGCTCGGTCATCCTCAAGCACGCCATGCGCAACGCACTCACGCCAATCATTACGCTCGGCGCGCTCGAGCTCGGCACGCTCTTGTCGGGCGCGGTTCTGACTGAGCAGATCTTCTCCATTCCGGGCTTCGGCAAACTGATCGTGGACGCCGTGTTCAACCGCGACTACGCGGTGGTACAGGGCGTCGTGCTGGTGACGGCGACGGTCTACATCACACTGAACCTGGTTGCCGATGTCGCCTACATCCTCGTCAATCCGCGGCTACGGGGCTAGACTCATGACCGATGCCGCCCTGCCCGCTGCTCCCATCGCGCAAGCTGACGAGCTGGACAGCCCGGCGCGTCGCGCCCGGCGGCGCCTGTTCAAACGCAAGGCCGCAGTGTTCGGACTTGTCATGATCAGTTTGTTCGTCGGCTTCGCGGCTCTCGCGCCGCTCGTCGTTCCCTACGATCCCATCGCGACGAGCTGGAGCCTGGTTCGCAAGCCGCCCACGACGGCGCACTGGTTCGGCACCGACGAGCTCGGTCGCGACATCCTGAGCCGCGTCGTCTACGGCGCCCGCGCCTCGCTGCTCGCCGGCCTCACCTCGGTGGCGATCGCTCTGGGCGTCGGCGTTCCGCTCGGCCTGCTTGCCGGCTATCGCGGCGGCTTCGTCGATGCACTGATCAGCCGGATGACTGACGCGATGCTGGCCTGCCCATTCCTGATCCTGGCGATCGCACTCGCCGCATTCCTCGGTCCGAGCCTTGGCAACGCCATGATCGCGATCGGCATCTCGGCAACCCCGATTTTCATCCGCCTGACCCGCGGCCAGGTGCTGGTTGTCAAGGCTGAGGACTATGTCGAGGCGGCGCGCGCGCTCGGCAATCCGCCGTGGCGGATCGCGTTCTCGCACATCCTTCCGAACATCCTGCCGGCGCTCCTAGTGCAGGCGACGCTGTCGATTGCGGCCGCCATTATCGCCGAAGCCGCGCTGTCCTTCCTTGGCCTCGGCCAGCAGCCGCCGGCGCCATCCTGGGGCAGCATGCTCAACGCAGCGCAGCGCTTCCTGACCCAGGCGCCGTGGATGGCGATCTGGCCGGGGCTTGCGATCTTCCTCGTGGTGCTGTCGCTGAACCTGCTCGGCGACGGCCTGCGCGACGCGCTCGATCCACGCCAGCGCTAGATCACGACCTCGCGCATCACGCGGCGGCAATCCATCTCGTATTCGAGATCGACCACCGGCGGCCGGGCATAGTGCCAGGTCAGGCCGGACCGCAACGCCCCGCGGCGGACGAGTTCGTCGACCAGCGCGTGGTGGAAGTCGTGCACGGAATAGGCCTGCACGCCGGTCGTGTCCTTCCAGCCGAAGCCGAAGGCCGTCATCCTGTTCTCCATCTGGGACGTCGTCGTGAAGCGCACCTTCTCGCGAAGGCCTTCCGGGCTGAGGTCGCGGTAGCGCACGGTGCGCTCGACATAGGTTCCGCCGCCCTCGCGCGCCTCGGCGCCGCCGGAAATCACGAAGCTCGGCGTCTTCGAGCTTGTCGGCCGCGTGAAGGAGAACGCGTAGAACGACGGCTCGGCCGGTGGATCGATCTCTGGACAGACATTGCTGCGCGCCACCGGATTGGTGGTGCCGTCGAAGATGCCCCATTCGGACAACGTCTTCACATAGTGCAGGTTGAACGCGCGAAAACCTTCTTCGCTGAAGGCCGCGGGCGAGCGCAGTTCGCAAGCGCAGAAGGCCGTCAGCGGCCGCCCCGCCTCCTGGATATGCTTCGCGGCAAGCGCAAAGCCTTCGGCGAGCGGCACCAGCCGGTCGAAGCGGACGCGCTCGATCTCATAGCCGTCGTCCGCGGCCGCACCGGCCGAATACTGGAATACGGACGGAATGAAACGATAGTTGCCGGCGGAGAATTCACCAATCATGTCGGACTCCTATTCCAGTTGCATGCGAATGCCCTTGTCGCCGTTAAGCAGGCGCTTCAGGTGAAAGCCGGCCAGGGAATCGCCGGCATGCATGCCGACCAGCGCCGCGAAAGCCGGCATGGCGGCGGCATCCCCGGCTTCCATCTTGGCAAAAGCTTCGGAATACAGCGCCGTTTCCGGCGCAGCGAATTGGGCCGGCGTCAGCGGCTCGAACGCGCGCAACGCTTCGCTGCGTCCGCGCAGCATTAGCTCCCCGACGGGACGACCTCGAAAATTCTCAGCCGCCTCGGCGATGCCGGCACTGACGCAAATCCGCGTGCCCAGATGCTTGTTCGCGGCTTCCAGTCGCGCCGCGATGTTGATGGAGTCGCCATACGCGGTGTAGTCGAAAAACCGGTTGCCGCCGAAATTTCCGACCAGTGCCGGCCCGGCGTGAATGCCGATGCGGGTGGTGCCGAAATTCACCCCTCTCGGCTTCCAGCGCGCGGAAAAATCCTCCGCCCAGGCGTCGAGCTCGTGCGCGCAGGCAACCGCACGCGTCGCATAATCGGGCTGATCTCCGGGCGCATTGAAGAGCACCTGGATTGCATCGCCGATGATCTTGGCAACCGTCCCCTCATGCGTGAAGACGATTTCGGTCATGCCGCCGACATATTCGTTGAGAAGCGCGCCCAGCGTCTCCGGCGGCGCACTCTCGACCAGCGAGGTGAAGCCCGTTATATCCGTGAAGATGGTCGCGATATCGCGCCACTGCACTTCGATTCCCTCGCTCTCACCGCCGGCCGCCAGACGCTTGGCGAGCTCGGGCGAGAAATGACGCGAGAGCGCGGCGTGAGCGCGCTCGGCTTCCGTCTGGCGGCGCCGCACCTCCCGCAGCATCTCGATATGGCGGATGGTCTTCTCGATCGTCATCTCCAGGTCGGCGAAATCGATCGGTTTGGTCAGAAAGTCGAACGCGCCGCGGTTCATCGCAGTGCGAATGTTGCTCATATCGCCATAGGCCGACAAGATGATGGTGGACTTCTTGTCGTCCGCTTCCTGGAGCTTCGCCAGCAGCGACAACCCATCCATCCTTGGCATGTTGATGTCGGAGACCACCATGTCGACATGCGGATTCTGCTCGAGCGATTGCAACGCCTCGACGCCGTCTCGCGCGAACATGATGGTCACCGACCCATCGCGAATCTGCTTGCGGAATTTTTGCAGGACCAACGCCTCGAGATCCGGCTCGTCGTCGACGAAGAGGATGGTCGCGGTCATGCGGCTTTCTCGAGCCTTGTGTCGATTTCCTGCCGCAGCAGCGCGAAATCGATCGGCTTGGTGAGGAGTGCGACCGCGCCGCGCTCGATCGCCTTCCGGCGCGTCTCGGCGTCGCCATAGGCGGTGATCATGATGACGGGAACGTCCGGATGCGCAAGACGCACCTTCGGCAGCATGTCGAGCCCGCTCATGCCGGGCATGTTGATGTCGGACAAAATCAGGATCAACGAGGGATCGCGCACCTCGGCGGCGAGCTTCAGCGCATCGGGTGCCGACGACGCGAATTCCATCTGGAAGCGGCCGGCGCGCAAATCGCGCCGAAACTGCTGCCGGAACAGCGCCTCGACGTCGGGCTCGTCATCGACGACCAGGATGTAAACGTTCAAGTCTTGCCTCCGGAAGTGCCGTCCGCCGCCATTACGCGCGGCAGGGTGATGATGAATTCGGTGAATACGCCTGGTGCGGTGTTCACGTCGATCGTGCCGCCGTGCTGTTTCACCACGATGTCATGGCTCATGGAAAGGCCGAGCCCGGTGCCCTCGCCGGCCGGCTTGGTGGTGAAGAAGGGATTGAACATCTTCTCCTTCACCTCGGACGGGATCCCGGTGCCGTTGTCGCGAATGCGGATTTCGACCCTGTCGCCGAGCGTTCTGGTTGCTGCGCGCAGGGTGGGCTCGAAGGCGTCTGCGGCGCTCTCCTTGCGCTGGGCAGTGGCGTAGAAGCCATTCGAGATCAGATTGAGGACGACTCGCGTAATTTCCTGCGGATAGATATCGACCATGCCTGCGGCGGGGTCGAAGCCGCGCTCTATCGTGACGTTGAAGCCAGGCTTCTCGGCTCGCGCGCCGTGATAGGCGAGGTTGAGGCTTTCCTCGACGATGGCATTGATGTCCGCCGGACGGCGCTCGCCGGAGCCCTCGCGCGAATGCAGGAGCATGTTCCTGACGATGGAATCGGCGCGCTTGCCGTGCTGCACCACCTTTTCGAGGTTGCTCCTGAGCATGCCAGTCAGCTCGTCGACCTCCGCCTTCGTCTTGCCGTCGAGCGAGGCCGCCTGCAGCGCCTCGTTGAGCTCGTCGATCAACTCGGTCGACACCGCCGAGAAATTGTTGACGAAATTGAGTGGGTTCTTGATCTCGTGCGCGATTCCCGCCGTGAGCTGGCCGAGCGACGCGAGCTTCTCGGTCTGGACCAGGCGGTCCTGCGCGGTGCGAAGATCGTCGAGGGATTGCGACAGCTCCGTCGTGCGCTTGCGCAATTCGTTCAGCAGTCGCGTATTCTCGATGGCGATGACGGCTTGCTTCGTGAAGTTCTCAACCAACGCGATTTGCTTGTCGGTGAACGGCCGGACCTCCTTGCGATAAACCGCGACGGTTCCGATCAGCTCGCTTTCCCTCATCATGGGCACGATTACGATCGTACGGGCGCCGGCGACGTCTGAGATTCCACGAATGGTCGGACCTCCGGCAAGATAGGCCGGAGTTTGTTGCACATCGTGAACGTGGACGACTTGACGTGTTCTGACGACCACGGCAAGCGCGCTCTCCGGATGGGGACGGATCGCCATATCTTTCCGCGAAGCCGCGAACGCAGGCGGCACATTGTAGTCCGCAGCAATTGTGAAATTCTCTCCATCCCACAAATTCATGACGCCGAAACTCGCGCCACAGACTCGTGTGGCATTCTCGAGCATCTTGTGGAACACCGGTGCGAGTTCGCCCGGAGACGAACTGATGACCTGCAACACTTCCGACGTCGCCGTCTGCTGCTCGAGCGACTCGGTCAACTCGGCGGTTCTCACCTCGACCTTCTTCTCCAGGTCCGCATAGGATTCCTGCAGGCGCTCGCCCATGTCATTGAACTGGTCCGCGAGCCCCTCCAGTTCGTCTCCGGTTCGGATCGAGATGCGCTGGGAGAAATCGCCACTGCCGATGCGCTCGGCACCGCTGCGCAGCGCCTGGATCGGCCCGACCATGCGGCGCGCGAGGAATATCCCGGCAAGCACCGCGAAGATCGACGCCGCGAGCAGCACGAATGCAAGCCGTTCCAACGCGGCATAGAGCGTCGCATAGGCCTCCTCGACCGGGAGCTCGACGAACATGGTCCAGTGCAGCGGCGCGATCGGGGCCGACGCGGTCAGCACCGTCTGTCCCTGGAGATTGCGCGCTTCGGAAAGCGGGTCGAACGCGGCGCTGCCTCCGGCAAGCGCGGCGCGCACCTGGGTGAGACCAGACATGTCGGTGTTGCGCAGGACCAGGCTGATATCGGGGTGCGCGATCAGGCGTCCCTCCGGACCCACCACGTAGGCGTGTCCGTGCTCGCCGACCTTGATCTGGGACACGACGTCCCAGATCAGCTTGAGATTGACCTCCGCGATAGTGACGCCGGCATCCTTGCGCAACCCAGCCTGCGCCAGGGTCATATACGGCTCGGACTCCCTGCGGAAATAGACCGGACCGTAATAGACCTTGTGCGCGACCGCCTCGGTAAACTTCGGATCCTCCGACAGGTCGATCCCGCTGTCGGTCGCGTCCATGGCAAGCCGCGAGACCCGCAGCCGCTCCTTGCCGGTCGCATCGACCTGCGCGAGCTCGGTGACCGCAGGGACCTGGCGCAGCAGCCGCAGCGCATCGAAGCGGCGCTGCTCGAGCGACCCCACCGACCAGGGCAGCTGCGTGGTCCAGCCGAGCTGGCTCTCGATCTCCTTGACGAACTGACCGATCTTGGCAGCGGCCGCCTCGGCCTGTTCATGCTGAACCCGGATCAGCGCGGCCTTGTGCTCGCCATAATAAAAGACGACCTCGAACAGGCCGTTGGCCAGCAGCGCGATCGCGACGACGGCCACGAACAACGCGACATATTTGGCGAACAGCCGCGTCCTGATCCCCTGCCCCGGCATCGTACCGGACGCGACGCCATCCCCCGCGGCGCTCGGCAGCGTCCGTGCTTGCGGGGTGTCGGGATGGAGGGGAAGGCTCATCCCGCTGAACCTAGCAAGAAGACCGGACCTTGTCTCTCGCGAGCGCGGGAAAGCCTGATGGCAGCCGGGCCCCCGAGGCAAATAGAAAAGGGCGGCAGCGGATTGGCCGCTGCCGCCCTCGGGTTCGCTTTATCGGTGGCCTCAGGTCGGCCGCAGCGCCTTGGCGTTGAGGTCGAGGTCGTTGACCTGCTTGTTCCGCTCGGAATCGGCCGCCGCGCGATGGTCGGTCGCCAGCACCACGTAGACCGCCGGCAACACGAACAGCGTGAACAACGTGCCGATCGACATGCCGGCCACGACCACCAGACCGATCGAGAAGCGGCTGGCGGCCCCTGCGCCGGTCGCGGTCAGGAGCGGGATCAGGCCCGTCACCATCGCGGCCGTGGTCATGAGGATCGGCCGCAGACGAATACGGGCCGACATTTCGATGGCGGAGCGGCGATCGAGCCGCTCGTTGATCTGGAGCTCGTTGGCGAACTCCACCATCAGGATGCCGTGCTTGGTGATCAGGCCCACCAAGGTCAGCAGGCCGACCTGGGTGTAGATGTTCATGGTCGCCACGCCGAAGAACAGCGGGATCAGTGCGCCAACGATCGCCATTGGCACCGAGATCATGATGACCAGCGGATCGCGCAAGCTCTCGAACTGCGCCGCCAGCACCAGGAAGATGATGATCAGCGCGAAGCCGAAGGTGATCGCGAGCTGGTTGCCTTCCTGCACATACTGTCTGCTGTCAGCCAGATAAGCATGGCTGAAGCCTTGCGGCAGGTTTTTGGCCTCGCTCTCGAGGAAGTCGACCGCCGCACCGACGGTCACGCCGGGCATCGGCACGGCCGAGAAGGTCGCTGAATTGAGCTGATTGTAATGTGTCAGCGAATTCGGCTCGGTCTTGGTCTCGATCGACACAACCGTCGAGAGCGGAAGCTGCTGGCCGGTATTGGTGGTCACGTAGTAGCCGGCGAGCGATTCCGGCGAGAGCCGCTGGCCGCGCGGCACCTGCGGGATAACTTGATAGGAACGGCCCTCGAGGTTGAAGCGGTTGATGTAGTTGCCGCCGAGCAGCACCGCGAGCGTGCTGCCGAGGTTCTGCATGTTGACGCCGAGATCCTGCGCCTTGGTGCGGTTGATCGTCACCTTCACGTTCGGCTGGTTGTAGGCAAGATCACTGTCGGAGACGATGAACATTCCGCTCTTGCGGGCGGCGGCCTTCAGCTTCTCCATCTGTTCGTAGACAGTCTGGAAGCTGGCGGTGGAGTTGATCACCATCTGCACCGGGAGGCCGCCCGGACCGCCCGGCAGCGGCGGCAGGTTGAAAGCGAACGCCTGCACGCCCTCGATCTTGGAAAGCTCGGCCTGCACCAGCGACTTCAGCTGGATCGACGAGCGCTTGCGCTCCTCCCAGGGCTTGAGCAGCATGCCGGCGATACCGCCCTGCGGGCCGTTGATGCCGTTCAGCACGAAGCGCAGATCGGTCTCGGGGAATTTCTGGAATTCCTTGTCGAGCTTCTCGCCGTAAAAATCGACGTAGTCGATATTGGCGTATTTCGGCGCCTTGGTCACCGCGAACACGATACCCTGGTCTTCCTCAGGCGCCAGCTCCTTCGACGTGTGCATGTAAAGGAAGCCGACGAGCCCGAGGATGGTCACCGCAAACAGGCCGGTGATGGCCTTGTAGTCGAGCGAGCGGTCGAGCCTGCGCCCGTACCACCGCGTCAGCGCGCCAAACACCTTGTTGACGAACTTGGCGAAGCGCCCCTCTTCCGTGTTCTTCAGCAGCACCGAGCACATCATCGGCGAGAGCGTCAGCGCGATCACGCCGGACACGATCACCGAGCCCGCAAGTGTGAAGGCGAATTCGCGGAACAGCGAGCCGGTCAGACCGCCGAGGAAACCGATCGGCGCGTACACGGCTGCGAGCGTGATGGTCATCGAGACGACGGGACCCACGATTTCGCGCGCGCCTTCCAGCGACGCCTGGACCGGCGTTTTCCCTTCCTCCAGATGACGATGGATGTTTTCCACCACGACGATGGCGTCGTCGACCACGAGGCCGATCGCCAGCACCATCGCGAGCAGGGTCAACAGGTTGAAGCTGAAGCCCAGCGCCAGCATCAGCGTGCAGACGCCGATCATCGACAACGGGATGGTGACAACGGGAATGATGACCGAACGGAACGACGCCAGGAACAGGAAGATCACCACGATCACGATGATCACGGCTTCACCCAGTGTCTTCTCGACCTCGTCGATCGAGGATTGGATGAACTTGGTCGAATCGTAGGCGACCTTCATCTTCATCGACGGTGGCAGATTGCGCTCCAGCTCGGGGAATAGCGCCCGCACGCCCTTGACCAGCGTCAGCGGGTTGCCCTGCGGCGTCGCCTGCACACCGATGAAGATGGCGTGCTCGCCGTTGAAGGCGACGCTCGCGTCCGTGCTTTGGGCCGCAAGTTCGACGGTGGCGATGTCCTCCATCCGCACGAAGCCGCCGTCCTTGGCCTTGACGATCATCTTCTTGAACTGGTTGACGTCGGTCAGGCCCGTATTCGTCGATACGTTCGAGACGATGAGATAACCCTTGGTCTGCCCCGCCGCTGACTGGAAGTTGTTGGCAGTGATCGCGGTCGCGACATCCGCAGGCGACACGTTGCGGCCGGCCATCTTGAGAGGATCAAGCCACAGCCGCATCGCAAAGGTCTGGCCGCCGAGAATGTCGGCGGAGGCGACGCCGTCGACGGTCGACAGCACCGGTTGCACAACGCGCGTCAGGTAGTCGGAGATCGCCGAGCCCGACAGCTCTTCGGACGAGAATCCGAGATACATCACGGCCGTGGTCTGGCCCGTGGTCTTGGTGACGATGGGATCGTTGGATTCCTTCGGAATCAGGTATTTGACCGAGTTCGTCTTGGCCAGAACCTCGGTCAGCGCCTGGTTCGGATCGAAGTTCAGCTTGATGTAGACCTGGATCGTCGAGGTGCCGAGCACCGAGGACGAGGTGATGTAATCGACACCTTCGGCGGAGGCGACCGCCTGCTCGATCGGCGTGGTGATGAAGCCCTGGATCAGGTCCGCGGACGCGCCCGGATAGACGGTCGTGATGTTGATGACCGTGTTCGACAGCTTCGGATATTGCCGGATCGGCAGCGTCGTCGCCGCGCGCAGGCCGATCAGCAGGATCAGCAGGCTGACGACGACCGACAGGACCGGGCGTTTGATGAAAATATCAGTAAAGCGCATCGCGGCGATCTCGATTTCTTTGACTTGCAAAGCGCGTGACCCGGCCGTGCCGGATCATGCTGCAACGTGTACGATGTCAGTAGCGCGGCGGCTGCGCCGGGATCTGCGGAGCCGGGTCGGTCGAAATCGACACCGCCGCGCCCGATTGCAGCTTGAGCTGGCCGACGGCGACGACCTTGTCGCCCGGCTTCACGCCCTTGACGATTTCGACGCGGCCTTCGACCCGGTTGCCGGTCTGCACGAAAGTGCGCACCGCGCTCAGGCTGGTCTTGCCGTCGGCTTCCTTCTTCTCGGTGATCACGAACACCGAGTCGCCGTACAGCGTGTAGTCGACCGCCGTCTCCGGCACGGTGACTACGGCCGGCTTGTCCGGCAGCACCACCGTGGTGGTCACGAACATGCCGGGCTTCAGGATCTTCTCCGGATTAGCGATGGTCGCCTGCACGCGGATGTTACGGGTGTCGGTCGAGATCTGCGGCTCGATCGTGGTGATTTTGGCGTCGAAGGTGCGGCCGGGATAGGCGTCGACCTTCAGCCGGACCGGTTGACCGACCTTGAGGCTGCCCGAGTCCTTTTCCGTCACCGTGAAGTTGGCCCACAGCTCCGACAGATCCGTCAGCGAAACGATGGCCGTGCCGGCGGTCAGATACTGGCCGACCTCGACCTTGCGGACGCCGAGATCGCCGGAAAACGGCGCGCGGACCAGCTTCTGCGAGATCAACGCTTCGGTCTTGGCGATACCCGCCTGCGCCTGATCGTACGCGGCCTGCGCGGTGTCGACGGTTGCCTGCGGCCCGAACTGGCGCGACGCCAGTTGCTTGGCGCGATCGAGCGACAGCTGTGCGACGGTGGCCTGCGCCTTGTAATTGGCGAGGTCGCCCTGCTCCGGCGCGTCGAACATCTGCACGAGCGGTGTGCCGGCCTCGACATGCGTGCCCGGCTCGAACTTGATCTCGGTGACACGGCCGTTGACGTCGGCGCTGACGTCGACCTGGTGCACGGCGGCGAGACCACCGACGGCGGTCAACAGGTTCGGCACCACCTCGGACTTCGCCTCGGCGGCGCTGACCGCGACCGGCGGCGGCTTGTTGTTGGCGAAGAACTGCTTGATCATCTGGCCGCGGAAATAATTGAACCAGACGAGGCCACCGACGAGCACGGCCAGAAGCGTGCCGACGACGATGAACCAGAGCACCGGCCGGACCGGACGCTTGGGAGCCTTGTTGTCGATCGGTTCGCCCGAAATCTTGTGTTCGGTCACGATGTTCATGTCATGCACTTTCTGCAATCGCCGTCTTGCCCGCACAACTGGCCTGATCGCGGCCCAAATGCGAAACAATTGCGGCGTCGTTAAGTCCGATACCCCTCAGAAGAAACTCACAGAGCTGCCGCTCGAGGTCGTTCGCCTTGCCGTAAGCGAGACACGGCGTGGCCGGCAGCCTGGTCAGCGCAGCCGTCATCACGGTGTGATGCGCAAACCAGAACAGGTTGAGCGGTTCGCCGTTGTATGGCCGCGCGTCCCCCGCGGCAACCGCACGCTCGAGCGAGGCGACGAAGGCCGCCCCGATCAGCGCCTCGATCTTGGCATATAGCAACCGGGCAAATTCGCCATCCTCCAAATGACTCGTGGTCATCAGTCGCAGGCGCTGGGCCTCTTCCTGGTCAGGGCCATCGGCGATGTGCATGAAATGCCCGACCATGCCGCGGATCACTTCGACCAACGTAGCGGTCGACGGCTCACGTTCGAGCAGCTCCATGAGCGCCGGGTCCGCCTCGCATTCATCGCTGAGAATTTCGGCGTAAAGCGCGGCCTTGGACGGGAAATGCTTGAACAGCAGCGCTTCGGAAATGGCAGCGGCGGCCGCCACGCTCTTGGTCGTGGTGCCGGTATAGCCGTGTCGGGCAAAGCAACGCTTTGCGGCGCCGAGGATCAATTGACGCCTCAGGTCGCTCGTCATACGCAATGAGCTCATGCTAGTGAGTAAGCACTCACCCACGCAAAAGTCAAGCCGAATGGTGCGATGCAACCTACAAGAATCGTCTCTTAGAGGTATCCCAAGTTCTAAATCGGGCGCAAGCCGAGGTCGCCGCGGATCCGGTTGAGAATGTAAGTCCCATCCCGGCTGGGCAAAATCCGCTCCAGATTGGCGCTGTCGATCTTCACATTGGCAAAGCGCGGCCCGGCCGTGACGTCGTGGACGGCTTTGGCGAAGGCCTCGACCTCGGCCATGGTCGTCACAGACCGGCTATCCCCGATGCCGCAGGCCCGGGCGACGCCGACCAGGTCGGCGGCCGCGGCCGTGTGGCTGGTCTGACCGCCGGTCTCACCATAGGCCTCGTTGTCGAGCACCGCGATCGAGAGATTGGACGGCTTTTGCAGACCGATAGTGGCAAGGCTGCCCATGCCCATCAGCATCTCGCCGTCGCCGGTGATGACCAGCACCGGCAATTTTGGCTGCGCCAGAGCGAGGCCCAGGCCGATCATCGCCGCCCCGCCCATGCCGCCCCAGAGGTAGAAACTGCGCGCATGGTCGCCGGCTGCGCACATGTCGTTGGTGGAGGCGCCGAGGCCGCCGATCGCAACCACGTCCTTGCGGTCCGCGAGAAGCGTGGACACCACCTGACGGCGGTCGAGGAGATTGGCCTTGCTCATTTGGTGAAAACCTTGGCGCCGATCAGGCGCTGCGACAGCAGGACGGCGGTGGGCGTGAGCGCGTTATAGGCCTGCGCGGCCGCCGCCTCGAGCACGGCCGGCACCTCTGCTGCGGTCGAAGCCCGCAGCACCTTGACGCGCGAGAGTTCGAACACGCCCTGCGTGGTCGATCCCATCGGCACCTGCCATGGATTGAACTCGCCCCACTCGCCACGCATCGTCACCAGCGTGAGGAAGGGAAAGCGCAGGATCGGGATCAGCGAGAGCATGTTAATGCAATTGCCGACCCCGCTCGACTGCATCAACAGCACGCCGCGCTGGCCCCCCGTCCAGGCGCCGGCGAGAAGCGCCACGCCCTCCTCCTCCGTCGTGAGCGGAATGCCGCGCATCGTGGACGATGCCAGCACGCGCTGGATCAGCTTTGAATGGCCGGCGTCGGGCACGTAGGGCACCTGCCGAACGTCGAAGCGTTGCAAGGTCGCGAAAATATCGTCGGGCCACTGTGTGCTGGACTCGACGGCCGTGTCGGCAGCGTCAGCGCGGGCGTGCATTTTCCTGTCCGGTCGGCTTGCAAATCGCGGCTCGACTGTAGACGGTGAACCGAGCCGCTCAAAAGAGCGAATACAGCATATCGGACTCAACCGGCGAGTATGGCGGCATGAACGCAAGTGCGAATGAACTGGCGGCCAGTTTCGATCTGGAACAGCTGACGGCGGAATTCTACGACAATCCCTACCCGACCTATCGTGCACTGCGGGAGAACGAGCCGGTCAAGCGCCTGCGCAACGGCACCGTGTTCCTGACCCGCTATGACGACCTCGTTACGACCTACAAGAACACAAAATCGTTCAGCTCGGACAAGAAGCGCGAGTTCGCGCCGAAATACGGCGACACCCCGCTCTACGAGCACCACACCACGAGCCTCGTCTTCAACGATCCGCCGGCGCATACCCGCGTGCGGCGTCTGATCATGGGCGCGCTGTCGCCGCGCGCGATCGCGGGGATGGAGCCTGACATCATCAAGCTGGTCGACGGCCTGCTTGACGCCATTGCCGCCAAAGGTGATTGCGAGCTGATCGAGGACTTCGCCGCCTCGATCCCGATCGAGGTGATCGGCAATCTGCTTGACGTGCCCCATGACGAGCGCGCGCCGCTGCGCGACTGGTCGCTGGCGATCCTGGGCGCCCTCGAACCGGTGGTGTCACCTGAAGTGGCTGCCCGCGGCAACAAGGCGGTGACGGACTTCCTCGCCTACCTCCGAACGCTGGTCGCGCGCCGGCGCGAAAGGCCCGGCAACCCCGAGCGCGACGTGCTGACGCGCCTGATACAGGGTGAAGACAACGGCGAGCGGCTGACCGAGAAGGAGCTGCTGCACAACTGCATCTTCCTGCTCAATGCCGGCCACGAGACCACCACCAACCTGATCGGCAACGGCCTCGTGGCGCTCGACCGGAATCCGGATCAGAAGCGGCGGCTGATCGACAATCCTGAGCTGATCAAGACTGCGGTCGAAGAGATGCTGCGCTACGAGAGCTCGAACCAGCTCGGCAACCGCATGACCACGGAGCGGGTCGAACTCGGCGGCGTCATGCTCGAAGCCGGCACATCCATCACCCTCTGTATCGGCGCTGCCAACCGTGACCCCGCACAGTTTCCGGACCCGGAGAGATTCGACATCGCGCGCACGCCGAACCGGCATCTCGCCTTCGCCACCGGCGCGCATCAATGCGCCGGCATGGCGCTGGCACGATTGGAAGGCGCCATCGCGGTCTCACGCTTCTTGGCGCGCTTCCCGAACTATGCCGTGAGCGGACGGCCGGTCAGAGGTGGACGGGTGCGGTTCCGCGGCTTTTTGAGCGTGCCCTGCGCGATCGGCTGAGGCCTCAAACGAAAAAACGCGAAAACAACCCCATGCACAGTAGAAGGTTACCGGCGCGGGATGGGCCAGCGATTCCGCGCAACCATTTGACATCTCAGGCCATCAGCGCCGCCGCGCGCAACAATTGCCGGAAGGCCTAAACCACCGTCTTGTGCCGCGCGATGCAGGTTTGCAGCACCTCGTCCAACGGTTTACCCCACCAGTCGTTGGAGAAGATTTCGATCTCCGAATAGCCGGCAAAGCCCTGCGCTTCGACCGCTTCGCGCACCGATTTGATGTCGATCACGCCGTCGCCCATCATGCCGCGGTCGTTGAGAATGTCCCTGGTCGGCACCAGCCAGTCGCAGACATGGAAGGCGAGCAGGCGATCTTGGCCGGCGCGGGCGATCTGCCCCATCAGCTCCGGATCCCACCAAATGTGATAGACGTCGAGCGCGACGCCGAGCATGCCGCTGCGATCAGGGTCGAGCCGGTCGCAGATGTCGAGCGCCTGCTTCGTCGTGTTGACGCAGGCGCGGTCGGCCGCATAAGCCGGATGCAGCGGCTCGATCGCCAGCGGCAGCTTGGCCTGTTTGGCATAGTCGAGCATTTCGGCGAGCGCCTCCTCGACCTGCGTCCGCGCGCCGGCGATGTCCTTCGACGCCTCGCTGCCCGGCCGCGAATATTGCGGCAGGCCGCCGACGACGAGCACGACGCAGGGGGCGCCCAGTGCCTTGGCTTCATCGACGCAGCGCCGGTTGTCGTCTTGCACCTCGCCGCGGCGCGCTGCGTCGGAGGTGAACATGCCGCCACGGCAATAGCCCGATAGGTCGAGACCGGCATCGCGCACCGCACGCGCGGCACGATCGAGACCGACGGTTGCGACCTGGTCGCGCCAGGGGTCGATGGCGCGGATACCGTGCCTGGCACAGGCGTCGATGATCTCGACGAGATCACCCTGTTTCCGGATTGTCGCCGTGTTGAGCGACAGCCAACGATGGTCGGACGAGAAATCACGCATCAGGATTCGATTCCGTGCGTTGAGAGCACCGCCTGCATCCGCCGCGTCGCCAGCTCCGGATCGGCGAGCAGTCCGGCCTTGTCGGCCAGCCGGAACAGTTCGGCCAGATGCAGCGTCGAGCGCGTGCTCTCCTGCCCGCCGACCATGGTGAAGTGGTCCTGGTGGCCGTTGAGATAGGCCATGAAAACCACGCCGGTCTTGTAGAACCGCGTCGGCGCCTTGAAGATGTGCCGCGACAGCGGCACCGTCGGCCCCAGCACGTCGTGGAAGCCGGCTTCGTCACCCGCTGCCAGGCGCGACAAGGCGTAGGACGCCGCCGGCGCGATCGCGTCAAAAATGCCGAGCAGCGCGTGCGAAAAGCCTTCGACGTCGCCGGCGATCAGCTCCGCATAATTGAAATCGTCGCCCGTATACATCTTGATGCGCTTGTCGAGACGACGGCGCATGTCGATCTCACGCTGCTTGTCGAGCAGCGATACCTTGACACCGTCGACCTTGGCGGCGTTGCCGTTGATGATGGCGACCGCAATATCCATCGCCTTGTCGAGATCGTTGGTGCCCCAATATCCCGTCAGCGCCGGATCGAACATGTCGCCGAGCCAGTGGATGATCACGGGCTCGCGAACCTGCGACAGCACGCGATCATAGACCTTTGCGTAATCGTCGGCATTACGGCCAAGCTTCGCCAGCGCGCGCGACGCCATCAAGATGATGCGGCCGCCGACCTTCTCGACCGCCGATGTCTGCTCCTCATAGGCGCGGATCACGTCGTCCATATTTCTGGCGTCCTCCACCGCGAGATGGTCGGTGCCCGCTCCGGAAAACACCAGCGCGTTGCGACGCTTGGCGGCAGACACCGAGCGCGTGATCAGCTCCAGCGAGGTCGGCCAGTCCAGCCCCATGCCGCGTTGCGCGGTGTCCATGGCTTCCGCAACGCCAAGCCCGAGGTCCCAGACGTGCTCGCGGAAGGCGATAGTCTTGTCCCAGTCGACAGCGGCGGAGAGCCACGGGTCGTTGTCGGCAAAGGGATCGGTCACGGTATGGACGGCCGAGAACGCGATGCGGCTCAGCGGCCCCTCGAGCTTTGCCGGAAACGTTCGCGAGGCCGCGAGCCTGTAGGTCTCGATCGAGCGATCGGCCTTCGGCAGCTTGAGCGACAGGGACGACATCGGCTGGACGGGCTTATTCATGTGTCCCTCCTCAGACCTTGATCGGCGCGACATCGATCCAGCGCCGCTCCTTCCAGCTCTTCAGCGCGCATTCGGCGAGCTGCACGCCCTTGACGCCCTCGAGCAGCGTGAACTTGTAGGGCGCATCCTCATAGACGTGGCGGATGAACATCTCCCACTGCTCCTTGAAGCCGTTGTCGTAGGTGACGTTGTCAGGCAGCTTCTGCCAGTCGCCGTAGAAATCGTGCAGCCGCTTCTCGTCGGGATTCCACACCGGTCGGGGCGTCGCCTGCCGTGTCTGGATCATGCAGTCGGAAAGGCCGGCGACGGCCGAGCCGAGCGTGCCGTCGACCTGGAAGGTGACGAGATCGTCGCGATAGACGCGCGTCACCCAGGACATGTTGATGTGGGCGATGGCGCCGCCCTTGAGCTGGAACGTGGCATAGGCGGAGTCGTCGGCGGTCGCCTTGTACTTCTTGCCCTGCTCGTCGAAACGCTCGGGGATGTCGGTGTTGCCGATGCAGCTCACGCTCTCGACCTCGCCAAAGAGATTGTCGAGCACGTAGCGCCAGTGGCAAACCATGTCGAGGATGATGCCGCCGCCATCCTCGTCGCGGTAATTCCATGACGGCCGCTGCGCCTCCTGCCAGCCGCCTTCGAACACCCAATAGCCGAACTCGCCGCGCACCGAGAGGATGCGGCCGAAGAAGCCGGAGTCGCGCAGGAAAGCAATCTTCTTCAGGCCGGGCAGGAACAGCTTGTCCTGCACCGTGCCGTGCTTGATGCCCTTGGAATTGGCGAGCTTGACGACCTCGAGCGCCGCCTCGAAATTCGTCGCAATCGGCTTCTCGCAATAGACATGCTTGCCGGCATTGATGGCCTGGGTCAAAAGGCCCGGCCGTGCCTGCGTGGTCGCGGCATCGAAAAACATGGTGTCGTTCTTGTCGGCGAGGGCCGCATCGAGGTCGGTGGTCCAGCGCGGGATGTTGTAGCGCTTGGCGAGCCCCTCGACCTTCTCGGCGCTGCGGCCGACCAGGATCGGATCGGGCATCACGCGGTCGCCGTTCTTCAAGCGCACGCCGCCCTGCTCCCGGATCGCGACGATCGAGCGGATCAGATGTTGGTTGAGGCCCATGCGGCCGGTAACGCCGTTCATGATGAGGCCGAGGCGTTGGGTGGTCATGCCGATTGCTCCTGCAGTGATTTGGGCTGTTCGAGCGGGCGTAGCGCCGACCAGTCCGGATGGACCGACGTCGCAAATCCCGTTGCATTGAGCGATCCCGTGAGGAGATCGCCGTTGTGAATAGAGAGGCGGATGCCCTGCCCGGCATCCGCGTAGAGATCGGGATGCGCGACGGCGCAAACCTGGGCCTCCGCGGCGGGCGTATCACCGAAGCCATCGACGTAATGGTGGCCGTTACGTTCGGCATGGGTGATGCCGATGAAGGCACCGAGCGCAAGGTCCTGCTGCACGGCGACGCCCGCCTGGCAGGTCAGGTCCTCGCCGGTCACGAAGAATCTTTCGCCGGCCACGCTCCATTTCGCCGCGCGCGTCGCGTTGACGATGGACTTGTAAAGCCCTTTGCACGATTTCGACGAGATGCCGTGATAGCCAAGCGCCCGTGCCGCAGGAAACGTATCGTAGGAATCGTCGGCTTCGTCGATGATGAAACCGCGCGCAGCGAGAGAGCCGAGCGGCGACAGCCTCGTAACATCGCGCGGCATTGGCTGCTCGATATAGAGCAGCCTGGATGAAATCGATCGCAGCGCAGTATAATGGTCGAGCCGGCCGATGAGTTCATGCAAGGCTGCGAGATCGGCATATTGCTCGTTGGCATCGAGCGTCAGGTTGTAGTCACGGTCCAGCGCATCGAGCTCCTTGCCGATGCGCGCCAGCCGCGCTGCATCGGCGACGGGGTCCCCCGATAGCTTCAGCTTGAAGTATCTTGCCCCGGAGTTCTCGCGGGCATCGGCCACCCCGCCCTCGCCTTCAACGGTGTCGTCGAGGCCGACGGTATGCCTGATGGCAACACGCGGCAGCGGCTTCCGGCCGGATAGAAACGTCGTGAGATCCGTCTCCTTCAGGTCGGGCGAAAGCCGCGCGTCGATGCCGGCGATGTTGCCGGCCATGCCGTCGAAAAAATTGGTCTCGGCAGCGCGGAGCAGCGCATCGAGGATCGCTTTGTCGATTTCGGCGGGGCCGTAAGCCGCCGCAAGCGCCGGAATGTTCTTTTTCGCACATGTCGCGACCTGGGCACCGATGCACGAGGCATGCAGATCGAATGCCGTCAAAAACCCGGTTCGCGCGAGATAAAGCCCCCGCGCGATCTCCAGCGCGCGGCGCAAATCATCGACAGTCTGCGCCGGCGACAGTTCCGGCCGCTTGTCGAACCATTTCGGCACCAGCAGCTCGGCGCTGGCACCGACCGCGCTTCCCCGGCCCTCCACCTCGATCTCGACCCGCACGAACAGCTGCGGCGTCGCGTTGATCGTGATCGCGCCAAAGCGGAACGGCCGCGCGAACTGCACGGGACGTTCGAAGAACGCGATATCTCGCAGCTTCAGACGCGGCGCCATGGCTTTAGTCCAGCGAACCTTGCGAGAAGAAATGCTTGCGTATGCGCTGTACGAGTTCGGTGAACACAGGGTCGGCCATCACGTCGAGCGAGCGCGGGCGCGGCAGCGGGACGTCGTAGATCGCGGCGACCGCGCCGGGCCGCTCGGTCATGACCAGCACGCGATCGGCGAGGAACACGGCCTCGGGGATCGAATGCGTGATCAGCAGCACCGTCTTTCTGGTCTCGCGCTGGATCCGCATCAGCTCGACATTCATGCGCTCGCGCGTCAACGCGTCGAGGGCGCCGAACGGCTCGTCCATCAGCATGATCCTGGGATCATGCACCAGCGCGCGGCAGATCGAGGCGCGCTGCTGCATGCCCCCGGAGAGCTGCCACGGCAGCTTCTTCTCGAAGCCTTCGAGCCCGACCAGCTTCAACAGCGCCTTGGCGCGGTCGAGATATGTCTGCCGCGGCAGCCGCTTCATGTCGATCGGCAGCATCACGTTGGACAGGATGTTGCGCCATGGCAGCAGCAGCGCGTTCTGGAACACGATGCCGACATTGCCGTGCGGCGTCGTCACCGTCTCACCCTCGACCAGGATCTCGCCCGTCGTCGGCGGCAGCAGTCCCGAGATCAGCTTGAGCAGCGTGGACTTGCCGCAGCCGGATGGGCCGACCACGACGAAGAACTCGCCGTCGTTGATGTGAAAGTCGAGCGGCCGCAACGACGGCACATCGCCGTCGCGCGTCCTATAGGTCTTCGACACGCCGGACAGTTTGATGCCCGACGCATCGCCCGCAGCCCGGTCGCTCACCAGTCTCAGATGCGCGGCCGGTTGCAGGGTTTCACTCAGGGCTGTCGCGGGTTTCACGAACCGCTCTTCGGCAGATAGTCGTTGGTATAGAACGCCTTCGGGTTCTCCTTGGCCTTGGCATCGAGCCCGCCATATTCGACCATCAGATTGACGCTGTCGGTCATGTTCTGGTCGGTGACCTGGAACGGCCGCTTGCTCTTGGTCTCAGCAGTCCGGTAGAGCGGAATGGTTAGCTCAAAACCCTGCGTCAGCGTGTCGATCTTGCCGCCCTTGGGGTTGGCATCGAGGATCGACTGTGCCGCGGCCTTCGGCTCCTTCTCGGCGGCTTCGACCGCTTTCGTCGTCGCCGACATGAAGCGGCGGACGAGGTCGGCATTGGCTTTCACATAGTCAGTGTTGGCGATGATCCCCGAGGAGACCATGTTGATGCCGTAGTCGGCGAACTTGATCGGATAGACGTCCTTGCCAGTGGCGTCCTTGATCTTCATCGACTGGTCCATGACGTAGCCGAGCAAGAGGTCAGCCTGGCCGTTGATGACCGCGTTGAGCTTGGTCTGGCCATCGCCCGCCACCGTCTGGAAGTCGCTTTCCTTCAGGCCGGTCTTCTTCAGGAACAGCGGCCAGATCTGCGTCATGGAATCGGCCGGCGTGATCGCCACCGTCTTGCCCTTGATGTCCTCGGGCTTCCTGATGTTCTTGTCGACGAAACCCATCGCGGACATCGGGCTGGTCTGGAGCAGCACGCCGGTCGCGACCACCGGGGCGCCCTTGATCGCGGCGCGCATCATGGTGGGCACGTCGACATAGCCGAAATCGGCGGTCTTGGCGGCCACCGCCTGCGTGGTCGCAGCCGAGCCGCGGCCTTCCTGGATCTCGAGGTCGATGCCTTCGGCGGCGTAGATGCCCTTGGCCTTGCCGTAATAAAACGGCGCGTGCTCGCCATAGACGTACCAGTTGAGCATCAGCACGACCTTGTCGGCCGCTTGCGCCGGCATGGCTGCGAACACCATCAGCGCCGCCGAGACAGCTCCTATCCACCGCTTCATCGTCACTCTCCCTTATCGTTGTTGCGCCGGCCTTTGGCGGCCGTTCGTTGCTTTGGTTGCTGTTAAGAGGCGAAAATCACGTCCTCGCGCTGGCTGACATGCCAGGGAATGACCAGCTTCTCGATCCGGTCCACGATCCAGAACAGGATGACGCCGAGCAGCGCGAGGATCACGAGCGCTGCGAACATCGTGGGCAGGTCGAAGGTGCCGATCGAGCGCTGCATCACATAGCCGATGCCGGAATTGGAGCCGACGAACTCGCCGACGACGGCGCCGACCACGGCGAGCGTCACTGACACTTTGAGGCCGGAGAAGATCGCGGGCAGCGCATGCGGCAGGTTCACCGCGCAAAACACCTGGAAGCGGCTGCCCTGCATGGCGCGGGCGAGATCGACCATATCTGGATCGACCGATTTGAAGCCCTGCACGGCGGAGACCACCACCGGAAAGAAGCCGAGCAGGAAAGCCGAAATCACTTTCGGAATGATGCCGAAGCCAAACCAGACTACGAACAGCGGCGCGATCGCGATCTTCGGCACGGATTGCGAGAACACCAGCAGCGGATAGACGTAGCTCTCCACCGTCTTGGAGCCCGCGATCAGCATCGCGATGGGGATGCCAAACAACGCCGAGAGCGCGAAACCGCAGACGGTGGCATAAGTCGTCGGCCAGGACTGGCGCAACAGTTCCGGCCAATCGGTGCGCAGCACCGCAATGACATCGCCCGGCGACGGGATCTGGTAGGCGGGAATCTTGAACAGCCGGATGGCGAGATCCCAGGCCACGACGATGAACACCAGGAACAAAAACGGCCGAATCCAGGCCGCATTCAGCATCTTGGACACCGCACTCTGCGGCTTCAGCTCAGCCACGTCTCACTCCCGGCAGTCTTGTTCGTTGGGCGAGAAATTAACCCGTTGGGTAAATACTGTCCAGCGGTTTTCCTGCGACGTTTTGGGCGGGTTCCGGGTGGCTTGAGGGACGCGTCGGCAGCGCCACGTCTTCGGTGTCATTCCCCGCGAGGCGGGGAATCCAGTACGCCGCGACCCGTCGGCTCAACCAAAACCGTCTCGGAGTACTGGATCGTCCGGTCAAGCCGGACGATGACGGCTGAGTTCGGAGAAGCGCCGATAATCCATCGAGCTGTAGCGAGTTACACCGCTAAACCGTCTGCGCCACCGCGGCGCGCGACTTCGGCGCCTTCGTCATAGCTAGCAGTGCGGCCGACTGCCCCGTCAGCGCTGCCAGCACGAGGCCGACCATGTGGTCCAGCCGCTCGTCCTTGGCGTCCTTGGCCAGCAAATCGCGACCGAAGATCACGCTAAGCGTCGCCGAGTTCGACAGATAGAAGAAGCAGAGTCCCGCGATCGAGATATAGAGCTGGACAGGATCGACCGCGACCTTGAAGTCGCCGCCGGACACACCGCGCCGCACCACGGTGCCGATCATCTCGACGAAGGGCGAGTGCATCGACTTCACCTTGGTCGATTTCTTGAGATGCTTTGCGCGCGCGAGATTCTCGGTCTGGAGCAGCGACAGGAATTCGGGATTGCGCAGGAAATAATTCCAGGTGAACTCAATCAGGCGGCGGATGGCCTCGGGCGGATCGAGATGTTCGAGATCGAGCCCGCGCTCCTCGCTGCGGATCTTGTCATAGGCGCCTTCGAGCACCGCGAGATAGAGCTCGTCCTTGTTGCCGACGTGATAATACAGCATCCGTTTGTTGGCGCCGGCGTTGGCCGCGATGCGGTCGACGCGCGCACCGGCAAGCCCGTGCGCCGAGAATTCCTGCTTGGCGGCTTCGAGAATGCGCAGCCGCATCCCCTCGGGATCGCGCTGCCATTTCAGAGTTCGCTTTGCCGCTGCTTTCGCCAAACCGGTTGCTCGCTGGGTGCTATCAGGATGCCGTGTAACACGCGCTCGGCCCGCCGCATAGTTTCGTCATTGCGAGCGTAGCGACCCAATCCAGACTGCCACCACGGAGGCAGTCTGGGTTGCTTCGTCGCAAGAGCTCCTCGCAATGACGAGGGGAGGACTGAACCTCAATCCACCGGCTTCGACGAGCGCTCCAGCAGGACCGTCTGGGTGCCGCAGGTGCCGGTCCGCACCGTCATCACCCGCGTGCCCGGCTTGCGGCCGTTGCGCACGTCGCTCACGTCGAGGCCGGCGGCAATCAGGCGGGCGCGCGTGGCGTCGATATCGGCCACCCGCCAGCTCAGGCCCCAGAGGCGGTCATGCAGGGAATCGCCGCCCGCAACGGGGCGGCGCACCACCTCGACGACGAGATCGCCGCAGCGGAAGAACATCAGCTGGCCCCAATCCTGGTGCGAGCGGTCAAGCGCCAGATCGAGCCCGAGCCGCGCGCCATAGAGCGCGGCGGCGCGATCGGAGTCTTCGGTCATGATCACGACGTGGTCGAGCGCATCGATCGGCGCGATATCGGTCGCCGGCGAAAGCGGACGCTCATCAGCCAGTTCGAGGAAGAACATGCGCACGCCGCGCGTGAGCTCCGTGGCGGCGCGCGTCCGCTTCCAGTGCAGAACCGCACCGCTCTCCGCATCGCTGCTTTCGACCTCGGCGACCGGATCCGGCTTGAGCGCCACCCGCTCCAGCCGCCGGTGCATTTTTCTCATGTCCGCGACACGAAAGCACAGGCTGGCGAGCACGCCTTCCTGGTCGTCGAGCAGCGCGCGCATGCGGTCGGCGGCCACGCTGAAGCCGTTCGGCGCCATCAATTCGATCGTCATGTTCGCAAGAGTGAACAACACCCGGTCGGCGCCCTCGCCCGAGTTCTGCCAGGCCGGCGCGCGCCCGAGCAGCGTCTGATAGGCCGCCTTGGCCGCACCGATATCCCTGACCAGTGCGACGACGTGATCGAGGCCGGTGATCATGCTTCCCCCTGTTGAGCGGCCCGGAACCGTGGACCGAGAGAGGGCGTTTGTCCGGGCTTGGCATTGCCCGGTGATGGTCGTATTCCGGCCGCATGCCGACCTCAAGCACTCCCAGCGGCGGTTTTGCGAATAATTTCAGCGGTCCCGCGACGGAACCGGTGTTACAGTAAGCACGCCGGCCGGGACCACAAAGCGCATCACGGACAAGCAATGCAGGCTCTCTTCATCGGACAGACCTATATCGACGTCGTCTTCATCACCGACCACATGCCGACGGGCGACGAGAAGCACGTGGCCTCCGACTACGCGGTTTCCTTCGGCGGCAATGCGGTGACCGCGGCGTTCTGCTGCGCCAAGCTCGGCATCGTGCCCGATCTGATCGCCACCGCGGCCAATGACTGGCTCGGCCGCATGTTCATGGACATGTGCACGAAATATGCGATTTCGCTCCATGGGCGGAAGGTCAATCAGTCCTCGCTGTCCTTCATCATGCCCAAGGACGGCAAGCGCGCCATCGTCCGCTGCCGCGACGACGACCACATCCATCCCTTCCCGATGCTCAATCTCGGCGGCTGCCGCGCGCTGCATGTCGACGGCCATCAGCCCGATGCCGCGATCCACTACGCAAAAGTCTGCCGCGAGGCCGGCATCTTGACCTCGCTCGACGGTGGCGGCCTGCGCACCAACACGCATGAGCTATTGGAATTCATCGACGTCGCGATCGTCGCCGAGCGCCTGTGCGAGCAGATGGATCTGACGCCGGAAAAGATGCTGGACTATCTCAAGAGCCGCGGCTGCAAGATCGGCGGCATCACCATGGGCGAGAAGGGCCTGCTCTGGTTCGACGAGACCGGAACGGTGCAGGTGATGCCGGCGATGCCGATTCCGCGCGAGCGCGTGATCGACACCAACGGCGCCGGCGACGTCTTCCATGGCGCCTATGTCTATTCCTATCTCGCCCATCCCGGCAAAAGCTGGCGCGAGCATTTCGATTTTGCCCGGGCAGCCTCGACCTTCAAGATCCAGCGTCTTGGCAACGAAGCTGGCCTGCCGACTCTTGTCGACATCGCCAAGGTCAGGCACGAGTTCGAGGTCAGGGTCTAGCGCTCGCAGGGGTCTCTCATGGGGCGCGTCTTCGTCGCCGGCAGCATCAACATGGATGTGGTGGCGACAGCCGATCGCCATCCCAGGGTCGGCGAGACCGTCGCCGGCAAGCAGGTGCTGTATTTTCCGGGCGGCAAGGGCGCCAACCAGGCGGTGGCGGCGTCGCGGCTTGGCGCGCGGACCACGCTGATCGGCCGGCTGGGCAAGGATTCGTTCGGCGGTGAGCTGAGGACGTTCCTCGGCGCGCAAGGCATCGATCTCGGCGCGATCCGAGAGACGGCCGAGGCGCACACAGGCACGGCCATCATCACGGTGGCGGAGGCCGACAACACCATCGTCGTCATTCCCGGCAGCAATGCGCTTGTCGGCGTCGATGACGTCGCGGCCGTCCCGCTGGCCAAGGGCGACGTCGCGGTCAGCCAATTCGAGATCCCGCTGCCGACGATCGCCGCGTTCTTCCGGCGGGCTCGCGACATTGGCGCCACGACGCTGCTCAATCCGGCTCCGGCACAAACCATGTCGAGCGAATTGCTCGCGCTGATCGACATCCTCGTGCTGAACGAGACCGAGCTCGGCCTCCTCGCCGGCGTGGAGTTGTCCGACAGTGACGAGGCCGCGCGGATCCTCGACGTCGCACGAAAACTTCAGGCGCGCGAGGACCAGACCATCTGCGTGACCCTCGGCAAGCGCGGCGTGCTGGCGCTCGCGGGACGCGAGGAGATTTCGGTGCAAGGCCGCGTGGTGAAGGCGGTCGACACCACGGGCGCAGGCGATTGTTTTGTGGGAGCACTCGCGGCGCAACTCGCCGACGGCGTCGACTTGCGCGCAGCACTCGCCTTCGCCAATGCGGCCGCCTCGATCTCCGTGCAGCGCATGGGCGCGGGGCCGTCGATGCCGACGGCCGCGGAAGTCGCCGCCGTCCTCAATGCGAACTGATCACGCCAGCGCGCCCTTCAGGTCGAAACTTTCGTCGGCGGCCTGCTCCGGCGTGATCGAGCGATCCAGGCCGAACAGGCGGCGGCCGAACATGTGGTCGCCGGCACGGTTGATCGATTCGATGCCGAGCAGATTGTCGCCCTTGTAGCAGAACGCCGAGAATGCCTTCCTGGTGGGATCGCCGCGCAGGACGACGCGGTCGTAGCCGGTGGTGAGGCCCGCGATCTGGAGCTTGTCCTCGCCCTGGTCGCTCCAGAACCAGGGATGGCTGTCATAGGCCTTGCGGTCGCCAGTCAGCCGCGCCGCGAGGCAGCGCGCGTGATCGGTGGCATTCTGCACCGATTCCAGCCGCTGCGATCCGCCGAAGCGCGGGCTGTTGAACAGCGCGCAATCGCCGATCGCCGAGATTTCAGGATCGGCCGTCGAGAGATATTCGTCGACGATGATCCCGGCCGCGACCGGCAGCCCCGCCTCCGCCGCAAGCTCGATGTTCGGCAGCACGCCGACGCCGACCACGACAAGATCCGCCGGCAAATGCCTTCCGTCGCTCAAGGAGACGCCGGTGACCTTGCCGTCCTCCGCCCCGATCGCGGTTGCTTGCACGCCGAGGTGGATGCGGATGCCGGCCTCGCGATGCCGCGCCTGAAAATACTCCGACACCTCAGCCGTCACCGCGCGCGCCATCACGCGCGGGGCGAGTTCGAGCACGTCGACCTCTAGCCCCTTGATGCGCGCGGTGGCCGCGAATTCGAGGCCGATGAAGCCGGCGCCGATCACCACGACCCGCGTCTTTGACGGCATGATCTGCCGCAGCGCCTCGCTGTCGTCGAGGATGCGCAGATATTTCACGTCGGGAAGGTTCGCATTGGGCAGATCGAGCAGCCGGTTGCGGGCGCCGGTCGCCAGCACGAGGTGGCCGTAGGGCAGCGGCCTGCCCGAGGCGAGCAGCACCTTGCGCCCCGCGCGGTCGATCGACACGGCGCGGCCCGCGACCAGCTCGATGCTCTGGTCCTGGTAGAATTTCCCCGGCCGGAACATCAGGCTCTCCGGCCCGGCGGTCCCCTTGATGTAAGCCTTGGACAAAGGCGGCCGCTGATAGGGCAGATGCGCCTCGTCGTTGATCAGGCAGATAGCAGCGGAAAATCCCGCCTGACGCAGCGATGCCGCCACCTGGTAGCCGCCATGGCCGGCACCGATAATGACCACCGGACCGTCCGTCATTGGACAGCCCATTTCCGCAAGACACGAGCGTCACCCATGTCGTCTCCTCTCGCGCTGATTTTGGCTTGCTTGCCCAGGAGGAGCCGGCGCTCGTGTCCGTCCCTGACGAAGGCAGGTCCATTTGAACCTATCGTTCCGGCTTGCGCAAGGGCGCCTGCCGGGGATTGTCACCCCTCGCCTTCTGCGATTTAGTCGCACGAACGACCTCATGCCGGGGATTTCAAGATGCCAGCTCCCGTCTCCCAGCCCGACGATCCCGCCTTGCTGCGGATCGACGGGCCGATCGCGACCATCACGCTCAACCGGCCCGCCGCGTTCAACTCGATCAATCTGGCGATTGCACAACAGCTCGAACAGCTCGCGGCTTACATTGAGGGCGCCGACGACATCAGGGTCGTGGTCCTCGAAGGCGAAGGCCGCGCCTTCTCGGCTGGCGGCGATCTGCAGACGATCGGCGCCGCCGCCGAAGCGGGCACGGTGACGCCGGTCGTCGGCGAGCTGTTGAAGCACTATCACGCCTTCATCGAGATCCTCCGGCGCATGCCGAAGGTCTCGCTGTCCAGCGTGCACGGCTCGGCGGCCGGCGCCGGCATGGGCCTCGCCTTCGTCACCGATCTCTGCATCGCCGCGGAGGATGCCAAATTCACGCCGGCCTATGCCAAGATCGGCGTCTCGCCGGATGGCGGATCTACGGTCGGCATCGTCAACACGGTCGGCTCCCGCCGCGCGCTGCAGATTTTCCTGGCCGAGGATAATTTTACCGCGCAGCAGGCCCATGAATGGGGTCTGGTTGCGAAGCTCGTTCCCGCCGCCGAGTTGAAGGCGGCAACGCGAACCCTCGCCGAGCGGCTGGCGCAGAACCCGCTCGCCGCGATTGCCGGCACCAAGTCGCTGGTCTACCAGGCCGCCACGACCCCGGTGAAGCAGCAGCTCGACGCCGAGGAGCACAAGATCATCATGGCGATGAACACTGCGGAGTTTCGAACCGCCGTGAAGAAATTCACCAGCAAGAGCAAGTAGCGTTCACTCGAGCAGGCTTACTTGGGACAGATATAGCCCGTGCCCGCCGGCGACTTGAAGCATCCGACCGATTCCGGCAGCACTTTCTGCGGCAGCCACAGCACCACACTCGGGAAATAGATCGCAAACGCGATCGTCCCGAGGAACACCAGATAGATCGGCAAAGCGGCGCGTAGCGCCTTTGCGAAACTGACGCCGACGAATTTCGAGGCCATCAGCAGCACCAAGCCGTAAGGCGGCGTGATCAGGCCGAAGGCGAGCGTGGCGATCAGCACCACGCCCATATGCACGGCGTTGATGTCGCCGGCTTCCGTCAGTGTGTTGACCAGCGGCATGAAAATGATGATGGTCGGCACCGGCTCGATGAAATCGCCGACGACCGTGAACAGCAGCACCATCAGCAGCATGATCAGATGCGGGTCGTTGCCGGCGAGCGAGGTGATGACTTCGGCGATGTAGCTTGCACCGCGCAAATAGGCGAGCATCCAGCCGAACGCATTGGCGGCGCCGATCGTGATCAGCGGCAGCGAGAAGATCAGGCCGGCGAGACAGAAATCGTACGGAATCTTCCTGATATGCCCGCGGTTGAGCGCTGGGATCACGACGACGACAATCCAGACCACGGCGACGACACCGGCTTCCGTCGGCGTGAACCAGCCGGTCAGGATGCCCCCCAACAGGATCACCGGAATCATCAGCGGCAGCGCCGCATCGCCGGCCGCGAACACCACCTGCCGCAGCGGCGCGCGCGGCTTGCGCAGGCCGGACGGGCCGAAGAAATAGCAATAGATCATCAACCCGAAGCCGATCATCAGGCCCGGCACGACGCCTGCCATGAACAGGCCGGCGATCGAGACATTGCCGACGGCGCCATAGACCACCGCGGTGATGCTCGGCGGCACCAGCGCCGCGATGGTCGATGCGGATGCGATGATCGCGGCGATGAAGGCGGGCTCGTAACCCTCGCGCTTCATCGGGCCGCCCAGAGCGCGGCTCATCACAGCGACGTCGGCCGTGGTCGAGCCCGACATTTCCGAGAAGAACATGCTGAAGACGACCACGACCTGCGACAGGCCGCCTCTGATGTGGCCAACGAGGGACACCGAGAGGTTGGCTATTCGAACCACCACATTGGCCGAGCTCATGAGCTCGCCGACCAGCAGGAAGAACGGGATCGCCAGCAGCGCCTCGGAATCGACGCCGTCGAAGATTTTCTGGATGATTGCGGCGAGCGAGACGTCCGACAGCAGCGCGCCGATGAAGACACCGGCCATCAGCGAGAACGGCACGGGCACGCCGAGATAGCCGAACGACAGGAAGCAGACCGTCATCAACGCCAGAACAAGGGGTGCGCTCACGGCTGCGCCCTCATCTGCGCGTCGGTGATAACAGGCGCCCCGTCATCCTCTTCGGGCGGCTCGGGGTGGTCAAAGCCGTTGCGCAGACCGTTGACGAGCTGCTCGATGGTGAACAGGCCGACCAGCACGCCCGACAGCGGGATGATCGCGTAGAGCGAGGCGATCGGCGTGCCCGACGGCAGGCGAAAACTGCCGAAGCCGCGAAGATAGTTCTGATATCCGTACAAGATCAGGCCGAAGGCGACGCCGAGCACCACGATCCGGATGATGACTTCGACGATCAGACGCGGCGTGCCGTGCATCGCCTCGGAGATCGCGGTGAGATAGAGGTGGTCGTTGCGCCGGGTCGCGGCCGCGGTGCCGACGAAAATCGCATAGATGAACAGCGTCGAGGTCACTTCCTGGAGCCAGAGCCAGGGATGGCCGATGGTACGGGTGACGATGTCGGCGGTCACCGACAGCGAGAAGCCGAAGCAGAGCACGCCGCAGAGGATCATCAAGGCGAGCTCGAGCCAGTCCAGCCCGCGCCATTTGAGGTGCCGTTGGCGTTGCACCAGCAGTTTGTCGGCGATTGTCATCACTATCCCCGTCGTCCCGGCGAAAGCCGCGACCCATATCCCCAGCTGCGTGTGGTCAAAGCAAGCTGGCGGCTATCCTGCCCCAAGCTCCGCCGCGGCGTATGGGTCCCGGCTTTCGCCGGGACGACGCGGAGGCAACGGTACGCGGCCTAGTTGATCGAGCGGATCAAATCCTTGATCTTCTCGGCGTGCGGGCCGAGCTCCTTGGCGAGCTTGTCGAGATAGGGATCGGCGATCGCCGTGAAGGTCTTCTTGTCGACGTTGTCGACGATCTTCACGCCCATCTTCTTCAGCTTCTCTGCCGCGGTGCGTTCGAGGTCGAAGGCCTTCTGCGGCTCCTTGGAGCTGACCTCGTTCCCCGCCGCCTGCACCCATTGCTTCTGCTCCGCCGACAGGCTCTGCCAGAGCTTGTCGGAGATGAACACCAACGCGTTGTTGGCCTCGTGCTCGGTGATGTTCAGGACCGGGGCGACCTCGTAGTGCTTGTTGACGAGGTAGACATTGATGCTGTTCTCGGCGACGTCGACGACGCCGGTCTGCAGGCTCGTGTAGACGCTGCCGAACGGCATGTGCACGGTCTGGGCGCCGTAGGCCGGGAACATGGTGTCCTCGGTCGCAGTCGCCTGCACCCGGATCTTCAGGCCCTTGATGTCGCCGACATTGTGGATCTCCTTCTTGGAGTACATGTGGCGCACGCCCTGCGACCCCGTCGCGATCACATGCAGGCCCTGCGTGGTCTCGTCGATCATGGTCTTGAGCGCCTCGAACACTTTTGGATCGGCCAGACCCTTGACCACGTGGTTCTCGTCGCGGAACAGGAAGTGCAACGACATCACGCCCGCTTGCGGCGAGATCGTCGCGGTGTTCGCCGAGGAGATGATCGAGAACTCGACGTCGCCCGCCTTCACGAGCTGGAGCACCTGCGGCTCCTGCCCGAGCTGCGCGCCCGGATATTGATCGATGATCATGGTGCCTTTGCTCAATTCCTTGAGCTTTTCGGCAAAGAGGTCGCCCGCGATAGAGTAGCCGGTATTGCGCGGCTGGTCGTAGGCGAAGCGATAATGCTTCACCTCCTGCGCAGATGCGCCCGTGACGAACAGGATTGCGGCCGTTGCCGCCAGCCGATGTAAGAATCTTGGCATGGATCGTGCGATCATCGTTTCCCCCTGTTTTAACGCCCGCCGCTTTAGCGGTCTGGGCTACGCTTCCGGGTGGTTGGTCACCCTCTCTTAGTTTTCTGCTCAGTCTTCTTCCCAGTCCTCTGCATGAAATCGAAATCGCAGCCCTCGTCGGCCTGCATGATGGTCTCGTTGAACAGCCACGCATAGCCGCGCCGCGCCTCATCCGGCGCAGCCGCGGGCTTCAATGCCGTACGCCGCCGTTCCAGCTCGGTAGCATCCACCAGAAGCTCGATGCTGCGCTTGGCGACGTCGAGTCGGATCATGTCGCCGTTCTTCACCAGCGCCAGCGGGCCGCCGACGGCGGATTCCGGAGTGATGTGCAGCACGATGGTGCCGAATGCGGTGCCGCTCATGCGCGCATCCGAAATGCGCACCATGTCCTTGGTCCCAGCGCGCGCGAGCTTCTTCGGGATCGGCAGATAGCCCGCCTCCGGCATGCCGGGCGCGCCCTTAGGACCGGCGTTGCGCAGCACCAGCACGTCATCGGCCGTGACGTCGAGATCGGGATCGTCCACCCGCAGCGTCATATCCTCGACCGATTCGAACACCACCGCACGGCCCGTGTGTTGCAGCAGCTTTGGGCTCGCGGCGGATTGCTTGATAACCGCGCCGCGCGGCGCGAGATTACCGTGCAGCACGGCGAGGCCACCTTCCTTCTTGATCGGATTGTCCCGCGGACGGATCGCGTCCTGGCCGGGCACGTCTTCCGCGTTCGCCGCGATATCGCGCAGCGTCTGGCCGGTGATCGTCTTGGCATCGAGATCGACGAGATCGCCGAGTTGCGCCAGCAGTTTCGGCACGCCGCCGGCGTGATGGAAATGCTCCATGTAATGCTCGCCGGACGGCTTGAGATCGACCAGCACCGGCACCTCGCGGCCGATCTGGTCGAACACCCCGAGGTCGAGCCGGTGTGGCGAACGATGTGCCATCGCGGTCAAATGGATCAGGCCGTTGGTCGAGCCGCCGATCGCCTGGAGCACGACCTGGGCATTCTTAAAAGATGCCGGCGTCAGCACCTCGCTCGGCTTCGGACCTTTGGTCTTGGCCATCTCGGCGGCCACCCTGCCGCTCGCCTCGGCAAGGCGAAAGCGCTCCGCATGCGGGGCGGGAATCGTCGCGCTCATCGGCAGCGACAGGCCCATGGCCTCGATCATGCAGGCCATGGTGGAGGCGGTGCCCATCACCATGCAGGTGCCGACCGACGGCGCAAGGCGGCCGTTCACCGCCTCGATCTCGACATCATCCATTTCGCCGGCGCGATACTTGCCCCAGAGGCGACGGCAATCGGTGCAGGCGCCCAGCACCTCGCCCTTGTGATGACCAACCACCATGGGGCCAACGGGGATGACCACCGTCGGCAGGTCGGCGCTGATCGCCGCCATCACCTGCGCAGGAAGAGTCTTGTCGCAGCCGCCGATGACGATCACCGAATCCATCGGCTGCGCGCGGATCATCTCCTCGGTGTCCATCGCCATCAGATTGCGCAGATACATCGAGGTCGGATGCGCAAAACTCTCCGCGATCGAGATCGTCGGGAACACGAACGGCATCGCGCCCGACAGCATCACGCCGCGCTTGGCGGCCTCGATGATCTGCGGGACGTTGCCGTGGCAGGGATTGTAGTCGCTATAGGTGTTGGTGATGCCGACGATCGGACGCTCCAGCGCGTCGTCGGAATAGCCCATGGCCTTGATGAACGCCTTGCGCAGGAACAGCGAGAAGCCGGCATCGCCATAGCTCGTCAGCCCTTTGCGCAACCCACTCGTCATCATACCACTCCCATTACCGGGTCATTGTCCTACAGACTGCCCCTTGATTGTCAATAAGACAGACGTCAAACCTGCCATTTACCCGAGTTGCGCGCTGGTGGGAGACCAGATTATTGACAATCAGGGCCTTCCCTGCTCCACAGGACGAACCGGCCAAGCGCCGGGAGGCCGAGGGCATGTCCGACATTCACATCGCAGACGCCACGATGGTCCGGCGCGACGATCCGGACGACATCGTCGCGCGGCTCGAAGAGGACATCATCTTCGGCCGACTTGCGCCAGGCGCGCGCCTCACAGAGGACGCGCTGATGTCGGCTTACGGCACTTCGCGCCATTTCGTGCGGCAGGCCTTGGTGGATGCGGAGCGCCGGGGCATCGTCCGCCGCGAGAAGAATGTCGGCGCCACCGTGCGGTTCTATTCGGCCGAAGAGGTCCGGCAGATCTACGAGGTCCGGGAGATGCTGACCCGGCAGGCGGCGCTGATGATCCCCCTGCCCGCACAACAAGGCCTGATCGACGAGCTCTCTGCATTGCAGCGGCAATATTGCGCGAGAGCGGATTTGCAGGACCTGCGCGGTATCCACGAGGCCAACGACGCCTTCCACCTCGCGCTGTTCTCGGCCTGCGGCAATCCCTATCTGGTGCGCTCGCTGCAGGACTACATGAACCTGACGCTGCCGATGCGCGCCAAGAACCTCGCCGACCGAGACGGCCTCGCGCAATCAAGGCGCCAGCACGAGCTGATGATCGAGCTATTGAAAGGCCGTGACAGCTGGGCGCTGGCCCAGCTGTGCGTCGATCATATGCAGTTCAGCAAGTCGGACTATCTGGCGCGGATTGGGGGTGAGCAAGCCGAACAGCAGGGCCCGCGTTCATAGATGGGAGACGTTCGCTTCGCGCGGTGGTGCAGTTCACGCGATACGGGCGCGCTGGATTGCCCGCAATTGCAGGCCGCACGAGCCCATTTCGGGCAATAACGCCCGCAGTCCACAACTTCTGGGGAACCTATGGTCGGCTTGGTACTTGGTCTTGCACCAATCCCCCACCATAGGAGCTGCCATGATTTGCCGTTTAGTCGGAGCCGCCGCTGTTGCCGTCGCCGTCCTGCTTCCCGTAACGACCCAGGCCCAGGGCGTTCCCGGAGGCGTCGAACGCGGTGCGCGGGATGGTGAGCGAGCGGCAGGGCCTGTCGGTGCAGTTGTGGGTGGCGTCGTCGGCGGCGTCGTTGGCGGCGTGGCGGGAGTCCTTGGTGTCGATCAACGTCCTCGCTTTCACTCCTACGTCGTCGAACAGCGGCGGCCCTCATATCAGTACCGCGAAGATGTGAGAGTCGGGGCGGTTCTTCCGGAAGAGGGCGTGACCTATTACGAGGTGCCGCCCGAGTACGGCGCCCGTGAGTATCGTTACACGGTGGTGAACGGTCGCACGGTTCTGGTCGAACCGCGAACCCACCGGATCGTTGAGATCGTCGAATAACAACCAAGGGCCGTCTTTCGAGACGGCCCTTTCGTTTGCGCAGATCTGAATCCCTCAAGTCCCGGTTCAGTACCGCCTCAGCAGACCGCGATCCACGCTGGCATCGCCATAGTCGGCGCAGGCTCTCTTCGGGTTTCTGATCAGATCGGTCCGGACGCGCCTGAACGTTTTGCCGGCAGCGTCGGACACTTCGGGGCGGAATTTACCGGGATCGGAGCTCTCGCCATCGCGGGCCTTGATGGCTGCAGCATAGGCGTCGATCATCGCCATCGCGGCATCCGTGCTGCCGAGAAGTCGGGCGCCGAGCTGTACACTGCCGGCACCATTGACCTCGTAGCCGACACATCGTTGTTCGAGCACCGCGGATGCGGTGACGAGCTGGTCGAGAAACGTCGCCTCGGCGTCGCCGAGCATCGCGGCTCGCGCCGGTCCCGACATGAACAGCGTGAGCAGTACGGCGGCTGGCAATTCGATTTTCATTGTCCTGACTCGCGCTGCCGCCGTTGAGCCGTGATCGAGGCACCGATTGCCGAATTGCGGTCTCGCAAAATCGAGAGCCAGACGGCCAGAGCAACGTTGATCTGGATCAATGGCCGGAACGGCCAAAGCGAGGCTCAGGCCTTTGCGTCGCTCGCCCCGTGTGAATCGAGGCACCGCGCTGGGACGGACACTAAAACTGCTTGTCAAGCCATCGAAATTTCGCAGAGCCGGAAATAAATATGGGCCGGGCTCCGGCGCCACGTCGCGCGTCCTCCTCCACTCCCTCCCAAATGAAATGCCATGACCGAACAAACCCTGACGGAGCCGATCGCCGAGCGGCAAGCGCCATCCCGAGGCTTTTCGCGCTACCAGGCGATCCTCGTTGCGCTGCTGGCGCTGGTCCAGTTCACGATCATCATCGATTTCATGATCATGTCGCCGCTCGGCGCCATCATGATGCCGGCGCTCGATATTTCGGCCGCTCAGTTCGGCGTGGCGGTCTCGGCCTATGCGTTCAGCGCGGGGATTTCCGGTATCCTGGCGGCCGGCTTTGCCGACCGGTTTGATCGCAAGCGGCTGCTGTTGTTCTTCTACGCCGGCTTCACCCTTGGCACGATGCTGTGCGCGATCGCGCCCAACTATCATCTGTTGCTGCTGGGGCGGATCGTGACCGGCCTGTTCGGCGGCGTGATCGGCTCGGTCGTGCTCGCCATCGTCACCGATTTGTTCACGCTGCAATTGCGCGGCCGCGTCATGGGTTTCGTGCAAACCGCCTTCGCGGCAAGCCAGGTGCTGGGCATCCCGGCCGGTCTTTTCCTCGCCAACCAGTGGAACTGGCACGTCGCGTTCGGCGCGCTGGTCGGACTGTCGGTGATCGGGATGACCGCAGTGATGCTCCTGATGAAGCCGGTGAACGGCCATCTCGGGCTGAAGCAGGATCGAAATCCGTTCCGGCATCTGATCGCCACGGTCTCGCAGCCGCGTTATTGGATGGCGTTTTCGGTAACGACCCTGCTGGCGACCGGCGGCTACATGCTGATGCCGTTCGGCAGCGCCTACACCGTGCACAATCTCGGCATCGACATCGTGCATCTGCCGACGATCTATCTCGTCTCCGGCCTGTTCAGCATTGTCATCGGCCCGCTGGTGGGACGCGCGAGCGATTGCCTTCGGCAAATACCCCACCTTCGTCTTCGGCAGCGCCATGTCCATCGTGATGGTGCTGATCTACACCCATCTCGGCGAGGTGAGCCTGACGGTCGCGATCCTGGTCAACGTCCTGATGTTCGTCGGCATCTTCTCCCGCATGATTCCTTCGCAGGCGTTGATTTCGGCAATCCCCGAGCCGGCGCAACGCGGCTCCTTCAGCGCGGTCGGCGCGTCGCTGCAACAGCTCTCCGGCGGGCTCGGCTCCGTGCTCGCCGCCGCACTCATCGCGCAGGACGCCGACGGTACGCTCCGGCATTTCGACCGGCTGGGATACGTCGTCGTGACGACGGCGGTGATTTCCCTGATCCTGATGTACTTTGTACAGAGGCCCATCGCGGCCCAGGCCGGCAAACGCGTTGTTTAGCGCGTCGATTCCGACGCCCTGGATTTGCGAATGCGCTCCTACCGCTTGGTCCAATCGATGATGCGACTTGTGTCGCCGTCGAACTCGTTGCTGCAGAACGCGCCGCCCTGATAGTGATCGCCGACCGGATCGGGCTTCAGCTTGGCCTGCTCGGCCATCGCATGTGCCACATGATCCTCGGAGCGCCCCGTCGGACGGTAACCGAACTCGTAGGCGCGGTGGTTGTCCCACCACGCGCGTTCGTTCAGGGACACGCCGTAGAAGATCTCGAAATGAATATCGGGATGCTCGAGCCCGATCTGGCAGAGCTGCACCAGATCTTCCGGCTTCAGCCAGATCGAGATCCGGCGAAGGTCCAGCGGCACGTCGCCGAAATTGCCAATGCGAAGGCAAGTCACCTTCATTCCATGCTTGTCGGCATAGAGCGCGCCGACCGCTTCGCCGAACACCTTGCTGACGCCGTAGCGGCCGTCGGGGCGCGGGGTCACGTCGGTGCCGATCTTGTGGTGGCGCGGATAGAATCCGACGGCATGGTTCGAGGAGGCGAACACCACGCGCTTGACGCCCTTGCGATACGCGGCCTCGAACAGATTGTAGCCGCCGATGATGTTGGCCTGGAGGATGTCGTTCCAGGGACCTTCGACCGAATAGCCGCCGAAATGGATGATGCCGTCGACGCCCTCGCAGATCGCCTCGCACTGCGCCAGGTCAGAGAGGTCCGCCGCCTTGAATTGCTCGTTGGGGCCGAGATCGGCCGGCGGGCGGATGTCGCTGAGCAGCAGGTCGGGATAGATCGGCGGCAGCAATGTCCGCAGCCGCGTACCGATTCCACCCGAAGCTCCCGTCATCAAGATGCGCATGTCATTCCTCGTCTTTGGCGACCGATTTGCCGTCACGTGTCTCTAATGATAGCTGGATTGTCCAGAGGGAACGAAACGAGAGAACCGACATGAATGAGGCATCGTCCCACACTCAAGGCTGGCGGCCCGCGACCTATTACCCCGATCCCGCGATAAAAGCACTGGACGCCCGCTTCGAAAAATACTGGCTGAAACTGTCGGCGGTGGAGCGGCTGACGACCGGCCTGCGCTGGGCCGAGGGTCCGGTGTGGTTCGGCGACGGGCGCTATCTCCTGTGCAGCGACATTCCGAACCAGCGCATCGTCAAATGGGAAGAGGAGACCGGCGCCGTCAGCGTGTTCCGCAAGCCCTCCAATTTCGCCAACGGCAACACCAGGGATCGGCAGGGCCGGCTCGTCACATGCGAGCATGGCGGGCGACGCGTCACCCGCACCGAATATGACGGCAGCATCACCGTGCTGATGGACTCGTTCGGCGGCAAGAAGCTCAACTCGCCGAACGACGTCGTGGTGAAATCCGACAGTGCGGTTTGGTTCACCGATCCCACCTTCGGCCTGCTCGGCAATTACGAGGGCTACAAGGCCGAGCCCGAGATCGAGCCGAACGTCTACAGGTTCGATCCCGCGACCGGCAAGGCGACCATCGTTGCCGAAGGCGTGCTCGGGCCCAACGGCCTGTGCTTCTCGCCGGACGAGAAAATCCTCTACGTCGTGGAATCACGCGGCGTGCCGAACCGCAAGATCCTCGCCTATGACGTCTCGGCGGACGGCACCACGATCTCGAACAAGCGCGTCCACATCGACGCCGGCCCGGGCACGCCCGACGGCATGCGCTGCGACATCGACGGCAATCTCTGGTGCGGCTGGGGCATGGGCGATCCCGAGCTCGACGGCGTGGTGGTGTTCGCGCCCGACGGCGTCATGATCGGCCGCATCGCGCTGCCCGAACGCTGCGCCAATCTCTGCTTCGGCGGCGTCAAGCGCAACCGCCTGTTCATGGCCGCGAGCCAGTCGATCTACGCGTTGTATGTGAACACGCAGGGCGCGGTCGGGGGATAGTTTTTCCTCCGTCACGCCTCTCGTCATTGCGAGCGGAGCGAAGCAATCCAGAATCTTTCCGCGGAGGCAGCCTGGATTGCTTCGTCGCTTCGCTCCTCGCAATGACGAAAGATAGAACAAAAACGCCGGAGCGGTTACCCGCTCCGGCGTCATGTTTACCCAGGCGCTAACGCCTACGCCGCGTTGAAGCCGGCGACGGCCTTCACTTCGAGGAAGTCCTCGAGGCCGTACTTGCCCCACTCGCGGCCGTTGCCGGACTGCTTGTAGCCGCCGAACGGCGCGGAGCGATCGTTGGGCACGCCCTGCAGATTGACGTTGCCGGCGCGGATCTGACGGCCGACGCGCTTGGCGTCCTCGACGGACGCGCCCGTGACGTAGCCCGCAAGCCCATAGGGCGTGTCGTTGGCGATGTGCACCGCCTCGGCTTCGTCCTTGGCGCCGATGATGGTCAACACCGGTCCGAAGATCTCTTCACGCGCAATCGTCATGTCGGGGGTGACGTCGGCGAAGATGGTCGGACGGACATAGAAGCCTTTGTTGACGCCCTCGGGCAGGCCCGGGCCGCCCGAGACGAGCGTTGCGCCCTCGTCGATGCCCTTCTTGATCAGGCCCTGGATCTTGTCCCACTGGCCGCGGTTGACCACGGGACCGATGGTGGTGCCTTCGGCGCGCGGATCGCCCGCCTTGGTCTTGTCGGCGACGGCCTTCGCGATCGCGGCGACTTCCTTCATCTTCGAGGCCGGCACGATCATGCGCGAGGGCGCGTTGCAGGACTGGCCGGAGTTGTTGAACATGTGCATCACGCCGCCGGTCACCGCCTTCGTGAGGTCGGCGCCTTCGAGGATGACGTTCGGCGACTTGCCGCCGAGCTCCTGGCTGACGCGCTTCACGGTCGGTGCCGCACGCTTGGCCACGTCGATGCCGGCGCGGGTCGAGCCGGTGAAGGAGATCATGTCGATATCGGGGTGCTCGCTCATGGCGGCGCCGACCTCGGGACCGAGACCGTTGACGAGGTTGAACACGCCCTTCGGCACGCCGGCTTCATGGAGGATTTCCGCGAAGATCAGCGCCGAGGTCGGGGTGAACTCCGATGGCTTCAGGATCATGGTGCAGCCAGCGGCGAGTGCGGGCGCGACCTTGCAGGCGATCTGGTTGAGCGGCCAGTTCCAGGGCGTGATCATGCCGACCACGCCGACCGGCTCGCGCAGCACCATGGCGGTGCCGACCGGTTCCTCGAAATGATAGTTCTTGAGCACGTCGAGCGTGGTCATGAGGTGGCCAAGACCGGCGCCGGCCTGCAGCTTCTCCGCCATCGGCAGCGGCGCACCCATTTCGTCGGAGACGGCGGCGCCGATCTCCTTGAGACGGCCCTTGTAGATCTCGATGACCTTGGTGAGCAGCGCGACGCGCTCGTCACGGCTGGTCTGGGAGAACGTCACGAACGCGCGCTTGGCGGCGGCGACGGCTTTGTCAACGTCGGCCTTGGAGCCCAGCGCAACCTCGTACATCGCCTCTTCCGTCGCCGGATTGACCACGGCGGTGGACTTCTTGACGGCGGGATCGACCCAGGCGCCGTCGATGTAGAACTGCATGCGATTGACCATAGTGAACCTCTTCTTGGGGGCTTGGGGGGCGTTTCGGCAGGCATCCTTGCACGAAAGCGCCGGCAATTGAACCCGCCATATGCGGGGCCAGCATTGCGGCGGACCGAGGTTATATGAGCCGATGGCGGAGGGGTGGCAAGGTCTCGATTGCCGTCGTCCTGGCCCCGTGCGCAATTGCGCACGGGGGCCAGGACCACGACGGAGAACTACACCGCCATCTTCCGATGCAACACCGGCGCGCCGGTGGTGAGGCTTTCGGCCGCATCGATGATGGCGTTGGCGTCAATGCCGTGGTGGCGGTAGAGGTCTGCGATGGTGCCGGTCTGGCCGAACTGCTCGACGCCGAGCGCCTCGACGCGATGGCCGCGGATGCTGCCGAGCCAGCCGAGCGCCGCCGGATGGCCGTCGATCACCGTCACTATGCCGCAGTCGCGCGGCAGCGGTGCGAGCAGTTTTTCGATGTGGCTGAGATGCTGCACGCCGCGCCGATCACGGCGCAACTTCCGTGCGGCCGTCCATCCCGCATGCAGACGATCCGCGGACGTGATCGCGAGCAGGCCGATGTCGCGCCGGCTCTCGCCAATGAAGCCGGTCGCTTCGATCGCTTCTGGCGCCACGGCGCCGGTATAGGCGATGACGGCTTCGGCATTGGGCCCCGGCTTGCGCAACCAATACGCGCCGTCGGTGATGCCCTGTGCAAGCTCGGGCGTCATGATCCGCTGCGCCTGCTCGATCGAGCGCGTCGAGAGCCGCAGATAGACCGAGCCGCCCTCACCCGGATCGCGCTGCATGTGATTGAAGCCCCACCCCATGATCACGGCGAGCTCGTCGACAAAGGCCGGCTCGAACGAGGCAAGGCCATCCTGCGCCATGCCGATCAAAGGGGTTGCGATCGACTGATGCGCGCCGCCTTCGGGCGCGAGCGTGATACCTGAGGGGGTCGCCGCCACCATGAAGCGCGCATCCTGGTAACAGGCATAGTTCAGCGCATCGAGACCGCGCTCGATGAAGGGATCGTAGAGCGTGCCGACCGGCAGCAGCCGCTCGCCGTTGATCTGGTGCGACAGGCCGAGCGCCGAGAGCATGATGAACAGGTTCATCTCGGCGATGCCGAGTTCGAGATGCTGGCCCTTGGGCGAGAAGTCCCAGTTGAAGGTGGATGGAATTTTCTCGCTGCGGAATAAGTCCGCCTTCTCGCCGCGCGCAAACAGGCCGCGCCGGTTCACCCACGGACCGAGATTGGTCGAGACGGTGACGTCAGGCGATGTCGTCACGATGCGCTTGGCGAGCTCGCTGTCGCCGCGCGCGATCTCGTTCAGCACCAGCCCAAAACCCTGCTGGGTCGACATCTGCGGCGCCGGCTTGAAGGCAAGCTGCGACGGCACCTCGATAACAGGCGCGGTGAGCCGGCGGCCGTCCTGGTTGAACGGCACGCCCGCGAGGAAGGCGTCGAGCTCGGCGGCACTTTGCGCGAGACCCTCGTATCTGTCCCATTCGTGTCCGGGCCGGATGTTCTGGCTGTCGCGATATTTCTCCATCTGCGCGACCGTCATTAGGCCGGCATGATTGTCCTTGTGGCCCTGGAACGGCAGGCCGACGCCCTTGATGGTGTAGGCGATGAAGCAGACCGGGCGGTCGTGGTCGATGGATTCGAAGGCGTCCAGCATGCTCGCCATGTCATGGCCGCCGAGGTTCGACATCAGCGCCAGCAGCTCGTCGTCGCTGCGCCTGTCGATCAGCTTGGTGATGGGGCCCTGATCGCCAATCTCGTCGTGCAAATGCTTGCGGAACGCCGCGCCGCCCTGAAAACACAATGCGGCGTAGAGTGCGTTCGGACAATTGTCGATCCAGCGCTTCAGCGCCTCGCCGCCAGCTTCCGCAAAGGCCTCGCGCATCAGGCGGCCATATTTCACGATCACCACGTCCCAGCCGAAATTGCGGAACACGGTCTCGAACTTCTCCCAGAGGCCTTCGCGGACGACGGCGTCGAGCGACTGCCTGTTGTAGTCGACCACCCACCAGGTGTTGCGCAGGCCGTGCTTCCAGCCCTCCGCCAGCGCCTCGAAGATGTTGCCCTCGTCCATCTCGGCATCGCCGACCAGAGCGATCATCCGCCCTTCGCGGCGATCCTTCATCCAGCCATGTGCCTTGACGTAGTCCTGCACCAGCGAGGCGAACAGCGTCTGCGCCACGCCAAGGCCGACCGAGCCGGTGGAGAAATCGACGTCGTCGACGTCCTTGGTGCGCGAGGGATAGGACTGCGCGCCCTTGAAGCCACGAAAATTCTCCAGCTTCTCGCGGCTCTGCCGGCCGAACAGATACTGGATGGCGTGGAACACCGGGCTCGCATGCGGCTTCACCGCGACGCGATCTTCGGGCTTCAGCACGTGGAAATACAGCGCCGACATGATGGTGGCGAGCGAGGCCGACGAGGCCTGATGTCCCCCGACTTTCAGGCCGTCCGCATTCGGGCGGATGTGGTTGGCGTGATGGATGGTCCATGACGACAGCCACAGCGTCTTGCGGGCCAGCGCGGTCAAGGTGTCGAGGCGGGCGGTATCAACGGGCATGGCAATGCTCCCGGAAAACAGGTGCCCGATGATACCCCTGCAGGAAGCGCCAAACTTCTCAATTTTTCGCGCAATACCAGCCAATATTGGGATAGCTTACCAATCAGCCGACAAAAACGACAGGTTCATCCCAATGCCCGACCTCGACGCCATTGACCGAAAAATCCTCGCTCTGCTCCAGAACGACAGCCGCCTGACCATGCAGGAACTGGCCGACAAGGTCGGGCTGTCGGTGTCGCCATGCCATCGCCGGGTCAAGCTGCTCGAGGAACGCGGCGTCATCTCGCGCTACATCGCGACCGTGGACCAGAAGGCGCTGGGGCTGCATGTCAGCGTCTTCATCTCGATCAAGCTGGCCCGGCAGAAGGAGGAGGACCTCAACCGCTTCGCGCGCGCGATCTCGAAATGGGACGAGGTGCTGGAATGCTATCTGATGACCGGCAATCGCGACTATCTCTTGCGCGTGGTCGCCGCCGACCTCGCCTCCTACGAGACTTTCCTGAAGACCAAGCTGACCCGGCTCGACGGCATCGCCTCGATCGAGTCCAGCTTTGCGCTCAGCCAGGTGAAATATTCGATCGCGCTGCCGGTGTAAGGCATCACCGCCACGGCTGCACGATGATCTTGGTGTGAGCCTCAGGGTTGGCGAGATCTGCGAAAGCCTTTGCGACACCGTCGATGCCGACTTCCGCCGTCACCATTGCCGCCGCATCCACCTGCCCCTCCGCGATCAGGCGCAGTGACGCCGCGAATTCGTCCGGCGTGTAGCCGAGCACATACTGGACGTTGAGCTCTTTCATGATGCCGAGCATGGGCTCGCTCCTGTCGGTCTCCATGCACACACCGACCACGACGATCCTCGCATCGCGCGGCGCGCCTTCGAAGACCTGCTGCAACAGACCGGGCACGCCGACGCATTCGAAGATGATCGCGGGCTTCAGCGCGGGCAGCATCGCCTGGAACGGCGGCCGGGCCGCCTTTTCGGCATCGGACATCTGCGCATGCTCGGCCCAGGTGGCATAGGGCTGCGACACTCGTGGATCCACGACGACATCGGCGCCGAGTTTTGCCGCAAGCGCGCGCCGCGCCGGCGAATAGTCGGCCGCGACGATCGGATGCAGGCCCTTGAGCTTTAGCGCCGCAATCACCGCGAGCCCAACCGGACCGCAGCCGATCACGAGCGGCACTTCGCCGCCTCGGATGTTGGCCTTGGCGACGGCGTGAACGCCGACCGCGAGCGGTTCGGTGAGCGCGGCATGCTCCGGCGCGAGACCGTTGGGCACCTCGAGCAGCAGCGCTTCGCTCAGCAGCATCGCCTCGGCATAGCCGCCAATATTGTCGTTGGAGTAACCGATACCTTCGATGCCCTGCGGCGTTACGAGGGCTGGCAGCGAGCAGACGCGCGTGCCCGACTTGAGCTTGCGCACGGTCCCCGGGCCGAAGTCGACGATCTCGCAGCAGAACTCGTGGCCGAACACGACGTCGCGGGCGAGATCCATCGGCTTGCGGCCGGTCTTTCGCGCCATCTCCACCATGCGGTGGGCGTGCTGGCGCGCGTGCAGATCGGAGCCGCAGATGCCGCAGGCGAGCGTCTTGACAAGCACCTGGCCGGGGCCGGGCTTTGGCTCGGCCATCCGGTCGACGACAATCTCACCGTTCCTGAAAATCGCAGCGCGCATCCGGCTCCTCCCGTCTTGTTGGAGCCGTCGATAGCACGAAGCGGACGCGCGATCTTGCGTCAGGGGTTCGGGGAACGCTCTTCCAGGATCAGGAGCTGGGCGCGGCGGATGCGCTCGCGATGGGCGATGTAGAGGCCGCTGGCGACGATGAAGGCCGCACCGGTGACGGTCCAGACATCAGGCACTTCGCCGAACAGGAAGAAGCCGAGGATGCTCACCCACAGCAACTGCGTGTAGGAGAACGGCGCCAGTACCGAGGCATCGCCGTAGCGATAGGCCAGCACGATGATCCACTGGCCGACGGTGGAGGCGACGCCGATCACGATGCCAAGCCCGATCGCCGTCCAGGTCGGCGTGACCCAGACGAACGGTACCATCAGGGAGAGGATCGCAACGCCCGTCAGCGCCGAATAGGCCATCGTGGTGAGGACGGCTTCACGCCCGCTCATCATGCGCGTCAGGATCAGCGCCGCGGCCCAGCAGAACGCCGAGACGATCGGGAAGAAGGCGGCGGCGTGAAACGCGCTGGAGCCCGGGCGCAGGATGATCAGCACGCCGGTCAGGCCGATCGCGGTCGCGATCCAACGGCGCATGCCGACCTTCTCGCTCAGGAAGACGATCGAGAGCGCGGTGACGAACAGCGGCGAGACGAAGCCGGTCGCGGACGCTTCTGCGATCGGCAGGAAGCTCAGGCCGGTGATGAAGAACAGCGAAGAGCCGAGCAATGCCGCGCCGCGCATCAACTGCAGGCCGAGGCGCTCGGTGCGCATCGCATGGAGCGGCGAGCCCGGCAGCATCACCGGCGTGAACATCAGCGCAAACGTCACGAAGCGGATCCAGGTGATCTCGATCGACGGCAGGCTCGACGACAGATATTTCGCGGTAACATCGGAGCAGCCGAGAAAGATCGTCGACAGCAGCACCAGCGCGATGCCTTTGAACGGGTGATCGACGCGCGCCGGCGCCCGTCGCGCCTGCGGCTTCTTTTCCGGCATGGGCATGGGAATACTGTCGAGCCTTGCGGCTGCGGCGGGCGGCGGGGTCACGGCTGGAACCTAGGAATGCGAATCGGGAATGATCGTAAAAAACGATAATTGCGCCGCTTTCACAACTTCCGAAAACAGGATGCCGATATGCGCTCACGTCCGCGCACGTCAAGACTCCATTAATAACGGGCGTTTGTGCACTACAGCATGGGCAGGCCGCGCGGCTTCGGACCGCGCGGAAACGCCGCATCGAGCGCCGCGATCTCGTCTTTCGTCAGCACCAGATCGCCGGCCGCAGCATTGTCGCCGGCATGTTCCGCGGACGACGCCTTCGGGATCGCGAACACCGTAGTTGCACGGGTGAGGAAGCTCAGTGCGACCTGGCGCGGCGTCGCGCGACGCGCCTCCGCGATGCGCGCCAGCACCGCGCCGCCCTTGCTGTTGCTCGCAGGGAAATCATCGTGGCCGAATGGCGAATAGGCGACCACGGCGACACCATGCCGTTCGCACCACGGGATCACCGCGTGCTCAATCGCGCGTTCCTTCAGAGGATAGAGCACCTGATTGCAGGCGATGCGGTGTTCGCCGGCGGCGTCGAGGATCTCGTCGAGATCATCGGCATCGAAATTGGAGACGCCCCAGGATTTGATCTTGCCGGCCTTCACCAGTTCCTCGAATGCGGCGACGGTGTCCTCCAGCGGATACGAGCCGCGCCAATGCAGCAGATAGCAGTCGAGCCGATCGGTTTTCAGCCGCTTCAGCGAGCGCTCACAGGCGGTGATGGTTCCGCGGCGCGAGGCGTTGCTCGGCAGCACCTTTGACACCAAGAAAACCTCGTCGCGTCGGCCCGCGATCGCATCCGCAATGACGAGTTCGGCATCGCCATACATCTCGGCGGTATCGATGTGGGTCATGCCTAGATCGAGCCCGCGCTGAAGCGCCGCGATCGCGCGCTTGCGATCGCCATGGTCGAGATACCAGGTGCCCTGCCCGATGACGGAGACGCTGGCACCCGTTTTGCCGAAGGGTTTCGTGTTCATATTTGCTCCGATACCACTCGTTCGCTGAGGCAACCGCCGTCGCGCTCAAGAGTTCAATCCGCCGATGTCAGCGACCAATACGCTACCGGTTGCGGACTCCGTGATGTAGAGCCGATCCTTCTTCGCGCCACCAATCGCGACATTGGTGCAGTTCGGCCCTGCACACGATTTCACCCGCGCAATCAATTCGCCGTTGGGCGCGAACACGAAGACATGGCCGAGTGAGGCGTGACCGACGAACAGGCGGCCCTTGGCATCCATTGTCATGCCATCAGGGCCACTGGTGCCGAACAGCGAGCAGAAGCGGCCAACCTTCGACACGCTGCCGTCCTTCATGAACGGCAGCCGCCACACCGCGTTGTCGCGCGTCATTGCGACGAACAGCACGGTCTCGGTTGGATCGAGCACCAGGCCATTCGGGCTGATACCAGTGTCGATCAGGCAATCGAGCCGGCCGCTTTGCGTCAGGCGATAGACGCGGCCGCTGGGGTCATGCAGGCCGGTCTGTCCCTGGTCGGTGAAATAGATGTCGCCGTTGGACGCGAGATGCAGATCGTTGCAGCCCCGGAAAGACTCCGAGTTGCGCGAGGTCAGCACCGGCGCAATGCGCCCTGCCCTGGCGTCGAACTCCATGATGCCGTGCCTGTAGTCGGCGACCAGGATGCGGCCGTCGGCCGCGATCTTCAGCCCGTTCGGCCAGCCCTCATATTCAATCGCCAGCGACCACTCGCCGTCAGGCGCAATGCGGAAGATGCGGCCGAAGGGAATGTCGACGATGTAGAGATTGGCATCCTTGTCGAACGACGGCCCTTCGATGAAGGAATCCGTCGGCACACCGGGCCGGTTGGCATCGGCCCAATCGGTGCGCTCGCCCTTGCGGCGGAATTTGTCGGGCATGGCGGAAAAGAGCCTGGTCTCGATCAGGCGCGGCGGCGTTTCCAGGTACATCATTGTTGTTTTTGCGTGTTGAGGGCGAGAGCGCGGCACCATAGGACACAATGAGGCGTGCGTCGATTGGGCCGAAGCATAGCGCCCCGCCCTCGCTGTCATTCCCCGCGAAAGCAGGGAATCCAGTACGCAGTGGCCTTAGCGCTTGATCACAGGCGTCTCGGCGTACTGGATCGCCCGGTCAAGCCGGGCGATGACGGCGGAGTATGCGCGACGACCGAGAAAGTCGCCCCTACCCCGCCGCGACCGCGTGCTTGGCATGCTTCGCCGGCGCAATTTCGGTCGTCGCGATCAGGCGCTTCAGCTCGGGGATGCAGGAGCCGCAATTGGTGCCGGCCTTGAGCTTTGCGCCGATCTCGGCGGCTGTGCGCGCGCCTGCGGCGATGGTGTCGCAGATGGTGCCGCGGCCGACGCCGAAGCAGGCACAGACGACAGGACCGGTCGAAGCCGCGCCCTCGCTCGACTTGCCGGACAGCAGCATGCGCCGCTGCTCATCGGTGACGTGGTCGGCCACGAACAGGCTCTTCACCACCTCCCAGTCCCCGGCATCATGCGCGGGGCCGACGAACAGGCAGGTTTCGATGCGGTCGCCGGCAAACGAGGCCGCGCGATAAACGCCGCCGCCGAGGTCGCGATAGTCGGCGACGTCCTCGCCGGCAACGCCACCGAGCCAGGTCGGCCAGCGCGACAGGTCCGCATTGTCGGCGAAGAGGTAGCCGAAGCCGCCGGTAACAGTGACGCGGGTCCACATCAGGTTCGGTGGCAGCTCCAGCTGCTTGCGCGACAACGCAAAGCCGCGGAAGACGTATTCATAAGGCGAAATCGCCGCCGGTGTCGCCTTCGACTCCGGCTGCCCCGAGAACGGATCGGTGAACGGTGCGACCAGCGCCCCGACGCGACCGTGCGAGGCGTTCATCGCACTCCAGTGGATCGGCGCGAACAGCGTGCCGCGCTGCTGGTGGTCGCTGACGACGACCTTGAGGGTGCACTGGCCGTAGTCGGTGGTGATGCGGGCATAGCCGTCATGAACGACGTTGTATCTGCCGGCGTCATCGGGATGAATCTCGACGAACGGCTCGGGCAGATGCGCGCCGAGCCGCTGGCTGAGGCCCGTGCGCGTCATGGTGTGCCACTGGTCGCGGATGCGCCCGGTGTTGAGCCGCAGCGGCCGCGACGGCCCGGTCTCGCCGCGCAGCGCCGGCACCTCCGGCGCGACGAAGCGGCCCTTGCCGTCATTGGTGAAGAACCCGCCGGCCGCGAAGAAGCGCTCGCCGGGCGCCTGGCCTTCGGGCGCGGGCCACTGCACGGGCTTCAACGCGTCGAAGCCCTCGTCGGACAGCGAGGTCAGCGCGCCGATATCGAAGTCGCGGCTGCCATCGTTCTCGAACGCCGAGAGCGCGGCGTGCTCGCGAAAGATGTCGGCTGCGGATTTGTAATTAAAACTGTCGCCGAAGCCGAGGCGTTTTGCGGTTTCGCTCAGGATCCACCAGTCCGGCCGCGCCTCGCCGGGCGCCGGCAGGAACGAACGCTGGCGCGAGATCCGGCGCTCGGAATTGGTCACGGTGCCCGACTTCTCGCCCCAGGCGAGCGCGGGCAGCAGCACGTGCGGGCCAGCATCGACCGTGTCGTTGGAGAGCACGTTCTCGGAGACCACGAACAGCTCGAGCTTCTTCAGCGCCTCGCGCACGAAGTCCGCGTCGGGCAGCGACACTGCGGGGTTGGTGCCCATCACCCACAGCGCCTTAACCTCGCCGCGGTTGATGGCTTCGAACAGCTGCACCGCCTTCAACCCTTCATGGGTCGCGATACGCGGCGCCTTCCAGAACCGCCGCACGCGATCGATGTCCGGCGGCGTGAAGTTCATGTGTGCGGCGAGCTGGTTGGCGAGGCCGCCGACCTCGCGGCCGCCCATCGCGTTGGGCTGGCCGGTGAGCGAGAACGGCGAGGCACCGGGCTTGCCGATGCGCCCCGTGGCGAGATGGCAGTTCAGGATCGCGTTGACCTTGTCGGTGCCCTGCGCCGACTGATTGACACCCTGCGAGTACAGCGTGACGACGCGGGGCGTGTCACGGAACATCTTGAAGAAGGTGGCAACGTCCTGCTCGGAGAGGCCGGTCGCCAGTGCGGTCGCGGTGATGCTGCCGGCGATGCTGCGTGCGCGCGCCAGCGCGTCGTCAAAGCCCGACGTGTTTTGCCCGATGTAGTCCTGATCCAGGGCACCATTGTCGGCGAGGTGAACGAACAGGCCGGAGAACAACGCCGTGTCGGTGCCGGGCTTGAGGCCGAGGAACAGATCGACGTCGGTCGCGGTGTCGGTGCGGCGCGGATCGATCACGATCATGCGCGCGCCGCGCTCCTGCCGGTTCTTCAGCATGCGCTGGAACAGCACGGGATGGCACCAGGCGGCATTCGAGCCGACGAACACCAGAAGATCGGCCTGGTCGAGATCCTCGTAGCAGCCGGGCACGGTGTCGGCGCCGAAGGCGCGGCGGTGACCGGCGACCGATGACGACATGCAGAGCCGCGAATTGGTGTCGACGTTCGCAGTGCCGACAAAGCCCTTCATCAGCTTGTTGGCGACGTAATAGTCCTCGGTCAGCAGCTGGCCCGAGAGATAGAATGCGACCGCGTCGGCGCCGTCGCGCGCGACGATGTGCTGCATGCGGTGGGCGACGTGATCGAGCGCATCGCTCCAGGCGACGCGTTCGAGCACGCCCTTGCAGCGGATCATCGGATAGAGCAGCCGGCTTTCGAGCCCGACCGTCTCGCCGAGCGCCGAGCCCTTGGAGCACAGCCGGCCGAAATTGGCAGGATGATCGGGATCGCCCGCGATCGCCGCGCCGCCCTTGCCGTCTGGCGTCGCCAGCACGCCGCAGCCGACGCCGCAATACGGACAGGTCGTTTTGGTAGCGCGGAGCGTGGGGTCGATCGCCGTCATATCGAGCCGCCTCAATCAAGCCGCTTTGGAGGGACGCGCGAGCGCGCGGCCGAACATCATGTCGGTGCGGATCGCCGCCACCTTGTCACGATTGCGGATCAGTTCGAGATACCAGAGCGCATCGACGGTATCGCCGATCAGCACCGCGCCGGTGAGCCGGCCGTCGGAGATGACGAGCTTCTTGTAGGTGCCGCGCCTGCGGTCTGACAGCACGAGGCTCTCGCTGCCCTCCCCGCCCATGAAGTCGCCCGCGGAGAATACGCTGACGCCCGACACCTTCAGATTGGTCGAGACCACGCTGCCCTGATAGGCCGCGGGACGGCCCGCGAGATGCCGCGCCAGCACGCGCGCCTGCTCGTAGGCAGGCTCGACGAGGCCGTAGCAGGTGCCGCGATGCTCGGCGCATTCGCCAAGCGCATAGATATCGGGTGACGCCGTCTGCATCTCGTCGTTGACGACGATGCCGCGGTTGACTGCGATGCCGGCGTCCTTTGCGAGCGCAATGTTGGGCCTGATGCCGGCGGCGAAAATCACCGCATCGGCCTCGATGCGGCTGCCGTCGGCAAGCTCGACCGCTTGGACATGACCTTCGCCGTGGATGCGCGCTGTGGATGCATTGAGCAGGATGCGAATGCCCTTGCGCTCGACCAGTGTCTTGAGCAGGTCCGCGGCGGAGGCATCGAGCTGGCGCTCCATCAGCCGGTCCATCAGGTGCAGCAGCGTCACCGGCGCTCCGGCCTTGGCGAGGCCGTAGGCCGCTTCGAGTCCGAGCAGACCACCGCCGACCACGACGACGCGCTTCCTGGCGGCCGCGAGCGTCAGCAGCAGGTCGACGTCGCGGGTATCGCGAAAGGTGTGCACGCCGGCGAGATCGGCGCCGGGCACGTTGAGCCGTAGCGGCGTCGAGCCGACGGCGAGCACGAGCTTGGAATATTCCATGCTCTCTTCGCCTTCGATCTTGAGCTCGCGTCGGCCGGTGTCGATCTCGGTGACCCGATAGCCGTAGCGCACCGTGACACCGCGATGGCGCCACCAGTCGGCGGGTCGGAGCTCGATCTCGTGCGAGCCGGTCTCGCCGGCCAGCACGGAGGAGAGCAGAACACGGTTGTAAGCGAGCCGCGGCTCTTCGCCGATGACGGCGACCGCGTAGCGGCCGAGTGCGGTCTTGGCGAGCTCGTCGACCAGACGCGCGGCCGCCATACCGTTTCCGACAATGACCAGCGGTTCACTCACAACGCATCTCCTATTCAGCGGCCTGCGACTGTGCGCCGTAGGCCTCGGACATCATGTAGCCGGACAACACGCCGTAGGCGTCGGTCCAGGCGGTAGCGAGTTCGGGCGTCCAGGCCTCGCCAAGGCCCTTCTCCAGGGTCCACAGCAAGGTCGCGCCGACCACGGGGTAGTGCTCGGCCTTGGCGCCGTAGCCGACGTGACGCTTCGCAAGCGCGGAGGCCGCCGGAAGAATCGAGTCCAGATTCGACAGACCGCCGACGACGGCGGCGAGCATGCCCATCAGCTTCTTGCGCTGCTCGGTCATGTCCTCGGGGAACATCGCGCGCACGGATGGCGCCACCTCGAACAGGCGATCGTAGAACAGCACCGCGGCCTGCGCGGAAATCGGCGCGACCTTGGCAAAGCTCTGCTGCACGAGGGTGATCTGTTCCGGCGTCATGATGTTCTCCTGCCTGTTGGGTTTGCCTTGGTGCGCGCCATTGCGAACCAGGTTCATTGTCAAACTGTCGGGCAATGCTTCTCCCCGCGTATGGGGAGAAGCGAGATTCGTACCAAGTATTAGACACGCGCGCCGGCGAGGCTTGACGCGCCTTCGCCCTGCGGGCTGCGACGCAGATAGAACCACCAGGTCAGCGCGAGGCAGGAGGCGTAGAAGCCGAGATAGATCGCGAGCGCGAGCTGCGGCCCGCCGGTCAGCGCGATCGACTTGCCGAACCCGGTCGGGATCAGATAGCCGCCAACGGCGCCGACCGCGCCGATGAAGCCGACCGCAGCACCGCTCTCGATGCTCGCCGTCTTCAAGGCGACCGCGCGCTCCGCATCGCCCTTGCCGCGCACCCTGAACAAGTTCTGCTCGCGGAAGATCGAGGGGATCATGCGGTAGGTCGAGCCGTTGCCGATGCCCGTCGTCACGAACAGGACCAGGAACATCGACAGAAAGCCGATGAAATCCTTGTGCCCGACGAAGTAGAGCACGCCGATCGTCGCGCCTGCCATGACAATGAAATTCCAGAACGTGATGACCGAGCCGCCGATCCTGTCGGCAAGCCAGCCGCCGAGCGGCCGCGACAGCGAGCCGACCAGCGGCCCCAGGAACGCGATCGCAATCGTCACTTGCGGGAACTGGGTCTTGATCAACAGCGGAAATGCAGCCGAGTAGCCGATGAAGGAGCCGAACGTGCCGATATAGAGATACGCCATGATCCAGGTGTGCTTGCGCCTGACCACGGCGAGCTGGTTCTTGATCGACGACTTGGCCGTGGTCAGGTTGTTCATGAAGAACACTGCGCCGAACACCGCGATCGCGATCGGCAGCACCCACATCAGGCCGGCGTTCTGGAGGAAGACGCCGTCGACGGGCGATGCCTGGAACAGGTTGATGACGGCGAGCGTCATCAGGATCGGGGTCAGGAGCTGCACGCTGGAGACGCCGATATTGCCGCCGGCCGCATTCAGTCCGAGCGCCCACCCCTTCATCCGGTCGGGGAAGAAGAACGAGATGTTCGTCATGCTGGAGGCAAAATTGCCGCCACCGAGACCGGCGGTCGAGGCAATCAGCAGCATCAGCCAGAACGGCGTGTCGGGCTGGCCGACGAAATAGGCCAGCGAAAGCGTCGGAATGAGCAGGATCGCCGCGCTGAAGATGGTCCAGTTGCGCCCGCCGAAGGTCGTCACCGCGAAGGTGTAGGGAAAGCGCATCAACGCGCCGATCAGCCCGGGCACCGCGACGAGCTGGAACAGCTGGTCGGTGGTGTAGTGGAAGCCCGCCTGCGGCAGCTTGGTGGTGACGATGCTCCAGATCAGCCAGACCGAGAAGCCGATATGTTCGGCCACGATCGACCAGATCAGGTTGCGTCGCGCGATAGTCTTGCCGGTCGCATTCCAGAACGCCTCATCTTCGGGGCGCCAGTCTGAAATCCAGGTTGGATTCTTCGTCATTGAGTATCCCTTCTTGCCTCACCGCTGCGTCGTTGCAGGCTCAGCCTCCGGCCACGGAGGCGCGCGCCGAGGCCAAGCCCCGGTGGCGAGTTCACGATGCTGATTGATGATGTTGAGGGACGTCGTCGTTGGCGTCGCGGTCGGTGTTTCAATTTCCGTGCCAACTGCGCGCATTCCGGAAACGCAGGAAATTCAGGAGCTTGTTCGTCGTGCCCCAAATTCTTGCAGCACTATTTCGCACGCAAATTTTGCGATTCGCTCAATCCCTGTGCGCCGCACAAGGATTGAGCTTGATGATTCAAAATTAGGCGTTGCGTGAGCACCTGTTGGTGACGCGCCTACGCGGCTTCGACGAAGCGATGACGCTCATAGAGGAATTCGAGCACGCGCTGCCGGCACTTCAGGTAAGTGACGTTGGTCGCGAGTTCGAGCCGCTTGCGCGGCCGCGCCAGCGGCACCTCCAGCACCTCGCCGATGCGCGCGCTCGGCCCATTCGTCATCATGACGATGCGATCGGACAGCAGCACCGCCTCGTCGACGTCGTGGGTGATCATCAGAATGGTGTTGCCGAGCTTCTGATGCAGCGCCATCACCGAATCCTGCAAATGCGCGCGGGTCAGTGCGTCGAGCGCGCCGAAAGGCTCGTCGAGCAGCAATACTTTCGGCTCCATGGCAAGCGCGCGGGCAATGCCGACGCGTTGCTTCATGCCGCCGGAGATTTCCGAGGGCCGCTTGTCCTTGGCATGGGCCATCTGCACGAGGTTGAGATTGTGCATGACCCAGGCGTCGCGTTCGGCGCGCTTCTTGGTCTTGGCGAAGACCTTGTCGACGCCGAGCCGGACGTTCTCGTACACGGTCAGCCATGGCAACAGGCTGTGGTTCTGGAACACCACCGCGCGATCCGGTCCCGGCGAGTTCACCTCGCGGTTCTCGAGCAGCACGCCGCCCATGGTGGCGTTGGTCAGGCCTGCGATGATGTTGAGCAGGGTCGACTTGCCGCAACCGGAATGGCCGATGATCGAGACGTATTCGCCCTTGTCGATGGTGAGATTGATATCCTTCAGCACCTCCGTGGAGGCTGCGCCGCGGGTGAAAATCTTGTCGACGTGGTCGAGCTTCAGATAAGCGGTCATGTGCTTCCCCTTTAATTCAGCGCGGTGCCGCGGGTGACGATCTTGCCGGCGCCTGCGATCAGGCGGTCGAGCACGAAGCCGATGATGCCGACATAGAACAGCGCCAGGATGATTTCGCTGATATGCGAGGAGTTCCAGGCGTCCCAGATGAAGAAGCCGATGCCGACGCCGCCGATCAGCATTTCCGCGGCGACGATCGCGAGCCATGACAGGCCGATGCCGATGCGAAGTCCCGTGAAGATGTAGGGCGCGGCGGCAGGGATCATGATCTTGGCAAAGAACTCGAGCGGGTTGAGCTGCACCACTGCGGCGACGTTGCGATAGTCCTGCGGAATGTTGCGGATGCCGACCGCGGTGTTGATGATGATCGGCCAGACCGAGGTAATGAAGATGACGAAGATCGCCGACGGCTGGCCGTCACGGAAGGCCGCGAGCGAAAGCGGCAGCCAGGCCAGCGGTGGGATCGTGCGCAAGACCTGGAACAGCGGATCGAGCCCGCGCATGGCCCAGACCGACTGGCCGACTAGGACGCCGAGCGCGATGCCGGCGATGGCGGAGAGCGAATAGCCGAGCGCGACGCGCTGGAGACTGGCGGAGAGATGCCAGAACAGACCCTTGTCGATGCCGCCATGGTCGAAGAACGGATCGAGGATCAGCTCCTTGGTGTCCTTGAAGACTTTTGACGGCGGCGGCAGCGCCGAGCCGGCGCGACGGCAGACCAGCTCCCATATCAGCATGAGCAACGCGACCACGACGAGCGGCGGGATGACGCGCACGGCGGTCTCCCGCGCCATCCGCGCGTAAGTCTCCGATCGCGGCGGCCGCTTCGGTGTCATCGCGACGACCGGCGCGGCAGCGCTCGCAGGCTTCGCGGTCTCAACCTCGATCTTCGTGGCGGGCATGTTCATCGCAATATCTCTCCGGCTGCAAAAGACGATGCGGCCGCCCGGAGGCGGCCGCTGGCGCCATCAGACTTCGACGCGCTTGATCGCGAGCGACTTCAGATAGGCAGCGGGATTTTCCGGATCGAACACCTTGCCGTCGAAGAAGGTCTCCTTGCCGCGCGACGTAGAGGCCGGGATCTCCGCACTTGCGACGCCGAGCGTCTTGGCCGCATCGCGCCACATGTCCTCGCGGTTGACCTTGGCGATCAGCGCCTTGGTGTCGAAATTCGCCTCGTACTTGCCCCAGCGGATGTCCTCCGTGAGGAACCAGAGGTCGTGGCTCTGGAACGGATAGGAGGCGAAGTCGCGCCAATACTTCATGATGTGCGGGGAGTTCTCGACCACCTTGCCCGGGATGCCGTAGTCGAACTTGCCAGCGGTGCGGTCGAGCACGTCTTCGACGGGGCAGTTCATCCACTGCCGCTTGCCCATGATGGCGGCAAGCTCGGCCTTGTTCTCGGCCTTGTCCGACCATTGCTGCGCTTCCATCACCGCCATCAGCAGCGCCTTCGAGGCCTTTGGATATTTATCGACGAAGGCGGCGCGCATGCCGAAGGATTTTTCCGGATGCTTGTTCCAGAGTTCGCCGGTGTTGATGGCGGTGTAGCCGATGTTCTGATGGATCAATTGCAGATTCCAGGGCTCGCCGACGCAGAAGCAATCCATGGTGCCGACCTTCATGTTGGCCACCATCTGCGGCGGCGGCACCACGATGGTCTCGATGTCCTTGTCGGGATCGATCCCGCCGGCGGCGAGCCAGTAACGGATCCAGAGGTCATGCGTGCCGCCGGGGAAGGTCATCGCGGCCTTCACGGCCTTGCCCGAGGCCTTCTTCTTCTCCAGCGCCGCCTTGAAGGGCGTGGCGTCGACGCCGAGCTTCAGGTCGGCATATTCGTTGGCGACGGAGATGCACTGGCTGTCGAGATTGAGCCGCGCCAGGATGTACATCGGCGTTGGCTGATTGTTCTGCGTCACCTTGCCGGCCGAGATCAGATACGGCATCGGGGTCAGGATATGCGCCCCGTCGATGCCGTTGCCTTCGGAGCCGAGCACGAGATTGTCCCGCGTGGTGCCCCAGGAGGCTTGCTTCTGCACGTCGGTGTCGGGCATGCCGTATTTGGCGAACAGGCCCTTGTCCTTGGCGACGAACAACGGGCCGGCATCGCTCAGCGCAATGAAGCCGAGCTTGGCGCCCTTGACCTCGGGGCCGGCGTCCTGCGCGAACGCGCCGGCGGGGAAATTCAGTTTTACGGCGGCCAGGAGTGCGGCGGTCGAGCCGGCGGCCTTCAACAATTGACGGCGGCTGAGGCCAGTGTCCGACGGCCGGCGGGTGCGCTTGGTCATAGGCGGTATCGTCCTTTGCGTCGTTGCAGAATGATTGCGTCAGTGCACACGAGCAGCCCATCCGGTCCGGTGACGCCTGAAGCAGCGCATGCGAACGCGCGACGGGGAGACCCCCGTCTGGTGGCGTCGGCAATTCGGATGAGAAGTCTCGCGGGACGGCTTCAATGGCGTCGGCCTGGAACTATTCAAGCTTCATGCCAAGCGCCACAACGCAGAAAATCTCGAAAGATCAACACGCTACAGGCAGCGCGCCAGTCTGTCGCAGGCCCGTTCCGCTCGCGAAATTTGCGGCTTGCTCAATATTTGTGCGGCGCACAACAGTTGTGCAGCAGCTCAAGCGAAAGGCCGCATCAAGCGCAAAAGCCGGGGCAGCCAAAGCTCTATCAGATTGATGTTGCTTGCTTTTTTATGAGCCCAGCACACGGCACGCAACTTGCTTCTCCATTTACGTCAATGAAGACTGCGGCTTTGCCGCATTGATGCAGGCGCTGGCGGCTGCATCCCGGAAGCTCAACTGCTTCGCGGCCCTCCTCGGCTCGGTCGTCGTGACGCAATCCCAAAGGCTTCCAACTCTCCATCGCCTCGTGCGCGGCAGGTCAGCCCGCACGGGCAGTGACGTTCAATCGCTCTCGCAGGAGGGCGAGATCTCTTTCTTAGGAAGCAAAAGGAACCATCGATGTCGTATCTCGCGCCTTCGGAATTCGTCACCAAGATGGTGGATGCGGGCGAGTCCAAAGTCTTCATGTCCACCCGGGATACCATCATCCGCGCCTACATGGCCGGCGCCATCCTGGCGCTCGCGGCATGGTTCGCCGTCACGATCAACGTGAACACGGGGCAGCCGCTGATCGGCGCGCTGCTGTTCCCGGTCGGCTTCGTCATGCTGTATCTGCTGGGCTTCGACCTCCTGACCGGCGTGTTCGTGCTCTCCCCGCTCGCCCTGATCGACAAGCGCCCCGGCGTCACCATCGGTGGCGTCTTGCGCAACTGGGGCCTCGTCTTCGTCGGCAACTTCGCCGGCGCCTTCACCGTGGCCTTCATGATGGCTTTCGTCACGACCTTCGGCTTCACGCAGGACCCCGATAAGATCGGCACCGCGATCGGCAATATCGGCGAAGGCCGAACGCTGGGCTACGCTGCGCATGGCGCGGCCGGCATGGCGACGCTGTTCCTGCGCGGCATGCTTTGCAACTGGATGGTCTCGACCGGCGTGGTCGGCGCCATGATCTCGACCTCGGTCCCCGGCAAGGTCATCGCGATGTGGATGCCGATCCTGGTGTTCTTCTACATGGTGTTCGAGCATTCCGTCGTGAACATGTTCCTGTTCCCGTCGGGCCTGATGCTGCACGCAAAATTCTCGATCATGGATTACCTGATCTGGAACGAGATCCCGACCGTGCTCGGCAACCTCGTCGGCGGCCTCGCCTTCACCGGCATGACCCTCTACGCCACGCACGTCATGACCAAGCCGAAGCGCCAGGCCGGCAAGGCCACGTCGCCCCGCGTCGCGGCCTGATACGTCTCGACAGGAGAGCCTCGCCCGATCAGGGTGAGGCTCCCCTTTGCCGGTGATGACGATGACCCGCGGACTTCAGATCTCGGTCGGCCAGCATTCCGACAAGGGTCGCAAGCCCATCAACCAGGATTTTCACGGCGTCCTCGTTCCGGACGAGCCGATGCTCAGCCTGAAGGGCATTGCAGCCGTCCTCGCCGACGGCATCTCCAGCAGCACGGTGAGCCAGATCGCCAGCGAGTCGGCGGTCAAGAGCTTCCTCATGGACTATTACTGCACCTCGGAATCCTGGACGGTGAAGACCTCCGCCCGCCGCGTGCTGGACGCGACCAATTCCTGGCTGCACGCGCAGACGCGCAAGAGCCAATATGCCTATGACCGCGACAAGGGTTATGTCTGCACGCTGAGCGCCATGGTCATCAAGGCGACCACCGCGCACATCTTCCACGTCGGCGACTGTCGCGTCTACCGCGTGGCCGGCAAGGCGCTCGAACAGCTGACCGACGATCACCGGATCATCGTGTCCTCGGAGCAGACCTATCTCGGCCGTGCGCTCGGGATCAATCCGCAGCTCGAGATCGACTACCAGAGTTTCGAGATCGAGACTGGCGACACGTTCCTGCTGGCGACCGACGGCGCCTATGAATTCGTCGACGCGCGTTTTGTCACGAGTGCGCTCAGCGACCATGCAGCCGAGCTCGACGGAGCGGCGAAGGCGATCGTCGAGGAAGCCTACCGGCGCGGCAGCGACGACAACATCACAGTCCAGATCCTCCGCATCGATGCGGTGCCGCAGCGCGAGCCGGCCGGCATCTTCAACCAGACCTCCCAGCTGCCGCTTCCCCCGCTGCCGGAGCCGCGGGCCATCTTCGACGGCTACAGAATCGTCCGCGAAATCCACGCCAGCAGCCGCAGCCATATCTACCTTGCCGTCGACGCAGTGACCGAGGAGCCGGTCGCGCTGAAGCTTCCGTCGATCGATTTGCGCGACAATGCCGCCTACCTGAAGCGCTTCCTGATGGAGGAGTGGATCGCGCGCCGGATCGACAGCCCGCACGTGCTGAAGCCGCTGTCGCAGTCGAAACGGCGCGGTTACCTCTACGTCGCGACCGAATTCGTCGAAGGTCAGACCTTGCGGCAATGGATGACGGACAATCCGCGCCCCGATCTCGAAACCGTGCGCGGACTGGTCGAGCAAATCGCCGCGGGCCTGCGCGCCTTCCACCGCATGGAAATGCTGCATCAGGACCTCAGGCCCGACAACATCCTGATCGACAAGACCGGCACCGCGAAGATCATCGACTTCGGATCGGTCAAGGTGGCAGGCGTCGCGGAAGCCGCCCCGCAGGACGAGACCGACGAAATTCTGGGAACGGTCCAGTACACGGCGCCGGAATATTTTCTTGGGCAAGGCGGCTCGCCGCGCTCCGACATGTTTTCGCTCGCCGTGATCTGTTACCAGATGCTGACGGGAAAGCTTCCCTATGGCACCCAAATCGCCAGGATCCGGCGCAAGGCGGACGTGCGGAGGCTCAAATACCGCCCGGCCGATGACGACAGCAACGTGCCCGCCTGGGTCGACGGCGCGCTCAGACGTGCGCTGCATCCGGATCCCTACAAGCGGCACGAGGATCTGTCCGAATTCGTCTTCGAGCTTCGCACACCCAATCCGGCCTATCTCGACACGCGGATCACGCCGCTCTTGGAGCGCAGCCCGCTGATGTTCTGGAAATTGACCACGGCGGCGCTCGCCTGCGTCGTCGTGGTCCTGCTTGCGATGTTGCACGCGCGCTGATCCGGGTGTCGCCACGCAAAGCATCACCACGTGATCAGCGGAGACCGATGCAGCCAGGTATCGGCGCGCACTTGATCCAGCACGAATGTCGCAACGTCTTCGCGCGCGATGCTACCGCCATGGAAGCCCGAAAGATCCGTCAGGGCCCGGACCGAGCCGCGGCCGGGCTTGTTGTTCAGGATCGAGGGGCGAACCAGGACCCAGTCCAGCCCGCTGTCTTTGACGATTGCTTCCTGCCGGTCCTTGTCGGTGTACACCTTCTTCAGGAGAAGCGGAAAGATCACATTGTCGGCGACAAAGCCGCCGTGCCCGGCACTGTCGCCGGCGCCCATTCCGGTGATGCAAACCAGCCGCGAGACCTGCTCGGCCTTCATCGCGCTCACGAGTGCGCGCGTCGCGGTCGAGAGAAGCGTCACCTCGCGGAACGGGCTTACCGGTGTACCCAGCGCACTGACCACGGCCTCACGGCCTTTGAGGGCTGCGCGCAGGGCTGTTTCATCGCGGGCGTCTCCGACGATAAGCTTCGCCCCCGTGATGTCACGTGCCTTCTCGGCGGAACGCACCAGCACGGTGACGTCGTAGCCTCGCGCCACCGCCTGGTTGACGATCAGGCGACCGGTGGCACCGGTCGCTCCAAGCACCAATATCTTCGTCGCACCTTGCGGATCCGCCGGAACAGTGGCGATTGAAGAGGTCATGATAGGAGTCCTCGTTGTCGTGATGGGGACGTGCCCATGCCGTCAGGCAGAGGCCGCGATTTCGGAGACGAAGTCGCGATAGGAGCGCAGGGGGCGGCCCAACAACGCGGTCAGACGCTCGACGTCGCCGGCTTCGGGGACCATTCCCTCGGTGAGGAAACGCTCGCTCATCAGCCGCATGTCGTAGGCCATCCAGCTCGGCATGAACTGCCGGAGATTCTTCTCGAAGCCGGCGGTATCGTCACCGGGATAGGCGACCGTGCGGCCCAGCACCTCCGACCAGACCGCGGCGGCTTTCGCGCCGGTCAGCGTATCAGGACCGACGAGATTGATGCGCGTGAGCGGAAGCGGTGATGCGGCGCGCTCACGACGGATGAGCTCGAGGGCCGCGATCTCGCCGATGTCGCGCGCATCGATCATGGCGAGCCCCTTGCTCCCGATCGGCATCGGATAGATGCCGTATCCGGTCACCACGTCCTTGATCGTGACGTCGTTGTTCATGAAGTACGCCGGGCGCAGGATGGTGGCGTTGAAGCCCATCTGCTCGATCATCCGCTCGACGCCGAACTTGCCGGCAAAGTGCGGGACGTTCACGTAACGATCGCTGTGGATCACCGAGAGGTACACGACCCGCTCGACGCCAGCCTCGCGGGCGACGTTGAGCGCGATCAGCGCTTGCGTGAATTCATCCGGCACCACTGCGTTGAGCAGGAACAGGGTCGAGACGCCCTTGAATGCGCTGCGGAGCGAGTCGACGTCGAGCAGGTCGCCCTGCACGACGGTGACGCCTGCCGGGAGGTTTGCCTTGGCTGGATCGCGGGCGAGAGCACGGACATCGGCGCCGCGCTTGACGAGCTGTTCGACGACGTGGCGGCCGACGGTGCCGGTTGCACCGGTAACGAGGATGGTCATGGAGATCACTCCGGGTTGGTCAGAAGACACCCGGAAATTAGCGATCCACAAACGAACCGATAGCCGCTATATCTGGACAGACCGTCTCACTGGTGGAACAATGGACCTGCTCGCACTCGCCGATTTCAATCTTGTCGCCCGGCACGGCGGGTTCGGACGGGCCGCGCGGGCCGCCGGACGCCCGAAAGCCACCCTGTCCCGGCGGGTCGCCGAGCTGGAAGCCGCGCTTGACCTCCGCCTGTTCGAGCGTGGCGCGCGGGCCCTGAAACTCACGCAGGAAGGACGTGCCCTTTACGAGCGGACGGGAGCCTTGCTCACAGAGCTCGACGAGACGGCGACAGCGATCGCGTCGGGTGGGGACAGGCCGCGGGGGCGCTTGCGGATCAGCGCGCCCTTGCTGTTCTCGCAGACTGCAATGGGAAACCTCGCGGCTGGGTTCGCGCTCAGATATCCGGAGATCCGTCTTGAGGTCACGACGGAAGATCGCTCCGTCGACATGGTGGAGGAAGGGTATGACCTCGTCATTCGGGTCAATCCCGATCCGGATGACAGCCTTGTCGGACGAATCTTTCTGCGCGATCGGCTGGTGGTCGTGGCAAGCCCGGACCTGAAACGACCGAGGGACGGCATCGCTGTGCCGGCTGTCATGCGCGGAGCGGGCGACCAGCTGACAAGCTGGGAAGTCACGATGCCCAGTGGAAGGTCGCGCATCGCGATTGATCCGGTCCTGCGCCTGTCATCGCTCGTCATGGTTCGCGACGCGGTCCGGGCGGGCGTCGGCGCCGCACGCCTTCCGGTATCACTGGTCAGTCACGACCTGGCTGCCGGCACGCTGGTGCATTGGGGCGACATCGACGGACCAGAGATCGCGTTATGGACGCTCTATCCATCGCGCCGGCTGTTGAGCGCGCGCGTCTCCGCCTTCCTCGACTTCATGAAAGAAGCCTTTCCGATGGGGACGCCTGACGAGCTGGCGGCGTTTATCGGGAGATGAGCGGGCGGCGCGCGCTGCTCGCGCCTGACGGTCAGGCGTGCTCCTCCGCCTTCGTCCCCAGCGGCTTCGGCGCCATGCCGCCGCCGGGCTTGAGGTGGAATTCGTAGGTCATCAGGTGCCATCGCCCGTTCGCCTTGGTGCCGTCGGGCAGCTCGAGATCGTTGCGCGGCTCGACCTTGGCGACGAGGTCGTCCTTCACGCCGAACACCACGTCGGAATCCAGATATTTGTCGCCGTCCATGAAGACGTGGGTGATCAGCGGCTCGTAGCCCTTGGCATTGACCAGGAAGTGCACATGCGCCGGGCGCATCGGGTGACGGTTGGTCTGCACGATCATCTCGCCGACCGGGCCGTCGGTCGGGATCGGGTAGCTGCACGGCAAGATGGTGCGGAAGAAGAAGCGGCCATCGCTGTCGGTGATGAAGCGCGCCCGCGCCGAGGCGCCGACCTCGTCATAGTTCGGCTTCTGCGAGTCGTAGAAGCCGTCATCGTCGGCGTGCCAGACGTCGACGGGGACATTCGCGAGCGGCTTGCCCTTGAGATCGGTGACACGGCTCTGCACGAACATCCGTTCGCCGGTTTGATTGTTCGGAGAGATGTCGGTGCCGTGCGCGGTCACCTTGTGCTCGCCGACATAAAACGGCCCGAGCACGGTGGTCTGGGTGGCGCCCTCGCGCTCGCGGTGGTTGACCGCGTCGACCAGCATGGAGACGCCGAGCACGTCGGACAGCAGGATGAATTCCTGCCGGGTGTCCGTGCATTTCTGGCCGGTGCGGGTCAGGAAATCGATGGCGTATTCCCACTCCTCGAAGGTGAGGCCGGTCTTGCTCACGTAATCGTGCAGCGACTTCACCAATTCCTGGAGTAGGAATTTCGCGCGCGGATCGGGTGTCTGGTCAAAACTCCGGACGACGGCTTCGGTGAGTTCGGTCTCGTTGAACTGGGTCATGGTGCGTTTGCCTGCGTTTTCTCATTGGCCCGTTAGGGATCTCTTGGGCTGCTTGGAGGCGTCCACGCTGGAGCCTACACCAAACAGGCGGCCGGGGTTAAGCGCGACCGGGTTGGAATGAGACCGCCATATCGGCTATCAACGTCGGACAAACTGCCCGGAGGAACTGATGCTTGCTCCCACCCCCGCCTCGCCCGAATCCGTCGGCATGTCCAAGGCCGCGCTCGACCGCGTCGACGCGCATCTGAAGAGCCGGTACATCGATGCCGGCCGCTTCCCGGGCACGCATCTCCTGGTCTATCGCCGTGGCAAGATCGCCCACAGCTCGGTGCAGGGATTTTCCGACGTCGAGCGCAAGCTGCCCGTCAAGGACGACACCATCTACCGCATCTATTCCATGACCAAGCCGCTCACCAGCGTCGCCTTCATGATGCTGGTCGAGCAAGGCCTCGTCGCGATCGATGAGCCCGTCGCCAAGTACATTCCGGAATGGAAGGATCTCGGCGTGTTCGTCGCCGGCACCGCGCCATCCTTCCTGACCCGTCCGCCGTCGCGGCCGATGCTGATCGTCGATCTCCTGCGCCACACCTCCGGCCTCACCTATGGCTTCCAGCAGCGCTCGAACGTCGATGCCGCTTACCGCGCTGAAAAGATCGGCGAGGTCGAGAAATCGGGCACGCTCCAGACCATGATCGAGAGCCTCGCAAAAATTCCGCTGGAGTTCTCGCCGGGCGAGGCCTGGAACTACTCGGTTTCGACCGACGTGCTCGGCTACCTCGTCGGCAAGATCTCCGGCATCCCCTTCGAGCAGTTCCTGAAACAACGCATCCTCGATCCACTCGGCATGACCGACACTGATTTCCACGTGCCGGCTTCCAAGGCCCACCGGTTCGCTGCCTGTTACTCGGCCGACCCGGGTGGCGGCATGACCTTCCATGCCGGCCAGCGCCGCGAGGGCCTGACGTTGCAGGATGATCCAACCAAGAGCTCGTTCCTGTCGCCGCCGTCCCTGATCTCAGGTGGCGGCGGGCTGTGCTCGACGACGGCCGACTATCTCACCTTCTGCCGTGCGCTGCTCAATGGCGGCGAACTCGGCGGCGTCAGGTTGATCGGGCCGAAGACGCTGGCGCTGATGACGACCAACCACATTCCGGGTGGACGCTCGCTGCCGGAAGTGTCGCGCTCGCTGTTCGCGGAAGCCGCCTACAACGGCATCGGCTTCGGCCTCGGCTTCGCCGTGACGATGCGCCCGGCCGAGACGCTGGTCGCCGGCAGCCCCGGTGAATACAATTGGGGCGGCGCGGCCACGACTTCGTTCTGGATCGACCCGGCCGAAGAATTGATCACCATCTTCATGACGCAGGTGCTGCCGTCGAGCGCCTACCCGCTCCGGCGCGAGCTGCGCAGCATGGTCTACGCTGCGATCACCGAGAGCAATCTCTGAGAAAAATGCACCGATTCCGCGGCATCAGAGCCGCGGGATCAAGCCCCGCTCATTTCAACATCTCCGGCACGATCAGGCGCGGCAGGAACAGGGAAACGCTGGGCCAAATAATGAGCGCCGCCAGCACGAGCAGCATGGGGATCAGCATGATCACCGTGTCCTTAAGTGCATAGCGCAGCCGTACCCCGGCGATCGAGCAGGCGATCATCAAGCAGAGGCCATAAGGCGGCGTCACCAATCCGAAGGCGAGCGAGACGATCGAGATGATCGCAAACTGCACCGGATGAAGGTCGACCGATTTCGCCAGCGGTTCGAGAACGGTGCCGACGATGATGATCGCCGGAATGGCGTCGAGGAAGCAGCCCACCACCAGAAAGCAGAACGCGATGAAGAAGCCGGCCCCGATCGCGCCCATGCCCCAGGTCGAGACGTTAGCCAGCAGTTCCTGCGGAATCCTGTAATAGGCCAGCAGCCAGCCGAACGCGCTCGCGGTACCGACGCAGAACAGCGCCACGCCGGCAAGGCGCCCGGTATCGAGCAGCGCCTTGTAGAGTTCGCGCGCGCCGGTTTCACGGTAGAAGAACGTCGACAGCGCCACGGAATAGAGCACTGCGACGCAGGCGGATTCGGTCGCGGTGAACCACCCCAGCAGGATGCCGCCGACAATGATGAACGGCGTCATCAGCGCCGGTATCGAGCGCCAGATGGCGCAGCACATCTCCCTCCAGGTGTCCTTCGGATAGGTCGGATAGCCGCGGCGCACGGCATAGATATGCACGGTCGCCATCTGCGCGCCCGCGATCAGCAATCCCGGCACGATGCCTGCGAGGTACATCGCGGCGATCGAGGTCGAGATCAGTCCGCCCCACACGATCATCAGGATCGAGGGTGGGATGATGACGGCGAGCACGGCCGAGACCGCGGTGATGGCGATCGAGAACGAGAGGTCGTAGCCCTCCTTGGTCTGGGCATCGATGAATATCTTGGACTGGCTCGCCGCGTCCGCGGTGGAGGATCCGGAGATGCCGGCAAAGAACACCGACAGCACCACGTTGATCTGCGCCAGCGACCCCGGCCAGTGCCCGACCATCGAGCGGGACAGCGCGACCAGCCGGTCGGTGATGCCGCCGATGCTCATCAGATTGGCGGTGAGCAGGAAGAACGGCACCGCCAGCAGGATGAACGAATTGTAGGCGTTGAAGGTTTCCTGCGCGAGCGTCATCAGCGACAGATGCGGCTCGATCAGCAGGATCGGCACGCAGGCAAGGCCAAGCGCGAAGGCGACCGGGACGCGGATGATGAGCAGGCCAACGAAAGTACCGAACAGGACCATTGCGGCCTGCCCGGCAGAAAGAACATTGCCGCTCATTGATTTGCCCCAAACAAAATCCGCATCTCGTCGACGATCTGTTCACCGGCGAACACGATCCAGGTCACGCCGGAAATCGGCCAGGCGACGTGGATCAGCCAAAGCGGCAGATCGGCCAGCTCCGAAGTTCTGTTCCAGGCAAAGCGGGTGAACTCGATTCCGGCGGTTACGAACACCAGTGCCAGCGCCAGCACGCCGAGCCGCGCGAGAATCCGGACCATGGCTTCGCTTCGGCGTGACAGGTCAGGCCAGACGTCGACTTCAAAATGCTGCGACTCTCTGATGCCAACCATGGCGCCAATCATGATCGTCCAGATGAACATGAACCGCGCCATCTCCTCGGTCCAGATGTAGGACGGAATCAAAGGCGTGTAGCGCGAGAGGATCTGCAACGTGACCGGAATGACCAGCATGCCGACGGAGGCGGCGAGCAGGATTTCCAGCAGTTTTGCATAGGCCGCCGTTGCTCGGCGCCATGGCGACGGGTTCGGTGGCATCGATATTTCAGTCATCACGACTCCGGGGGATCACAATCACGCAATGGGGCAAGCCGTCTGGCTTGCCCCGACGTCCTGTCGCGTGGGCGGCGACAGTTTTCAGACGACGTTGATCTTCTCGAAAATGCCTTCCGCGCCAATTTCCTTGGCGTAGGTGGCCATCACGGGATCGGCGAGCTTCTTCATGGCGTCCCGTTCTTCGAAGGGAACGCGCTTGAGCTTCCCGGCCTTCTCCAGCGTGTCGAGCTTGACGACTTCTTCACTCGACTCCAGTTGTCGGCCGTAGTCGCCGGCCTCCTTGCCGGCCTTCATGATCGCGTCCTGCAACTCCTTCGGCAAGGTCTTTAGCGTCTTCACCGAGAAGCAGATCGGCCGGATCGACACGGCGTGTTGGGTCAGGTTGAGATGCGGAGCCACTTCGTAGAACTTCATCGCCTCGACGCCGGCCGCCTCGTTCTCGCCGGCCGCAATCACGCCGTTCTGGATCGCGTTGTAGATTTCGTTGTAGGCGATCACCGTCGGGCTCATACCTACGGCCGCAAAGGTCTTCGACCAGATCGGCGCGCCCTGTACGCGCACCTTGAGTCCCCTAAGGTCGGCGAGAGTCTTGAGCGGCTTGTTGGCGAAGATATTGCGGATGCCACCGCCGGAATAGCCGATCAGAACGACCTCGGCCTTGGACGCGACTTCGTCGGCGATCGGCGCCAGGATATTGGCTTCGACGACCTTGTTCATGTGGTCGATGCCCTTGAACACGAAGGGCGCGTCGATGAACGGGGCCGCCTTGGCGAAGGTCGACATGTGAGCCGGCGAGACGATGCCGTAATCGACGGCTTTGCCCTGCGACATGTACTCGAAATATTGCTTTTCGAGGCCAAGCGAGGAATTCCTGTGCAGTGTGAAGTTGACGGGCTTGCCGTAGTACTTCTTGACCAGCTCTTCGAACCGGAGCAGGGCCCGGTTGAAGGCGTGGTCGTCGTTGAACTGGACCGCGCCGTTCAATGTGATCGGCGACTGTGCCCTGACGATTGACGGCATGCCCATCGCAGCCGCCGCAGTGGTCGCGCCGAGCCCAGCGAGAAATGATCTTCGCTTCATCGTCTCCCCTCCTTTTGATGCTCCGGCCCTGTCGCCGGGCCGTGAGCGCAGCCGGTATGCGGCTTGCGAGTGGGAAGCGTATGGAAAACCTCGGCGGGACGGAAGTCATTTCACGCGCGGGGGAGGCCCTCTTCGTCGCAGGGCCACCCCTTTCGCGAACTGCTGCACTGCAACTTGCGCTCCTGCCGGTGCGTGGCAGGCCGAGGGGAGCAGCCTCTCTTAGCAGACAGACGGCGTGCGGGCCCGTGCGCTGCACGCACAGACCCGCCTTCCACTGCCGCTTAGTGCATGTGGCCGATCAGATAGATGCCGCCGCCGATCACCAGCACGGCCGGCACGGCCCAGAGAATCAGAACTGGCATTTGTCATCCTCCTCAGTTGGACGTGCAGACCTTGACGGTCTTCATGCCGGCTTCAGCTTCGGTGCGCGATTTGTAGATCGCGCCCGATGGGCTGACCACGGTCATGGACGTGTCCGTCGGCTTCTTGTCGACGATTGTGCACTTCTTCGTCTTGACGTCCTGCACGACATAGAACTCGTCGGCCGCGAACGCCGGCAGGGATATTGCGGAAAGCATCAATGCTGCAGTTACTATCTTCAACTTCATTTGTAGTCCTCCTCCAGAGCCCGAGCCGTCAGCCCGGTCATCTACAAACGGGAAAAAGCGGCAATTAGTTCCCTGAGCCGGGAACGCTGTCCGCAATGAGGGGTTGTTGCGGCGCATGTTCAAACGAGGAGAACGAGATGAAGAAGTTGTTCCTGCTTTCCGCCGCGGCGGTCCTGATGTCGACCGGTGCTTTCGCGCAATCGACCGTCGTGACGACGACCGGGACGGGCCACGCGGCGGCCGTCCAGATCGAGCCGCAGTACCGAACCAAGATCAAATCCTACGTCACCGAGCATCGCATTCGCCCGGTGACCACGAAGGAAAAGATCGTTGTCGGTGCGGCGGTGCCGAGCGACGTCGAGCTTGAGGCCGTTCCCGCAGACTGGGGTCCGTCGCTGACGAAGTATCGCTACGTCTACTCCGGCGATCGCGTGATGCTCGTCGATCCCGGTACGCGCACGGTCGTTCAGGAAATTGATTGATCCAGGTGTAAGGGGGCCGCCTTGAGGCGGCCTCCCTCTCTGGGAGTAGACATTATGAAATCGCATCGAGAGGCCCGGATCGCCGGGCTCAGCCTGGCGGCCGTGTACGCCATGTGTCTCCTACTGACCGCAATCAGCATGAGCTGAGGCGCAGCCGCGGACCGCGCTGCAAAATCTTCTTCCTGGGCGGCGCGTCCGAACGCAAAAATTATTGGCGTAGCGCAAATCCCGCCCCTATGGTCTCCCAAAATCATAAATCCGGCGCTCCCCTGCGCTGGAACCGGGACGCCCGCGTTTGTCAAAGCTCACTTTGCCGGTCCGGCTCGCTCTTCTGGTGACGGGAACGATGTTGCCGCTGATCGTCTTCGCGGTCGGCATTGCCGTCTACAATTACAAACAGGACCGCAACGACGCGACCCGCCGCGTGCTGGAGAATGTGCGCAGCATGCGCCTCGTGCTGGACTCCGAGGTGCAGCGGATGACCGGCGGCCTGCAGGTGCTTGCACTGACGAATTCGCTGCGCAACGACGACTTCCAGAGCTTCCGCCGCATCGCGCTCGGCTTCGTCGACCAGTACGGCAAAGGCGGCCTCGTGCTGATCTCCGATCGCCAGGGCCGGCTGTTGTTTTCCTCCGCGACCGAGGACACCGCAAGCCTGCCGCCACGCGGTCATCTTGAGATCATCGAGAAGGTGTTTGCGACCAGGTCGCCGCAATATTCCGACCTGTTCACCGGCGCAATCAACGGCCGGCAGGTGCTTACGGTCGAGGTTCCGGTGCTCCGCGACGGCGAAGTGATCTACGACCTCTGCTTCAGCCCGCCGGTCAGCACCTTTCAGGACCTGGTGGAAAAGCAACGGCCCGACCGGGATTGGACGGTCTCCCTGCTCGACACCAAGGCTATCGTGTTCGCGCGCACGCCGAACCCTACGGAGATCTTTGGCAAACGGGCTACCGGCGCACTGTACGAGAGTATGTTGCGCACGCCGGAAGCCGCACTCTCGACGGTTTCGCTCGACGGCGTCGCGTTGTCCACCGTCTATACGAGGTCGCGGCTGACCGGCTGGACCATCGTGGCCGGCGTCGCCGAGAGCTCGCTAATCGCTCCGCTCTGGCGCAACATCGCGATCACCAGTTTTATCGGCGGCGTCCTGCTGCTGACCGGCCTGACCTTCGCGGTCCGGATGGCGACCACGATCGCGCGCGGCGAGATGCTGCACGATCTCCTGATCGACGAGCTCAACCATCGCGTCAAGAACACGCTCGCGTTGATGCAGGCGATCGCCGTGCAGACCTTCCGCAGCGCCAGCCGGGACGAGCGGGTAAAATTCGAGGGCCGGCTCGGCGCGCTGGCCGAGGCGCATAATTTGCTCAGCCAGGAGAAATGGGCGGGCTCCGAGCTGCGGGACGTGATCGCCCGCGCGCTCCAGCCGTTCCTGCTGAATAATCCGGAGCGCATCCGCATGGCCGGACCCGCGGTGCCGCTGTCGCCGCGGCTCGCCGTGGTGCTGTCGATGATCGTGCACGAGATCGCCACCAACGCGGCGAAGTACGGCGCGCTATCCAATGAGACCGGCCGGGTCACGCTGGAGTGGCAGGTCATCGCCGATGCGCCGAAGCCGCGGCTGCGCCTGATCTGGACCGAGATCGGCGGACCGCCGGTGACGGCGCCGGTGCAACGCGGCTTCGGCTCGCGCCTGATCGAGCGCAGCGCGCGCGACCAGCTCGGCGGCGAGGCAACGGTCGACTTCCTGCCCCGCGGCGTGGTCTGCACGGTGATTTGCGCGCTGGACGAGGCGCGATGAACGGAGGCCGGCAATGAAGATCACAAGGATTCGCACGCACATTCTCGAAGCAAAGCTGTCGCAGCCCTTCGCCTATTCGCGCGCCTGGTACGACACGCGCACCGCAATGCTGGTCGAGATCGAGACTGACAATGGTCTTGTCGGATGGGGTGAATGCTACGGCCCGGCGCGCATCACGGCGGCAGTGGTGCAGAGTATCGCTCCGTGGCTGATCGGCGAGGATCCGTTGCGCACCGACGTGCTGTGGCAGATGGTCTATGCGCGCCTGCGGGATCACGGCCAGAAGGGCGTCGTGATCCAGGGGATGAGCGGCATCGACATCGCGCTATGGGACATCAAGGGCAAGCATTTTGGCGTACCCGTGCATCAGCTTCTCGGCGGCGGCGCGCGCAAGCAGGTTGCGGCCTATGCGACCGGTCTCTACCGGCGCAAGTCAGGCGATCCGCTGAACTATCTGGCGGAGGAAGCGGCGGGTTATGCCGCCGAAGGATTCCGCGCCGTGAAGCTGAAGGTCGGTTTCGGCATCGCGGAGGATGCCGCGGTCACCCGCGCGGTGCGCGAGGCGATCGGCCCCGATGTCGCGCTGATGGTCGATGCGAACCACGCCTATGACGCGGTCGCGGCGATCCGGCTCGGCCGCCTGATCGAGCGCCATGACATCGGATGGTTCGAGGAGCCGGTGCCGCCGGAGGACATCGCGGGCTATCGCGCGGTGAAATCCGCGCTTACGATTCCGGTCGCCGGCGGCGAGTGCGAATTCACGCGCTTCGGCTTCCGCGAGTTGTTCGTCTCGCACGCACTTGACATCGCCCAGCCCGACACCTGCGCGGCAGGTGGTCTCTCCGAATGCAAGAAGATCGCCGACATGAGCGAGGCGTTCGGCATCCGCTACAATCCGCATGTCTGGGGCACCGGTATCGCGATCGCCGCGTCGCTCCAGCTCCTCGCGGTGCTGCCCTCGCAAACGCCGACTTCGCTGTCACCGCTCGAGCCGATGCTGGAATTCGACCGCACTGAACATCCGATCCGGCAGGCGATTTTGCAGGAGCCGATCGAGCATGCGAGCGGCGTCGTGCGGGTGCCCGAGGGGCCTGGCCTCGGTATCGAGATCGACCGCGCCGCGCTAGCGCGCTTTGATGCGGAGGCCTAACCGATCGTCTGCAACGTCGGAAACGTCTCCAGCAGCCAGATGCTCACGTTCGAGACCGCGCCGGTGAGGAATCCAATACCGGTGATCACCATCAGGACGCCCATAGCGCGCTCGACATTGACGAGATGGCCCTTCATGCGCGCAAACAGGGTGGAAAACTGCTCGATCATCAGGGCAGCGATCAGGAAGGGAATGCCGAGCCCGGCCGAATAGACCGCGAGCAGGACGGCGCCCTTTGTCACCGTGGCTTCGGCCGCGGCGACCGAGAGGATCGCGGCAAGGATCGGGCCGATGCAGGGCGTCCAGCCAAAGGCAAAGGCCAGCCCCATCACATAAGCGCCCCAAAGGCCGACGGGCTTGGGCGCGGTCAAGCGTCCCTCGCGCATCAACAGGCCGATGCGCGTCAGGCCGAGGAAGTGCAGGCCCATGACGATGATGACGATGCCGGCGAGGATCGAGAGTTCGGCCGACCAGGCCCGGATCAGCGCCCCGATCAGCGAGGCGCTGGCGCCGAGCGCCACGAACACCGTGGAGAAGCCGAGCACGAACAGGAGTGCCGACATCATGATGGCGCGTTTGGAGGCCGATGCGGGCTCTTCGCTTTCGACATGCTCGATCGTCGCGCCCGTCAGATAGATCAGGTAGGGCGGGACCAGCGGCAGGACGCACGGGGAGAGGAAGCTGACGAGGCCGGCAATCAGCGCCGCCGGGATCGAAACATTTTGCATGATGCAGTCGGAACCATCTCTGGCGCCGATGCGGCGCGCGGGGAATGCGCGCGGCCCGGAGCCGAACCGGCTCTGGTGTAGCCGATGCCAGCGAATGCGCAACAGAGGCGCACAAAACCAGGGCTCCTCCCGATGCCGTCTGTGATCACAGATGCGGCACCGGGACACGCACAAATCTCGCCAAAAAGCGAAACTCGGCGGCGCGGCTACTTCACCACGCGGAGCAGCGGACGCCGGGGCTGGTCCTGCGTCTGCTTGGAAGGGGGCTGCGGTTCGTTCGTGGCCGTCCGCAGCATTTCGTCGCACAGTGCCTTGAGATCGGCACTGTCAATTCCTTTGAGCTTCATCCGCACGTCCAGGATGACAATGGACAGCAGCTCGGCCGACTCACGGCTATTGCTCTCGTTGAGCACCCTGCGGCACTCTTCGAGCGTTTCCAGCACCGACTGCAACTGTTCGTCTGAATGCGACACGGCGTTCTTTCCGCTAATTCGGCCTGTGAGACGTGGTTGTGACGACCCCTTTGGCCCCCATGGAGCGTCGAGGATAACACGAGGCCGCTACGCCCCCGAACATGATTTCAGTGTGTTTCTGCCTTGAAACCGCGGTTCCGGCGCGTATCGCGTCGCGCCGCCGGCCGTCGAAACGCTCAGTCGTAAAGCGCTCGATCGTAAAACGCTCGCTCGTAAAACGCCTGGCGTGCTGCAATTGATCCACCGCGGAAGGCACCTGCTCTCGCGCAAGGACGTTCATTGCGGACAATGCCGACAATCCCGCAGGCAAGTCACGGCTCACAACGGAACTCACGCCACACCCCTCATACGGGCGATGGTTTGCCCGATTCCTAGCCCTTGTTCCTAGGCTTGGCAGCACCCGAATACCACCTGCGGCGTAGTAAGGATGACGTTCAAAACTCGTCGTTCCCCAACCCGCCGTGGTTGTGGTTTGCCCGAGATTCTGCCAGTTTAGCGACCCGAAGGGACTTGTATGCACTCCTTGGCGGAAAGGGGCGTTCCTCTGGAGGAACGCCCAAAGACAAACGTCAGCGGCCTCTCGGACTGGGATGCGGCGCGCATTTTCCTGGAAGTTGTCCGATGCGGAAGTTTCCGCTCGGCGGCCGAGCGCCTGTCGCTGTCGATCAACGCCGTTCGCCGCCGGATCGATGATTTCGAACGCCAGACCGGCACCACGTTGTTCACCCGCGACGTCCACGGCACCCGTCTGACCGACGAAGGCGCGCTGGTGGTCTCCGCCGTCGAGCAAATGGAGGCGGCTGCCTTCGACGTGCTGCGCACCAGCGATTCGACGGCGAACGCCCTGTCCGGCGAGGTCCGCGTCGCCGTCACCGAGGGACTTGGCACATTCTGGCTCGCCCCGCGACTGGTCGAATTCCAGCAGACCTATCCGAAGATCCTGGTCGATCTGCATTGCGCGATGCGTTCGGCCGACGTCTCCCGCCATGAGGCCGACGTCGCCATTCACCTGTCGCGGCCTTCGGCGCTCGACGTCAAGCTGGTGCGGCTCGGCCGCATGCATCTGATGTTCTGGGCCTCCGAGAAATACATTTCGAAACATGGCGCGCCGCGCTCGGCGATGGAGTTGATCAAGCACCGCCTGGTGCTGCAGTTCGCCGACCAGCTTGCTGCCAAGCAAACTTTCGAGAGCTTCTTCCCCGGCGTTCCGGAACGTGACCTTCTGGTCATGAAGACCAACGTCTCGAGCGCCAACTACTGGGCGGTCGCGAATGGCGCCGGAATCGGCGTGTTTCCGAGCTACGCCATTGCGCTTGGCGGGAAGTTGATTCCACTGGAGGTCGAGCTGAACAGACCGCTGGATATCTGGTTGTCCTACCATCCCGGTAGCGGCCGGATTCCGCGCGTACGACACATGATTGACTGGCTGATCGAAGCCTTCAATCCGGCGCGTTTCCCGTGGTTTAAGGAAGAGTTCGTGCACCCGCATGAATTCAAGGACGAGTATATGGGCGAACCCCTGACCCAGCTCTTCGGGGGGTTTTCAACCGAAGACCGATGAGAAAAAAGATGAAGACAGCGGCGAAGAGAATGAAGCAGCGCAGTGCCGGCAAGCCGGACATTGAGCTGGGCAAGCGAATCCGTCTACGGCGCGTCGAGATGAAGGTCTCGCAGGCCGAGCTCGGCGAGAAGCTCGGCGTCAGTTTCCAGCAGGTCCAGAAGTACGAGAAGGGCGTCAATCGCGTCGGCGCGGCCCGGCTTCAGCAGATCGCCACCGCCCTCGATGTGCCCGTGACCTTCTTCTATGACGGCGACAACAAGGCGCGCGAAGTCGAGAGCCTGCTCTTCCTGGACTCGGCCTTCAGCCTCCGCCTGCTGCGCGCCTACAGCAAGATCAAGGACCAGACGGTGCAGCGTCAGCTCGTCTCGCTGATGGAATCGATCGCGGCGAACGAAGCCTGAGCCGATCGGCATTCGTGCCTTTCTGCCCGATGTTCAATCCGCCGCGCCACGGGGCGCGGCGGGATTGGACGAGATCCGGACGAGATATCTCCGGCCGCGCGCTCGCGCGGACTTCTCGGGGCGGCATGACCGCCCCTTTTTGTTGACCATTTTTCCCGCCGTCGCCCGCGGTTTGCGCGAACCCATTCCGGCCCTCTCGCGACCCAATCCAGAGACCGCGTGCCTTGCGCATGGGGCTCGCGATGCGCCGTGCTTAAGGGAGCCGCAACCGGGAGGCGCTAGCCTCCCGCCGATTTCTCGAATCAGCCCGACGAACCGGGAATTGCCGATGCGAGCGCCTGTCCGGGCCTCGCTCTCATAGGGAAGATGGGACACATGTCGAAGCGCCATGCGATAATCATTGCCGTCGGCATGCTTGCGAGCGCCTCTGCGCTTGCTCAGACCGAGACCATTGGACAGGCCGGGCCCAAGCCGGCGACTGCGGCTGGCACGGTGCCGGCCATCGCCAATCCGGCCCACGCAGCCGCACCGAAAACCGCCGCGCCGGCGGCCGCATCTACGGCGGAGAGCCGTTCGGCCGCAGCGCTCGCGCTGACGCATGAGCCGACCTATGACGAAGGCTCCGCCCAGCGCATCAAGGATGCGGCGCTGAGCTATTCCGATCTGGCCGTGCGCGGCGGCTGGCCGACGATCCCGGCGGACGCCAAATTCGCGCCCGGCGCCCAGGGCGCCAATGACGATCTCCTGCGCAAGCGGCTGATCGTCTCCGGCGATCTTTCCGCCGACAAGGCGAGCGGCGCCTTCGACCAGGATCTCGCCGACGCCGTGAAACGCTTCCAGGCCCGCCACGGCCTCGCGCCGACCGGAACGATGACGCCGCGCACGATCGCGGCGATGAACGTGCCGGTGCAGAAGCGCATCCGGCAGCTGGAGGCTTCGCTGCAGCGGCTCGAGAACATGAATTTCGGCTTCGGCCAGCGCTATGTCGTGGTCAACATCCCCGCCGCCTTTGCCGAAGCGGTCGAGAACGACGTCGTGGTAAGGCGCTATCGCGTGATCGTCGGCAAGACCGAAAAGCCCTCGCCGACGCTGACGGCCCAGATCAGCAGCGTCGTCCTCAATCCGACCTGGACGGTGCCCTCCTCGATCGCCAAGACCGAGATCTCCGCGCATATGCGCAAGGATCCCAGCTATCTGTCGCGCATGCACATGGAGGTGCTCGACGCCCACGACAATCCGATCGACCCGAATTCGGTTGACTGGTCGGGCACCCATACGCCGAATTTCACCGTGCGCCAGCACAACGGCACGTTCAACGCGCTCGGCGCGGTCAAGATCGACATGCCGAATTCCTATTCGGTCTACATGCACGACACCAACCAGCGCAATCTGTTCAGCGATGATTACCGCTTCGATTCCCACGGCTGCTCGCGCGTCGACAATGTGCGCGATCTCGCCGCCTGGCTGCTGAAGGACCAGCCGAAATGGAGCCGCGCCGCGATCGACGCGGAGATCGCCAGCGGCCAGCATCTCGACGTCGCCATGGCGAAGAAGGTGCCGGTGGCCTGGATCTACCTCACGGCGTGGATGACCAAGGACCAGACCGTCCAGTTCCGCAACGACGTCTATCACCAGGACGAGCAGTTGCTGGAGGCGACCGCCGAAGAGGCGGCCTTCTTCAGCAATGCCGGCAGCCACCCGCTGACCGCGCACATGACCAGATAGATCGCGCCATGCAATCGCGGCACAGGCGGCTGCAAAGCCAGGTCCGTTGTCGCGGTTGACCCTGGCCTCGCCCCGGCCGAACATTGCGCCTCGCCAACGAAAGCGCCCGCGATGTCCGACATGTCCAGCACGACCGAAATTCCCTACGCCGACGGCAAGATCCTCAAGCACACAGCCAGTGGCGTCGGCGTGATCACGTTCAACAATCCCGACAAGCGCAACGCGATGTCGCTGGAGATGTGGGAGGGATTTGGCGAGGCGCTGACCGCCTTACGCGATGACGCTGCCGTGCGCGTCGTGATCCTGCGCGGCGGCGGTGGCAAGGCATTCGTGTCGGGCGCCGACATCAGCCAGTTCGAGAAGACGCGCCATAACGCCGCCGCTTCCGAGGAATACGCAAAACGCAGCGCCGCCCAGCGCGCGCTGCTCGCCGATTATCCCAAGCCAACGATTGCCTGCATCCAGGGTTTTTGTCTCGGCGGCGGCATGCAGGTGGCGATGCTCGCCGACATCCGCATCGCCTCCCATGGCAGCCAGTTCGGCATTCCCGCGGCGAAGCTCGGCATCGCTTATGGCTATGACGGCTTGCGGCACTTGGTGTCGCTGGTTGGCCCGTCCTGGGCACGGCTCCTGATGTATACGGGCATGCGCATCGATGCGTCGGAAGCGCTGCGCATCGGGTTGGTCGAGCGCGTGCTTCCGGAGGATCAGCTCTGGGGCGAGACCATGGCCATCGCCGAGACGATCTCGCAAAATGCGCCGCTCGCGATCAAGGCCGCCAAGCTCACCATCGCGCAAGTGTTGAAGGACGAAAGCGCGCGCGACATGGACGCGATCAGGGCGGTCGGCACGGCCTGTATGGACAGCGTGGATTTTCGCGAGGGCCGGCAGGCCTTCATGGAGAAGCGCAAGCCGCAGTTCCAGGGACAGTGATTCCGTCGCCAGCGAGCAAAATGAAACAATCCAGAGTGCCTCTGCCTGCTTGGCTCTTCGCGATGACGGCGGGCAAACTGAACATGCATTCAGGAAGATTAAATTCCCACGGCCCCGCAACACCATAGCAACCGGCTGATTTGCTGGAAGTTCTCTCGCCATCAAACGAGGGAGATTGCGATGAAACTGAAATTTGCTGTTGTTGGTCTGGCTGCCCTGGGCGGCGCCGCTCTCGCATCAGGACAGGCACTCGCAGCGATGCCGAACGGCATTCCGCAGGCCGACCGTATCGCGAGCGGCCCGGCAGCCGACGTCGATCAGGTGCGCTGGGTCTGCAACCCCTGGGGTCGCTGCTTCTGGCGTCCGAATTATTACGGCGCCTACGGTTTTTACGGCGGCCCGCGACGCTTCTACGGCGGCCGTCCGTGGGGCTGGGGCGGCCACCGCCACTGGCGTCGCTGGTGAATTGCGAGGGGCCGCGAGGCCTCTCTTCCTTGACTACAGCGCCGCAAGCACCGCCTTCGTGATGTCGGCGGTTCCGTTGCGGCCACCAAATTCCATCGGCTTGAGACCGTCGGCATAGACCTTGTCCACCGCACGCTCGATGGTCTCGCCGGCCTCGGCCGCTCCTTCGACGCCGTGCTTGTCGGCGAGCCAGTCCAGCATCATTGCAGCCGACAGGATCATCCCGGTGGGATTGGCTTTGCCCTGCCCCATGATGTCGGGCGCGGTGCCGTGGCACGGCTGGAACACGGCGTATTTGTCGCCGATGTCGGCCGACGGCGCCATGCCGAGGCCGCCGATCAGGCTCGCGGTGATGTCGGAGACGATGTCGCCGAACATGTTCTCCATCACCATCACGTCGAAATCCCAGGGACGCTTCACCAGCATCGCCGAGCAGGCGTCGACATAGAGCCGGTCGGTCTTCACCTCCGGATGACGCTTGGCGATCTCGTCGAAGATGCCGCGGAAGAACGCAAAGGCCTTGAACACGTTCGCCTTGTCGACGCAGGCCAGCGCGCCGGGCTTGCCGCGCGCCTTGCGCCGCTCGGCGAGACGAAACGAGAACTCGAACAGGCGCTCGGACGTCTTGCGCGTGATCAGCATGGTCTCGCGCGCCTCCTCATGGGTGACGACGCCCTTGCCCATCGAGGCGAACAGGCCTTCGGTGGACTCCCTGATCACGACGAGATCGATGCCGCGCTGGTCGGCGCCGACGATCGGACTCGGCACGCCCGGAATGAGCCGCGCCGGGCGCACACCGGCATAGAGATCGAAGATGAAGCGCAGCTCGATCTGCGGCGCGATCTCGGTGTTGTCAGGGTAGCGCACCGACGGCAGGCCGCAGGCGCCGAGCAGGATCGCGTCCGCCTCCTCGCACAGCTTGATGGTGGTGTCCGGCATCGACTTGCCGGCGGCGAGATAATGATTGGCGCCCGCCGGCCCCTCGGTGAAGCGAAAGCTCAGGCCGGATTTCGTCTCGATCTTGCGCAGGACTTCGATGGCCGGCGCCATGACTTCGGGACCGATGCCGTCACCGGCAAGCACGGCAATGTGGAAGGCGTTATTTGCGGACATGGGAAGCCTCAGGAGGAGCGAGCTAAATCGTCATTGCGAGCGAAGCGAAGCAATCCAGAACTGCATCTGCGGAAACACTCTGGGTTGCTTCGTCGCTTCGCTCCTCGCAATGACGGAGGATGGAGCGTTGGTTACGGCGTCAGCACCGTGCGGCCAACCACCGCGCCCTGCTGCAGCTGCACCAGCGCGTCGTTGGCCTTGGCGAGCGGCTGCCGCGTCACGGGGATCGGCGCTATGTTCTTCGCTCGCACGAGGTCGAGCAGCTCCTGCGTCTCGCGCAAATTGCCGACATAGCTGCCCTGGATCGTCACCGCCTTGATCGGAATCAGCGGCAGCGCCCAGGTCGCACCGCCGCCGAACAGGCCGACGAGGACGAGCTTGCCGCCCTTGGTCAGGCAGTCGAAGCCGAGTTGCGTGGTGGCGGCGTTTCCGACGAGATCGAGCACGGCGCGGATGGGACCACCGGCTTTCTTGGCAAGCTGCTCCAGCGCGTCGGCCGCCTTGGGATCGACGGTCGCGAGCGCGCCGGCTTGCTCCGCCGCTTCGCGTTTCTTCGCGTCGATGTCGACCATGATCGCGCCCTTGCCGCCCATCGCCTTCAGCAGCGACAGTGCCATCAGGCCAAGTCCGCCGGCGCCGAACATCACGATCGGCGTGTGGAAGTGCTGCTCGAGCTTCTTCAGCGCGCTGTAGGTCGTGACGCCCGAGCAGGCGTAGGGTGCAGCTGACGCGGGATCGAGGCCTTTGAGGTTGAGCAAATAGCGCGGATGCGGCACCAGCATGTGGTCGGAATAGCCGCCGTCGCAATAGACGCCGAGCGAGCGCGGCGTCAGGCACATGTTCTCGTCACCGGCGAGACAGGTCGCGCATTTGCCGCAACCGATCCAGGGATAGACCAGCCCGACATCGCCGATCTTCACGTCGCCCTGGTCCGACGACTTCACGTCCGGGCCGAAGGCGAGCACCTCGCCGACCGTCTCGTGCCCCATGGTCAGCGGCAGGTTGATGCCGCGGTCCTTCAGCGAGAGCGGCTTGCGGCCGTGGCCGAGATCGTAGCCACCTTCCCAAATGTGAAGGTCGCTATGGCAGACGCCGGCGGCCTTCACCTTGATCAGCACCTGCGTGCCGGACGGTTGCGGCGTGGCCTCGTCGAACTCCTGCAGCGGCGCCTTGAAATCGGCGACCTTGAAACTTTTCATTGGCGTCCTCCCGGATATTTTTCTTGTCGTCGCCACCATGGCATGGGCGGCGGGACGAGACAAACTCGGACCTGTCTAATTTAGGCTGACGGATGATGGCAAGCCGGCCACGCGCAACGCCGCATTGCTTGCCACAGCGTGGTATCCGTCAGACTTCCCGTGAGACTTGCCGTCAGCCTTGCCCTCAGCCTTGCACGGCTGTTTTGCCTGACGGAATTGGCGCATTGTCGGTGAGCCCGATCTCCGCGCGCAGTCCGTCCGTGTGCTCGCCAAGAACGGCCATCGTCTTGCCCGGTGTTGTATCAGCACCGGTCATCCGGAACGGCAGATTGAGGACCTGGAACGAGCCGCCTTCATCCTCGACAGACGAGAGCGCCTCTCGGTGCGCGAGCTGCGGATCGGCCAGTGCTTCGGACACAGTGCGGTAGGCCGAGGCCGGCACGCCGGCCGCACCTAACGCGACAAGACAGACATCGGTCGAGAGCTGCCGCGACCAGGCCTCGACACCGTCCATCAAGTCGGCCCAATGATCGCGACGCGCGGCGTAGGTGGAGAAGCGCGGATCGGAGATCCATTCGGGGCGGCCGATCACTCCCATCAGTCCCTGAAACGTCTTCTCGCTGGCAACCGTGATCATGACATAACCGCTCGCCGTCTCGGTCGGCCCGAACATCGGGCGCGGCGGCGGCTTCACGGTGAACTGCGAGTTCTGCAACTCGATCAATGTCAGCGTCAGCATCGATTCCAGCATGGAAACGTCGATATGCTGGCCGAGCCCAGTCAGGGTGCGCTGGTAGAGCGCCGACGCGATCGCGCCGAACCCGTAGGTGCCGGTGACGACGTCGGCATGGTAGATGCCGCAATAATCCGGGCGGCTGCGGCCGGGCTGATAGGCGAGATGCGCCATGTCGTAGCCCGAGGCTGCATGGATCACCGGCGCATAGGCCGGCAGCTCGGCCGACGGGCCGCTCTGGCCGTAGCCGGAGATCGAGCAGTAGATCAACTTCGGGCTGACCGTGCGTATTCTGTCATAGTCGAGCCGCAGCCGATGCATCACGCCCGGGCGGAAGTTCTCGACCAGGATGTCGGCAGTCGCGGCCAGCCGGCGGACCGCCTCCTTGCCGTCCTCGGACTTGAGGTCGAGCACGACGCTCTTCTTGCCGACGTTGAGCTGGCCGAACACGGTGCTGCAGCCCTTGCGCAGCGGCGGCCGGGTCCGCATCGTCTCGCCGCCGTCGGTCTCGATCTTGATGACCTCGGCGCCCATGTCGGCGAGCATCCGCGCACAATGGGGACCGGCGATGGTGGTCGAAAAATCCAGGACCCTAAGGCCGGCGAAGGCCTTTGGCGTGGTCCCCTCATGCTTATCTGATAGCTGCATGCCTGCTTGCGTCCTTGAGTCACTTAGGAACTTATCGAAGTTCTCTGTTGTTGGTGCGCCGACCCTAGAGGGCGGCCGCTGAGTAGGAAAGTCTTTACCGAACAGACACGTCTCGCGGGCGGGCTTGGGAATTCCAGGGCAACTGGACCCGTTCTTGCATAGCAGCAATCGGGCTCCGGCAGAGGGCAGCAGTTCTTGAGGGTCTTGTTCGTTACGACAGAAATGGACGACTTTGTCCGCGTCGGCGGACTTGGAGCCGTTTCCGCTGCACTCCCCCGAGCCCTTCGTCCTTTCGCCGACATGCGGGTCATGTTGCCCGGCTATCGCGACATCATCGAACAACTCACGCATATTCAGGTCGTTGGCCGCTGTCCGGCGTTCGCGGAGATGCCGGCCTGCTCGCTCGGCCGCGCCGCGACCAAGGACGGCCTGCCGGTCTATGTGCTGTTGTGCTCGCAACTCTACGACCGGCCCGGCAACCCCTATGGCGACGAGTCCGGGCGCGACTGGCCCGATAACGACATCCGTTTCGCGCGCTTTGCCTCGGCCGCCGCTGAGCTGGCGATGGGCACGCTGGACAAGGATTGGGCAGCAGACCTGATCCACGCCAATGACTGGCAGGCTTCGCTCGTGCCGGCCTACCTCGCCTGGCGCGGCTCCAAGCTGCCGTCGATCCTGACCATTCACAACCTCGCCTATCAGGGCCTCTTCCCGAAGGACTCGCTGCGGCGGATCGGCGCGCCGGAGAGCTCCTTCCACATCGACGGCGTCGAGTTCTACGACCAGCTCTCCTTCCTCAAGGCCGGGCTGGTCTACGCCTCGCATCTCACCACAGTCAGCGGCACCTATGCGCGGGAGATCACCACGGATGAATTCGGCTGCGGTCTCGAAGGCCTGCTTCGAGTCCGCTCCGACGCGGCCGAGCTCACCGGCATCCTCAACGGCATCGACGAGAGCTGGGACCCGCGTTCCTGCGCCCAGCTTGCCCAGCAGTTCGGCGCCGGCGACTGGGTCGGCAAGAAGGCCAATGCGGATTACGTGCGCAAGCAGTTCGGGCTTGCGGTGTCGCGCGGCCCGATGTTCGGCATCGTCGCCCGCCTCGTGCACCAGAAGGGCATCGACCTCGTGCTGGCGGCGGCCGACGAGATCGTCGATGCCGGCGGGCAGATCGTGGTCACCGGCTCCGGCGAGCCGGCGCTCGAGCAGGCGCTAATCGACGCGCATCGCCGGCGGCCTGACGCGATCGGGGTCGTGATCGGCTTCAACGAGGCCCAGGCGCGCCGTATCTTCGCCGGTAGCGACTTCACATTGATGCCGTCACGCTTCGAGCCCTGCGGGCTCAGCCAGATGTACGCCCAGCGCTTCGGCTCGCTGCCGATCGGCCACCAGACCGGCGGCCTCGCCGAGACCATTACCGACGGCGAAACCGGCTTCCTGTTCTCAAAACCTTCGCATGAATCCTTCCTCGGCGGCGTCCGCCGTGCGTTCTCCGCCTTCATGGTGCAGGACCAGCTCGACACCATGCGTCGCAGTGCGATGGGACGGTCGTTCTCCTGGAGCATCCCGGCCGGCAGCTACAACGCGCTGTACCGGAAGCTGGCGGCGGTGTGAGGCCTGCGTGTCCTCGTCATTGCGAGCGTAGCGAAGCAATCCAGACTGTTTCCGTGGCAGCAGCCTGGATTGCTTCGTCGCAAGAGCTCCTCGCAATGACGGTGGTTTGTGGCAACGGCGGAGGACTTCACCCCCTCCCGCGCACATCCATCTGCGACCGTCCGATCCAGGCACGGTTGAGGCACCGCGTCATCCAGTCGGGCTGCGGCTCTCCGCGCAGCCGCGCTTGCGCTTCCTGGTAGGGACCGACATAGCGCAGCCGGTCTGGCAACCTTGGATAGACCCGCCGTATCCATCGCAGCGCCTTCTCGGCGGATCTGGTGTCACGCTCGTCAAGCTCGAACCCGAATCCCACACGCAAGCTTTCCGGCAGCAGGCTCGCGGTGAGCGCGCGATACCAGCGCGGCGGACGCAACCAAGGGCGCGCTCCACCAAAGATCTGCGCGGCGATCTCGCGCGCGGCCGGGCTGACGGTCAGCGTATCCGACTGCGTCATTGCCGCGGTGTAGGCCGCAAAGCCGGACCAGTCCGCCGGCAGATCGTGCGCCGTCAACCCGAACAACGCACCGAACAACCGACTCTCGGCCCAGTAGCGTTCGCGTTCGTCCGCCGCGAGCGGCGGCAAGACCAGATCATGCGCCATCAGCGCGGCCTCGACCAGCGTGGCATGAACCCAGCGCAGCGACGGGATGTCGTTGGCACAGTAGCGCGAGCCTGCCGCGAATGGACCGACGGTCTCGGGCATCTCGCCGACGATCATGCTGTGGCGCCGGTGCAATTGCCGCGACGACAACAGCGCGCGGTCAAGCGAACCGAACACCATGGCAAAGACGATGTCGAAGGTGCGGTGAAATCGTCCGATCGGATCAGCGAGGGTTTTCGAATGCTCGGCGATGGCGGCGGCGACCCAGGGATGCGCGAGTTGAAGGAGCAGCGCCCGGCCGGCGCCGAGAAAGATCACGGCCTCGCGGTCGATTTGCCAGGTCACCGTGTCAGGGCCGAACACGCCGGCGACCGGTCCCGCCGCGTTGGCGCGGACGGTATCAAGGGCAGATTCAAGTTCGCTCCCGGACACCACCTGCAGGGACTTTCGATTGCGGACCAGGACCGACAATCCGCAAGGCATGTGGCAATTCGATGAAGGGGACGATCGCTTGCGGCCCTACTCCGCCGCCATCGGCATCTCGTCCATATGTTCGTGCAGCACCACGCTCGCGAGCGGATCGAACTCGCCAACCCACGGCCTTCGCTCAAGCACTGACTTTGTGTGCGAATAGCCGGCATCCCAGCGCCGCATGATGCCGGACGGACTGAAGTCGATATCCTTGGTGTGGCTCTCGCGGTCGAGCTGCGGCGCAAGCAGGCGCACGACATGCATCCTGGTCGGGCAGCCGTAGTCGATCAATTCCCTCACCGCCGGATTGCTGCGCTCGCTTTCAGGCAGTCGCGCGGCGAGCTGGCTAATGACGTGGCGCAGGCGATGGGTTTGCTGCTGGCGCGTGATCTGGCTCGCGATCCGGCTGGAATATTGCACATCCTTGTGCCGGTTCAGCACCTCCGCCATCGTGGTCGGCTCGGCGCCGGCGGGATTCCACAAATGCACGGCGAGGATCAGCGAATTTTTGCGCGGATTGTCGTCGAAGACGGCCTCGGTCGGCGTGTTCGACAGAATGCCGCCGTCCCAATAGAGCTCGCCGTCGATGCGTACCGCCGGAAACGCCGGCGGCAGCGCGCCCGAAGCCATGACATGCTTCACCGTCAGCTCGCCGTCGCGGCTGTCGAAATAGTGCATCTGGCTGCTGCGGACGTGAGCGGCGCCGACCGTCAACCGTGGCGCGCAGCGGTTGATCCGGCCGAAATCGACAAGCTCGAGCAGCGTCCGCTCCAGCGGCGCCGTCGAATAGAAGCCGGCGTGATCGGCTCCGAGCGGATAGGAATCGCCCGCATGCGCCAATGGATTGGGACGGAAGAAGCCGGGAATGCCGTGGGTCAAGGTCGACCAATAGGCGAGCTTTTCATTGAAGCCGGCAAACGGGGTGCGCAGATTCCAGACCGGATTCTGCTCCATCCGTTTCCAGAACTGCTTCAGGCGCAGCAGCCGCTGGTCAGGCGCGTTGCCCGCAATGAGCCACGCATTGATGGCGCCGATCGAGGTGCCGATGATCCAGTCCGGCTCGATGCCGGCCTCGTGCAGCGCCTGGTACACCCCGGCCTGATAGGATCCGAGTGCACCGCCGCCCTGAAGCACCAGCACCACCTGGCCGGGCAGATCCTTCGACACGCTGGTATCGCGCTTCACATCGTTCATATTCTGCTCCCTGAGAGCCCGTACCCTTGCCATGTTCGCTCCTAACGATCCTATGTTACGCGCTCGCCTCAATGCGCGGTCCAGCCTCCGTCCCCGGGCAACGCAATCCCGGTGATCGTGGCCGCTGCGTTGGTGGACAGAAATACGCTGAGCGCACCGAGCTCCTCGACGGTCGAGAAGCGCTTGTTCGGCTGTTGCGCCAGCAGCACGTCACGGATCACCTGGTCACGCGAGATTCCATGCGCCTTGGCCTGCCCATCGATCTGCGCCTCGACCAGTGGCGTATAGACATAGCCGGGACAGATCGCGTTGCAGGTAATGCCCTCTTCTGCCGTCTCCAGCGCGGTCACCTTGGTGAGCCCGACGATGCCGTGCTTGGCGGCGACGTAGGCCGCCTTGAACGGCGAGGCGACCAGGCCGTGCGCGGAGGCGATGTTGATGATCCGCCCGAACCCGTTCTGTCGCATTGCGGGCAGCGCGAGCCGCGTGGTGTGGAAGGCCGACGACAGATTGATCGCGAGGATCTGGTCCCATTTCTCGACCGGAAACTGCTCCAGCGGCGCAACGTGCTGGATGCCGGCATTGTTGATCAGGATATCCAGGCGGCCGGCCTGCGCAACCGTCGCCGCGATCATTTCGGCGATCGAATTCGGTCTGGTCATGTCGGCCGGCGAAAACCTTGCCTTGACGCCGAACTCCGCCGCGATCTGCTCGCGCGTCCGGTCGAGCTCGGCCGCCACACCAAGGCCGTTCAGCACGATGTCGGCGCCGGCCGCGGCAAGTGCCCGCGCGATACCGAGGCCGATGCCACTGGTTGAGCCCGTGACCAGCGCAACCTTGCCCGCGAGCGCCCGGGAGGCGGACGTCTGCGGCTTGACGGACATATTCACGGGCAAACTCCTTTGGCATGACGACTTGTGCTGAGCCGACTGTGAAGCATCGCCGGGTTTGACGGAAATGCCCGTTGGCTTCCGAAACCATGCCTGTGCTCTATTGCGGTCGGGATGTCATTCTCCGCGCCGATCGGCTAGCTTTCGGCTGATCTTGCCGGGAGCCGATCCATGGAAATGCACCAGGTCCGCTATTTCCTCGCGGTGGCGCAACTCTTGAACTTCACGCGTGCCGCCGAGGAATGCAACGTGACGCAGCCTTCGCTGACGCGCGCGATCAAGCAGCTCGAGGCCGAGCTCGGCGGCGATCTGTTTCGCCGCGAACGGCCCGCGGCGCAATTGACCGAGCTCGGCCAGCGCATGCATCCGCTGCTGAAGCAGTGTTTCGAAGCGGCCACCGGCGCCCGATCGCTGGCCTCCTCGTTCCGGAGCGGCGAGATCGGCGCGCTCCGCGTCGCGCTGACGCATGCGATCGACCTGTCGCTCCTCATTCCGCATCTCAACCAGATCAAGCGGCAGTTCAACCGGCTCGAATTCCGCTTCCTGCGCGGCTCGAGTCGTGAAGTGGCCGAGTTCCTGAAGAAGGGCGAGGCCGAGCTAGGGATTGCCGCGGACATCGACGAGGCCTGGGAGCGGCTCGATGTCTGGCCGCTGTTCACCGAGAGCTTCGAGCTCGTGGTCAGCGACGGACACCGCCTCGCCGGCCGCAGCAGCATCGAACTGGACGATCTGCGCGCGGAGCAGCTGCTGAGCCGGACGTTTTGCGAGCATTCCGCCCGTATCTCGGCGAGCCTGCGCGAGCACGGCATCGCGATCGAGCAGGGTCACGAAATCTCGAACGAGCGCGATTTGATCGAGCTGGTCGAGGCCGACATCGGCGTCGCCATGCTGCCGCACACCTCGCCCGTTCCGGAGACGTTGACGCGCGCTGCGGTCGCCGGGCTGGACGCCCGTCGCACCGTCAGCCTCTACGGGGTGGCCGGCCGGCAGCGCACGGCGGTGGCCAATGCCGTTATGCGCATGTTGCGCGGTGCGGATTGGCGGGAGATTGCGGGGTAGCAGCCACGCTCGCTCCTCACTCTTTCAGGCCTCCCTGCTCGCGCCTTCCAACGCTTCAAGCAGATCATCGATCTCGATTCGCTTGCGGAAATCCGGATCGACGAAGCGGGCTTTCACGAGACCGTCGCGACCAACGACGAACACGGCCGGGATCGGCAGCATCCAGCCATCATTGCCGTGGAATTTCGCCATGTCCTGATAGGACAACAGGTGCTGGATCTCGGCACCGAGCCAGATCGCGAGATTGAGCGACAACGCATAGCCGTTGTCGAGGTCGGTCAGGATCGGAAATGGGGCACCAGCTTCCGCCTTGAGCTGCTGGGTGTATTCCTGCGTCTCCGGCATGATCGCGACTATGCGCGCACCCATGGACTCGACGCGGTCCAGCGCCTGGACCACCGCGCGGACATTGAGCCGGCAATAGGGACACCAATGGCCGCGGAAAAACATCACGGCGACCGGGCCGCTCTCCAGCAGTGAGGACAGCGCGACGAGACGCCCGCTCTCGTCCGGCAACATGAACGGCGGCATCGACTCGCCCGGACGCGGCGCGGTCTCGCCGCCGCCGTTTCCATTCAATCTGGTCACCAGATTGTCGACTGCCTCGCCATAGGCCGGGAACACGTCGCGGCTGGCGTCGGCATAGGCGCGGAGCTGCTCGTTCAGCGTGCCATCCATGTCACGGCAGCGCTGGAAGGCGTGTTTAAGCCGCTCGGCATCGGCCGGCGAGAGAGAGGTCATCTTGCGCTCCAGCGTTCAGGGGACGAATATTAGGTGCCCGATCCGGCCGCCCGCAAGGGGCGGCCGTCATGCGCACGCGATCAGTTCACGTAGAAATTGCCGGTCGGGTCCAGGCGCCCCGAGGTGGAATACAGCGATCCGTTGTCCATGAAGAAGACGGTGTTGTCGGGGACTTTCTTGGCGTTCTTCATCATGGCCTCGTGGTTCTTCTCCGCCGGGGCCATGGCCATCGCCGACATCTTGCCGGGTCCGCCATACATGTAGGCCATGCCGGCCTTGAAGTCCCATGTGGCTTCCGAGAAGGCCGATGTGGCGATGACCACGAACGCAGCCGTGGCAATCAAGGTCTTGGACAATTTCGTCATGAGATGTTCCTCCGGAGTGACGTGAACGCCCGCCAACCGGGCGCCCCACCATCGAACGCCAGTCGCTCGGGAAGCGGAAATGCCAATCCCCAATCGGTTCGATAGCGAGCGCCTATCGGGCCCGATAGCGCCGGTCTATCGCAGCGAGAGCGAAAGAGCATTTCAGAACGAGCGCCCTCTCGACGAAAGTCCCAACAGAGCCAGCGACCATTGCGGTTGCGGCCAACACAGGAGACGTCCCGATGTTCAAGCATCACACATTGTCGCGTGCGGTCTGGCCCGGCCTGGCCATCCTCGGCGTATTGACACTCTCGGCGCAGCCAGTCTCCGCCGGCGAATGCCCGGCCGACAAGATCAAGCCGAACGCGCAGCAGATGGTCGACTACAAGCCGGTCGGCGTCACCGACGTCACGCTCGGCGCCATCGACCTCGGCAAACAGCCGGCGCATATCGAAGGCCGCGAGCTGCGCTTCCGCAAGCTGACCATCGAGCCCGGCGGCATCGTGCCCTGGCACAGCCATGACGACCGCCCTGCCCTGATCTTCGTGCAGCAAGGCGAGATCGTCGAACACGTTTCCAACTGCGTCGATCCGATCGTGCACAAGGCCGGCGACATCCGCCCGGAGGTGTCCGGCACCTCGCACTGGTGGAAGAACCTCGGCAAGGAAACGGTCATTCTCTATGTCGGCGACGTCCGCAAGGACCCGCACGACCACAACATGTAACGGGTGCGCGACCCCAGCGCACGCGTGACGGAATGTGGCGCCCGCGATCCCCATGCTGCCCCGCATGCGGGCGCCACATTCATCACAAGGGAGGCCTGCCATGACCGATCTTTCCGCGCCGATCAAACCAACCGCGATGACGATGGACGCGCATTCACCAGGTCTTGCGCTTCGCTCTCTCGTGATCGGCCTCACTGCCTTCCTGACGGTCGTCGATCTCTTCGCGACACAGGCGATCCTGCCCTCGCTGACGCGCCGCTACGGCGTCACGCCGGCCGCGATGAGCCTGGCCGTCAACGCCAGCACGTTCGGCATGGCTGTCGCAGGCCTCGTCGTCGGCCTTCTCAGCCCGCACATCGACAGGCGGACCGGCATCCTGCTCAGCCTGACCCTGCTCGCGATTCCGACGAGCCTGCTGGCGACTGCGCCCAATCTTGCCGTCTTCACCGGCCTGCGGGTCGCGCAGGGCCTCTGCATGGCATCCGCCTTCGCGTTGACATTGGCTCATCTCGGCGAGCAATGCAGCGCAATGGATTCCGGCGGCGCCTTTGCCGCCTACATCACAGGAAACGTCGCCAGCAATCTCGTCGGCCGGCTGGTCTCGGCCGCGATCGCCGATAGCCTTGGCCTGGCATGGAATTTCTACTTCTTCGCGGCCCTCAATCTGGCCGGTGCCGCCCTGGTCTATTTCACCATTGCGCGCGTACAGCCGACGCGTGCAACGACGTCGACGGCATCGGCGTTTGCCGCGACGATCGCGCAGTGGCAGGATGCACGGCTGCGTGCCGCCTACGGCATCGGCTTCTGCATCCTGTTCGCATTCATCGGCACCTTCACATTCGTCAATTTCGTTCTGGTTCGACCACCGCTGTCGCTGGGCATGATGGACCTCGGCTTCGTTTACTTCGTCTTCCTGCCGTCGGTGGTCACCACGTTGCTGGCTGGCAAAGTGGCGTCGCGCCTCGGAACGCGTCCGACGATCTGGGGCTCGCTCGCCATCGCCGGGGTCGGCTTGCCGCTGATGTTGGTCCCGCACCTGGGCGCGGTCCTCGCCGGGATGGTTCTGGTCGGAAGCGGCACCTTTTCCGCGCAAGCGGCTGCGACAGGATTCGTCGGACAGGCTGCGGCTGTAAACCGCGGCATCGCCAGCGGCACCTATCTCGCCTGCTATTTCTGCGGTGGGCTCGTCGGCACCGCCGTCCTCGGCCGGCTGTTCGACGCGTATGGCTGGCATGCCTGCGTGGCCGGGGTGGGCCTGGCGCTCGCTGTCGCGGCCCTGCTGACGCTCGCCTTGAAGCGCTAGCGCTTGGCCGGCGCCTCCTGCGGCGGCTCGTCGTCGGCGATGGCGCGCCAGGCGGCGCCGTCGAGATCGTCGTACTGGCCGCTTCGAAGCGACCAAAGGAAAGCGGCCAGACCGGCGAGACCGAGCATCAGCGCCAGCGGCACCAGGATGACCAGAATTTCCATCACACGATCTCCCGCGGGGCGCCGCGCGCACGCAGCGAATTCAGCATCACCAGGATCGACGATCCGCTCATGGCGGCAGCCGCGATCAAGGGCGTGACGACGCCGCTGATCGCGACCGGCACCGCGAGGAAATTGTAGCCGATCGCCAGCCAGAGATTCTGCCGCATCAGGTGCAGCGCCTTGCGCGAAGCATCGATGGCGGCGACGACCGGAGCCAGCGGCCGGCCGAGAAAGACGAGATCGGCGGTCGCCTGGCTCAAATGCGCGGCCGAGATCGGCGACATCGAGACGTGCGCTGCCGCCAGCGACGGCGCATCATTCATGCCGTCGCCGACCATCAGGACCTTCATGCCCCGCTGCTTCAAGACCTCGATCCGCGCGATCTTGTCGGCCGGGGTCACGCCGGCTCGCCATTCGGAGATACCCAGCGCATGGGCCGCCGCGATCACCGCCGGTTCACGGTCGCCGGAGAGAATCTCGATGCCGATATTGCGCGCCTTCAGCGCCGCGATCACAGCCTGCGCATCGGGACGGAGGCCCTGGCGCACGGAGAGGATGAATTTTTCGCTGCCATTGCTGAACGCCACGACGGAGGCTTCGGGATCGAGATTTGTCACGTCGGAGACCAGCGTCTCGGCGCCGCAGAAGGACGGACGGCCGAGGCGAATCTCGATGCCATCGAGCACAGCGCGCACGCCCTGGCCGGCCTCCTCGACCGCGCTAACGATCGGCGATCTGGCGTCGGAGGCCTGCGCGACCGCGGCGGCGACCGGATGATGGCTCGACAGCGCGAGCCGCCCGGCAAGCTCGAAGATATCGGCGGGAATATCGGCCGCATTCATCACTTCGAGATCGGGCAGCGTCAGCGTGCCGCTCTTGTCGAAGATGACGTGATCGGCTTCCGCGAGACGCTCGATGGCATCGCCGGAATTCAGCAGCACACCCGCCTTGAACATCGCGCCAGAGGCCACGGTCTGTACCGTCGGAATGGCGAGCCCGAGCGCGCAGGGACAGGTGATGATCAGCACCGCGACGCCGGTCACGATGGCATCATGCCAGCCGGCGTCCGCGATGACCCAGCCGAGGATGGTGACGAGCGCGGTGGCATGCACCACCGGCGCGTAGAGTCGCGAAGCGCGGTCTGCGAGCCGCATGTAGCGCGAGCGCGCCTGCAGCGCATTGTCGAGCAGCCGCGTGATCTCGGCGAGCAGCGTCGCCTCGGAGGCCGCCGAGACCCGCACCCGCAAGGTCCCTGAGATGTTCATCGATCCCGCATAGACCGGCGTGCCCTGCTCGGCCGTGACATAGAGCGTCTCGCCGGTGATCAGGCTCTGGTCGATCTCGGAACGGCCCTCGATCACAGTGCCGTCGACCGCGCAGCGCTCGCCGGGCCGCAGCAGCACGATGTCGCCGGGATAGATCGCGGCCACCGGCACTTGGGATATCTCGTCGGGCCCGACGAACTTGGCCGCGGTCTCCGCCTTAAGCGCGGCGAGATTGCCCGCGACCGCGCGGGTCCGCCGCCGCATGTTCTGGTCGAGGAAGCGACCGACCAGGAGGAAAGTGAGCAGCATGATCGCCGCGTCGAAATAGGCGTGCTCGGCGTGGTTGATGGTCTCGACCACGGACATGCCGAGCGCCAGCGTCACGCCGATCGAGATCGGCACGTCCATGTTGGTGGTCCTGGCCGACAGCGCGCGCCAGGCCGAGCGGAAGAACGGCTGGCCGGCATAGGCCGCCGCCGGCAGCGCGATCAGCGCCGACAGCCAGTGGAAGAAATCGCGCTGCTCCGGCAGCATGTCCGAGACGTTGCCGGACCACACCGGGATCGATAGCATCATCACGTTCATGGTGGCGAACGCGGCGACGCCGAGGCAGCGCAGCAGGAAGCGCGATTCGGCGACCTCGGTCGCCTCCGCGCTCTCGGTCTCGTAAGGATAGGCCTTATAGCCGAGCTCTTCGAGGCGGTCGATGAAGCTGATAGGATCGAGCGTGCCCGCCTTCCATTCCAGTGCAACGCGCCGGTCGGTGAGGTTCACGCGCGCCAGCATGACGTCGGGAATCGCGGATAGCCCGCGCTCGATCTTGGCCATGCAGCCGGCGCAGTGCACGCCCTCGACCGCGAGATCGATGTGCTGGACGCCCTCGCCCGCAGTCCGGACGTAATGCGAAAAGTCCCGCGAGACGTGCATGGCAAAATCCTTCAGTTCAGGATCACGCGGTTGCGGGACTTGAACACGCGCGTTCCCCGCGCCTCGCCCTCGATCACCAGGTCCCATTGGCCCGGCGCGACCGATGCGACATTGCCGCGATAGAGGCCGATGCCGGCCTCCGAGAGCTCGATGGCGAGATCGGCGCGCTTGTCAGTCGGCCGCTCCAGGCGGCCGCCGAATTTCAGTCCGGCGATCGGCTGGCCGCTCGCGTCGCGCGCCTCGACCTGAAGCACGGCGCCGCCATCGGCGCGGCGCTCGACATGGGCGTTGACCTTCCATTTGCGCGCGGCCTGGTCCTGCGCCGCCGAAATTTCGCGGTCATAGGTGAGGCCCGCGGCATAGGGGCTGTCGACGTCCGTCCCTGGCAGCGTCGCGATCGCGAGCTTCATCATGGTCGCGTTGACGCCGATCACGACGCCGAAGAAGGCGACCAGCATCAGAAACACTTTTGTTCCGGTCAGCGGCTTGGTTGCCATGGCGAACTCCTGATCCTAGGGCGCGACGAAATTGTCGGTGGCGCTGGCGACTTCGCCGAGGCCGATATCGGTGACGTGAAAGTGAACCGGGATGGACTTTTCCGGATTGCCCTCCACCGGAGCGGTCACGAGCAGCCGCAGCTCGCTGGTGGAGTCGCGCGGAACCACGATCATCGGCCGGTCCGGCGTCACAGAATCGATTCCGATGACATGGATTGTCGCATTGACCGGGCCGCTCGCGTCGATCGCGATGACCCGGTCGTAACCGCTCTTGTTGAGCAGCCGCACCGTGTAGGCATTGCGGATCGAGCCGTCGCTGAGCCTGACCGCGATCGGGTTGCGGTCGTGCAGCACGTTGACGTCGAGCAGGCTGCGAGTCGCCAGCGTATAGATCATGATGCCGCCGACCGCCGCGATGATCGCGCTGTAGGCGACGGTGCGGGCCCGGACGATGCGGTAGATCGGCGCCTTGCCTTCCTGGCGGCGCTGGATGTTGACGTCGTTGTCATAGCCGATCAGCCGCTTCGGCCGGCCGATTTTCGTCATCACATTGTCGCAGGCATCAATGCAGAGCCCGCACTGGATGCATTCCATCTGCGGTCCGTTGCGGATGTCGATGCCGGTCGGGCAGACCGCCACGCACTGGTAGCAATCGACGCAATCACCAACCTGCTGCCCGAGCGCGCGCAGCTCGGCCGCCTTCTTCACCGACGTACGCTTCTCGCCTCGGTCGTAGCGGTAGGTGACGTTGAGCGCCCATTCATCGGTCAGCGCCGCCTGGATGCGCGGCCACGGGCACATATAGGTGCAGACCTGCTCGCGCATGTAGCCGGCGAGCAGATAGGTCGTCGCGGTGAGAATGCCGATCCAGACATAGGCGAGCATCGGCGCCTGGAACGTGACGAGTTCCTTGACCAGCGTCGGTGCGTCGTTGAAATAGAGCACCCAGGCGCCGCCGGTCCACCACCCGATCAAGAGCCAGATCGAATGCTTGAGCACGATCTCGGAGATCCGCTCCAGCTTCATCGGGTCGGACGATTTGTCCTTCTTCATCCGCTCGCGCCGGTCACCCTCGATCAGACGCTCGACCGCATAGAACAGGTCGGTCCACACCGTCTGCGGACAGAGATAGCCGCACCAGATACGGCCGCCGACCGAGTTCATCAGGAATAGCGCCACCGCGGCGACGATCAGCAGGCCGGTGAAGTAGTAGACCTCCTGCGGCCACAGCTCGATGAAGAAGAAATAGAAGCGACTGTTGGGAAGATCGATCAGCACCGCTTGGCTGGGAGCGCCGAGTCCGCGGTTCCAGCGCACGAACGGCAGGAAGTAGTAGACGCCGAGGCAGAAGGCCATCAGGCCCCATTTGATCCGGCGGAAGGTGCCGGAGGTGCTCTGGGGATAGACTTTCTTCTGGGCCACATAGAGCGGCCCGTTGTCATCGTCTAATGGGAGCTCTTTTGGGTTCGCGGTCCTGTTCATCGCCTGCAGCTTTTCGAGAGGTGCGATAAAACCTAGACCCGACGCCGCCGCGTCAGTTGATCCAGCGCAAGCGGGGGCTTTTTTTGTTCGCCCCCGCTTGTCCCGGATTGGCTATTTTCCGCCGCCCAGCGAGTGGACGTAAACTGCCATCGCCTTGATGGTGGCGGGATCGAGCCGCCCTTCCCAGGCCGGCATCACGCCCGCGCGGCCCTGGCTGATGGTCTCGATCAGCGTCGCCTCGTCCGAACCATAGAGCCAGATCTTATCGGTCAGGTTAGGGGCACCCATCTCCGGGTTGCCCTTGCCGCCGTCGCCATGGCAGGCGACGCAATTCTCCGCGAAGATCTTCTCGCCCTTGGCCGCGTCATAGCCCTTGCGGGTCGGAAGGCCCGACAGTGCCCGGACATAGTTGGCGGCCGTGACGATCTCATCCGGCTTCAGCACGCCGTCCTTGCCGAATGCGAGCATCTGGCCTTCATGCGTCTTGGCGTGGCCGGAACGTGCGCCGAACTGGATGGTCTGCATGATCTGGTCGAGCGAACCGCCCCACAGCCAGTCGTCGTCGTTCAGATTCGGATAGCCCTTGGCACCCGCGCCGCCTGAGCCGTGACATGGCGCGCAATTGTCGCCGAACACGGTCTTGCCCTTGGCGCGCGCGAGCGCCAGCAGCGCCGGGTCCTTCTCGATGTCGGCGAGCGAGGCCGCGCCCAGCGCAACCATCTTGGCTCCGCGGATCTTCTCGAGATTGGCGAGCTCGACCGCGACATCGACGCGTGTCGAGTAGCCGAACAGGCCCGTGGTATTGCTGGAGATCAGGGGCCAGGCCGGATACACGATCCAGTAGCCGATCGACCAGACGATGGTGAGGTAGAAGCTGATCACCCACCAGCGCGGCAGCGGCGTGTTGAGCTCCTTGATGCCGTCCCATTCATGTCCGGTCGTGGACTTGCCGGTGACGGAATCGATGTCGCTATGATGATCGGTCATGGTCTCTCACTCCTCCCGCAACGGCAGGTGTGCTGCTTCGTCGAACGCAGCCTTGTTACGGGGCCATAATGCGTAGGCGATGATCGCGAGAAAGATCGCGACGAACACCGGCGTCCAGATCGTGGTCACGAGACCGGACGCGAGATTGTCGAGTGTCAGGATGGCTTTCATCGTGGGTGCCTTCTCAGCGAAGATTGGCTTTCTCGTTGTAGATCTTGAAATCGACCAGCGTGCCGAGCATCTGGAGATAGGCGATCAGCGCGTCCATCTCGGTCGGCGTGCCGGCCTTGCCGTCGAAGTTGCGCACCACGGCCTTGGCGTAGCGCTTGGTGAAAGCGTCGGAGCCGGCATTGTCAGGATCGGCCTGGGCCTTCATGTCGGCGCCCGCATTGGCGATCTGGTCGTCGGTGTAGGGCGTGCCGACGGTCCGCAGCGTGCGCATGTGGTCGGCGATCGTGTCCGGATCGACCTCGGTCTGGCTGAGGAACGGATAGCCTGGCATCACCGACTGCGGCACGATCGCGCGCGGATTGGCCAGATGGGTCACATGCCAGTCGTCGGAATATTTGGCGCCGACGCGGGCAAGGTCGGGACCGGTGCGCTTCGAGCCCCACTGGAACGGATGGTCGTACATGCTCTCGGCGGCCAACGAGAAATGTCCGTAGCGCTCGACCTCGTCGCGCAAGGGCCGGATCATCTGCGAATGGCAGAGATAGCAGCCCTCGCGGATGTAGACGTTGCGCCCGGCGAGCTCCAGCGGCGTATACGGCCTGATCCCGTCGACCGCCTCGATCGTGCTCTTGAGGTAGAACAGCGGGGTGATCTCGACGAGACCGCCGATCGCGATCACCAGCAGGATGCCGACGATGAGGATGATCGAGTTCTTTTCGAAGATTTGGTGGCGTGTCCAGAACGACATGGAAGACTCCTCATTCCGCCAGCTGAAGAGCGACGGGCATCTGGACTTCCTGTTCGCCGACGCGAACCGTCATCCAGAGATTATAGGCCATGATCAGCGCGCCGATCAGGAACAGCCCGCCGCCGGCGGCGCGGATGATGTAGAAGGGATGCATCGCCTCGACGGTCTCGATGAAGGAATATTCGAGGAAGCCGAGCGAGGTGTAGGCGCGCCACATCAGGCCCTGGAGGATGCCGGACACCCACATCGCCGAGATGTAGAGGACGATGCCAAGCGTCGCGATCCAGAAGTGCCAGTTGACGAGCTTGAGGCTGTAGAGGCCCTTCCGATTCCAGATCCAGGGCACGAGGCAGTAGAGCGCGCCGAAGGAGACGAAACCAACCCAGCCGAGCGCGCCGGAGTGCACGTGGCCGATGGTCCAGTCGGTGTAGTGGCTGAGCGAGTTGACCACCTTGATCGACATCATCGGGCCTTCGAAGGTCGACATGCCGTAGAAGGCGACGGAGACCACGAGCATGCGCAGCACGGGATCGGTGCGCAGCTTGTCCCAGGCGCCCGACAGCGTCATCAGGCCGTTGATCATGCCGCCCCAGGACGGCATCCACAGCATGATGGAGAAGGTCATGCCGAGCGTCTGGGTCCAGTCCGGCAGCGCCGTGTAGTGCAGATGGTGTGGGCCGGCCCAGATGTACAGGAAGATCAGCGCCCAGAAGTGGATGATCGAGAGACGGTAGGAATAGATCGGCCGCTCGGCCCGCTTCGGGATGAAGTAATACATGATGGCGAGGAAGCCGGCGGTCAGGAAGAAGCCGACCGCGTTGTGGCCGTACCACCACTGGAACATGGCATCCTGGATGCCGCCCCAGGCGATGTAGGATTTCGAGCCGAACACCGAGACCGGCAGCGCCGGGTTGTTGCCGAGATGCAAGACCGCGATCGTCACGATGAAGGCGAGATAGAACCAGTTCGCGACAAAGATGTGCGGCTCCTTGCGCTTGATGATCGTGGCAAGGAAGACCAGCAGATAGGTGACCCAGACGATGGTCAGCCACAGATCGGCGTACCATTCCGGCTCGGCATATTCCTTCGACTGGGTGACGCCGAGCAGATAGCCGGTGCCGGCGATCAGGATGAAGAAATTGTAGCCTACGACGACGAACCAGGGCGCGAGATCGCCTGCAAGGCGCACGCGGCAGCTCTTCTGGACGACGTAGAACGACGTCGCGATCAGGACGTTGCCGCCGAAGGCGAAGATCACTGCGGACGTGTGCAGCGGACGCAGGCGGCCGAAGCTGGTCCAGGGCAGATCGAAGTTCAGCGCCGGCCACGCCAGTTGCGAGGCGATGATGAGGCCGACGAGAAAGCCGGCAATGCCCCAGAACATCGCCATGACGGAGGAGAACTTGATCGGCCCCATGTTGTAGTTGGGCCGGCCGTTGATCTCCGCAGGCGGCAGCGCCGCCGGTCGGTCGAGGTAACGATTGATGATGCAGAAGACCGCGGCCAGGCTCGCCGCCGCGCTCAGCGCGGCATGGAAGGCGAAGGGCGCATCGAGCGCCTTGGCCGAGGCAATCACGCAGAGGAAGGCGGTGACCGCGAACACGACAGCCAGGCCGCTTTCACCTGACGTCATGGACTTGGAGATGGAGGGCTGGCTCATGCGGACTCTCTCTGAAAGAACACAGGGCCAGAAACCACATTCGCCCTCGCGGGGAATTGATTGAAATCAAGCTATGTGGATTTCTGTTAATGTGAGACCGATGTAGATCGCAGAGCGATATCAGTCGCTTGGGCACCGCAGAGCATAAACGGGCAGCCCACCGCCTGCGTGACATGGCGGAGTCGAGAATTGCGAATCTGCAGCCGCCTCCTCAGTCGCGTGCCGTCGCCTTGAGCGCCGCGATGACGTCCTCGCGCGCGACGATTCCGATCAGCTTCTGCGCGCCGTCGAGCACGATGATGCTCCTGATGCGGTGCTCGACCATGATCTGGAGCACGCGCGTCAGCCGCGTGTCGGGGCTGACATAGATAAAGTCGGGCGTCATGACGTCGCCGATTTTGCGGGTCATCAGGTCGTGGTAGCGCGGCAGCATCTGGCTCGGCGTGAAGGCGAAGCACTTCAGGATGTCGAACTTGGTGACGATACCGACGACCTGTCCGTCGTCCTCGACCGGATAGGAATTGAAATCATCGCGCTCGAACATCTCGCTCAGCGCGAGCAGGTCGAGGTCGCGCCTCACTGTCCTGACGTCCTGCGTCATGTAGCTTTCGACGGTCTGTTCAAGGAATCTGTACACGGCGCGTCCTCTTTGATTGGTCTTGTATCGCTCCAGCGTCAGTGCGACAGCAGCACGCAGCGGGCAGATTGAGTGACCAGATATTGGGTGACGCCGCCGAGGATCAGTTCGCGGAAGCGCGAATGACCGTAGGCACCGGCGACGATCATGCTGGCGCCGACGTCGCCGGCAATTTTCTCCAGTTGCCCGACGACGGTTTCGTTCCGGGCCGCTTCGGAAACGCGCGTGATCGCGGTCACGCCGTGGCGGGCAAGCCACGCCGTCACGTCGGTCGCGCCAGCGACCGCGGCAGTGCGGTCGTCGTCACCTTCGGGAATTGCGAGGACGGTGACATCCCTGGCCTTGCGCAGTAATGGCAGCGCATCGGCGAGCGCCCGCCGCGCTTCCGGCGTATCCTTCCACGTCACCAGGACGCTGCGCAGATCGAGCCAGTTGATCCCGTCAGGCACGACCAGGATCGGTCGGCCGGCTTGCATCACCAGATCCTTTGGGCTCGCGAGCGCGAAGGCGTCGGAGAAGGCCGGGCTCTGCCCGCCGGCGACGACGATGTCGGCGCAACGTGCCTGAGCGAACGTAAAGCGCGCCGGGAAATCCATGGCGCTGCGCCATTCCACATGCCCGCCGCGATTCCTGATCGCGGCGCGGAATTGCGCCTCAAGCCTGCTCAGGCGTCGCTTGACCGAGGCTTCTCCCTCATCGATCAGTCCCTGCGCTGCGGCGCCATCGCTGTAGTAGAGCGGCGGGGCGAACTGCGCCGCAGCAACGCCGATGATCGACGCCTCAAATCGTTCGGCAAGCTCGCCCGCGACCTGAAGCCGCGCCTCGTTGGGCTGATCGAGCGCCAGGCTGACCATCACGGTCGCGTATGTCATCGGAGTCTCCGGGGCAATGAGCTTTGATCCGATCGTAAGCCCACCGCCGCCGGGGCAGGATGAGATAGATCAAAACCTTGGATCACCGCGCCGGCCGGAAATCTGCCGATGGTATAAGACATCGGAACTTGCCTCTGGCCCCTCCTTGGGTACATTGCCAACGGTAACGCTGTGCGGTTCCCCGCATCAGAATGGGAGTGATCGTTTGGCGCCGACCCGCGTGATTCATCCGCAAGATGACGGCCGGGGCGAACATTTCCGCGTTCGAATCGAAGGATTTGGCGTCGGGACCTGGGACCTCGATCTCAAGACACTGGAGTTGGAGTGGTCGGAGACGGCCAGGATCCTGTTCGGAATCGAATCTGGCCAATCGGTGAGTTACGCGCTGTTCCTGTCCCGGCTGGAGCCGAACGACCGCGAGCGGATCGAGAGTGCGATCCGACACGTCTCCGAACGGGGCGGCAGCTTCGACGTGTCGTTCAGGGTCGCGGGGGCGTTGGGCAGAGCGCAGTGGATCCGTGCGCGCGCGGGGCTGATTCGGGACGACGCCGGCGCCGCCCGACATCTCAGCGGCATCTTTCTTGACGTCGATGAAGAGAAGCAGGTCGAGGAAACCCTGCGCACGCGCGAGAGTCACCTCCGCTCGATCCTCCAGACGATTCCAGACGCCATGATCGTCATCGACGGCCACGGCGTCATCCAGCTCTTCAGCGCGGCGGCCGAGCGCCTGTTCGGCTGGGTCGAGTCGGAGGCGATCGGCCAGAACGTCCGCATCCTGATGCCGGAGCCCGACAGCTCACGTCACGACGGCTACATCGCGCGCTACCGGACCACCAGCGACCCACACATCATCGGCATCGGCCGCATCGTGACCGGCAAGCGCCGCGACGGCACGACCTTTCCGATGCACCTGTCGATCGGCGAGATGCAGTCGGGCGGCGAGCCCTATTTCACCGGTTTCGTCCGCGATCTGACCGAGCATCAGAAAACCCAGGCGCGGCTCCAGGAACTGCAGTCCGAACTTGTCCACGTCTCGCGGCTGAGCGCGATGGGCGAAATGGCGTCCGCGCTCGCTCACGAGCTCAACCAGCCGCTGGCAGCGATCAGCAACTACATGAAGGGGTCGCGGCGGCTCCTCGCCGGAAGCCAGGATCCGAATACGCCGAAGATCGAGAGCGCGCTGGACCGCGCCGCCGAGCAGGCGCTGCGCGCCGGCCAGATCATCCGCCGCTTGCGCGACTTCGTCTCCCGCGGCGAATCGGAGAAAAGGGTCGAGAGCCTGTCCAAGCTGATCGAGGAGGCCGGCGCGCTCGGGCTCGCCGGCGCGCGCGAGCAGGACGTGCAGCTTCGGTTCAGCCTCAATCCAAATGCCGATCTCGTGCTCGCCGACCGGGTGCAAATCCAGCAGGTGCTGGTCAACCTCTTCCGCAACGCGCTGGAAGCGATGGCGAAGTCGCCACGGCGCGAGCTCGTCGTCACCAACACCCGCGCCGCCGACGACATGATCGAGATCGAGGTCTCCGACTCCGGCTCCGGCTTCCAGGACGACGTCATGCCAAACCTGTTTCAGACTTTCTTCACCACCAAAGACACCGGCATGGGCGTGGGACTGTCCATCAGCCGCTCGATCATCGAGGCTCACGGCGGCCGGATGTGGGCCGAGAGCAATGCATCGGGTGGGGCGACATTCCGCTTCACCTTGCCGGCAGCCGACGAGAACTGATCCATGACGACCAAGGGAACCATCTACGTCATTGACGACGACGAGGCGATGCGGGATTCGCTGAACTTCCTGCTGGATTCAGCCGGCTTCGGCGTCACACTGTTCGACAACGCGCAGAGTTTTCTCGATGCCCTGCCCGGCCTCGCCTTCGGCTGCGTCGTCTCCGACGTGCGGATGCCCGGCATCGATGGGATCGAGCTTCTGAAGCGCCTGAAGGCGCAGCGCAGCCGGTTTCCGATCCTGATCATGACCGGTCATGGCGACGTGCCGCTCGCGGTCGAGGCGATGAAGCTCGGTGCGATGGATTTCCTGGAAAAGCCGTTCGAGGATGACCGCCTCGTCGCCATGATCGAATCCGCGATCCGCGAGGGCGAGCCGGCCGCCAGGAACGAGGCCATGGGCCAGGACGTCGCCGCTCGCGTCGCGTCCCTGAGCCCCAGAGAACGACAGGTCATGGAGGGGCTGATCGCGGGCCTCTCCAACAAGCTGATCGCTCGCGAGTACGACATCAGCCCGCGCACCATCGAGGTCTACCGGGCCAACGTAATGACCAAGATGCAGGCCAACAGCCTGTCGGAGCTGGTCCGGCTAGCGATGCGCGCCGGAATGCTCAATGATTGAAGTCAACAGGAGTTGAGGCAAGTCAAAACCCTCCGCTCGCCCTGTGCTACCAGATCGGAATGATTGCGATCAGCTCCCATCCCGAGCGGCTCCAGATGTCGTCACCCGCAAAGCCAACTGTCTATGTGGTCGACGACGATGCCGCTGTGCTTGGCTCGCTGAGGTTTTTGCTGGAAACCGACGGTTTTGCCGTACGGACCTTCAGGAACGCCACGGCGCTGCTCAATGCGGCGCGCCCGTCCGGTGCAGACTGTTACGTGATCGACTACAAAATGCCTGACTTTAACGGCATCGAGCTGGCCGGGCGACTGCGCCAGTCCGAGGGCGATACCCCCGTGATCCTGATCACCGGCTATCCCGACTCGAATATCTCGGCCCGGGCGGCGGCCGCGGGCGTGAATGAAGTGATTCTGAAGCCGCTTCTGGACGAAAACCTGGTCAAACGCATTCGCCACGCCATCCAGAACCGGGGTCCATAGCTGACCTACGGGATTCTACGTAAGGCAATCTCCTTAAGATATCTCGCGAAATTTTCGAGGCACCCGATACCGCGTACCTAAGCGTCATCACAACGGAGATGGCGCAGATGCTGACCCAGACCTTCAACGCCCCGGCGATCAAGACCCAGATCGGCGGCAAGATCGCACCCGCCCATCCCGTCTCCGACCAGTTCGGTGCGATCGCCGGCCATGTCGGCCTCGTTGCCACCGAGTTCTCCTACCGCAAGGAAGAGGAAATCTATGGCGAGGACGAGTCGGCCGAGTATGTCTATCAGGTCGTCACCGGCGCCGTGCGCAGCTACAAGCTTCTCTCCGACGGCCGCCGCCAGATCGGCTCCTTCCACCTTCCCGGCGACGTGTTCGGGCTCGAATCCGGCACCACCCACCGCCTTGCTGCTGAAGCTATCATCGACACCACTGTGCGCCTCGTGAAGCGCGCGAGCCTCGAGAAGGCCGCAGCCACCGACGTCCAGGTCGCCCGCAAGCTTTGGGCGATGACCGCCGGTGAGCTTCGCCACGCCGAGGACCACATGCTGCTGCTGGGCCGCAAGACCGCGATGGAGCGCGTCGCAACCTTCCTGCTCGAAATGGACCGCCGCCTCGCGGTTGCAGGCATGATGGCGCTGCCGATGTGCCGCCGCGACATCGGCGACTATCTCGGTCTCACGCTCGAGACCGTCTCGCGCGCGCTGTCGCAGCTTCACGCCCAGGGCATTCTCGGCTTCTCCGGCGCCCGCCATATCGTGCTGCGCAACCGCGCACGCCTGCACAATCTCGACGCCTGATCTCCCCTCTCCCACCCCCTCATGGCCGGCTGATTGATTCAGCCGGCCATTTCTTTTGCTGCGATCATGCCCTTGCGCCGCGTCTCCGGCATGACAAGCAGAATAAGCAGAAGTCCCGTCGCCGCGACGCCGGACAGTCCGGTGAACGCCATGGCATTGCCGAATTTATCGCTGACATAGCCGCCAAGCGCGGTGCTCAGCGACGCGCCGATGCCCATTGCCGTGCCGACAATGCCCTGCGCGAGGTTGAAATGGCCGCTGCCGAAGGCGACGTCGGCCACGATCAGCGGGATCATCACCGCGAACACCGCCGCTGTGAGGCCGTCGAACACCTGCACCAGCACCAGCAGATACGGATCGCGCACTGTCGCGAACAGCAGACCGCGAATCGTCAGCGCCGCGAATCCGATCAGCAGCAGCGGCCTGCGGCCCCATACTTGCGCCTTGCGCCCGACGCTCGGCGACAGCAGCGCCACGATCGCCTGCGGCACGACAATGCAAAAAGCGACGAGCACCGTCGCCCACTCGCTCGATCGCGCTGTCACCGCGCTTGCCATCAGCGGCATCATCGAGGCGTTCGCGAGCTGCAACAAGAGCACGCTGAGCGCAAAGACAATGAGCGGCCGCTGCCGGATCAGATGCCAGATATTGGTGTCGCCGCGATCCTCCGCCTCGCGCGGCATCTCGCCGTGACAGCGCGCGATGTCGACCTCATGCTCGCGGATGCGAGAGAGCGCGATCAAGGTGGGGATTGCGAGCAGAAAGGTGACCAGGAATACCGAGCGGCTCGACAGCAGATAGCCGGCCGTTCCCATCACGGCGGCCGCAACGCCGTTGCCAAGCGAAGCAAAGCGCGCGTTGCGGCCGAGACGCTCGCCGATCGCGAGCGGGCCGACCAGACCGAGGCTGATCGCCGCGATCGCCGGTCCGAGCACGCAGCTCGCAGCCGCGTGCAGGGTGGCCGCAGCCACCACCACGGGGAAGACTGGCATCGCCGCATAGGCGAGCGCGCAGCAGCCGATGGTGGCGATGGCGAGGCCTGCGACCAGCCGTTCGGATTTGGCGGCATCGATGATGGCGCCGCCTGGCATCTGGCCGATCAGGGCAACGATGCCGCCGATCGACAGCACGAGGCCGATCTCGACCTGGGTCCATTTCTGGGTCGTCAGATAAACTGCGATGAACGGCCCGAATCCGGTCTGCACGTCGGCGAGGAAGAAGATGAACCAGTCGAGGCCACGCAGGCTTTGGCGCGACGGCGCCGGAATGCCGGCAGGCGACGGCGCCGAGAATTTATCCTGCTCAACGCGGCCCTCGCGGTCTGCATCATTCGGCTTCCTCGACAACAGCACCGGCGGCCATCCCTCCCCGCGCCTCACTGAACGGCTTGCAGCGGCTGCAGGCTGCCGGACGCGCCGAGTACCACCATCGGCGTGTCCTCCTTGTATTCCGGCGCGGCTGCGACCTGTGCCTTGGTCAATTCCAGCGTGATGCTGTCCTTCTTGTTGGTGATCTTGCCGAATCGGAGCGCGTTCCAGTCCACCACGATCTTGCGGCTGCCGACGCCGAGGAAGCCGCCGAAATCGATCACGGCGGCGCGCACGTGCCCGCTCCGATCGACGATGACGTCGACGATGCGGCCCATGTCTTCGTTCGCCGCGCTGAGCACGTCACGGCCAAGCACACCGTGCGCATCGCTCGCGCCGATGATCGTGACCGACGGCGGTGGCGCGGCATTCTTTGGCGTGACGGGGACCGATGACGCCGGCGGCTGCGCCGTCGGCGGTGCATTCGCTTCCGTCGAGGGTGCGGGCGACTCCTCCGCGGCGCGTGACACGGCGAGAGTCGTTCCGCAGACGATCACGACGCCCAGAGCCAACCATCCGGCGGTACGCATGCACCCTCCTTCCGGCGCGCCGCTAGCGCGCCAGCACGATCGAGACCTGAATCTGGCCACGCGTGCGCAACACCTCCAGCGCCACGTCGTCGCCATGGCGGCTGACGCGCAGGTCCACGCTGGACTCGCCCAGACGCAGATCGCGCAAGATCACCTCGTGCAGGAACGCCGGCAGATGCGGATTGCGCAGCCGGATCTCGCCGCGCGCCACGTCGAACTCGATGCCCAGCGCCGCCTCCAATAGCGTGAACGCCGTTGCGCTGGCCCAGGCCTGCGGCGCGCAGGCGACCGGATAGAGCGTCGGGCCGCGCCGCTTTTCGCGCCGGAAACCGCAGAACAATTCGGGCAACCGGCGCAGGTCCATGTAGGTCGCGGCGTCGAACAATCCCTTGAAGACATGCGCGACCGAATGCTTGAGCCCATAACGCGCGAGCCCGAGCGCGATCAGCGCATTGTCGTGCGGCCAGATCGACCCGTCATGATAGGACATCGGATTGTAACGCACCTCGCCTTGCGCGACGGTGCGGATGCCCCAGCCCGAGAAGAAATGCGGCCGCATCAAATCGGCGGCGACGAGGCGCGCGCGGTCCTCGCGGATCATGCCGCTGAACAGGACCTGGCCGGCGTTGGAGGTCCGCACCTTGCAGGGCCGCTTCTTGCCGTCGAGCGCAAGCGCATAGGTACCGAGCTCCTCGCACCAGAACGCGGCCTCGAAACGCTCGGCCAGCGTCTTGGCCTCGGCCTCGAGCTTCTTGGCGAGATCAGGCTTGCCCAGGCGGAGCGCGCAGCGCGCGGCGAGCCGCTTGGCCGCAAAGACGTAACCTTGAACCTCGGCCAGCGCGAGATTGCCTTCCGCGAGCTGGCCATCAGCATGGAAGATCGCGTCGTAGGAATCCTTCCAGCCCTGGTTGGCGAGGCCCTTTTCCGTGGCGCGCTGATATTCGACGAAGCCGTCCTTGTCGGGGTCCCCCGGACCGTCGATCCAGGCCAGCCCCGCCTCGATCGCCGGCCACAGCTCGGTCAACGTCGTCTGGTCGCCGGTGCGCTCGAAATAGCTTCCCGCCAGCAGGACGAACAAGGCCGTGGAATCGACGCTGCCGTAATATTGCGCGAACGGTACCTCCCGCAGCGCCGCCATCTCGCCGCCGCGCATCTCATGCAGGATCTTGCCTGGCGCGGCATCGGCGAGCGGATCGACCGCCTTGGCTTGGAAATGGGCGAGCCGCCGCAGCACGCCCTTGGCGATTCGCGGATCGACCCACAGCATCTGCAACGCGGTGATCAGCCCGTCACGGCCGAACGTCGTCGAGTACCAGGGAATTCCCGCATAGGGATAGCGGCCCTGCGGCGTCTCCGTCATCAGCATGTTGAGGTCGGCCATGGCCTGGCACAGCACCTCGTTGAAGATGTTGTTGGAGGTCTCGATGCTGGCCGCCCCCATCGTCGATTGCCGCATCTCGCGGCGATGGGCGAGCAGGCTTCTGAAAAAGCGAGCAGGCTTCTCCGCGACCGGCCGATTGCAGGACACGGCCACGAACAAGGATTTCGACTCATGCGGGTCGAGTTCGAGCTGCCAGGTCGCGGCATTCACCGACAACTTGGTTGGGCGCGGGTCGAAATGCAGGCCCGTGGTGCGCTCGGCGTCATCGAGACCGCGGTAGTCGAACAGCACGTCGGTCGGTCCCAACAGCCGGCTCGAGCCGATGCCGCGGCGCGGGCGCCGTTCGCCGCGGACCTCGAACAGATCGGCGAAATCGTTGTCGAACAGCAGCGTCAGCGCAAAGCCGGCCGGGCGGTCGCCGTGGTTCTGCACGCCGATGCGCTGATAGGCGGTGCCGCGCCATAGGAAGATCGTGCGCACGATGTGCAGCAGGTCCTTTTGCAGCACGAGGCTGCCCTGCCGGTAGATGTCCGGATTGGTGAGATCGACGGTCAGGGCTGAATTGTCGTCGCGCAGGTTCGAGCCCAGCAGCAACGGCTGGAGATCGTCGAGCACGAGCTCGAGCCTCGCAAGGTAGCGCGTGTCGTGATGAAACAGGCCATCGGGCCCGCCGGCCGAAGCGCCGATGTCGCCATGGCTGTCGAGCACGATAAAGGTGTCGTCGTGCTTGAGCGAACGCCGCGGCCGCGCTGACGGTCCCGTCATCGGAATATAGAAAGGCTGCTCCGCGACCTGGTCCACGGTCCGCGTCACGGAGACGAATTGGGTAACGGCTTCAACCGACATCAGCAGCTCCCCTGCGCTTGTTTCGACACGCAACCGACTCGAACGCGACTATTGGTTTACGCGGCGGCTTGGGCGAGCCGGCTCATTTCCTGCGTGACCAGCTCACGATAGGGCCCGTGGCCCTGCATCAGACGCTCGGGCGACCCGTCCTCGATGATCTTACCACCCCTCAACACGACCACGCGATCGAAATTGCGCAGGGTCGCGAGGCGATGCGCGATCGCGATGACCGTCCGGCCGCGCATCAGCCGCGACAACGCCTCGCGGATCGCCTCCTCGGATTCGCTGTCGAGCGCGGCGGTCGCCTCGTCCAGCAGCAGGATCGGCGCGTCCTTCAGGAAGGCGCGCGCGATTGCGATGCGCTGGCGCTGGCCGCCGGACATCTTGACGCCGCGGTCGCCGACCATGGTGTCGAGACCACCAGGCAGACTCTCGACGAAATCGCAGCGCGCCGCAATGGCCGCACGCAGCACCTCGTCGTCGGTCGCGTTCGGGCGACCATAGCGGATATTCTCGCGAATCGAGCGGTGGAACAAGGAAATGTCCTGCGGCACGACCGAGATGGCCTCGCGCAGGCTCAGCTGCGTCACCTTGGAAATGTCCTGGCCGTCGATGGTGATACTTCCCTCGTCGGTATCGTAGAAGCGCTGGAGCAGCGTGAACAGCGTCGACTTGCCGCCGCCGGACTGGCCGACCAGGCCGACGCGCTGGCCGGGTTGCAGCCGCAGGCTGAAGCGCTCGAAGATCTTTTCGCCGCCGGGATAGCCGAAGGTGACATTGTTGAACGCGATCGCGGCGCCGCTCTTCACCAGCGGCTCGGCCTCGGGGTGGTCGCGCAATTCATGCGGCACCAGCAGTGTGGCGATCGCCTCGGTCAGCCGCGCAACGTGCTGGGTGACGTCGACCAGCGCCACCGCGAGATCGCGCGTCGCGTTCAGTATGGAGAGACCGAGGGTGCAGACCAGCACGACGTCGCCGGTCGTTGCCCTGCCGTCCTGCCAGAGCATGATCGCCCAGGCCATCAGGGCGATCGTGAGCACGACTGTGACGCCGGCATGGATAAGCCGCAGCTTCTCCAGATAGCGCAGGCTGCGGCCGCGCGCGGTGAGCTCCCGGTTCACGGTCGCGTCGAACCGCTCATGCTCGTGCCCGATGCCGCAGAAGGCGCGCACCAGCGGCATGTTGCTGATGACGTCGATCATCTCGCCGTCGACGACGGCGGCTTTGTCGGCGAAGTCGTCATGCAGAGGTTTCCCTGCGGCCGCAAGGCGGAACATCGCAAGCACCATGCCGCCGGCAATCACCATCAGGCCGAGTGCCATGTAAGGGCTGACGGTTCCAATCAGCGCGATGGCCGCAACTGTTGCGATGCACGGCGGCAACACATTCCAGACGAACATGTTTTCGACCGTGAACACCGCATTGGACGTCGCCGTGATGCGGCTCGTCAGCATGCCAGGCATCCGGTCGGAGAAGTAGCTCGGCGCGTGGCCGGTCAGATGACGAAATATGTCACGGCGTAAATCACCCGTGACACGGACGAAGGTGAAGCTGGCGGTCCAGCTCGCGATCCGCCAAAGGAAATTATCGGCGGCGATCAACGTCATGAGGAAAATGAATGCCAGCCATACGCTCCCACCATGCGAAGCGCCGGCCGACAAGCTGTCGACCAGGGATTTGACGCCATACTGAGTGCCTACTGAGCAGGCAACGGCCGCCACCACAGCGGTCAGGATCACGAGATGCGACGCGAGCCGACGCCGAAGATAGCGCAAAACAAAGGCAAACGGCCGGTGCGCATACCCAGAAAGATGATCCATGTGACTATTGACCCCGTCGTGATGATTCAAACTTTTGTTGTTAGCCGACTGAACATCGACCACTTCGCCTCGGTTCCCGGGCAACGCCATCACGACATGCGGATGCGGGCGTTCTGCGAAGATGTGATGGCAGCATCGCGACAGGCGTCCGACGTGTCGAATAAGTAACGTTCGGAAGGAGGAACTTCGCAAGTGCGGGAACGTTCCCTTGTCTGGCGTGCCGGTGCTGAACAGGCGGGGGCTTTCTACAATCATGATCGCACAGAGGAGATGGTGAGATGCGCATCGCGCAGGTAGCTCCGTTGACGGAGGCTGTTCCACCCAAGCTGTATGGCGGCACCGAGCGGGTGGTGCATTGGTTGACGGAAGAGCTGGTGGCCCTTGGGCACGACGTAACGCTGTTCGCCAGCGGCGACTCGCAGACCTCGGCGAAGCTGGACGCGTTATGGCCCCGGGCGCTCCGCCTCGACGGTTCCGTGCGCGATCCCAATGCGCTGCACATGGTGATGCTGGAGCGGGTGCGGCAGAAATGTGACGACGAGGAGTTCGACTTCCTCCACTTCCATCTCGATTATTATCCGTGGTCGCTGTTCTACCGGCAGCCGACACCGTTCCTGACCACGCTGCACGGCCGGCTCGACCTGCCGGAGCATCAACCGGTCTTCAACACCTTCTCGAAGGTCCCCGTCATCTCGATCTCGAACGCGCAGCGCCGGCCGGTGCCGCAGGCGAACTGGGTGAGGACGATCCACCACGGCCTGCCGGAGAACCTGCTGACGCCGAAGCCGGCGAAACAGGAATACCTCGCCGTGCTTGGCCGCATCGCACCGGAAAAGGGCGTCGACCGCGCCATCAAGATCGCGACGCATTGTGGCATTCCGCTCAAGATCGCCGCCAAGGTTGATCGTGCCGACCAGGATTACTATGACGAGCTGATCCGGCCGATGATCGAGAACAATCCGCTGGTGGAATTCATCGGCGAGATCAGCGATCACGAGAAGTCGGACTTTTTGAGCGGCGCGCTGGGCTTATTGCTCCCGATCGACTGGCCGGAGCCGTTTGGCCTGGTGATGATCGAGGCCATGGCTTGCGGAACGCCGGTCATCGCCTTCAACCGCGGCTCAGTGCCGGAGATCATCGACGAGGGCCTCACCGGCTTCGTCGTCGAGGACGTCCTCAGCGCGGCCGGCGTCGTCGGCCGCCTGCAGCAACTCGACCGCTCCGTCATTCGCAAGCAGTTCGAGACGCGTTTCACGGCGCGTCGCATGGCGCTGGATTATCTCGCGGCCTATCGCAGCCTCGGCGAGGAACAGGCGCCGCGGATCAAGCTGGTGAGCAGCGCGGAGTAGCCACTGTCATGCCCCGCGTAGGCGGGGCATCCAGTACGCCGCGGCAGCAGTTTGCTCACGCAACTCCCGCCGCGGAGTACTGGATCGTCCCGTCAAGCCGGATGATGACAGTAGGAACGCGGTGACGGCTGCCCTACCTCACCACGGCCCGCTTCGGCTCGACGATCTCGAACATGCGCGGGAATTCGTCCATCAGGCCCATCAGCTCGGCGAGGCGCATCGGGTTGCCGGCGAATTTGACCTTGCCGGCGGCCACGGCCTCCGGGAAGCTGGTCAGTTTTGCGATCACCTCGTCGAGCGTCGACCGCGCCAGCGTGAAGCTGGCATCGGCATTGTGCGCCTGCATGCCCTCTGTGTAAGTCAGCGCGCAGTTCTCCAGATTGAGCACGAAGGTCTCGCCGGTGTCGGAGAAGCTCCAGTTCAGCACGATGTGCTTTCCTTCCGCCTTTGGTCCGTTCAGGCGGATGCCGAGCACGTCCCAGAGCTGTGAGGTGCGCAGCGCCGCCAGCGTCTCGCGCGGCATCGGCGGGCGCGCCGGCACCTTCGGCATGCCCTGGCGCAATTCCTGCGCGCCGAACAGATAGGCATTGCGCCAGGTCGCGCTTTCACCAGCGTAGCCGAGCTGCTCCAGCGTATCCGCAAGCAATGCACGCGCCGCCGCGTTGTCCGGCTGGGCAAAGACGAGATGGCCGAGCGCCTGCGCCACGAAGCGGAATTCGCCCTTGTCGAAATCGACACGCGCCCGCGCGAGGATGGCGTCGGCGCCGCCCATGTACTCGACGTATTTCTTGCCCGACTCAACCGGGGGCAAAGGATCGAGATTGACCGGATTGGCGTCGTACCAGCCCAGATATTTTTGATAGATCGCCTTCACATTGTGCCGGATGTGGCCGTAATAGCCGCGGCCGTGCCAGGCGCCCTCCAGGCTCTTGGGCAGCTGGATCGTTTCAGCGATCTCGGCCGCGGTGAGGCCGTGGTTCATCAGGCGGATGGTCTGGTCATGCGCGAATTTGTAGAGGTCGCGCTGCTGCCGGATCATCGTGCCGATGCGTTCGTGTCCCCACACCGGCCAGTGATGCTGGCCGCACATCGCCTCCGCCTTGCCATCCCAGAGCTGCAAGGCCTCGCCCAGATATTTCGACCAGGCCAGCGCGTCGCGCACGTCGGCGCCGCGGAACGGCAGCAGATTGTGGAAATTGTGGGTGCAGTTCTCGGCGAGGTTCAACAGCTTGTAGCGCGGGATGAAGAAATGCATCTCCGCCGGCGCTTCGCTGTTCGGCGCCATCTGGAATTCGAATTCAACGCCGTCGATCACGCGCCGGTCGCCGGTCGCCGTGATCAGGTCGGTCGGCCGCAGCAGCGCCACCGAACCTGCCGCCATCGACTTGCCGAGGCCGCAATCGACCTGCCCGCGCGCGCCCTTGGCGAGGAGAGGCCCGAACTGGTACTGCGCCCGGCGCAGCATCGCAGGTCCCGCGATGATGTTCTCGGAGACGGCATGCTCCATGAACAAGTTCGGCGCGATGATCGGCACGCGGCCGCTCGCGAGTGCATCCTCCTCCAGCACGCCGCGCGCACCACCCCAATGGTCGGTGTGGGTATGGGTGAAGATCACGGCCGCGACCGGCCGCTGGCCACGATGCCTGTAGTAGAGATCGAGCGCGGCGCGCGCGCCCTCGATCGAGGTCAGGGTGTCGACGACGATGACGCCGCTGTCGCCTTCGATCAGCGTCATGTTGGCAATGTCGAGCCCCCGCACCTGGTACACGCCGGGCACGACCTCGAAAAGGCCGTGCTGCATGTTGAGCCGCGACTGCCGCCACAGGCTCGGATTGACCGTGGTCGGCGCCTGCTCGGCGGCAAGAAAGGCGTACGGCTCGAGGCTCCAGACCGTCCGCCCTTGCGGATTGGTGATCTCCGCATTCTCGATCGTGCCGAGGAAGCCGCGCGCGGCGTCGTCGAAATCGCGCGTGTCGGAAAACGGCAGTGCATTCAGCATCGCCGTTTGCTGCGCGATGACGGACGGCGTTGCGCCCTTCGGCTCGTTGCTGGACGTGTCCGTCATCTCGATCTCCTCCCCGCCTGTTGCGCGGCATCTAACCGCATCCCGCGGCCGATTGCCATGACGGGAGGGCGCAGCAATGCGTAGCCCCGCGCCCACAGGTGGAGAGAAGCAGCGTGTTCGCGGGCTACATGCCCAACAGCCTCGGCAGCCACAGCGACAGGCCGGGCCAATAGGTCACGACCACCAGGAATCCCAACATCGTCAGCAGCCATGGCCACACCGCGACCGTGAGCTCGGTGATACCCATCTTGGCGATGCCTGAGGCCACGTAGAGATTGAGGCCGACCGGCGGATGGCACAGCCCGACCTCCATGTTGACCGTCATCAGGATGCCGAAATGGATCGGATCGATGCCGAGCTTGATCGCAACCGGAAACAGGATCGGCGCCATGATCAGGATGATCGAGGATGGCTCCATCACGTTGCCGGCTAATAGCAGCAGGAGATTGACGACGAGGAGGAAGCCGATCCAGCCGAGGCCCTGGTCGATCATCCATTGCGCGAGCGCTTGCGGCACGTTCTCGTAAGTCATCAGGAAAGAGAACAAGACGGCGTTGGTGATGATGTAGAGCAGCATCGCTGAAAGATTTGCCGACGACAGCAGCACCCGCGGCACGTCTCGCAGCTTCAGATCCTTGTAGATGAACACTGCGACGATGAAGGCGTACACCGCGCTGACGGCGGCAGCTTCGGTCGGTGTGAACAGGCCGCTGTAGATGCCACCGATCACGATCACGATCAGCAGGATACCCCAGATCGACTTGCGGAACGCATCGAAGCGTTCGTAGAGGGTTGCTTTCGGCATCCTCGGATAGTCGTTACGCCAGGCCCGGTAGAACGTCGTGGCGCCAAGCAGCATGGCGAGCACCATTCCCGGCACGATGCCGGCGATGAACAGCTTGCCGACGGAGGTGTTGGTGGAGACGGCAAACAGCACCATTGGAATCGACGGTGGAATGAGAATTCCCAGCGAGCCGGAGGTCGTGATCACGCCCGCCCCGAACTTCTTGGGAAATCCCTGCGCGACCATCGCGGGCAGGATCACCGATCCGATCGCCACCACGGTGGCCGGCGACGAGCCGGAAATCGCGGCGAACAGCGCGCAGGCGACCACGCCCGAGAGCGCAAGGCCTCCGTACCAATGGCCGACCAGCGAAGTCGCGAACGTGATCATCCGGCGCGCCACGCCGCCATGGGTCAGGAAGTTGCCGGCAAGGATGAAGAACGGGATCGCCATGATCTCGAAGCTCTCGATGCCGGTAAACAGCTTCAGCGCCACCGATTCCGTCCGTACGTCGGTCAACGTGAACATGAAGCTGAGCACGGTCAGGCCGAGCGCGATGGAGATCGGCATGCCCGTGAGCATCAACGACAGCAGAAGGCCGAAAACCACGGCGACACGCAAGCCCTGCGGCATCGTGATCACGTGCGCCGAATGGGCGAAGCACACGGCGACGATCAGGACCGGCAACAACATCAGGACCCAGCCGAGCGGGCTGCGTTCGTCGCGGACGACCTGACTGCGCGTGACCGGGGCCGGATGGACCGGGTCTATTTCGACGCCCTCGACGCCTGCCATGTCGTGATGCGGCAGTTCGCCGGTGCGATAGAACGACCAGGCGACCTGCAGGAAGCGGAAGCACATCAGCCCGGAGCCGAGCGGGATGGTGAGATACACCAGCCACATCGGTGCTTCCAAGTCGTTGGATTGCTGGCCGGTCTGCCACATCTGGCCGACGAACGCGGCCCCGAAATAGCACACGATGGCAGTGAAAAGGGCGCCGCACATCAGGCCGAACGTGATGACGCGGCGGCGCGATCCGCCGGGAAGGACATTGACCAGGACGTCGACGCCTACATGGATGCCGGTGCGCACCCCGTAGGCCGCACCGAACTTCGCCATCCAGATGAACATGTAGATGCAGAGTTCCTGCGCCCAGGACAAGTCGAGAGCGGCAAGCCAGACGAACGCCGCTCGCGCGGGCGCGGCCAGCAAGGACAGGTTGCGCGCCTCCGCCCATTTGGCGATGTCGATCGACAGCCCGGCGCCATATCGGTGCAGCACGGCAACGAAGATGAGCAATGTCGCGGCCGCGATCATCGTCGCGATCAGCCATTCCTCGAGATGATCGAGCACACGATTCAATGCACGCAGCAACTTGGTCCCCTCAGCTTGGCTCATCATTCAAGAGCAACGGCCGGGAGTGCGATCACCCCCGACCGTTCATGGTTGTTCTTCCAGCGCGCCGGCGTCAGTTCATCTTGACGTCGAGTTCCTTGGCGAGGAGATCGAGCACCTCCTGCCCGACCCGCCCCTTTGCCCATTTGTAGGTCGGCTGCATCGCCTCCTGCCACGCCTTGCGATCGGCGTCAGTCAGATAATGCAGCGTGGTCTTGCCCGTCTTCTTGATCTCGGCCAGCGCATCCTCGTTTTCCTGACGCGCGATCGAATTGGTGTAGTCGGTCGCCTCGTTCATCGCCTTCTCGAGCTGGGCGCGGATATCGGGCGGCAGGCCGGACCAGAATTTCGAATTGACGATGACGGCATATTGCAGGTGCGCGTGATAGGACACCGTGATGTCCTTCTGCACCTCGTAGAACTTCTGAGTCAGGTAATTGGACGCGGTATTCTCGCAGCCGTCGACCACGCCCGTCTGCAAAGCCTGGTAGACTTCGGAAAACGCCATTATCTGAGGGATCGAACCCATGATACGGAGATATTGGTCGGCGACCTTCGATCCGGAGATGCGGAATTTGAGACCCTGGAAATCGGTCGGCTTTATCAGGGCACGGTTGGCGGAGAGCATGTGGAAGCCGTTGTCCCAATAAGCGAGCCCGGTGATGCCCTTGGTCTCGAGCTTATCGAACAGCCACTTGCCGATCGTGCCCTTCATCGCGTTGGAATAGGTTTGATCGTCCTTGAACAACCAGGGCAGGTCGAGCGCCTCGAACTCCTTGATACCGAGCGGTGCGAACTTCGCGGTCGAGGGGGCGAGCATGTGCACCGAGCCGAGCTGCAGCGCCTCGATCTCCTCCTTGTCCTTGTACAGCGTGGAGTTCGGGTAGATTTCGACCTTGACCTTGCCGTCGGTGTACTTCTCCGCAAGTTCCTTGAACTTCAGGGCGCCCTTGCCCTTGGGAGTATCGTTGGCGACGACGTGGCTGAATTTGATGACGATCGGGCTCTGGGCCTCGGCAACGGCGGGCCCCACGAGAACAGCTGCGGCGGCGACCGCAAGAAGCAGCTTGCGCATGAACGAACCTCCCAACAACCTCTAAAACCGGGTCTTTTTTGTTTTCCGATTTCAGTACTGACAGCAATCCGCCACCCGAACAACTAGACCTAAGCCCAATTTGCCGCAGCCAAGCAACCTTCAAGCTATCTTGGCCGCTGCTGAATGCGCAACCCGGCACCTGCTGCCGCTCCCGGAAACGAGCGCTTATGTCGCATTGCGGCAGTGCGATCAGCCGTTGCGCTGGGCGACCATGAACAGACGCCGGAACGGAAACAGCGTCTGTCCCGCGGCGTTCTTCGGATAGGCTTTCGCGACCCGCATCCCATAGGCGGCTTCGAACGCGGCCTTCTCGTCGCCCTGCAAGATGTCGAGATAGCGCGTCAGCCAGGTCCCCTTGGTCCACTCCTTCACGGGATTCTCGCCTTCCAGCACCTGCAGATATTCGGTCTCCCAGATGTCGATATTGGCCGACATCGGAGCAAGAAGACCGTGATAATAGGCCGGCGCTTCGACCGGCGGCGGCGTGACGAGATGCTCGACCTTGGACCGCCAGGGACCGTTCAGCGCGGTCTCGCCGATCAGCACATGCGAGGGCGCCAGAAAGTTGCGCGGCATCTGCACAGCGAGCATTCCGCCGGGCGTCACCTTCTCCATGATCGACGGAAACAGGGCCGCATGATTGGGCAGCCAGTGCAGCGCGGCATTGGAGTAGACGACGTCATATTGCTTCGTCGGACGCCAGTGGCCGAGATCCTCGTGTGACCATTCCACGTCCGGCGCCGCCTTGCGGCCGGCGGCGACCATCTCGGCCGAACCCTCGACACCGGTCACCGTCGCGTCCGGCCAACGCTCCTTGATCAGCTTGGTGACATTGCCGGCGCCGGCGCCGAGATCGGCAATCGCACGCGGACCAGAATCCGGGATCCGCATCAAGAGGTCGACGGCGGGCCGGAGCCGGAGGCCGGAGAATTTCAGATATTGCTGCGGATCCCAGACCATCGCTCGGCGCCTTTTCTTTTTCGTGTTCCCTTCAACGCGGCTCTTGGTTACCACTGCTCCTCCCGGTCGGGCAAATCAGGCTGACGGGGACAGGGCAGGAAAACGAACAGAAGAACGAACAGCCCAGCGACAAGCAGAAAAGCGAACAAGAGGGCGTGTCACCATGGATCTCGGGCTCAAATCGAAAACCGCCGTGGTCACCGGAGCGAGCGTCGGCATCGGCCGTGCCATCGCCAAGGGCTTGGCTGCCGAAGGCGTGCGCGTCGTCGGCGTGGCACGGCGCACCGACCTGCTCGCCGAGCTGGTAACGGAAGTCGGCTCCGGTCTGATCACGCCATTCGAGCAGGACGTGATGGCCAAGGACGCGGCCGAGAAGATTTCGGCGTTCGCGCTCAAAGAGCTCGGCCATGTCGACATCCTGATCAACAATGCCGGCGGAAGCCGCCCCCTCCCCGTCGATGCGCCTGACAGCCAATGGGACGAGGCGATCGCGCTGAATTTCACCAGCTACCGCCGCATCGCGCATGCGCTGCTGCCGCAGATGATCGAGCGCAAATGGGGCCGCATCGTCAACATCACCGGCAAGTCCGAGCCGGAAGGCCTCAACGCCGCGTTTGCCGCCAAAGCCGCCGTGCACGCCTGGGCCAAAGGCCTGTCGCGCGAGATCGGCGAGCACGGCATCACCATCAACTGCATCCCGCCCGGCCGCATCATGAGCGAACAGATCCGCCGCAACTACGCGCCTGATTATCGCGAGCGCTTCGCGGAAGAAGAGATCCCGGTCGGCTATTGGGGCGAGCCGGAAGACCTCGCCGCGCTCGCGGTGTTCCTGGCATCACCCGTGGCGCGCTACATCACGGGCACGGTGATCCCGGTGGATGGGGGGTTGCGGAGGTATCAGTTCTAGAACCGATTGGACTTCGTAGGATGGGTAGAGCGCAGCGAAACCCATCGACAGCATACGACGTGAACCTGATGGGTTTCGCAAGTGCTCTACCCATCCTACGGCCTACCGCCTTACTCATGCAGCAGCGTTTGCCAGTCCGGAGGCACCGCGCCGTCCGGTCCGGGCACCGGCTGATCCAACGGATGCGCGTGAGGACCTTGAAGCTTCGGGCCGGCGAAAGCCTCTCCCGTGCGATAGTCGTAAAACCATCGTTCGCCCGGCTCGAAGCTCGTGATGATCGGATGACCTGTCGCCGCGCTGTGTTTCGTTGCGTGCTGATTTGGTGACGCATCACAGCAGCCGATGTGACCGCATTCGACACATCTGCGAAGGTGAAACCACCACCCGCCCGCAGCCGAGCATTCCACGCACCCCGTTCCGCTTGGTTTGGCCGCGAGATTGATGCCACCCCTCTCAGACTTCATAGGTCAGCTCACTGAAATTGCCCGCAGCCACCACCGATGCATTCACGCCGCGATCTCCGCCACGATCGCATTTTGCCAGTGTTTTGCCCGACGGGTCAACGTCATGGCAGCGGCGAATGCCGCCGCTGCGCGGTTCGGAAATCCCTTATTAATCAAGGGGCCTTCTACTGTGCATGGGGTTGTTTTCGCGCTTTTTTGTTTTGAGCCCTTAAAAAAAACAAGGCCCCGCATAACCACTCACCCGGCCTGCAGGATTTCCGCAATCGCCGCCCCCGCGGCGATCGTGCCGAGCTTTCCGCCGACATCGCGCGTTGCCCTGCCCTCGCCGATCGCTTTTGCCACCGCCGCCTCGATCGCACGTGCGGCTTCCTCGTAGCGCACCGCGCCGCTATTCTCGCCGTGCCATCCGAGCAGCAGGGCCGTGGACAGGATCAGCGAGACTGGATTGGCAACATCCTGTCCGGCTATGTCAGGCGCCGAGCCATGCGCGGCCTGCGCCATGGCGAAGCTGTCGCCGACATTGAGCGAGCCGCCGAGACCGAGGCTGCCGGAGAGTTCGGCGGTGAGATCGGACAGGATGTCGCCAAACATGTTGGTGGCGACGATGACGTCGAAGCGGTCGGGGTTGCGCACCACATGCGCCATCATGGCGTCGATGAGGATGTCGTCGATCCCAAGGCCGGGATAGGCCTTCGCCGTCTCGCGGCAGATCTCGAGGAACATGCCGTCACCGAGCTTGAGCACATTGGCCTTGTGCACGATGGTGAGATGCTTGCGCCGCTTCATCGCCAGCCGGCACGCCGCGTGCGCGATGCGCTCGCAGCACAGGCGCGTGATCCGGCGCAGCGAGATCACGACGTCAGGCGTGACCAGCATCTCGCCATTGCCCTGCTCCATGTTGCGGTCGGCGTAAAACCCTTCTGTGTTCTCGCGCACCACGACGAGGTCGAAATCGCCCACCCGGCCGGACCGCCCCGCATAGGTGCGTGCGGGCCTGACATTGGCGTAGAGGTCGAGGTTCTTGCGAAAATATCGCGACGGGTTGATCTCGCCATGGGCCTCGTCCTTGAAGTCGAAGGTCGCGGTCGGCCCGAGGATCAGGCCGTCGGCGGCGCGGACGATGTCGAGCAGCTCGGGGCGCACCGTCGTGCCAAATTGTTTGAGGCTCGCATGCCCGACCGCGTGCTCCTCCAGCTGCAGATTGAGCTGGAAGCGTTCGGAGGCCGCGCGCAACACGCCTGATGTCGCGGCCGTGATCTCGGGCCCGATGCCGTCACCGGGCAAAACGACGATGTGCATGGCGGTCCCCTGACATTGCAGCAGTTCGCGCGATCATACGCCGGCGCGCAGGTTCATCGCCCAGCCTTCGCGCATACACAGCATGCAAGCATATGCCTGTGGAAGGCGGCCGCGCCGTAGTACATGCCGAGTCCCCTGGAGCCGGCCGCCGGAGCAACGCGCTAACGCAATGACAATCACGTTACCCGCCGGCGCGCGCGAGCCCGACCACACCATTTCCGACGGCCTTCCAGCCGCACAGCGGCGCTGGGCCATTGCCGCGATCTTCACCGCGCTGGCGATGGCGTCGCTCGACACCGCGATCGCCAACATCGCGCTGCCCGCCATTGCCGGCGACCTGCATGTGAGCCCGGAGCAATCGGTCTGGGTGGTCAACGTCTACCAGATCGCGCTGGTGGCGACGTTGCTGCCGTTGGGAGCACTCGGCGAGATCGTCGGGCACCAGCGCATCTATCTCGGCGGCCTGATCCTGTTCACCATCGCCTCGCTGTTCTGCGCGGTGGCCTGGTCGCTGGAGAGCCTGCTGGTTGCGCGCACGCTGCAAGGGTTAGGTGCGAGCGGCATCATGAGCGTCAACACGGCGCTGGTGCGCTTCGTCTATCCCGGCCGGATGCTCGGCCGCGGCTTCGGCCACAACGCGCTGGTGGTCGCGACCGCCTTCACCTTTGGTCCCTCGATCGCTTCCGCTATCCTCGCGCTCGGCCCGTGGCCATGGCTGTTCGCCGTCAACATCCCGTTCGGCCTCGTCGCGATCGGCATCGGATTTGCGATGCTGCCGAAGACGCCGCGCGCCGATCACGGCTTTGACTTTCTCGGCGCGGCCTTGGCGTCGGCCTGTCTCGGGCTGTTCATCACGGGCATCGGCAGTGCCGCGCACAATCTCTCACCGGTTGTCGTGGGCATCGAGCTGGTCACGGCCCTGGTGCTCGGCTTCATCCTGACGCGCCGCCATGCCGACCATCCGGCGCCGATGCTGCCGATCGACCTGTTCAGCCGGCCAATGTTCGCGCTGTCGGCCGCGACGGCCGTGTGCTCGTTCGCGGTGCAGGGCCTCGCCTTCGTCTCGCTGCCGTTCTATTTCGAAGACGTGCTGGGGCGTTCGCAGGTCGAGACCGGCTTCTTCATGACGCCATGGCCGCTGGTGGTCGGCATCATGGCGCCGATCGCCGGGCGCCTCTCCGACCGGCACGCGGTCGGATTGCTCGGCGGCATCGGGCTCGTGCTGCTCGGCCTCGGCATGGCGCTGCTGGCGATGCTGCCGGCCAATCCTGCGATTCCCGACATTATCTGGCGGATGGTGATCTGCGGCATGGGATTCGGCTTCTTCCAGGCGCCGAACATGAAAGCGGTGATGTCGAGCGCGCCGCCGCATCGCAGCGGCAGCGCCTCCGGCATCGTCGCCACCGCGCGCCTGACGGGGCAGACGACAGGGGCGGCGCTGGCCGCGCTCTGCTTCTCGCTGGCCGGTCACGACGGCGCAGTCGTGGCATTGGCACTCGGCGCCGGCTTCGCCGTACTCGGCAGCGTGATGAGCTTTTTGCGGCTGGCGGTGGAGCAGACGGTCAAGCCAGATGTCGGGCCGCCGTCACCTCGACTGTCGCGGCCGGAATGACAGTCTCCTCGTCGAGCGCAGCGAGGCGCTCATCGATGGCAGCGATGACCTTGCGCGAGAACGGCCCGAGATGCGCATAGGCAGCGATCATCTGCACGGCGATCCGCGCCGATGTTGTGTCGCGCTTGGCGCAGTTCATGAAGGTCTGCCACAGCGGCCCGCGCGCCTCGGGAAGGGCTGTGACCACCTTGTGCACCGTTTCCATCGCGCCGATCCGGGCACGGATATCGCCTTCCGCGAGCTCCTGGCGCTGGCGAGAGCGGTCGAGCAGCGTCATCAGTCGGTCGATACGCCTTGCATAGGCGGCCGGGCTGTAGATGTGCTCCAGCACGCGCTTGTAGTCCGTCAGAATGTCGCGCAATGGACGCACCGGATCGAAGTTGATCCCGGCGGTGCACTGATCCGCGCCGATGGTCGGCGCCAGGTCGTGGCCCGGATGCAACCGCCCTTCGCGCTCCAGGCGGCGCGTCAGCTGCGTGTTCGGCAAGGCATAGAGCAGGCCGACCATGCTGACCGGGATCGCCGCCTCTTCGATGAAGTCGATCATGGCATCCGCCATCGAGAGCTTCTCATTGTCGAAGCCGACGATGAAACCCGCGGTGACGAGCATGCCCGCGGCGTAGATCTTGTGGATGCTCTCGGCGATGTTGCGCCGCGTGTTCTGCTTCTTCCGCATGGCGACCAGCGTCGCCGGATCCGGACTTTCGATACCGACGAAGATGGCGAAGAAATTCGCCTGGCCCATCAGGTTCAGGAGCTCGGGATCGTCGGCCAGATTGACCGAGGCCTCAGTCGACAATTCAAAGGGATAGCCGTGAGCACGTTGCCATTCGGCCAGCTGGGGCAGGAACAGCCGCAACGACTTCTTGTTGCCGATGAAATTGTCGTCGACGAAGTCGAGATGGCCGCGGTAGCCCATGGCATAGAGCCTGTCGAGCTCGACCAGCATTTGCTCGTTCGTCTTGGTTCGCGGCACCCGGCCATAGAGCTCGATGATATCGCAGAACTCGCAGGTGAACGGGCAGCCGCGGGAATACTGCACACCGAGATAAAGGTAGTCCTCGAACTTCAGCAGATCGAAGCGCGGAACCGGCGTCTTGGTGACGTCGGCCTGGAATTTCGGCGCAATGAAGACGCCGGAGCGTGCGCCACTGTCCCAGGCCGCGACGAATTCGTGGAGAACGCTTTCGGCCTCTCCGAGCACCTGGAAGTCGGCCCTCTCATAGATATGGGGGCTCGAGGTGGGATCGGGACCGCCCACGACCACCGGCTTGCCCGCGGCACGGCAAATTTCGATCAGGCGCAGCGTGTCGGCCTGCTGCGGCATCATTCCGCCGGTGAAGACGACGTCGGCCCAGGAAAGATCCTCGTCGCTGAAGGATTCCGTGTTGCAATCGATCAGCCGGACCGTCCAGCTCTCGGGCAGCATCGCGGCAACGGTGATCAGCCCCAAAGGGGCCGCGGGCCGCTTCACACCCAACACTTTGCAGGATTCGCCAAAGCTCCAGAAGGACTCTGCCGAGAACAGCGGATAGAGCATCAGGACTTTGCAAGGCTGCGGTACGTTCATGGAACCCCTTTTTGGCTGATTCCACTGTAGCAGAGCATTCTCGACTTGCACCCTGCCAAAAGGGACAAACTGTCGCTCTCGGTTCCGGGGGCGTCGGCGCGGAAGCCAGTAGACGTCGCTCCAAGCCGTGCCGCGGGCGCCCGGGGAAGGAATCCCCGCCGGTTACCCCTCGGACTATTGATTTGAACGTTTCCAATTTGCCGGACACATTGCGCCGCTGAGTCCAGTCGGTGGATTGGGCCAATCAGGGGACTGCGATGGCAAACCTAACAATCAACGGAAAAACCTTCACGCTCGACGTCGAGCCGGATACGCCCCTGCTCTGGGCGATCCGCGAGAATGCCGGCCTCACCGGCACCAAATATGGCTGCGGCATTGCACAATGCGGCGCCTGCACCGTTCACATCGACGGCGTCGCCACCCGCTCCTGCGGGGTTTCGGTCGGCGAAGCCGCAGGCAAGAAGATCACGACCATCGAAGGGCTCGCCTCCGGCAACGCGCTGCACAAGGTGCAGGAAGCCTGGATTGCCCAGGACGTTCCGCAATGCGGCTATTGCCAGAGCGGCATGATCATGGCGGTGGCGGCGCTGCTGAGCGAGAAGCCGAAGCCGACCGACGCCGACATCGACGAGGCCATCACCAATATCTGCCGCTGCGGCACCTTCCAGCAGGTGCGCGAAGCGATCCACACGATCGCAAGCGCGTAAGGAGCCGCCACATGAACAAGCATGTCTCTCCCAGGATGAACCGCCGTGCCTTCGTCATCGGCACCGCCGCGGTCGGCGCAGGTCTCGCAATCGGCCTCGATATCCCCTTCGGCGGTCCCGCCGTGGTCCGCGCGGCCGACGGCTCCCCGGAGATCGGCGCCTGGGTCGTGGTCAGGCCCGACGACACCGTCGTCATCCGCATCGCCCGCTCCGAAATGGGCCAGGGCTCCCTCACCGGCCTTGCCCAGCTCGTCGCCGAGGAACTCGAATGCGACTGGTCGAAGGTCTCGACCGAATATCCGACACCGGGCCAGAGCGTCGCCCGCAAGCGCGTCTGGGGCGATTTCTCGACCGGCGGCAGCCGCGGCATCCGCTCTTCGCAAGACTATGTCCGCAAGGGCGGTGCCACCGCACGCGTGATGCTGATCCAGGCCGCCGCCGAGGCGTGGAAAGTGCCGGCGTCCGAATGCACGGCCGCCAACAGCGTCATTACCCACACGCCGTCCGGCAAGACCACGACCTACGGCAAGGTCGCCGAGGCCGCGGCCAAGCTGACGCCGCCGGCCGAGGTCAAGCTGAAGGACCCCAAGGACTGGAAGCTGATCGGCAAGGGCGTGAAGCGGCTGGACACCGCCGAGAAGACCACCGGCACCATGGTCTACGGCATCGATGTCAAGCTGCCGGGCATGCTGAACGCCGCGATCAAGGATTGCCCGGTGTTCGGCGGCAAGCTGAAAAGCTATGACGAAGCCAAGATCACCGGCATGAAAGGCGTCAAGAAGGTCGTCAAGGTCGGCGACACCGCGGTCGCCGTCGTTGCCGACACCTGGTGGCACGCCAAGACCGCACTGGAGGCGCTGCCGATCGTCTGGGACGAGGGCGACAACGCCAAGGTCTCGAGCGAGTCGATCGCGAAATGGCTGACCGAGGGCCTCGATAACGGGCAGCCGGCCTATGTCGGCAACAAGAACGGCGACGCGAAGGCGGCGATTGCCGGTGCCGCCAAAAAAATCGAGGCCGTCTACAGCTATCCCTACCAGAACCACGCCACCATGGAGCCAATGAACGCCACGGCGCTCTACACGGCGGACAAATGCGAGGTCTGGTGCGGCACGCAGAATGGCGAGGCAGCCTTCGCGGCCACGTTGGAAGCGTCGGGCCTGCCGGCGGAGAAGTGCGACGTGCACAAGGTGATGCCGGGCGGCGGCTTCGGCCGGCGCGGCCAGACCGACTATGTCCGCCAGGCCGTCTTGATCGCCAAGGAGATGCCGGGCACGCCGATCAAGCTGTTGTGGTCGCGCGAAGAGGACATGGCGCACGGCAGATATCACCCGATCACCCAGTGCAAGATGACCGGCGCGTTCGATGCCGACAACAATCTGGTCGCGCTGCACTACCGCCTGTCCGGGCAATCGATCCTGTTCTCGCTCCGCCCCGAAGCGCTGCAGAACGGCATGGATCCGGCCGCATTCCAGGGCGTCGCCCAGTCCGGCGAAGCCGCGTTCGGTTACTCCGTGCCGAACCTCCTGGTCGAGCATGCGATGCGCAACCCGCACGTTCCGCCGGGCTTCTGGCGCGGCGTCAACGTCAATCACAACGCGATCTACATGGAATGCTTCATGGACGAGCTGGCCCAGGCCGCAGGCCAGGACCCGCTCGAATTCCGCCGCAAGCTGATGGGCAATCACCCCAAGCATCTGGCGGTGCTCAATGCCGTAGCCGAGAAGATCGGCTGGAGCACTCCGGCGCCACAGGGCATCTATCGCGGCATCGCGCAGGTGATGGGCTATGGCAGCTATGTCGCCGGCGCTGCCGAAATCTCGGTGACCGACGGCAACAAGATCAAGGTGCATCGCATCGTCGCCTCCACCGATCCCGGCTACGTCGTCAATCCGGCCCAGGTGGAGCGGCAGATCGCGGGGTCCTTCGTCTATGGCCTCTCCGCGCTGTTCTACGGCGGCTGCACCGTCAAGGACGGCAAGATCGAGCAGACCAACTTCGACACCTACAATTCGATGCGCATCAACGAGATGCCGAAGGTGGAGTCGGTGATGGTGCCGAGCGGCGGGTTCTGGGGCGGTGTCGGCGAGCCGACCATCGGCGTCGCGGCGCCGGCGGTGCTCAATGCGTACTTCGCGGCGACGGGCAAACGCATCCGTTCGGTGCCGCTGCGCGACCAGAACATCACCTTCGCCTGAGAAACGCCGCGGCGGCCGCAATCGCCGCCGCGGCACACTTTCCGGACAAGACTCATGAATGCGCCGGTGACACGGCGGGATGCCGTCCTCGGCATCGCCGCTGCGGCCACATCATTCGCCGCCCCTACGATCCTGCGCGCGCAATCGGCGGGCCGCGTCGTCGTGGTCGGCGGCGGCTTCGGTGGTGCGGCGTGCGCCCGCGCGCTGAAGCGCGCGCAGGCAAACTTGCAAGTCATCCTGATCGAACCCAGTACCGTCTTCACTTCCTGCCCGTTCAGCAACGAGGTGATCGCGGGTCTGCGCGAGATCGACGTGCAGCAGTTTGGCTATGACAAGGTCGCCGCCGAAGGCGTCACGGTGATCAGCCAAGCCGTAACCACAATCGAGCCGCAGCTGCGCAGCGTCGTGACGGCCGATGGCGTTGCGCTGCCCTATGATCGTCTCGTCCTCTCTCCCGGCATCGACTTCCATTTCGAGGCTCTGCCCGGCTACGACGACGCCACATCAGAAAAGATGCCGCATGCCTGGAAGGCCGGTGCGCAGACGCTATTGCTGCGTGGGCAGCTGGAGGCCATGCCGGACGGCGGCACTGTCGCCATTGCCATCCCCGCCAATCCCTCGCGCTGTCCGCCGGCGCCTTACGAGCGAGCCAGCCTGATCGCGCATTACCTGAAAACGACGAAGCCGCGCTCAAAGGTCTTGATTCTCGATGCCAAGGACACTTTCTCCCAGCAGCGGCTGTTCGAGAAGGCGTGGAAGGAGCTTTACGGGGACATGATCGAACGCATCGCTCTGTCGCAAGGCGGCCGCGTGACCTCGGTCGATCCTGCGACCAGGACCATCGTCACCGAATTCGGCAATTACACCCCCGACGTCGCCAACGTCATCCCGCCGCAGCGTGCCGGACGCATCGCTGAGGTCGCGGGCGCGGCGGATGCCACCGGCTGGTGCCCGATCGATCCCGTTACCTTCGAATCGAAACTTGTCCCGAACATCCACGTCATCGGCGATGCCTGCCTCGGCGGGGGCATTCCCAAATCGGCATCCGCGGCAAGCGCACAGGGCAAGGCCTGCGCTTCCGCGATCGTGAACCTCCTTGCCGGCCGCGCACCAGAAACGCCGCGACTGACAGGCGTGTGCTACAACATTGTCGCACCCGGCTACGGCTTTTCACTCGCGGGCAATTACCAGCCCAGGGGCGACATCTTCGCCGAGGTCGAGGGCGGAGCGACCAGCCCGGCCGATGCGCCGCGCGAATTGCGCGCCCGCGAGGCGACTGAAGCCGAGCGCTGGTTTCGAGCCATCACGGCGGACACCTTTGGCTAGAACATCGGTCCATATCGCAGCGCTGATCGCCGCCAGTTGCGCCTTCGCCTGCCATGCAGGGGCCGAGGAGCTCCGGCACTACAACGTCGCCGGCGACGGCATCGCGGAATCGCTCACCGGCGCGCCCGGCGATGCCGCGCGCGGGCGCGCGCTGGTGCTCGCGCGCACGACGACCTGCATCCTGTGCCATTCCGGCCCCTTCCCGGAGACCCGGTTCCAGGGCGACCTCGCGCCTGACCTCTCGGGTGCGGGGAACCGCTGGACGGTGAGCCAGTTGCGGCTTCGACTGGTCGATGCGGCGCGCTTCAACCCAAAGACCATCATGCCGTCCTATTATCGCACCGATCACCTCGTGCGGGTCGGGCGAAACTTCGTCAGCAAACCGATCTTGTCCGCCGCCGAGATCGAGGACATCGTGGCTTTCCTTGCAACGCTTCGGGACTAGGACTGTTCATGCCGACCACGCGACGACAATTCCTGAACCTTGCTGGAAGCGTGACGGTCGCCGGGACGCTCCCGATCGTCACGCTGCGGCCGCTCGAGGCGACACCGGCGATGCTCACCGCCGCGATCCGCAACGTCGTCGGCGAAGCACCTGTACGCTCCGGCAAGGTGAAGCTCGACATTCCGCCGCTGGTCGAGAACGGCAACACGGTGCCGCTGACCGTGAGCGTCGCGAGCCCGATGACGGCGGACGACTACGTCAAGAGCATCCACGTCTTCAACGAGAAGAACCCGCAGCCGAACATCGGCAACTTCCATCTCGGCCCCTCCTCCGGCCGCGCCCAGATCTCGACCCGGATTCGGCTCGCGGATACCCAGAAGGTGGTGGCGATCGCGCGTCTTTCCGACGACACGTTCTGGCAGGTCACGACGGAAATCGTCGTGACGCTGGCCGCCTGCACCGAGGAGATGAACTGATGGCCGCGCTCATCAACGTTCCCGCGAAAGCCAGACGCGGCGAAATCGTCGAGATCCGCACGTTGACCTCGCACATCATGGAAACCGGCTTCCGCCATACGGCGGACGGCGCGCTGGTGCCGCGCGACATCATCACGAGCTTCACGTGCCGCTACAACGGTACCGAGATTTTTCGCGCCGATCTCTTCCCCGCGATCGCGGCCAATCCCTATCTGTCGTTCTTCACGGTCGCGAAGGAGAGCGGCAAGTTCGAGTTCGAATGGATCGGCGACAACGGCTATTTGTCCAGCGCATCGGCGTCGATCACGGTCGAATGAGTTTTTGGCGCGCGATATCGGCCGCGGCGTTCCTCGCCACGGCCCCTGCCCTGCTCGCCGGCGAGATTCCGCCGGACGCGCGCCGCTCCGGCTATTCGTTCATGGGGCCCGACACGCGCGCGATGCAGGATGACGACACCTCAAATCCCGGCATGCTGTTCGTGCTCGACGGCGAGGCGTTATGGACGAAGAGGACCGGCAGCGCCGACAAGGCCTGCGTGGATTGCCATGGCGATGCACGCGGCAGCATGAAAGGCGTCGCGGCGCGCTATCCGGCCTTCGACAAGGCGCTGGCGCGCCCCGTCACGCTCGACCAGCGCATCAATCTGTGCCGCAGCAATCATCAGCAGGCGAGGCCGCTCCCCTACGAGAGCCGCGATTTGCTGGCCCTGTCCGCCTTCGTCGCGCACCAATCGCGCGGCACCGCGATCACCGCGGGCGACGATCCGCAACTGAAGCCATTCGTCAAACAGGGCCGCGCCCTCTTCATGCAGCGCGAAGGCCAGCTCAATCTTGCCTGCACCAATTGCCACGACGACAATTTCAACAAGCGGCTTGCCGGCGCGCCGGTCACGCAAGGACAGCCGACCGGCTATCCGCTTTATCGCCTGGAATGGCAGACGCTGGGATCGCTGGAGCGGCGGCTACGCAGTTGCATGACGGGTGTCCGCGCCCAGGCCTATGATTTCGGCGCGCCCGAGTTGGTCGCGCTCGAACTCTATCTGATGTCGCGAGCGCATGGCTTGCCGATGGAGACGCCGGCCGTGCGGCCCTGAATTCCGCAGATTAGGACTAGGCAGAAGCAGAACGGCCGCTAGTATCCGCCCAAATTGAGTCACAGGGAGGGACCTCAAGTGGTCAACCACAAAATCTCGCGTCGTACGCTCTTGACGGGCACTGCCGCAGCTGGCGCGCTCAGCCTGACGGGATTGCCGGCGCGTGCCGAGGTGAACTGGAAGAAATACGCGGGGACCAAGCTCGAGGTGATCCTCGCCAAGGGGCCCCGCGGCGACAACCTGCAAAAATACGTGAAGGAGTTCACCGAACTCACCGGCATCCAGGTCGAAGCGGAGCAGATTCCCGAGCAGCAGCAGCGCCAAAAGGTGGTGATCGAGTTCACCTCGGGACGGCCGAGCTTCGACGTCGTCCATCTCAGCTACCATGTGCAGAAGCGGCAATTCGAGAAGGCCGGCTGGCTCGCCGACTTGACGCCCTTCATGAAGGACCCGGCGCTCACCGCGGCCGATCTCGTCGAGGGCGACTTCTCGGCAGCCGGCCTGCAATACGCCAGGAACGACAAGGGCCAGATGCTGTCGCTGCCGTGGTCGGTCGATTATTTCATCCTCTACTACAACAAGGAGCTGTTCGAGAAGAAGGGCGTCACCGTTCCCAAGACCCTCGACGAGATGGCTGCGGCGGCCGAGAAGCTCACCGATACCAAGGAAGGGATCTACGGCTTTGTCGGGCGCGGCTTACGCAACGCCAACATGGCGATGTGGAGCAACTTCTTCCTCAACTATGGCGGGGAATTCCTCGACGCCAAGGGCAACATCCTGACGGACGGTCCGGAAGCCATTGCGGCGACCAAGCTCTATCAGACGCTCCTGACGAAATCGGCACCTCCAGGCGTCGCCGGCTTCAACTGGATGGAGTCGATGGCCTCGTTCACGCAAGGCCGATCCGCGATGTGGATCGACGGCGTCGGCTGGGCGCCGCCGTTGGAAGACCCGGCCGCCTCGCGCGTCGTCGGCAAGGTCGGCTACACCGTCGTGCCCGCCGGCCCCAAGGGCCAATATTCCTCGACCTATGGCGACGGCATCGGCGTTGCCGCTGCGAGCAAGAACAAGGAAGCCGCCTATCTGCTCTGCCAATGGGTGGTCTCGAAAACCCAGGGCGCGCGGCTGCTGCAGGCCGGCGGCGGCGTGCCGTTCCGCAACTCCATCCTTGGCGATCCCGAGGTCCAGAAGGGCGTCAAGACCAAGGAATGGCTGCAATCGGTGATCGATTCCGGCAAGATCAGCAAGCTGGGCCTGCCCGTCGTTATTCCCGTCGCCGAATTCCGCGATATCGTCGGCGCCGCGGTCACTGCGACCTTGTCCGGCGCCGATCCTGCCGCCGAGCTGAAGAAGGCCAACGATCAGTACCGGCCGATCCTGGAGCGTAGCGAGAAGGCGTGAGTGCGTTGACACAATCGACTCCGGGCGCGGCACAGTCTGATGCCGCGCCGGAGAAGGAGTTGCGGCCGCCGTCCTACTGGCCGTTCGTGGTCCCGGCGCTGGTCGTCGTGATCGCGATCATCATCTTTCCGTGGGTCTTCACGATCTGGATGAGCCTGAACGAGTGGAAGGTCGGCTCCTCGACCACCTTCGTTGGCTTGTCCAATTATCTGCGGCTGACGAGCGATCCCCGCTTCATCGAGGCCGTCGGGCACACACTGGTCTACACCATACTGTCCGTGCTGCTGCCGCTCGTGCTCGGCACGTTTGCGGCCGTAGTGTTTCACCAGAAATTCCCTGGCCGCGGCTTTCTGCGCGGCGTCTTCATCATGCCGATGATGGCGACGCCGGTGGCGATCGCGCTGGTCTGGACCATGATGTTCCACCCGCAGCTCGGCGTACTGAACTATCTGCTGTCACTGGTCGGAATCCCCGCGCAGCTCTGGGTATTCCATCCCGCGACCGTCATTCCCTCGCTGGTGCTGGTCGAGACCTGGCAATGGACGCCGCTGGTCATGCTGATCGTACTCGGCGGCCTGGCAGCGATCCCGACCGAGCCTTACGAAAGTGCACAGATCGACGGCGCCAGCATCTGGCAGGTGTTCCGCTTCATCACCCTGCCGCTGATCATGCCGTTCCTGTTCATCGCCGGCATGATCCGCATGATCGATGCCGTGAAGAGCTTCGACATCATTTTCGCGATCACGCAGGGCGGTCCGGGATCGGCGTCGGAGACGATCAACATCTATCTCTACAGCGTCGCCTTCTCCTATTACGACCTCGGCTACGGCTCGGCGATCGCGGTCGTGTTCTTCCTGCTGATCGTTCTGCTCGCGGCGGTGATGCTTTATGCACGCCAACGCATGCTGTGGACCGAGATCGCGAGCGGCACATGAGTCCAAGGCAAATCATCGGCAAGATCGGCCTGTGGTTCTCGGTGTTCCTCATCGTGTCGCCGGCGATCCTGTTCTTTCTCTGGATGCTGTCGCTGTCGCTCAAATTCGAGATCGACAACGCCGCATACCCGCCGGTGTTCTTTCCCGAGCATGTCGCCTGGAAAAACTATGCCGACGTGCTCGCCTCCAACCGCTTTCTGACCTATTTCATCAACAGCCTGATCGTCACCGGCAGTGCGACGCTGCTTGCCCTGCTCGTCGGCGTTCCCGCCGGCTACGGCATCGCACGCATGGCCGCGCATAAATCCGCGATCGTGATCCTGATCGCCCGCATCACGCCGGGCCTGTCCTATCTGATCCCGCTGTTTCTCATGTTCCAGTGGCTGGGACTGCTCGGCACGCTGGTGCCGCAGATCATCATCCACCTCGTGGTCACGGTGCCGATCGTGATCTGGATTATGATCGGCTATTTCGAGACGACGCCAATGGAGCTGGAAGAAGCAGCCCTCATCGACGGCGCCACGCGCTGGCAGGTCTTCCGCCATGTCGCGCTGCCGATCGCCAAGCCTGGCATCGCGGTCGCTTTCATTCTCGCCGTGATCTTCTCCTGGAACAACTTTGTCTTTGGCATCGTGCTGGCCGGACGCGAGACACGCACCTTGCCAGTCGCGGTCTACAACATGATCTCGTTCGACCAATTGAGCTGGGGGCCGCTCGCGGCCGCCGCGCTGATCGTCACCCTTCCGGTGCTGCTGCTCACGGTGTTCGCCCAGCGACAGATCGTCGCCGGGCTCACCGCGGGTGCCGTCAAGGGCGGGTAGCTACTCCGCCGGTGCCGCGTGCATGTCCGCGTGCGGCATGTAGGACTCGCTCGCGCCGAGCCGGCTGGCCGCGAACAAACCGGCGGCCATCACGGCATAGGCGAACGCGACCGCGGGCGTGACGCCAAAGCCGCCGCCGATGCCGACGGCTTCGCCGTGCATGAAGCCGAAGTAGGTCAGGATCGCACCAACCAGCGCAAACGCCGAGGCCTTCTCGAAGTCGCGCTCGATGATGAAGACACCGATCGCACCCAGGATCAGGCCGCCGAGGATGGAGCCGCCGCCCATCACTTCGAGTCCGTGATAGAACACGCCCTGCTGAGGCAGTGCTGCGATCGCCGCAGCCTTGACCGCGTCGGCCTTGTCGGCGGCCATTCCGCCGACGGTCGCAGCCGCGTTCATGGTCGAGCCCAGCATGGTGTCGATCTGGAGCTTGGCCCAGGCGGCCAGATGCGGCGTCAGCGCCAGCACGATCGCGGGCGCGTGCTTGACCGGCGTGGTCTGGAACGCCTGCGCGCCGATCAGCATGCCGATATAGAGCAGGATGGGCGAGATCGCGACGACCGGGACCAGCGCCAGCAGCACCGAGATGATGCCGAACCAAGCCAGCACCACCACCATGATGCCGGTCGCAGCCGAGTAACCAATGCGGCCGCCCATCGCCTTCCAGCCGGGATGGCCGATATAGACGGCGTTGATGAAGGGATTGCCCATCAGGCAGCCAATCAGGCTGACGATTCCGTCGGCGGTGAGCACGCGCGTGGTCGGATATTCGTCGCCGGCGGCCTCCGCGCTCTCGACATTGTCCATGGCCTCGACGAGATCATAGATGCCGAACGGAATGGCGGTAACCAGAATGATTCCGAGGAATTCGAAACCGGAGAAGACGTAGCCTACCGCCGGGATCGGCACCGAGAAGCCGAAATTGGCAAAGGCATCACCGACGCCTTTGACGCTCAGTCCACCGAGACCGAGGCCGAACAGGTTCGAACCCCATGCGATGACCATGCCCACCGCGATCGCGACGAGACCGGCGGGAATGCCGCGCCAATATTTCACGCCACCGAACCAGCTCACCAGAATGATGGCGAAGCAGACCAGGCCGATCTGCGGCGTCATGTACATTTCGAGCGCCGGCCGCATCGAGATGAAGGTGACGGATACGCCGGCGAGCGTACCGAGCAGCGCCGCGCGCGGCGTGATTTTTCGAATGAACGGCGCGATGAAGCCGCCGATCATCAGGATGAAGCTCTGGAAGAACACCCAGACCAGGCCCGCCGACCAGCCCTTGAGCGGATCGCCGGTCTTTATCGTGATCGGCAGCATGATCACGAAGGTGACGATGAACATGTGCGGTACGCTGACGCCTGACGGTAACGCACAGACGTCGTTGCGGCCGGTCTTCTGTGCCAGACGATAGGCGAGGAACGCGTAGTAGAAGGTGGAAAGGCACATCATCAACCCGAGTGCGGGAAGGATGCGGCCGAACACCAGTGAGTCGGGCATCTTCAGCACGAAGCGCAAGAGGCCTGTGAGCACCAGCATGTTGACGAGGATGTTGGTGCCGAAGCCGAAAAACGCGTTCCAGTCGCCCGGTGTCCATAGTGCTGGCTTGAACTCGGAGGTGCCGGCCGTCCCTGTCGTGCCTGTGCTCATCGTGATGCCCCTACGCTGATGTGGAAATCTTCATCGCCTCCAGAACCGCGGCTGAGCTTGCAACCCAGCCGAAGATGCCGCCCTGGGCCTTGATCATCTTCAAGCCCATCTCGTGAAATTCGGGGAAGTAGGATGCGCAGCCGTCCGAGATGACGATGCAGCGATAGCCGCGGTCATTGGCCTCGCGCACGGTGGTGTTGACGCACACCTCGGTGGTGACGCCGCACACCAGCAGATTCTCGATGCCGTATTTCTCCAGCACGTCGGTGAGCTCGGTGGCGTAGAACGCGCCCTTGCCGGGCTTGTCGATCACGATCTCGCTGTCGAGCGGATAGAGCTCCGGGATGATGTCGTGGCCCGCCTCGCCGCGAATGAGAATGCGGCCCATAGGACCGGGGTCCCCGATGCGAAGCGATGGCGCGCCGCGCTCGACTTTCGCCGGCGGCGCGTCGGAGAGATCGGGCAGATGGCCCTCGCGCGTGTGGATCACCAGCATGCCGGTCTCCCGCGCGGCCTTCAGCACCGCACCGATCGGCTTCACCGCGCGCGCGAGCTGGCTGACGTCGTTGCCGAGCGTCTCGCCGAAGCCGCCAGGCTCCATGAAGTCGCGCTGCATGTCGATGATGAGGAGCGCGGTAGCCGACCAGTCGAGCTTGACCGGCTCCGGTTCGGCGATGATGACACCCAATGTCGGCTTGGTTGAGTTCAACATGACTCAAGGCCCCCGCGAGAACTCTCGTTGCCCGGAGTTCTGCAAGCGCCGTGCCATTGTGTACAATGGCAATCGGGCGGACAGCGCGGGAAAATTTCCTGCGCCGTCAGAATGTTATGAGGAAAGCCGGGGTCTGCTTATTCGCTGTGCGGCGGCTTTTGCGACGTGCATTTGCCCAAAGGATGAGCGACAACGAAGCTCGCTTCTACCGGGCAGTATCTCCGTACAGCCGTCGATATTCTTCCTCATACGGCGCGTAAGAATCCTTCAGCGTCGCCATGTTCAGCAGCATGGTCGCCACCACCGAATTCGTCTTGTCGAACACGCGCGTCTTCACCCAGGCGCTCTCGGTGCGTCGGCTGCCGGAGAGCGCGACGACCTCGCGCTCGACTTCGTAGTCCTCGTCCACAAACAGCGGGCCCTTCACCAGCCTGATCTCCTGGTCGGCGAACAGGCCGACGGCCGGGCCCTTGGCCGGGAGAGGATCGTCCTTGGAGCGGTACTGGAACAGCACGCTCAGCATCTCCATCGGGATGATCGCCCTGCCCCACGGATTCGCAGAAGGATTGCCGGCGCCTGAATAATACGGCGAGGTCTCGGTGATGACGGCGAGCTTCTGCCGCAGCGAGAACGGATAGAGCTCGCCCATGATCTGGTCGAACGCCATCCGCACCGCCTGGCGCCGGCTCGTCTGCGCCACCTTCACGTCGCGCAGGATCACGGGATCAGTGAGCGGGTTGAGTTCGCCAAGACGCGCCTCCAGCGCGGTTGCGGCCTGCGGTTCTCCGACCGAGGCCGTGCCACGCAGCACCTCGGTGCCGTCACGTTTGACCATCTGGATCTGGCACTGGCTGGTGCCGGGCAGCGGCTTCGACAGGATCGCCTGCACCTCCTCGCCTTCGTAACAGACGCTGCGGTAATGCGCGGAGAGACAGCCGCTCTCGAACCAGACCTGTCCCCACAAACGCGCGCCGAGCGGAGCAAACTGGCTGAAATGGGTCGGGCCCTCGATGGTGCCGCCCTTGAAGCCGAGCTTCTGCGCGGTGGCGTCGTCGTGGATCGAGGCGTGCGCGTCGTAGGTTTGGGATTGCAGCATCTGACGCGGCTGACGCCACGGCCCGATCAGAGCGCCGTCGGTCTCCGTGATCTCGGTATCGAACACTTGTGCCGTCATGGTGTCCTCCGCAAGCAAGCCATGACTAGCAGGAGCGCCACGGATGCGGCCAGCGATATTGACTTCGCCTGTGCATGCCCTTGACTGTCACAATTCGCGTCGCGCAGCCGCTCCTCCCTCCCGCAGCGCAAACCCCAAGTCGAATAAGAGCCGACCAAGAGACGAGGACTTCCGAAATGACGCTGATGCAGGTCGAGCTGGACGACAAATACCGGCTCGAATCGAAGCGGATCTTCCTGTCCGGCACGCAGGCGCTGGTCCGGTTGCCCATGTTGCAGCGCGAACGCGATCGACTTCAGGGCCTCAACACCGGCGGCTTCATCTCGGGCTATCGGGGCTCCCCGCTCGGCATGTACGACCACGCGCTGTGGCGCGCGAAGTCATACCTCCAGCAGCACGACATTGCCTTCGTCCCCGGCCTTAATGAGGACCTAGCGGCGACCGCCGTCTGGGGCAGCCAGCAGGTCGGCCTGTTTCCCGGCGCCAAGGTCGATGGCGTGTTCGGCATCTGGTACGGCAAGGGGCCCGGCGTCGATCGCTCGGTTGACGCGCTCAAGCATGCGAATGCCGCCGGCACCTCGCTGAATGGCGGCGTACTCGCGCTTGCCGGCGACGACCATGGCTGCCAATCCTCGACACTGGCACACCAGAGCGAGCAGGTCTTCGCAGCGGCGCTGATCCCCGTGATCAACCCGGCGACGCTGCAGGATTATCTCGACCTCGGCCTTTACGGTTTTGCGCTGTCGCGCTTCTCCGGCTGCTGGGTCGGCTTCAAGGCGATCAGCGAAACCGTGGAGAGTTCGGCGTCGATCTACAGTGATCCCGAACGCATCCAGATTAAGCTCCCCGACGATTTCGAGATGCCGCCCGGCGGCCTCAACATCCGCTGGCCCGATCCGCCGCTGGACGCAGAGAGGCGCCTGTTCGGCCCGAAGATGGCGGCGGTGCAGGCCTTTGCGCGCGCCAACCAGCTCGACCGCATCGTGCTCGACTCCAGGCCGGCACGGCTCGGCATCGTCGCGACCGGTAAGGCTTATCTTGATCTGCGGCAGGCGCTGGCCGATCTGGGCATTTCCGACAAGGACGCGGAGGACCTTGGCCTGCGCATCTACAAGGTCGCGATGACCTGGCCGCTGGAAGAAAGCGGGGCCAAGCGCTTCGCCGAAGGGCTTCAGGACGTGCTGGTGGTCGAGGAGAAGCGCGGTTTCATCGAAGACCAGCTGATGCGCATCCTCTACAATATCGATGCGTCCAGGCGCCCAACCGTTACCGGGAAGCGCGACGAACGCGGCGCGCCGCTATTGCCGAGCGAGGGCGAGCTGACGCCGACCATCGTTGCATCCGCACTGGTGGCGCGGCTGCGCAAGCTCGGCCACCACAGCCCAGTGCTGGAGCAGCGCCTCGCCCGGCTCGAGGCCTTCGACACTCCTGTTCCGGCCTCCGGGCAAATCAAGCTCGCGCGCACGCCGTTCTTCTGCTCGGGTTGCCCGCACAACACCTCCACGCGCGTGCCCGAGGGAAGCCGAGCCATGGCCGGCATCGGTTGCCACGGCATGGCTCTGAGCATGCCGACGCGCCGCACCGATCTGATCTCGCATATGGGCGCCGAGGGCGTGAACTGGATAGGACAAGCGCCCTTCACGACCGAGCAGCACATTTTCCAGAATCTCGGCGACGGCACCTACACCCATTCCGGGCTGCTCGCCCTTCGCGCGGCATCGGCCGCCGGCATCAGCATCACCTACAAGATCCTCTACAACGACGCCGTCGCGATGACCGGCGGCCAGCCGGCCGAGGGCGGCTTCAACGTCGCCCAGATCGCGCATCAGGTCTGGGCCGAGGGCGTCAAGCGGCTCGCGATCGTCTCGGACGATCCGACCAAATACCCTGACACCAACTACTTCCCGCAAGGCGCGACCGTCCATCATCGCCGCGAGCTCGACGCCGTGCAGCGCGAGCTGCGCGACATCCAGGGTCTTACGGTCGTGATCTACGACCAGACCTGCGCCGCGGAAAAGCGCCGCCGCCGCAAGCGCGGGCTCTATCCGGATCCCGCCAAGCGCGCTTTCATCAACGAGCTCGTCTGCGAAGGTTGCGGCGATTGCTCGCAAGCGTCGAACTGCGTCTCGGTGCAGCCGCTGGAGACCGAGTTCGGCCGCAAGCGCCAGATCGACCAGTCGAACTGCAACAAGGACTTCTCCTGCGTCGAGGGTTTTTGCCCGAGCTTCGTCACCGTGCACGGCGGCACGCTCAAGCGGATCAAGACCTCGGCGGTGGATTCAGGCCAGTTGTTTGCCGACCTGCCGCTGCCACCCGCGCGTGAGCTGGACGCATCCTACAACATCCTCGTCACCGGCATCGGCGGCACCGGCGTCATCACCATCGGCGCGCTGCTCGGCATGGCCGCCCATGTCGACGGCCGCGGCTGCTCGGCGCTGGACTTCACCGGCCTGTCGCAGAAGAACGGCGCGGTGATGAGCCATGTGCGCATCGCCGCGAAGCCGGAAGACATCTCCGCGGTCCGGATCACGACGGGCGGCGCCGACGTCATCCTCGGCTGCGACATGATCGTCTCGGCCGGTCCCTCCGCGCTCAGTCGCGCCGAGCGCGGAACGACGAAAGCGTATATCAACGCCGACCTGCAGCCGACCGCGAGCTTCGTGCAAAACCCCGACCTCGATTTCGAGATGGGGACGATGCAGACCGTGCTGCGCGACGCCGTCGGCGACAAGAACCTCGACATCATCGATGCCACCGGCATTGCCTCGGCACTGATGGGCGATTCGATCGCGACAAATCCCTTCATGCTCGGCTTCGCCTTCCAGAAGGGCGCAATCCCGCTGTCGCTGGAAGCGCTGCTTCGCGCCATCGAGATCAACGGCGCCGCGATCGAAATGAACAAGCTCGCCTTCACCTGGGGACGCCTCGCCGCCCACGACATGTCGCGGGTGCGGAGCGTGCTGCAATTCAGGAGCCGAACCTCCGCGCCGACAAAGTCGCTCGACGACATCATCGCAACGCGCGCGGAGTTTTTGACCGGCTATCAGGACAGGGCCTACGCCGATCGCTACCTCGCCGCCGTCGCCAAGGTGCGCAAGGCGGAAGCAGCAACCTCGCCTGCTAGCACGGAGCTGACCGAGGCTGTCGCGAAAAACCTGTTCAAGCTGATGTCCTATAAGGACGAATACGAAGTCGCGCGGCTTTACACCGATGGCAGCTTCTCCAAGAAAGTCTCGGAGAAATTCGACGGCGACTTCAAGCTGAAGTTCTATCTGGCCCCGCCGATCTTCGCGCAGCGCGACAAGACGACGGGACACCTCCAGAAGAAGGAATTCGGCGGCTGGATGATTCACGCCTTCCGCCTCCTCGCCGGGCTGAAGTTCCTGCGTGGCGGCGCGTTCGACCCGTTCGGCCGCACCGAGGAGCGCCGCACCGAGCGGAAGCTGGTCGCGGATTATTTCGACATGATCGATCAGCGCATCGCCGGGCTGAAAGCGGAGCAGATCCCGCTGCTGACGAGGCTCGCGCGGCTGCCGGAGACGATCCGCGGCTTCGGGCATGTCAAGGAAGCCAACATCAAACTGGCGGCGGCGGAGAAGGCGCGGCTGGAAGCAGAACTGGAGAACAGCCGCTTTGCTGCGGCTGCGGAGTAGCGGAAGACTGGCGCTACATTCTCGGTGTCATCGCCCGCAAAGGCGGGCGATCCAGTACTCCGAGGCGGTTGTGATTAGTCCGATGGGCTGCGGCGTACTGGATGTCCCGCCTGCCGCCTACGCTAAAGCTTCGGCGCGCCCAGACTTCGACCTCGGCGAAGCCTTGGCGTAGCCGGGTCGCGGGGCATGACAGCGGTGGAAATGGCTAGACCAACGCTGTGGCCGCACTCGCCCCGGCCACACTCCCCTCCGCCAGATGCCTTCCTGCGATGTACCCGAACGTCAGTGCCGGTCCCAACGCGATCCCCGGCCCGGGACAATTGCCGTTCATGATCGAGCCCATGTCGTTGCCGCAGGCGTAGAGGCCCGCAACCGGCGTGCCGTCCTCGCGCAATACGCGCGCCTGGGCATCCACCTTCATGCCGATCGCCGTGCCGAGATCGGCCGGATAAATCCGCATCGCAAAGAACGGCGCGTAGAGGATGGGCGCGACGCAAGGGTTCGGCTTGTGGCTGATATCACCAAGGTGTCGCTGAGAGATGGTGCTGCCGCGACCGAACTCGGGATCGCGGCCGTCCTTCGCATCGGAATTGTAGTTTGCGATCGTCGCCGCGAGTATCGACGGCTTGATGCCGATCTTCGCTGCGACCTGCGCGATATCAGCGGCCTCGACCAACTCGCCGCTCGCCACATAGCGTCTGATATTGCGGGTGAACGGCATGATGCGGCCTAGGCCGTAACTCCACAGGAACGGACGGTCGCAGATCAGATAGAACGGCCGGTCCGATTCGCCGTCACCGTCACGCAGCATCGCGAGCACGAACTCGTGGTAGGACAGCGCCTCGTTGGCGAAGCGCCGGCCGGCCGCATTGACCGCGATCACGCCGGGCTTGGCGCGGTCGGTCGCTGTATGCGGGAAAACACCACGGCTTCCATCGGCACGCCGGAACAGCGAGGCCGGCACCCAATAGGCCGGGCTCGTCGCATCCGTGTTGAGCGCTGCGCCGGTTACAGTCGCGAGGCGGAGCCCGTCACCCGTGGCGGACGGGTGGGTCGCCGAGATGAATCCGGCAGCGGGTGGGAAGAAGCGCTTGCGCAAGGTTGCGTCGTGCGAAAAGCCGCCGGTCGCCAGCACCACACCGCGCCGCGCGGCGATCAGGCGATCGCGCGAGCCATGACGGATAATTACCCCGCCGACCCGCTCGCCCTGCGTGGACAGGCCTTCGACGTCCGCACTGAAGAGGATCTCGACCTGCCGGGCCAGCAGCGAGGCATACAGCCGTGCGGCGAGTGCGTTGCCAAGCTGCAGCGTCGTGCCGCGCGGGCCGCGCAGCCGCTGCCACGCATGCTCCGAAACCAGCCGCGCCGCGCGAAGAGTCGAGCGCAGCGATCTTCCGGCCCGGTGCAAATGCGGGATGTCGAGGCGGTTGACCATCATCCCGCCGAACAGCGTGAACTCCGGCACCGGCGCGCGCAGCCGCGCGAATGCGGCCCCCAGCCGCGTGCCGTCGAAGACGACCGGCTCGAGCACGCGCCCGCCCGGCGTCGCGCCCAATCGCTCCGGATAATAGTCCGGACACGCTTCCACCGGCTGGAGCCGCACTTGCGTGTTGGCTTCGAGATAGGTGACCGCCTCCGGTCCGCGCGCGAGGAAAGCGGCGCGGAGGCCCGCATTGGCGGGCTCCGGCACTGTGCTCGACAAATATTGCACGGCGTCCGTTACGCTATCGGAGAGCCCCGCCTCTTCCATCTTGGCATTGGCGGGAATCCAGACCGTGCCATCGGACCACGCGGTGGTGCCGCCGACGAAAGCGGTCTTCTCGATCACCAACACGCGCAGGCCTTCGGCGGCGGCGACGGCCGCGGCCGTCATGCCACCGGCACCGGCGCCGACGACGATGACATCGTAGGTCTCATGCGCCGGCATCATGCGGCGGGGTTCCCGAAGCGAGGCATGACACCGTCATACCCCGCTTAGGCGCCCACACGCTAGCGGGCCGGCTTGCGCTCGACCGGGTCGATATCGATCGCCCGCAGACGGCCGAGCCGCAGGACGTCCATGGCGAGCCGCCGGCCGATCCGGTCGCGGTCGAGCACACGGATCAGATCGTCGACGCCGTTGATCTCGACGCCGTCGAGGCCGATGACGACATCGCCGGACAACAGGCCCGCCTTCGCCGCCGGCCCGTCCGGCTCGATCTGCGCCAGCAGCGCGCCCATCTTGTTCTCGACACCCGCCAGCAACGCGTGCCGCCGCGGGATCGGCGCGGTCTGGCCGGCCACGCCGATATAGGCGCGACGGACATAGCCGTGGCGGATGATCTCCGACAGCACGAATTGCGCGGTGTTGCTGGCGACCGCGAAGCAGATGCCTTGCGCGCCGTTAATGATGGCGGTGTTGATGCCGATCACCTCGGCATTCGACGATACCAGCGGGCCACCGGAATTGCCGGGGTTGAGCGCAGCGTCGGTCTGGATCACGTCCTCGATGGTGCGGCCACTGACCGAGCGGATCGAACGCCCGAGCGCCGAGACCACGCCGGCGGTGACGGTCGATTCAAAGCCGAGCGGATTGCCGATCGCGATCACGAGCTGGCCCCGCCGCAAGGTCTTGGAGTTGCCGAGCGCCGCATAGGGCAAGTTCCTCACGCCATTGGCGCGAAGCAGCGCAAGATCAGTGTCGGGATCGACGCCGAGCACCCGGGCGTCGCCGACATGGCCCTCGACGTCGCGCAGCCGGATCTCCTTCGACGAGCCGACCACGTGGCTATTGGTGAGAACGAGCCCGTCCGGCGAGATCACGATGCCCGAGCCGAGCCCGCCGCGCTCGCGGCCGTTCGGCACCTTTGGCCCGGTCTCGACGCGCACGACGGCGGGACCAACGCGGTCGGTCACGTCGATCACGGCATTGGAATAGGCGTCCAGCAGGGCCCGGTCGTTGCCCGGGACAGCCGCTGTCGCTCGCGATGACGATCCGTCATCGGCGATATCTGAGGTAAAATCCAACATGGCAACAGTCCTTGGGGCTCACACAGATGGTGGCCTGCTCCGTGAGGCGCAAGGGACCCGTCCAAGGCGCAAGGCTGGACTGCCCAGGTGGCTAGGGCGCCCGTCGCAGCGTGCCGGCCCTTGCCTTGACCGGGTCGAGCAGCGACCAGTCGCCATCCGGCAGCACATGGCCCTTGGGAAAAGGTGCGCGCGGCTCGATCCCGAGCGAGCCCAGCACACGGTCGTCGCGGTAGTAGCATTGCAGCACCACACGGACGAGCGTCGCGGCAGCCGGGCCGCCATGCCTGCGAAACTCCTGCGCCACCGCATCGCGCCTGGCAGCATCGAGCTCGGCCAACGGTTGGCCAGCAAGCCGCGCCAGATGGTCGAGCGCCGCCACCACCAGTTTGCTGTCCCGTCCCAACGTCGCCAGCATGTCAGCCTGGATCGCGGGATCGTCGGCGCCGGGCACCTTGTACTCTTCGCTGGCGGGAACGATCATCGCGGCGATGGCTCGGAGGTCGTCGCGCTGGGCGCGTGTCAGTTGGTTGTCTGCGGACATGATGGCCTCAGTCGAAGAGATTGGCGAGGCGCTGCTTCATCTGGTCGGCGATGTAGAGCGCGAGGGCCTGGATGGTGGACGTTGGGTTCACGCCTCCTGAGGTGACGAAGATGCTGCCGTCAACGATGAAGAGGTTCTTCACATCGTGCGAGCGGCCCCATTCGTTGACGACGGAGCGTTCGGGGTCGGTGCCCATGCGTGCCGAGCCGAGCAGGTGCCAGCCGCCCCACGGGATCGGCGAGTTGACGCAGATGTCGCTCGCCCCCGCGGTTTCGAGAATCTCCCGCCCGCGCGCCAGCGCATGCTCCATCATCTTCCGGCTGTTCTCGCTGATCGTGTAGTCGATCTTCGGCGCGGGAATGCCGTGGCTGTCCTTCAAGACCGGATCGAGCGTGACCTGGTTATGCTCCTCCGGCAGGTCCTCGCAGATCGCGGAAAACCCGATCCGGTGGCCGTTGAGCTTGCGGAAGACGCGGTGATGATCGGCGCCCCACGGCAGAATGCCCTTCTGCTCGCTCACGATAGCCTCGAACACCGGCCCCGCGCCGCGCACGAACTGAACGCCATAGCCGCGCACGAAGCCGCGCGACAGGTCCGTGTCATACCATTCCTTGCTCCACAGGCAGGTCGGCGGCGCGCGGTTGCTATCGGTCGGCTCCTTCACATAGCCGTAGATCTGCGCATAGGGATGGAACATCAGGTTCTTGCCGACGAGGCCGGACGAATTGGCAAGCCCGTTCGGAAAGCGGTTCGATGCCGAATTCAGCAGCAGCCGCGGCGTGCCGACTCCGTTGCAGGCGACGATAACGACATGCGCCGGCTGAAACTGCTCGACGCCGTCCTTGTCGTAATAGACCACGCCGGTGGCCATGCCGCTCTCGTCGGTGGTAATCTCGCGCACACGGCAGTGCGTACGCAGCTCGACACCGGCGCGGACCGCATGCGGCCAATAGGTGATGTCGGTCGAGGATTTGGCGCCTTGCGCGCAGGCCGGCGTGCAATGGCCGAGATTGATGCAGCGCGCGCGGCCCTCGTAGTCCATGGTCGCGACCGTCGTATCCGACGGCCACCAGTGCCAGCCAAGCTTGTTCATGGTCTTGCCGATGATCGCACCCGACAATCCCATCGGCTGTGGCGGCATCGGCGGATGCGTCAGCGGCGAGAGCGGGTCGCCCGACAGGCCAGACGTGCCCATCATCCGGTCGTTCTCTTCGAAGAACGGGGTCAGCGCGTCGTAATCGATCGGCCAGTCGTCGGCGACGCCGTCGAGCGTCCTCACCATGAAATCGGAGGGATGCAGCCGCGGCCAGTGCGCGGTGTACATCACCGTCGAGCCACCGACCGCATTGTAGTTGACGACCTTGATCGGCGAATTGTCGTCGTTGATCGGATAGTCCTCGGGCCGGCCGCGGACGTTGGGGCTTGACGACCACTCGCCGTAGAATTTGGCCTCCCAGTCCCGGCCCGTGCTGGGATATTCCGCCGGGTTCATCCAGCCGCCCTGCTCCAGGCAGAGAATATGCATCTTGGTCTCGGCCAGCGACCATGCCACCGCCGCGCCTGAAGCGCCGGCGCCGATGATCAGGACGTCCACAGGGTCATTCATCACAAATTTTTCCTCCCTTCGCCGCTTCCCGGGCGATTCGGCCTCCGCTCCACGAGGCCGGCGAACGATAGGATCAGAGCTGCGGCCGAGTAAAGCCACGAGGCCCCAATGTCGCACTTCGCGGGGCGCAGACCATTGGTATCGCCACATCCGGATGCTAGGAACAAGGCGCACGAGCCATCGATAGCGAGACCTTATGTCCTTCCGAAAATCCTTTGCCAACGCCCGCGCTTTTGCGTTCGTTTGCTTTCTCGCCCTGTCCGGATTTCTGGGCACCTCCGGCCCCGCCTCGGCGCTGACCGCCGCCGCGACGGTCCGCGACGGCAACGCCATCCAGCTCGGCGACGTCACCTACCGACTCGACGGCGTCGACGCACCCGAGCTGGACCAGGTCTGCATCGACGACCACGCCGATCCCTGGACCTGCGGGGTCGAGGCCCGCGACCAGCTCGCCAAGCTGATTGGCAAGCGATCGGTGCGTTGCGACGATGTCGGACCGGAAAAGAGTTTTGGCAAGCGGCACCGCGCGATCTGCACGGCCGAAGGCGACAAGACCAGCTTGAACGAGCAGCTCGTCAAGCTGGGCTATGCCATCGCCCGCGAGCCGGTCAAGGCGAACGTCAAGTCGGCCGCGGCCGATGCGAAATCAACCTCGGCCGGAATTTGGAAGGGCTGCTTTGTTGCACCGCAAGAATTCCGCACCGGCAAGAAGGACGGCGCGCTCCTGGGCGCCGCCTGCCGCGCCGACCGCGACAAGGAGATTCGCGCGGTGTTGTTTCCCGAGGATCTGACGATGCCGCCGAGCTGTGGCATCAAGGGCAAGCTTGCGGTGCGCGCGCGCGTGACCGGCAATATCGGCATCTACCATTTACGGGGCTGCCCGAGCTACCCCGCGACCACCAAGCCGGACCGCTGGTTCTGCTCGGAGGACGACGCCCAGGCTGCGGGCTTCCGCAAGGCCTACAATTGCCGGCGGCCAAAATAGCGAAGCTCATCACGCAGCCGTGAGCGGCAGCCGAAGACAGTATTCATCCGGAATTGAACTCTATCGGGAGTTGCTGCATTTGTAAGCGTACGCGAGCGCTTTGCGCGAGCGTTTCTTTAGCGGCAATCCGGCTCCGGCCCGATTGCTTTGCTCGGGCGTTTCCTCCCTAGCTTGGGCCGCTTGTCACAACAAGCGGCTCTTCTTTTTTGCACAATGCGCTAGCGGCGCATCGGCATGATCTGATCCATGGCCGGCATGTTCGCGTTCAGATGCGCCATGATCCAGACGGTGCCACCGACCACCAGGAACACCACCAGCAGCCCGAAGGCGAGCGCCAGCACGTTGTTGGTATTATCGGGGCCGGTGGTGATGTGCAGGAAGAACACGAGATGCACGCCCATTTGCGCGATCGCCAGCACGATCAGCGCGACGGGAATCGAAGGCTGCCAGACCAGATCCGTGCCCGCGATTAAGAACGACGTCGCCGTCAGCAGCAACGCGAGAACAAGACCGACCACGTAGCCGAGGATGCGCGTCCCGACACTGTGTTGCTCCTCATCGCCCGGCGCAAGATCATGGCCGGCCGGCATATGCGTCTGATCGCTCATACGCCACTCCCAAGCAAATAGACGACGGAGAAAACTCCGACCCAGACGATGTCGAGCGCGTGCCAGAACAGCGCAAAGCACATCATCCGGCGCAGCACGTCGGCACGAAAACCTTTTGCGAAGACCTGGGCCATCATGGTGAGCAGCCACAATATGCCGGCGGAGACGTGGAGGCCATGGCAGCCGACGAGGGAGAAGAACGAGGTCAGGAAAGCGCTGCGCGATGGGCCATAGCCGCGGGCAACGAGATCAGCGAATTCGCGAAACTCAATGACCAGAAAGATGAGGCCGAGCAAACACGTCACGGCCATCCCGAGATAGAACCACAGCCGGTTGCGCACATCGGCCGCGATGCTCGCCATGCCACACGTGAAGCTTGACAGCAGCAGGCAGACCGTCTCGATCGCGACGTTTCGCGGCTCGAATATCTCCGAACCCTTCGGGCCGCCGGCGGTCTGGTCGGCCAGCACCGCGTAGGCCGCAAAGAAGCAGGAGAACATCACGATGTCGGAGAGCAGGAAGATCCAGAAGCCATAGGCGGTCACGATGCGCTTCGGCGCCGGCCCGGGATGCTCGATAACGAGGCCGATGTGATGGGGATCGGCGTGCGCTCGGCCGGCGGTCGCGGTCATTGACATCAGACTGTCCCCGCCATGCTGACGAGGCTGCGCCGCTCCTCGAGGTTGACGCGGTCTATCGCCGCGACCTCCTCGGCCGGAATGACGTATTCGTCATGGTCGCGCCAGGCGAACACGACGAATGTCGCGAACGCACCGATACCGCCCAAAATCACCATCCACCAGATGTGCCAGATCAGCGCAAAGCCCATGACGGTGGCGAAGAACGCGCAGACGAACCCGGTCGGCGAGTTCCTGGGCATCTCGATGTCATGATACTCGGGCGCATCATGATCGAGCGATTGCTGCTTGGCATGAGCCTTCATGTCCCAATAGGCATCCTCGCCGCGCACATCGGGATTGAAAGCGAAGTTGAAAACGGGTGGCGGCGACGACGTCGCCCATTCCAGCGAGCGGCCGTCCCAGGGATCGCCAGTGCGGTCGCGCAGGGCCTCGCGGTTGCGGATGCTGACCACGAGCTGCACGATCTGGCAGATCACGCCGATCGTCAGCACGGCCATGCCGACCGCTGCAACCAGCATCCATGGCCGCCACGCCGCGACGTCATAGTGCTGCATGCGCCGCGTCATGCCCAGCATGCCGGCGACGTAGAGCGGGATGAAGGTGACGTAGAAGCCGAGGAAAGTGAACCAGAATGCGAGCTTGCCCCAGCGGTCGTTGAGGCGAAAGCCGAACGCCTTCGGGAACCAGTACTCGAAGCCGGCGAAGGCGCCGAACAGCACGCCGCCGATGATGACGTTGTGGAAGTGCGCGACCAGAAACATGCTGTTGTGGAGAATGAAATCGGCCGGCGGCACCGCGACCAGCACGCCCGTCAATCCGCCGATGATGAAGGTGACCATGAAGCCTATCGACCACAGCATCGGCGTCTCGAAGCGGATGCGTCCGCCATACATCGTGAACAGCCAGTTGTAGATCTTCACTCCCGTCGGTATCGCGATGATCATGCTGGCAATGCCGAAGATAGCGTTGACGTCGGGACCCGCTCCCATCGTGAAGAAGTGATGCAGCCAGACCATGAAGGAGATGACGCAGATCGCCATGGTCGCCAGCACCATCGAGCGATAGCCAAACAGCGCCTTGCCGGAGAAGGTCGAGACCACCTCGGAGAAGATGCCGAAGGCCGGCAGAACTAGGATGTAGACCTCGGGATGCCCCCAGGCCCAGATCAGGTTCATGAACATCATGACATTCCCGCCGGCCTCATTGGTAAAGAAGTGGAAGCCGAGATAGCGGTCGAGCAGCAGCATCGCGAGGGTGGCGGTCAAAATCGGGAAAGCCGCGACGATCAGGAGGTTCGAGGCCAGTGTGGTCCAGCAGAACATCGGCATGCGCAGATAGTTCATGCCTTTGGTGCGCAGCTTCAGCACCGTCGTCACGAGATTGATGCCGGCCACCAACGTGCCGACGCCGGAGATCTGCAGCGACCATGCGTAATAATCGACGCCGACGCCCGGCGAGTAGGACAGTTCCGACAGCGGCGGAAAGGCGAGCCAGCCGGTGCGGGCGAACTCGCCGATCACGAGCGAGAGATTGACCAGCAGCGCACCGGTCGCGGTCAGCCAGAAGCCGACCGAATTGAGCGTCGGGAAAGCGACATCTCGTACGCCAAGCTGGAGCGGCACGATGAGATTCATCAGTCCGATCACGAACGGCATCGCCACGAAAAAGATCATGATGGTGCCGTGCGCGGAGAATATCTGGTTGTAGTGCTCCGGCGGCAGATAGCCTTGCGACTGGTAGGCGACCGCCTGCTGAATCCGCATCATGATGGCGTCGCTGCCGCCGCGCAGCAGCATCACCGAGGCCAGCAGGATGTACATCACGCCGATCCGCTTGTGGTCGACGCTGGTGATCCACTCGTGCCAGAGATAGGGCAGATGCCCCTTCACCACGACCCAGGCCAGCACGCCGAGAATCCCGACCAACACCACGGCGCCTGCGATCAGCGGTATCGGCTGATCGAACGGAATGGCCGACCAATCGAGCTTACCGAGCATCATCGCCTCCACTGTGCGACCGGCCTGCTTCGGATGCGAGCTCCGGACCGGGTCCTGGCGGAATGTGCTGGGTCGCGATCAGGTCGAACAGTCGGGGATCGTCGAGCCTGTAGCTTGGCCTGCCTTTTTCGATGCCCTGCTGCATCAACTTCTTGTAGCTGTCCTCATTGAGGACGGCATCGCTCTTCGCCGTGGTCGCGACCCAGTCCGGAAAGGCGAGCGGCGAGACCACGTTGACGTCGAACATCATGTCCGGAAATCCGTCGCCGGAAAAATGCGCCGACAGTCCCTGCAGCTTGCCTTCGTTGTCGGCGCGTAGGTTCAGCTTCGTCACCATGCCGTTCATGGTGTAGATCATGCTGCCGAGCTGCGGGATGAAGAAGGTGTTCATCACGCTCGAGGACGTCAGCTGGAAATTCAGCTCGGCGCCTGCCGGCACCGTCAGCGTATTGACGGTGGCGATGCGCTGGTCCGGATAGATGAAGAGCCATTTCCAATCGAGCGAGACGGCCTGGATGCGAACCGGGCTGCCGGTGCCGGGCACGGGCGCCGCGGGATCGAGCTGGTGCGAGCCGATCCAGGCGACGCCGCCGAGCAGGATCACGGTGAGCGCGGGGATCGCCCACACCACCATCTCGACGCGCCCGGAATAGACGAAGTCGGGCTGAAACTTTGCTTTGGGATTCGAGGCGCGAAACCAGAACGCAAAGGCCAAAATCGCGAAAATGGTCGGCACCACGATCGCGAGCATGATGAAGACGGAATCGACCAGGATGGTGCTGTTGGCCGCAGCCACAGGCCCTTGTGGATCGAGCAGATTCATCGGCAAGCCACTGGCGTTTGGGAAGCCCCGGGACAGAGCCTAGCGCGGGAAAGGCTCCGCAACAAACGCGATTGCGTGAGGTCGGTTCCTAACGGCGCGGGTCGATCGTTCGCCCTTCTCGCGCGGCGGCATGCAATTCCATGCGATGTCAATGACATGAAAGCGGGAGCCGGCCCTTCTCGCCGCTCCGCGCGATTGCTAGACTGCACGAAAATATTTGGGATGAAACGACATGCAGGGGCCCGAGGACGATCCCGGTCTCGCCGGCAAGGTGGCGCTGGTCAGCGGCGGGGGCGCTGCGGGCGACGGCATAGGCAACGGCCGCGCCGCCGCAATTCTACTGGCTCGCGCCGGCGCCAAAGTGCTGGTGGCCGATCGCGATCTCAAGCTCGCCGAACGCACCGTGGAGATGATCGCAGCCGAAGGCGGCACGGCCGCGGCGCATGGCGGTGACGTCACCAGGGAGAGCGATTGCAAGACACTGGTCGAAGCCGCGCTCGACCGCTGGGGCCGGCTCGATTTCCTCGACAACAATGTCGGCATCGGGAGCCGCGGCAGCGTGGTCGACGAAGCGCCCGAGCAATATCGCCGCGTCATGCAGGTCAATGTCGAGAGCATGTTCCTGCTCTCCAAGCACGCGATCCCTGCGATGATCCGGACCGCGCAGGGCGGTGCGATCGTCAACATCTCCTCGATCTCGGCGCTGCGGCCACGCGGGCTCACGAGCTATACGACCTCGAAGGCCGCCATCATCGGTCTCACCCGCGCGATGGCGGTCGATCACGGCCGCGAGAACATCCGCGTCAACTGCATCTGTCCCGGGCCGATGTACACGCCGATGGTCTATGCCCGCGGCATGAGTGAGCAGGCTCGCGTCCAGCGGGAAAAGGCATCCTTGCTGAAAACGGAAGGCACCGGCTGGGACGTCGGCCATGCCGTCAAATTCCTGCTCAGCAATTTTGCGCGCTACATCACCGGCCAGGTGCTGGTGGTCGACGGCGGCGTGACGCTACAAGCCCCCGAACGTGAATCACAAGAACACTGAAAGGAACATCAGGGATGGCTCGCCTGCCCTATCTCGAGGCCGACCAGGTCGCGCCCGAATATCGCGACATGCTCAAGCACAACACCAATCTGCACAAGCTGCTGATCAATTCGCCGGATATGGCGCGCGCCTTCAACGGCATCGGCGGCTACATCCGCTTCAAGAGCAAGCTCGATCCGCGCCTGCGGGAGCTTGCGATCCTCCAGGTCGGCTGGATGGAGAAGTCGGAATACGAGTTCACTCATCACGTGAAGATCGGCAGGGAGTTCGGCGTCACCGATGATGACATCGCCGGCCTGATGGCTGAGACCGAGAGCAAGCCCTCGACGCTCGAGCCACAGGCCAAGGCGATCCTGAAAGGTGCCCGCGAGATGGTACGCGAACTCGCGATCTCGGACGGGACCTTTGCAGAGATCAAGCAGCACCTCTCGGACGAACATATGGTCGACCTCGTGCTGACCATCGCCTTCTATTGCGGCGTGGTGCGTGTGCTCGCCACCATGAAGATCGACAACGAGCCATATTACAAAGAGGTACTCCAGCAGTACCCGATTCCGGGAGTGAACTAACATGCGCTTGAAGGACAAGGTTGCGGTCGTTGTGGGCGCCGGGCAGAGCCCGGGCGAAGGCATGGGCAACGGCCGCGCCACGGCGCTGACCTTCGCGCGCGAGGGCGCCAAGGTGTTGTGCGTCGATCATCATCTGGAATCAGCGCAGGAAACCGCCGCCATGATCGCCGCGCAGCATGGCACGGCAGCGGCGTTCAGGGCCGACGTCACAAAGTCTGCCGACATCAAGGCAATGGTCGCGGAGGCACAGGCGCGCTGGGGCCGGATCGACGTGCTGCACAACAATGTGGGCGTCAGCCTGTCCGGCGGCGACGCCGAGCTGCTGCAAATCACCGAGGAGGCGTTCGACCGCGTCGTCGCGATCAATCTGAAGAGCTGCATTCTGGCGGCGAAAGAGGTGATCCCGATCATGCGCGCGCAAGGAAGCGGCGTGATCATCAACATCTCCTCGATGGCGGCGATCACCACCTACCCTTACGTCGCCTACAAGGCGACGAAATCGGCGATGATCGCCTTCACCGAACAGCTCGCCTACCAGAATGCGGAATACGGCATCCGCGCCAACGTCATCCTGCCGGGCCTGATGAACACGCCGATGGCCGTCGACACCCGGGCCCGCGAATGGCACAAGACCCGCGCCGAAGTCGAAGCCGAGCGCGACAGCAAGGTGCCGCTGCGCAAGAAGATGGGCACGGGGTGGGACGTCGCGAATGCCGCGCTGTTCCTGGCCTCGGACGAGGCGAATTTCATCACCGGTGTGACGTTGCCGGTGGATGGCGGAGCGAGTGTGAGACGGGGGTAGACATCCTAAGCACGCTGCTCTTCCTTCTCCCCTTGCGGGAGAAGGTGGCGCGAAGCGCCGGATGAGGGGTTTCTCTCCGCACACGCAGAGGAGTTCGCCGATAGAACCTCACTCGTCCCGCCGCTGCGCGGCGAGCCACCCTCTCCCGCAAGGGGCGAGGGTACACCTTCATCGCGGCACGCTTGTCACCCGCCAGATCGTCCCGTTGCCGTCCTCCGACACCAGCAGCGATCCGTCCTTCGCCACGGCAACTCCGACCGGCCGCCCCCACACCTCGGTATCGCTCACCACAAACCCCGTGACGAAATCTTCGTACTCGCCGGTCGGCTTGCCGTCCTTCATCCGGATGCGGATCACCTTGTAGCCGGTGCGCTTCGACCGGTTCCAGGAGCCGTGCTCGGCCGCGAAAGCATCGCCCTGGTATTCGGACGGAAACTGCGCGCCCTGATAGAAGGTCATGCCGAGCGAGGCCGAGTGCGGCTGCACCAGCACATCGGGTACCGTCACCTTGTCCTTGAGGTCCGGCCGCGCTCCGGCGTGACGCGGGTCTTCGTTGCCGCCGATATAGAACCACGGCCAGCCGTAGAACGCGCCCTCCTTCACGCTCGTCACATAGTCAGGCACGAGATCGTCGCCAAGCCCGTCGCGCTCGTTGGTCGAGCACCAGGGCAGCCCGGTCTGCGGCTGGATCGCAAGACCGACACAGTTGCGGATGCCGGTGGCGTAGATCTTCCGCTCCTTGCCCTCGGGGGTAAAGGCGAGCACGGTCGCGCGCTCGGTTTCGCTCGCCCAGGCTGCGCCGAGCGGTTGCGCCTTCGACCAGGCTTCCAGGCCACCTGGCGGCGTGCCCATGCCCTCGGCGACGTTGCTGAGCGAGCCGACCGACACCAGCATGCGCTTGTTGTCGGGCGTAAAGACGATGTCGCGGGTGGAATGACCGCCGTCATGGGGCGGGCTTGCCACGATCGTCTCCGCCTTGCCGCGCGCCTTGAGATCGCCGGCCTGATAGGGAAAGCGGACGACGCTGTCGGTGTTGGCGACGTAGACCCATTGCGGATTGTCGCCGTTCGGGAAGAAGGCGATGCCGAACGGCTGCCTCATTCCGGCAGCGAAGACCTCGTTGGTCGCGGCCTTGCCGCCATCGCCGGCGCGCAACACGCGGATGTTGCCCGCGCGCGTCTCGGCGACGAAGACATCGCCGTTCGGCGCCACGCGCACGATGCGCGGGGCGCGCAGGCCCTCGGCGAACAGCTCGATCTTGAAGCCGGCCGGAACCTGAAGCGCCCCCTCCGACGGGCGCGGCACCACGCGCGACGAACTCGCAACCGACCGCGTGGCGCCGGGCCTGACCAGATCCTGCGGCCGGATCAACCTGACCGTGCCGGGCTTGTCGGCCTGCCAATCGCCGTAGGCGTCCTTGCCTTGCAGCACCGCCTCAGCCTGTGCGCAGGTCGCGACCGCGGCCAGCCATCCCGCGGACATCGCCGCGAATGAAATCCTGTTCTTCAAATCGTTTCCTCCCGGCCTTCACGTATTGCGCATCAACGCCGATCGACGCGCAAACGTTCTGCGACAGGTCAAATGCCTGCCGAATCCCACGTCAGCTCATGCCCGCACGATGTGCATCAGCCGCAGCCCATCGTACTGGAAAATGCGGCTGATCGGTGCGACACATTGTAAGGGCGGCACCGCCGGTAGCGGTCATGAAGCTGCGGCATTGGAGTCGCATCCGTTGGGGTGATCATGTGGGGATCCATCATATCGGAATGGGCGAGCCTGCTGCTCCGCTGGCTGCACGTGGTCGCCGCGATTGCCTGGATCGGCAGTTCCTTCTATTTCATCGCCCTCGACCTCAGCCTCAGGCCTGACAGCAAGCTGCCGGAGGGCGTCCAGGGCGAGGCCTGGCAGGTCCATGGCGGCGGCTTCTACCGGATCATGAAATATCTGGTCGCGCCCGCGCAGATGCCGGACGAGCTGACCTGGTTCAAATGGGAGGCCTACACCACTTGGCTGTCCGGCTTCGCGCTGATGGTGGTGGTGTATTATCTCGAGGCCGATTTGTTCCTGGTCGACAAGTCGATCCTCGATCTCACGCCATTCCAGGCCGGCCTGTTCAGCCTCTGCAGCCTCGCGCTGGCGTGGCTGCTCTATGAAGGCGCCTGCCGTACCGGGCTGGCGCAGCGCGAGCTGCCCTTCGCGATCGGCGGCTATCTGTTCCTGGTCGCGTTGACCTATGCTTTCACCCACGTGCTGAGCGGGCGCGGTGCCTTCAACCAGATCGGGGCGATCATCGGCACCATCATGGTTGCCAACGTCTTCGCGCTGATCATCCCGAACCAGAAGAAGATCGTAGCCGCCCTTCTCGCAGGGCAGGCGCCCGATCCGAAGCTCGGCAAGACCAGCAAGGAGCGCTCGGTCCACAACAACTATCTGACGCTGCCTGTCGTCGTGTTGATGATCAGCAACCACTATCCCCTGCTCTATGCCACCCGCTTCAACTGGATCATCGTCGCAATCATCCTGGCGCTCGGCCCCGTGATCCGCCATTTCTTCAACGAGCGGCACGCCGGGCGCAAATCGCCGTGGTGGGTGTGGGGCGTCGCAGCGGTCGGCGTGATCGCGATCCTGTTCCTCTCGGCGGCCGGCCCGCGCGAGGTCAAGACAAGCGCGCTGTCGGCGCAGCCGACGCTTGCCAATGTCGAGGAGATCGTGATGTCCCGCTGCAGCATGTGCCACGCCGCCGAACCGGTCTGGGCCGGCATCGTCACCGCGCCGAAGGGCATATTGCTGGACGCGCCCGAGCACATCCATCGCAACATCCGCCTGATCGGCCGCGTCGCCGCCTGGTCCAATGCAATGCCGCCGGGCAACATCACCGAAATGACCAGCGAGGAGCGCGCCATCCTCGCCGCCTATATCGAGCAGGCGCGCTGACGCCATCAAGTGTCAGATATCGCGCTTCACGGAATGAAATTTCCGCATGTCCCACCGATTTGAAAATGACTTGACCGCCTATCCGGCGTAGACAGGATTTGCGGCCGCCGACGGCGGTCCAGTCAGTTTGCACTCGGGGAAAGAACAGTGGCCCTCAAGAACGTCATCGGTATCGACCACGCCGTGGTCATGGTGCAGGACCTCGACAAAGCCGCCGAAAACTACCGGCAGCTCGGCTTCACCATCTCGCCGCGCGGCACCCACAGCGCACATATGGGCACCGGCAACTACACGATCATGTTCGACCCGGATTATATGGAGCTGCTCGGCGTGCTCGCGGCGACCGAGCACAACGCGCCGGCGCGTGCCTTCCTCGACCAGCGCGGCGAAGGCATCGAGCGCATCGCCTTCACAGCGGTCGATTCCACCGCCGGCGCGGAGGAAATCCGCGCGCGTGGCCTGGAGCCGATCGGCCCGACCGATTTCGAACGGCCCGTGACGCTGCCTGATGGCACGATCTCGGCGGCGAAATTCCGCACCTTCATGTGGCCGACCGCAGAAGCGCCCGGCGGCGTGCGCATTTTTGCCTGCCAGCACAAGACGCCAGAGACGGTGTGGATTCCCGAGCTGATGAAGCACGCCAATGCGGCCAAGCGGATCAAGCAGACATTGATCGCGACGCCCGAGCCCGCGAAGGAAGCCGCGGATCTGGGACAGCTGATCGACCGCGAGCCGAAGGCTGAAGCCGACGGCGCAGTGACCGTGCCCTCCGGTGGCGATCGTGCCGAATTCGTTTACTTGACGCTGGAGCAGCTCGGCAAACGTTATCCCGGCGTGCCGCTCGCGGGTCTTTCCGAACGCGGTGGCGCTGCCCTGGTGCTTGTCAGCGGCGATCTCGCTGCCACCGACAAGGCGCTTGGTTCGGCAGCCGTGCGCAGCGGACCTGCGATCTGCGTGCCGCCGGCCAAGGCGAACGGCACCCTGCTCGCTTTTGTTGCCGGCTGATTTGAACTAATTCTTCAACGAGCGTCTACAGGGCGGCCCCAGGCTTCGGGGCTACCCGCGCCTTCAGGGCCAAGCGCATGTTCAAAGAGATATCGCCGGTCGCCTATGACGCGCCGGCCGAACTGAAGAAGTGACCGTCGCTGAAGGGCCAGAGGCAAAAGGATCGAGGTCCGCCCTATCCCGTCTACAACGGCACGCTCGCCGACTGCGTCCGCGAGCTCATGGGCAAGCCATCAAGGGCATCTCGCTCTACGATATCATGACGAGGGCAAGCAGCGTTCGACCAGACCGTGCTGTCGCCCGGTGATGCCGCCGAAATCGCGATGCGCAAGGACTTTCCCAAAGACTAGTTCGAGGCGCGCCTACCGCCGGACTTCCGCCGCTGCTCGGACGAGGAGTCCGTCGGCGCATCCAGAAAGACCACCGGTGTGCCGCGCTTGACGTGCTCGCCCAGCGCGCGCACGTCCCGATTGGTCAACCTGACGCAGCCATGCGACGCGGACTTGCTGACCCTGTCGGGCTCCGCCGTTCCGTGGATGCCGTACCCCTGTGCGGACAAGCCGATCCAGTATGCTCCCACCGGATTGTTCGGGCCCGGCTGAACATCGAACGGCTGTTTCGATTTGACGCTTCTGAACTTGTAGTCAGGGTTGTAGTGATAAACCGGATTCTCGTGGGTGCTGGTGACCTTGAGCGTACCGCTCGGCGTCGGACGATCCGGACTTCCGATTGACGCGGGATAGAACGCGATCAGGGTGGCGCCCTGGTCGAATGCTTTCAGCGTCCCGTTCCTTTTGTCGACGTCGAGCCGCGCGATGTTCGGAAGCTCTCGCCGCGCCGGAACGTTTGCAACGACGATGGTCGCTCCCACCTTGTCGAAGGCCGGGTTGAGCGCCTTGAGCAGATCGGCGCTCATGTGGAATTTCTCGGCAAGCCCTTCGAGCGGGCTGGTGTAGCTCAGCGCCTTCAGCGGCTTCATGTCATCAAGCTTGCCGGGCAGCTCCTTCAGAAACGGGCCCTTCACATCCGCGTCCGTGATCTTGTATTCGACGAGGACGGCGCCTTCGCTCGCGGCGTTCAACTTGTCCCAAAGCTCGGGCGCGATCGTTTTATCCGATGCAACGCCGTTCTGCTCGGCGAATGCTTTCAGTGCCTTCTGCGCGTTCTCTCCGAGCTTGCCGTCGATCTCCCCGGGCGAGAACCGCGCACGGTCGAGCAGAATCTGAAGCTTCACGATCGCGGCGTTGAGCTTGTCGCTAGCAGGTTGCTTTGCGGGACGCGCAGCATCGTTTACCGCTGCCGCATCGAGATTGCGCGCAAGCGCCGAAGAGATCGCCGCCAGCGAAATCACCGCGCCAAGCATCCACCGCATCATCTCGCTCGTCCCAATTCGCCCACCCCGCAAAATCGCGGAGAAGAGAGTTTCCCGCGGAACACCGTAGTAACACCGTGGGAACCGACGAGACCGCAGCTTTGCCGCAATCGCTCGGTTAATAACTCCTTATCGCCGGCGCATCGCTGGCCGTTCACCCACAGTTCGAGGTTGCTCCAGCAATGCGATTTGTCGTCGCGGCGTGCGCCGCGTTCATGATTCTGATGTGCGACTTCGATCCGTCGGCGTCCCGCCAACCATCAGCTTTCGATCACGCCGTTCTTCAAAACACTCAGGCCTCGTCACTTGTTCCGGTGGTCGAGCTGTTCCTTGCAAGCGTGCAGGCCCTCGAGCTCGCCAATGCGCGTGCGGCCTATGAGGAGACCCCCGAGCCGCCGGATACGGTCGAACCCGTCGCGCAGGCGCCGGTTTCGCCGACGGAACGCTTCTGCCACGCGCTTCGCGGAGCTGCCGAAGCCAGCGGCATTCCCGTGCCGTTCTTCGCGCGTTTGATCTGGCAGGAGAGCCGCTTCAAGTCCAACGAGGTCAGCCAGGCCGGCGCGCAGGGCGTCGCGCAGTTCATGCCGGAAACGGCAGCGGAGGTCGGGCTAGATGATCCGTTCGATGCGATGAAGGCGCTGCCGGCATCGGCCAAGTTCCTGCGCAAGCTGCGCGACGATTTCGGCAATCTCGGCCTTGCCGCAGCCGCCTACAACGCAGGTCCCGGCCGAATCCAGAAATGGCTCGCCAAAGAGAGCGAGCTGCCGCGTGAGACACGCGACTATGTCCGCATCATCACCGGCACCAGGGCCGAGGACTGGACCGAACGCGCGGAAGCCCTCGCGATCCGGATCGACCTGCCGCGCGAAGCACCCTGCGAGGGCATCGGCAGCCTGTCCAAGACGAAGGACGTCGCCTGGGTTCCGGTGAACCTGACGCCCTCGGTCGCCACCATCATTCGCAAGGCCGAGCAACTGGCGGCGCGATTGACCGCCAGCCACGCACGCAAGCGGCTCGCGTCTCTGATCCGGAAGAACACCCACGGCAAGGCACGCAGCATGATCGCCGCGCGTGCGGCGGGAAAGAGCGCGAAGGCCCGCGCCATCCGTTTTGCAGCGCGCGAACGATCTTCGGGCTGATGCGCAAATCCGGAAGCCGCTCGATGGAGCGGCTTCCAGTGGCCGCGAACTAGTCGATCTCCTCGATGATGCGGCGTTCGCGGGGCTCGACGACATAGGTCCGCGTATCGCGGTGGATGTAGCGGTACTCGCGCAGGTCGGGCGCGTCCCGATAGACGGTGCTCGGGAATTCCTCGACCTCGACACTCTCGGGAACGCGGTCACCAACATGGATTTCGGACCGCGCGGTGCTGCCGGTGGTCTGTCGTTCGCTCCGTCCCTCGGTGCGGGTCTTCGCATGCTTGCGGATCACTTCGCGATCGCGATCCGAAAACTTGCTGGCGCTGCGCTCACGCGTGGTCGTCGTTGTCGCGGTGGATTGTCCCGAGTACGGCAGCACGGTTACGATCTTGTATGTCGCCGGATCGACCACGACGATTTCATCCTTCACCAGCGCAAAGCTGTAGCCGCGATATTGCGGCACGATCTCGACCACATCGGGTGGCAGCGTCGATAGCTGGACATCGCGCGGCACCACCGTGCCGACGTTGAGCGAGAAATTGACGCTGGTCAGCGGCCGCACGTTGAGATGCGAGATGGACGCGCTGATCTTGGTCTCCTGCTGCTTGTTGAGGTTGACGTCAGTGCGGGCGGCGGCCTGTGAATTGGCACCGGTCCGCTGGTCTTGCGCCTGATTGCTGCTCGGCGTGTTTGGCGATTGCTGGGCCTGGTTGGTACCAGATGAACCAGGCGCCTGCTGCGCCTGATTGGTATTGTTCGACGGAGGGTTGGAGCGATCCTGCGTCTGGTTCGAGTTCGCCGCCGGCGGATTGGCGCTCTGCTGCGAGGCGGGCTGGTTACCGGCCGCGTTGGAGTTTGCCGTACCACTGGGCGGCCGCGAGGACGTGTCCGCGCTGTTGGTGGCGTTGGTCCCGGAGCCGGAATTGGCCGATCCGGAAGACGGAGTGGTCGCCTGGGTATTCTGTGTCGACGCTCCGGGCGTTGATGATTGCTGCGGCTGCGATCGCGACTGCTGTGTTTGTGCCGCGCCAGACGGCGACGTGTTGGACGGAGCTGCGGAATTGGACTGGGATTGCGGCGTTTGCTCAGACTTGGTGTTGCTGCTTGGCGATTGCGCAAAGGCGGCGTTCGCCAGCACCAGCCCTAAGGCGGTCGTTGCCAACAGGCGGATCATGGTTCACTCCCTTGTTCGGTCAAAGCGTTGGCTATTAACCTGCGCTAAAAGCGTCTGTTCCACTTTTTCCCGGCCGAATGCGCCGCCTGAACGGAACCTGCGATGCCATCGAAAAGCGCCGGGATCATTGCCTATCGCAAACGTGGGGAGCTCGAGGTTCTGCTCGTTCATCCCGGAGGACCGTTCTGGCGCAACAAGGACCTCGGGGCATGGTCGATTCCGAAGGGCGAGTACGCAGACGAAGACGCAGAAACCGCCGCGCGACGGGAGTTTGCCGAGGAGCTTGGGCTTGAGCTGTCCACGCCGCTGACTTCGCTTGGCCAGGTCAGGCAGCGCGGCGGCAAGATCGTCACCGCGTTCGCGGCCGAGTTCGACGTCGATTTGCGCAGCATTCGCAGCAACACATTCGAGATGGAATGGCCGCCACGCAGCGGCAAACGTCAGACCTTCCCGGAGGTCGATCGTGCCGAATGGTTCACGCTCGCAGCAGCGCACGAGAAGATCAACGCAGGACAGCGCCCGCTGCTCGAGCGGCTGGCTGAGGTGGCCGGCAGCACGCCAAGCAGACGCCCTACTCCGCCTTGATGTTCGCCGCCGCCACCACTTCGGCGAGTTCCTTGATCTCCTTCGCGATCTTGGCGGCGTAGTCGGCCGAACTCAGCACGCTGACGACGCCCTGCGTCTCCAGCCGCTCCCGTAACAGCGGATCGTTGGCTGCGGCGACGATCTCCCGGTGCAGCATCTCGAGCGTCGGCGCGGGGGTTGCCTTCGGCATGAAGAAGCCGACCCAGAACGAGATGTCGAAGCCGGGATAGCCGGCTTCCGCGACGGTCGGCACATCAGGCAACGCCGGCAGCCGCTCGGCGGAGGACACCGCGAGCGCGCGCAGCTTGCCGGCCTTCACCAGCGGCACGGCGGACAAGGGATCGAACACTGCCAGGACCTCCTGCGCGAGGATACCGACCTCGGACGCAGCACCACCGCGATAGGGCACGTGGATCATCTTGACGCCGGCCCTCTCGCTGAGCAGCTCCATGGCGAGATGGGCAAGGTTGCCGTTGCCGCCCGAGCCGTAGGCAAGCGCGCCGGGCGCAGCCTTTGCCGCGGCGACGAGATCCGCGACGGTGTTGATGTTGGCCGTCTTGGAATTCTCCGGATTGACCACCAGCACGAGCGGCGCCGACACGACGGTGGTGAGCGGCGCGAAGTCCTTTTCCGGGTCGTAGCGGATATCCTTGAACAGCGTCTTGTTGAGCGTGATGGTGGAGGAGTTGCAGGCCAGCATCGTGTAGCCGTCGCCTTCCGCACGCGCGACGCCTTCGGCCGCGATCATGCCGTTGGCGCCGGCGCGGTTCTCGACCACGAAAGCTTGTCCGAGCTTGTTGCTCATCCGATCGGCGACGATGCGCGCGACGACGTCGACCGGGCCGCCCGCGCTGAAGCCGACCATGATCTTGACCGGCCGCACCGGATATTTTTGCGCGAAGGCCTCCGTCGTCACGCACAATCCGGCGACGATCGCCAGCAGGCGAAGCGTTCGTTGCATTCGTTCTCTCCCCAGAAGTTCTCGCCGCTTTTGCAGGTCGCGGCGCATTCGCGAATCATGATGAGCGGCCGCGGCGGATTTCGCAATCGCGTTTGCGGGCCGGCATTCCGTCGCGCGGCAGGTCGGAGCCGGTTCGAAACAAAAAACGCAAAAACAACCCCATGCACAGTAGCCGACGCTTGCGAGATCAAGAACTTGGACGAACGAGGATTTGCACGAACGAGGATTGCGCGCTTCGCAATCTTCGTTTGACACGTCGGGCAAAACACCGGCAGAATGGCATCATCGCAACAATCGTCAGCGTCCACGCCGCCCGACCATGGGGCGTCGCGCGGCGATTGCGCGTAAGCCCTTCATCAACATCCCGAAAATCCCACAGGCGCGCAAGCCGAGCGATCGATGTCGCGCGCAGTGAGCCCGCGCGGGCAAAGGACACAGCACATGACGACATCTGCCAAACGCCACAGCACGCTGCCGGTTGCGGCAAACGATCGCAGCGGCCCCGACGCGAGCCCGCGGATCAAGCTCTACAAGCGGGGGATTGCGATCCGCCATGCCGACCCCCAGGCCGGCGAACGGCTGCTGGCCGAGGCGCTCGGTGCCGCCGACCGCGACGCGCTGCATGGTCTCCTCAAGCAATTGGTGAAGGCCAGCGTGACCGGACGGAAGCCCGATGAAGCCAATCTCGCCTTCATGATCTCGCTGGTGAAGAGCATCGCGCCGAAGGACTCGATCGAGGCCATGCTCGCAGTGCAGATGGTGTCCGTTCACGCCGCAACGATGCGTTCTGCCTGCCGCCTCGCCCTCACCGACGACATTCCGCAGCAGGAGAGCCTCACACGCGCGCTGACCCGGCTGGCCCGCACCTTCGCAAGCCAGATCGAGGCACTCAGCCGCCACCGCAACAACGGCGAGCGCGCGATCACGGTCCGGAACTTGTCGGTGCAGGACGGCGGCAGGGCGATCGTGGGCAACGTGACCCAGCACGCCAGCATGATCGTCGCGGAGCCGCACGCTGCGGCAGCCGCAGGACTGGTCCCGCCGCGTGAGGCCGGCGAATACGAACGGGCCGAATCCAGACAGGGCAGCAATGCATGAGCGGCGATCACATCCGCAACACCGGCGCGATGTGGACGAGCCCGCGCTGCGGCGCCGGGACGCGCAGCGGCCTCGCCTGCCGCGCGCCTGCAGTGCACGGCAAGTCTCGCTGCCGCATGCACGGCGGCGCACGGAGATCAGGCGCGCCGAAGGGAAATCAGAATGCGCGGACGCATGGCGAATTCACGGGTGATGCGGCCGCTGAACGAGCGCAGGATCGGGCCGTGCTGAATGATGCGTTGAAGCTCCTTGCGGAGCTGTCGCGAGTTGCCGAATAGGCCATAAAGGCGACGCACCCTAGATCGCAATCGTCGTTGACGAACGCGGTTGTGGAGATCCGCAACAGATGCCGTGCAGACTCATGCACCGTGGGTCATTTCCTTAAGTCTGTGAGGGCTTTGGTCGGCTACGCCGTCATGAGCGGACAAGCTCGGCGCCATCCCAGAGGTCGGCTAAGGGCAGGCTAGGCCAAAGAAGCAGCTGCACTGACCTTTAGTTGAAGCGTTGTCGTATTTGAACCTTCGCTCGAATTTCCGGACTCACCTCAGTGGGGATGGGAATGAACTGTCCCATCACAGCATCGAGCGATCGTCAGCGGCAGTTGCAACGGATTTAGTTACCGGGTTGCCAGCCTAAGCCGCACCAAGCCAGCGGATCGGCCGGCGAATATCGCGGAGGCAAACAGATGTTTCCAGCGAAACTTGCGGCATCGTTGCTGGGTTCAGCGTTGCTACTGACGCCGGTCCTTGCACGCGACGATGGCCGATACGACCACTCTGCGCTGAAGTCTTGGTTTGAAAGCTTGCAGAGCGAATTTGGAAAGTGCTGTACTGATGCCGACGGATACATAGTGTCCGATGCCGATTGGGAGTCCAGTCGGGGCCGTTACCGCGTCCTCATCGACGGCGAATGGGTGCTCGTACCTGACGGTGCGGTTGTCACAGAACCAAACCGCTTCGGCCGTACAATGGTCTGGAGGCATTACATAGACGGCCATCCGCGCGTCCGATGCTTCATGCCCGGATTCATGACTTGACCTCACTTTCAAGGTGCTCCGCTTCGGGTCATTCGCACCGATTTGCCCGCGTATTCTCGATGTCCGCTATGGCCCTAGCTGCCGGCGTGCCGGATACTTCGCCTTCAGGCCCACAAGCAGACCAACGACGATAGCGGCGGCGGGGTTAAAGCTCGAAACAGGCCCTAAGGCCGTCAAAAAGCCAGGAGCCGCATGAAAGGCGGTGCACGCTCATCCGAGTTTCCGACGACGCTTTTTTTGCTAGGCCACTAAGCCGCACGACGTCGGGAACTTGCGGTTGGTCGCTTTGATCCAAATCAACGGATTCCTGCCTCCGAGACCTAGCGTCAGACCCAGACCAGATCGTCGGAGAAAGAAGATGCTGAAGCACTTGCTGGCCATTCTTCTTTTGCTGGCTTTCCCCTCGGCAGTCCATTCCCCAGCCGCGGCAGATGACCGAACTGCGGGACAAGTAATCCAAGAGGAAATTTGGGCGCTGCCGTTTCCACTGCCGGTGCTTGCCTTCCTGGTACGGCCGGTCGGAGATGGTCCGTTTCCGCTAGTGGTTATGAACCATGGAATTTCGCTGGAAGCCAACCAGCGGACGATGTTTCCGGCGATCGAGTATCGGGACGCGGCACGTTGGTTTGCACGTCGCGGTTATGTGGTCATCTCGCCCGTCAGGTACGGGGCCAGCAGTCTCGATGATAAAGATCAGGGTCTCTACGGAGCCGTCTTTGCCCACGTCGGTAGCTGCGACAACCCAAACTTCCGTGGTCCCGGGCTCGCCATCGCCACTCTGAACGAGTGGGTCATCGACTACATGAGCAAGAAGAAGATGATCCAGCCGGGTAAGGTCATCGTCGTTGGCCAGTCGGGCGGCGGATGGGGCTCGATTGCTCTTGGGAGCCTAAACCCGTCATCAGTTCAGGCCATCATTACCTTTGCAGCGGGACGCGGAGGCCGAGTTGACGGCAAACCCAACAACAATTGTGCTCCCGACAAGCTCGTTGCCGCCACCAGCGAATTCGGCCGCACCGCACGCGTACCGATGCTTTGGATCTACGCGGAAAACGACAGCTACTTCGGTCCGGAATTGACGATGAGGATGCATCAGGCCTTTGTCGAAGCGGGCGGAAATGCCGATTATCGTATGCTCCCGTCCTTTGGGACCGACGGGCACTTCATGATCGATTTCGCCGACGCGGTGCCGATCTGGTCGCCCTTGGTATCGCAATTTCTGGAGAAGCATTCAGCGACCGCTCCGCCGCTTGGGCAGCCAGTCAACGGCCCTTCTGCCCAGCGGGAGCCTCCGTCGAAGCCGCCACGATTGCGGCTGCCTGAGAACATCCATTTCTCAACCTGGAAAAAGCTTTGTTTCGCCTCATCCGATCGAACCAACATATGCCGATCGACGTCAACCGCCACGGACGATCTCGATCAGATCGTGGCCCGTGTCGATCTGATCGAACGAGCTGACGGTCCCGCTCGCCTGCAGCTGTTCGTTCCGCAAGGGGCAAATCTGCAGCAGGGAGTCAAGGTGACGGTAGATCAAGGCAGTCCTGTCCAGGTTCCTTTCACCTGGTGTCTCACCAACATCTGCATCGCAGCACGTGGAATTGAACCAACGGTGGCGGCTCAAATGGAAGCCGGCCAACAGCTCAAACTCGAACTCACAGACCTTTACTCCTCTTCGGTGACGATAAGGTTGCCGCTGAGCCAGTTCGGGGCTGTTCACCAAGACCCGCCTGCCGAAACTTTCGATTTCAGCCTGACTGAAGAATGAATGGAGTTGGACCGCCTGACGGGGCTGACCGAAAGGAAGCTCGACTGTGAGTACGTCGGATATGCCTCTACGGAGCACGAGACAACGGATCCTCGCTCTTAACGGACTGAAAAAATTCTCCGGATCGACGATCAAGCAGTCAATCCGGCAGCGAATTGTAGCAATCGCTGTCGGACTGATCATCCTCATGCTCGTGACGTCGGTCCTATCGATCGCGATGGTCAGGCGAGTCGGCTACCTGCTTGATGAGCTCTCTGCACGTTACGCACCTATCAACGCCCCGTCTGACACGGATCAATACTCTATCGCTCGAACGAGGCCTCGGGCTCCGCCGCATGGTGATCGCGAAGATGCAGGAGCCGCCCGATGTGCTCGGATATAGAGCCCGCTTGGAGCTCTACAACGAGAAGGGAGCCGAGGTCGAAAGCGAAGCGCAAGCCGCGCGGACACTGATCAATTCGATCATTGAAGACACAAGTACACCATCGGACAACGCAGCCCTGGCGCGCATCGACAACCGGATTGAAAATCTGGACGATACTCGCCGCCAGCTGAAGCAGGAGACCAGAGAGCTACTTTAACACCTTGAGGCGAGAGACTTTCCAGCGGCGAGACGCAGCCTTGCGCGAGCAGACGCTGTTCGCGACGACTGGATGAGAAGGTCAGTGCTATTCGATTGAGTATGCTGACCGTCAGCGAGGGGGCTATCGCAAAAGTGAGGTCGTAAAAGACCCAGGTGGCGCTGACCTCGGCCATCGTGACGCTGCTTGCCGCGATCGTCGATTGATCTTCGCCAATCTGGTCAGCGGCGGCATCATTCGCTCTGTCCGACTATTGCTTGAAGGTGCCCGCGCGGTGGAAGCGGGTCAGCTCGATCAATCAATCGATGTAAGGGCGACTGACGAAATCGGACAACTGGCTGCCGCCTTCAATCGAATGATTGTGCATTTGCGCAACAACCAACGATCAAGGAAACATTCGGAAAATACATCGATCCGCGCGTCGTTGAAGGCTGATCGATCACCCAAATTTGGCGGCCGCCGAAGGCCAGCGCCGGGTGATGACTGTGTTGTTCTGCGACTTGAAGGGCTTCACCAGCCTTAGCGAAGGCGTGACCGCGCAAGGTCTCGTCAAGGTCATGAACCACTGCCTTTCGGTCATGTCCGAACCAATCCAGAACAACCGAGGGATCATCGACAAGTATATCGGCGACGGCATCATGGCTTATTGGGGCCCACCTTTCGTCGACGAGGCCGATCATGCCCGCCTTGCATGCCTCGCCTCCCTGGAAATGATCGAACGTATCGGAAAATTGCGCGAGGAGATTCCTGAGCTACTTGGCGTTCGCGCAACTCCAATGAAGCAATGCGATCTAAGGATCGGGATCGCGACCGGCGAGGCGCTGGTCGGCAGCATCGGCTCCGACGTGATGATGAGCTACACCGTCATGGGCGATGTGGTGAACCTCGCCTCGCGGCTGGAAGGCGCGAACAAGGTGTACGGCACCCGCAATCTCGTTTCCGAAAGAACTATTGCTGCCGTGGGCACTTCACTTGAGGCGCGGGAGATCGATCGCATTGTGGTGGCGGGTCAAACTCGTTTCGAGGCCGTTTTTGAAATCCTCGGAAGCCGAGCTGATGTCACGCCACAACAACTGGTATTGCGGGACAAGTATCTGGAAGGGCTCTCGAACTATCGCAACCGGCGATGGGATGATGCGCTTGCTGCGTTCAATGCGTCGCTTGAAGCGATGCCCGACGACGGGCCTGCAAGGGCCCTAATCGAGCGCATCGGAAGCTTCAAAGCAGAACCACCTCCGAACGACTGGGACGGGTCGCGGCACATCGAAAAATGAGCGCCGGGCTGATACGGCGGACGTCTCCAATGGGTCACAAGCGGTCCTCCACCGGCTGCGCGCGGCAGGTCAGCTACGGGACAGGACACGACATGACGGCGGGCCCGTGAGGGGCTCCTCGTCCTCGCGGCAGTCAACATGGGTCGGGTAAAAGCTCCCACTATTGTGGTGACATTTCCAGATTTTCGAGCGGAGCCGTGAGGCGGCAAGTGAGTCCGGTCGATTCATAGGACACCGCAACCGACCCTCTGAAGTCGTATTCCAGCGCCCCCGAAATGAGTTGCGAACCGAAGCCTTTATCGGCGGGCTCCGACACAGATGGACCGCCGAATTCTTGCCAGACGAAGACGAATTTTTGATCACCCGCCTGATCTTCGGTTGACCACACGATGGACACCCGGCCGCCTGTCACGCTCAGAGCGCCATACTTTACTGCATTGGTGGCGAGCTCGTGAACCGCTAGGGAAAGGGCGAGAGCCTGTTGCGATCTGAGAACAAGCGGAGGACCGGACGTCGTAATCCGGCCTTCGCCTGTTCTGTAAGGGCTCAGGGCCGTGTTGACGACATCTCGAAGTGGGGCAGCAGCCCAATTCGCCGCAGTCAGCAAGGCGTGTGCTCGTCCGAACGCGGCAAGTCGTGCCTTATACTTTTCAAGATCGGCGCGGCTCGATACGTCACGAAATGTTTGGCTGGCAACAGCACCAAGCACAGCAAAGGTGTTCTTGAACCGGTGCTTTAGCTCTTCGTTGATAAGCCTCAGGGCTTCCCTTGCCATGTGCTCGGAGGTGACGTCTTTACAGACAACGAGTACGCCGCCGACTTTATCTTCAAGGTCAATTGGACCGAAGCTGTACGTCCACCAGACATCCTCGCGCCGACCGTGGCGGGTTACAGGCACCAATTGATCCTCATGCCACGTCGCCCCCTTACCTGCCATGACGTATTCAATCTGGGGACCAATGATGTCCCATATTTCATCCCAGCATTCACGGCCGCCCGCGCCCAAGGCGCTCGGATGCCGCTCGGGACCCATCGTTTCGCGATACGCATCGTTATAGAACTGGATGAGGTCCGGTCCCCACCAAATGAACATCGGGTGGCGTGAGGTAAGAACGAGCCGCACCGTGACCCGAAGACTTTGCGGCCACGCTTCCGGCGAGCCGAGCGATGTTTTTGACCAGTCAAACGCTCTTGTGAGAGCGCCCATCTCGCCGCCCCCCGACAAGAAAAGGCTACCTGTGTCCCCGCCCATGCGCGCAACTCCTGACACGTTGCCCAAGCCTAAAGCCAAAATTCTCGGCAATGCAATGTCGATGGTTGGTCAAAGCGGTCCACGCCGGGCGCTGCGATAGATCAGTTTCGGGCCGGATGGGGGTGCCACTACACCGGGCGCGCCGGCGACATCGACCAGACCCTGGCGATGTCCGTTCCGGGTCAGTTTGCCCGCGTGTTCTCGATGTCGGCTGGCCCCCGCTCCGGTGTACCGCAGGCGATGGCGACCTTCGCCTTCGGGCCACAAGCGAACTTCAATCTGTTTGTCGTTTGATGACCTCTGCCAAGACAAATCGCTCTGTCGCTTGCAGAGCGTGGATGACTATCCGGCCGCGTGCGATGGCGAGGTGTTCCATCGCGCAAACAAAACGCCCCAGCGAAGCTGTCGAAGGCAAGCGAGGCAGAGAACGATGCCCGCACCGGCGATGATATCGATGAAATAGTGGCCGCCTACAGTAGGTGTTGCAGCAAGCATCAGCAAGTTCAAGACAAGGTATAGTGGGAAAAGCATCTTCACGCCTCGGCTGACGTATATAAGTATTGTGGCCAGCGCAGCGTGGAACGAAGGAAATGTGATCAGACCATTCACGTGCGTCAACGAAATGCGTGTCATCTCGCCGCTTCGGAGTGCGTTGAAATCGATCAAATGATACGCGTCGACGCGTTCGACGACGCCAAAGTAGACCCATGCGCTCGCTGCCGGCAGTCTCCATGAGATCGGAAGAATCACGAGGAGCGATGTTACGAACAGCCAAACAAACTCTCGCATCCTTTCAAATCGCCCGCACGCACTCAGCCACACCAACAAGATGGCGACCTGCAGCATACAGCTGTGATACGCGACTGCGAGGACCGCTTTGATAATTGGTCTGACCTCAACCCACTCAAAGAAAGCCAGCCAATTCAGTCTCAGCAGGGTGTCGACACCGGCCAGCTGGGAATCGACCAACGGAAACTTTGCCGTGATGGTTAGATAACTCAGGATCGCGCCCACGACCGTAAAGGCAATGATCTGAGCCAAAGCCGTGGCAAGCTCAGCGATACGCCGATCCGGCCTCAACCTCGTGTAAACAAAGGAGAGAAGAGCAGCAGCACAGAACGCAATCGCTTGCGTCGGATCGATAGCCATCGTCATCCCAGCGGCGCGAAGCCATACGAGGTCAACGGCTGCAACAATCGCAATTGCGATCCACAAGCGCAGAATCTCGCTGAACCGATAAGCATTGAGGACCGCAAAGACAAAGCCTTCATTTCGCATCACTCTGTCCATCTATCGCATCGTTTGGGATCCGTGACCCCTCCTGGAGTATCAATATCTGGTGCTCATCTAAAGATTGCTTAATCTTGCTTGTACAATTTCAGCGTGCTGGGCTCGATGGGTTCCGCACTGCTCATCAAATCTGACTACGCGTGTTCGCATTGAATCATCGGCTGACCGTAGGCTCCGAGGGAGCTCACGTCCGCTTCGGGTCAAACTGCGATTCCGCTCTTGCATGAGAGACGGTCCGGTCTAGCTCGCGAACTGGACGTCACGATCGCTCGCGCGAAGGTCAGCCGCCGAGCCAACATGTGACGCGCGTTGGCGCTCACGTGAGGATGCGATTTCGCCCTTGGCGGGCTCTGCCTGCTGTTTCAGCCTTTGCTTCCCCGGGCCAATATCAAGCAAAATGGATATGTGGGGCTACTTCGAAACGCGCAGCTTGGAAATGGATGTGCCGATCTGGGTGAAGGCGGCGTCGATTTCGCTGGGGTTGCTCAGCATGAAGAAGTTTGCCGAGCCGCTCGCACATTTGGGAAGCACGGGCGACACCCCGGTGCCGTCGTCGAGCTGGACCGTGTAGATGGTCGTGTTCTTGGCCTTGACGGCGGTGCACAGAGCCTCCATTCGCGTGTCGATCTTGCCGCGTTCAGTCGAGGACGAGGTCATGGACCCGTCGCCGTTCCACCGATTGACCGTGTTCTGGCCGTCGGTGAACAGGATGATCACGTGCTGGTACACGTTGTTGACGTCCTCGGCCGGCGCGTTCAGCGGCGCTTGCTGCAGCAGCGACAGCCAGCCCCAGTGCAGCCCGATGGTCTGATTGGTGCCGCCGTTCGCCGACATCGCGTCGATGGTGCTCTTGACGGTGCTGGCTGTGCTGGTCAGCGCCAGCAATTTGGCCGGGCAGTACGGGTCTTGGTCGGCGACAAATTGCGTTGTCAGCGCCGATGGCAATGCGTCGGAGACGTCGTAGCTCTGATCGCGGTCGGTCACACAGCCGTTCCAGTTCGAAGTTGAAGGCGAGCCTACGGAATGGCTCCAGGTGTAGCCATGCCCCTTGCACATCGCCATCGTGTACCAGGAGCTCCGTCCGCTGCTGCAATAGGAGTTGCTGGAGGAATCCTCCGACCTGGGGTCCCATAGATCCCAGCGCAGCCACGTGGCCGAGACCTTGTCGATGCCGACGTTGACGGCGCTCGCGAACGGAATCACGGAGAACATGACATCGCCCGGGGTCTTCGCCAGCGCCCCGAGCTTGTCGACAAGGTTCTTGGATGCGGTCTTCAGGTTGCTGATCTTGGTGCCCCCATGGAACCGGTGTTGTCGAGCACCAGCGCGATGCGCAGCAGGTTGTTCCCCCAGGTCGAGGTCGAGCCGACGCTGAAGTCGAGGGTTGGAAAGCCGGCAATCTGCATGAACTGGCTCTTGATTTCGCCCGACGCCGCCATCGTCACCGTCGATCCCTTGCCGCCATTGTTGGCGGTGTAGGTGGCGGACGCCTTGACGTTCTGGCTGCCGGTGTGGGTATAGAGTGCGGCGAAGTAAGCGGCGCCAGCGGTCGGAACCTGGTCAGCCGTGATCTTCCCATCGGACAGGTTCTTGGCGACCATCAGCGCGGCCGAATCGAGCGCACCCTGCATCGCGGTGCGGGCGTGGGCGGCGCGGCTGTAGTCGATCGCAGCGCCGACGAATGACAAGACCGGCAACAAGGCGATGGCGAAGATGACGGCGATATTGCCGCGCTCGTCCCGGGCTAGGCGACCCAACGTTGTGGCGGCGGAAGAAGGGCTCAAGGTCATCGGGAATCCTCTGCAACCTCCAATAGGCAGTGGACTCTAAAGTATACGTTAAGTTACGCGCGAAAATGCTGGCAAACCGCCTTCCGCATGCGCGGCGCCGCCAAGGAGACCCGGACCTCCTGCGGGTTCCGCAGGCCGCTTTGGTGATATGCGAACGGGGCCATCCTGCAGGGATCGCTGCCACATCTTCCGCTGGTGCCACGCGAGCCGACCAGCGCCGCATCCGGCGCCGGCCGCCTCTCGCCCGCTACTGCGACCGATCCGAGGTCCAGCCTTTGTACTCGCCGACATTGTCGCGCGTCACGAGTTTCGACGGCAGCAGCTCGACCGTGGACGCCGGCTTCTGGCCGTTGAGAATGCTGACGCCGACTTGCACGGCGCGGCGGGCCATGAAGAACGGGTCCTGCGAGGCGGAGGCCTGAATCTGCGTCGCCTGCGGGTCCTTGAGGGCCGCTTCGATGTCGGGGGCGCCGTCGACCGCGGTGATGACGATGCCGGTGCGCTGCTGCTGGCGCGCGGCGAGGTCGGTTCCGATCGCCTGCGGGTCGTTGATGGCGAAGATGGCGTCGATCTTGGCGAAGCGGGTCAGATAGCCCTGCGCCACCGTGAGGCCGCCTTCGCGCGAGCCCTTGCCGTCCTGGTCGCTGGACAGGACCTTGATGCCGGGATTCTTGCCGAGCACGTTCTTGCAGCCGACCACGCGATCGATCACCGCGGAGACCTGCGGGCCGTTCTCGATGATCACGTCGCCCTTGCCTCCCAGCTTGTCGACGATGTACTGGCAGGAGATCTCGCCGGCCTGGACATTGTTGGTGGTCACCGTGGCGTCGGCGCCTTCGGCCGCGGTGTCGACGGCAACGACGACGATGCCGGCGGCCTGCGCCTTCTTGATCGCTGGTCCGATCGCCTTGGGATCGCCAGGGTTGAGCAGGATCAGGTCGACGCCGGCGGCGATGAAATTGTCGATCTGGGTGACCTGCTTGCCGAGATCATATTCGAAGCCCACCGTCGTGATCTTCACGTTGGGGTTGGTCTTCTTGGCCTCGAACTCGGCGCCCTTCGACAACGCGACGAAGAATGGATTGCCGAGCGAGCCCAGCGAAATGCCGATCGACTTAAGCTCCTTGGCGTAGGACGGCGCGGAGCTCAGGACGAGCGCCATCGCGGCGCCGGCAAGCGAGATCGACTTCAACATTGGCTTCCTCCCTGGTCTGTTTGAAGCTCCGGCGCGGCGACCAGTTGCCGTGACGGAATGAACATGACGGCGCGGTGCCGGCTGCATTTTCATGCTCCTTGTTTGAGCATGATCCTTTCGAAAAACCGCTTCGCACTTTTTCGGATCATGCTCTCAAGTCCGAGCCGAGCCCTGCAGCCGATAGCGGTCCAGCGCCACCGCGCCGATGATGACCAGACCCTTGATCACATATTGCCAGACGTCGGACACGCCGATCAGGATCAGGCCGTTCGACAACACGGCAATGATCAGCGCGCCGACCAGCGTTCCCCAGATCGAGCCGATGCCGCCGACAAAGGAGGTGCCGCCCAGGATCACGGCGGTGATGGCGTCGAGTTCATAGGACTGGCCGAGCTGCAGGCCATTGGCGGCGTAGAGGCGCGCTGCCTGCATCGCGCCGCCGAGGCCCGCGAGCAGGCCGGACACGCCGTAGACGAAAATCAACACGGCCCAGACCTTGATGCCGGCGAGCCGCGCCGCGCTCTCATTGCCGCCGACCGCGTAGATGTGCACCCCGAGCACGGTGCGCTTGAGCACCAGCCACGACACCAGGATGACCAGCAACGCGATCACCCAGAGCCAGGGAATCGACAATACGCCGGGAATGAGGGTCAGAGCACCGTTGCCGATGAAGGCATAGGGGATCGACGGATTGAACACCGTGGTGTCGGCGCCGAGCAGGCGCGCCGCGCCGCGCACGGCGGTCAACGATCCCAGCGTGACGATGAAGGGCGGCAGGCGCAACAGCGCGATCAAGCCGCCGTTGAGAATGCCGAAGACGGTGCCGGTGAGCACCGCGGCCGGCAACCACAGCGCCCCAAGATCGGGAAATTTGGAGATGATCAGCCCGGCCATCGCCGCCGCCGCCAAGATGGAGCCGACCGACAGGTCGATGCCGCCGGTGAGGATGACGAAGGTCATGCCTGCGGCCAGCACGGTATTGACCGCGGACTGCTGCACCACGATGCCGATGTTCTGGCCGGTGAAGAAGCGGCCGTCCGACAGCACGTGAAAGCCGATGCACAAGAGCAGCAGCACCGGCAGCATGCCGACCGCGCGAATGATCATCCGCGTCCGCTGCCGCTTCGTCTCCTGCGCGGCGGCAAGACCGGGCGCGACGGGGACGGCTTTGGCGGGGGCGGTGTTGGCGGAAGCGCCGTTCTCAGGCATCGAGCTGCTCCGTTCCGGTGGCGAGGGCCATGATCTCCTCCTGATTGAGCGGCGATGTCGCGTCGCGCCGGATCTGCCCGGCGATATGTCCTGCACGCATCACGATGACGCGGTCGCAGATGCCGATGATCTCGGGCAGGTCGGACGAGATGACGAGAACCGCGGTGCCCGACTTCGCGAGATTGTCGATGATCGAATAGATCTCTGACTTGGCGCCGACGTCGACGCCGCGCGTCGGCTCGTCGAGGATCAGGATCTTCGGGCCGATCGCGAGCAGCCGCGACAGCAGCACTTTCTGCTGGTTGCCGCCGGAGAGCCCGCCGGCGGGAACACCGACATTCGCAGCGCGGATGCCGAGCCCCGCGAACGCGCGCTTGGCGCGGTCACGGGCCTTGTCGCGGTCGAGAATGCCGCCGAATTTCGCATCGCGGCCGAGCACCGCGAGATTGATGTTGTCGAGGCAGGACATGTCGAGGAACAGGCCGAGCGCCTTCCTATCCTCGGTGAGGTAGGCAATGCCGGCGTCCAGCGCCTCACCGGGCGTGCGGATGGAGGCCGCGCGCCCGTCGATCTCGACATGGCCGGAGATCATGGGCGCGGCGCCGATGATGAGGTGCGCAAGCTCGGTGCGGCCGGCGCCGACCAGGCCGGCAAGCCCTACCACCTCGCCCGCATGCACCGTCAGCGAACATCCCTTGACGCGCCTGCCGTCGGCGATATCGACAGCCGCAAGCACGGGAGCTCCCGAGCGCGCGTTGGGATCGTTCCTGGGATCATGCTCCTTCTTGTAGAAGGACGAGACGTCGCGTCCCACCATCATCCGGACGATGGTGTCGGCACGGATGTCTGCCTTGTCGAGCGAGCCGACCAGCGTGCCGTCGCGCAGCACCGTGACGCGGTCGCCGAGCGCATAGACCTCGTCCATGCGATGCGAGATGTAGATGATGGCGAGACCTTCGGCGCGCAGCTGGCGGATCAGCGCGAACAGCCTTTCGCTCTCACCGGCCGACAACGCGGTGGTCGGCTCGTCCATGATCAGGATCCTGGAGCGGGCGTGCAGCGCGCGCGCGATCTCGACCAGTTGGCGCTGGCCCATCGAGAGATTGGCGACCTGCGTCTGCGGCGTGAAATCCGCGCCGAGCCGCGCCAGGATCGGACCGACGCCGGCCTGCATCGCCTCGCGCGCCAGCAAGCCGCCGCGGGAGACCTCGCGACCGAGATAGATATTCTCCGCAACGCTCAGGTTGGGGGCGAGCGAGAGTTCCTGATAGATGATCGCGATGCCGGCTGCGCGGCCGCCGAGCGGACCGCTGATCTGCACGGGCTGGCCGTCGATGCGGATTTCGCTGCCCGGGTCCGGCCGGTAGGCGCCCGACAGGATCTTCATCAGGGTGGATTTGCCGGCGCCGTTCTCGCCCATCAAAGCGTGGATTTCGCCCGCGTAGACGGTGAGGTCGACGTCGCGCAGCGCCTTGATGCTGAAGAACGATTTAGAGACCCGGCGCATCTCGAGGATGGGCTCGCTCATCACACCTCCCCGATGCGCCGACGGCGGCATCGCAATCTCACCCGCGTCTCGTTGGTCCCTGGCGCGCGCGCAAGCATTAAACAAAAGGTTGTGGCGCAGGGCAATACCTCCGGCATACCGACCAACGGTCCGGCGCTGCTTTTATCTTTTGCAGACGGAACCGATCCCGCGCGTGATGCCTTTTCTTCGCCACATCATCGCGTATCGCGATCAGCGCCGCGGCCGGTACAGGCGGCGCCATTGCGGCAGCCGCTCGGCATAGGCCTGCGCAAGCGCGCCGTCGGGCTCGAAGGTCTCGACGCGCTGTGGCGCGGTGCAGACGGCGTCGATCGCCTCACCGGTGACGGCGAGGCGGCCAAGCCGCGCCGCACCGAACGCCGCGCCCGTCTCGCCGTCGGCAAAGCGATGCACCGGCACGTTCAGGACATTGGCCAGCACCGAAAGCCAGAACCGCGACCGTGAGCCGCCGCCGATGACATCCGCCTCCGCGATCACCAATCCGGTCTCGGCCAGCACGTCCCGGCAATCCGCAAGCGCGAAGGCGACGCCTTCGAGCACGGCTTGCACGATCGCGTCACGATCGGTGGCGTGACTGATCCCATCGAGCATGCCGCGCACGTCGGGTCATCGTGCGGGGTGCGTTCGCCGGAGAGGTACGGCAGGAAGCTGACCGGCGACGGCGCCCGCGGGCGCAACCCGAGCGGCGCCAGCAGCTCAGTCTCAGGGATCCCCAACAGCCGCGCGATCCAGGCCAGGCACGATGCCGCCGAGAGGATCGCGCCGGCTTGAATCCACCTGTCGGGGACGGCGTGACAGAACGTGTGCACGACCCGCTCCGGATTGGCCGCGATCGTCTCGGTCGGCACCAGCAATGCGCCGGAGGTTCCGAGCGAAATGAAGGCTGCCCCGGGATTGATGGCGCCGATGCCGATGGCTCCCGCCGGATTGTCGCCGGCCCCGCCCGCGATCATCGGCCGCCCGGTCATGCCCCAGCGCTGCGCCAACTCGCTCCGCAGCCGTGCAGCCGGCGCGCAGCCCTCGACCAGACGGGGCATCTGCCGGCGCGATAGCGCGGTCGCGGCGAGTCCTTCATCCGACCAATCGCGGCTGCTAACATCGAGCCACAGCGAACCCGAGGCGTCCGAGACATCCTCGATCGCCTCGCCGGTCAGCACCAGGCGCAGATAGGCTTTTGGTTGCAGCACGAGTTTTGTCGCCGCGAAGATCTCCGGTTCGTGCCTGGCGACCCACAGCAATTTTGGCGCGGTGAATCCCGGCATCGCCTTGTTGCCTGTCGTGGTCCGCAAGGCGGGCCAGCGCCGCTCCAGCTCGGCGCATTCCGCAAAGGACCGTCCGTCATTCCAGAGAATGCAGGGCCGCAACGGCCTGTGGCTGGCGTCGAGCAGCGTCGCGCCGTGCATCTGGCCGGACAGGCCGATGCCCTCGACCTCGGCCAGCTCGCGCGCGTGATCCGCCTTCAGCGCGTCCAGCGTCGCGAACGTCGCCTCGATCCACTGTGCCGGGTCCTGCTCGCAATGGCCGGGACGCGGCGAGGAGACCGTCAGTGACCGGCTGCGGCTCGCCACCACGCGCTGCGCGTCGTCGACCAGAACGATTTTGACGGCGGAGGTGCCGAGGTCGATGCCGAGATACATGATGTCACTAGCCTTGCACGTTTAGGATCTTGCGCGTCCGTTGCCTTGTGCATCCACGACATTGCGGCCATGGCGGTCCCGATGTTGGCATGCACCCGTCAATCATGTAACCCCACCCGAAACCTTGCCGGGACGCAACGCCCATGACCACCGCCGCCACCCACGACGCGGGAGCCACCCGCGCGCTGATCTTTGCGCTGCTTGCGCTGGCCTGCGGGCACATGCTCTCGACCTTGCTGCGCACCATTCCGGCGGTCAGCCTCGACCTGATGGCGGCGGATTTCGGCATCGAACCGCAAGCGCTGGCGAGCCTCACCTCGGTCTACCCGTTCGCGTTTGCGGCCGCGCAGATCCCGGTCGGTGCGGCGATGGACCGCTTTGGCGTGCGGCCGGTGTCGCTGAGCCTGCTCGCGGGAACCGTGGTCGGCGCCATCGCGTCGGGGTTCGCAACGGGACCCGAAAGCTTCGCCGTCGGGCAGGGGCTGCTGGGCATTGCCACCTCCGGCATGCTGATGTGCCCGATGACGTTGGCGGCCAAGCAATTGTCGGCCGCGCGCTTTGGGCTGTGGTCGGGCGCGATCCTCTCGATCGGCAATATCGGCATGCTGTTGTCGTCGAGTCCGCTCGCCTTCGTGGTCGACACTTGCGGCTGGCGCGCCGGGTTCTGGATCTCGGCGCTCGGCGGCATCGCCGTGGCGCTCGCGGTGTTCCTGCTGGTGCCGAGCCAGCCGGCCGAGCACAAGGACGAGTCCTCGCCGCTGTCGCAGATGATCGAGGTGCTCAGGCTCGGACTGTCGCGGCCCTTGCGCGGCCTGATCGCGCTGGCGCTGGTGTCGCTTGCGACCTCGCTGGTGCTGCGCGGCCTGTGGGGCGGACCGTGGCTGATGCAGGTCAAGGGATTGTCGCGGGTCGAGGCCGGCAACCAGCTCGGCGCGTTCACGCTGGCCATGATCGCAGGTCCGCTTGTCATCGGCATGATCGACCGCAGGCTGGGACGCCGCCGCGCGCTGGTGGCGGGAACGCACCTCGTCGGGGCGTTGCTGCTGGCGCTGATGGCGTTAGGGGCCCCGCGCTATGCCATTTCCGTGTTGTCTGGTGTTGCGGTGATGCCGCCGCAATACGACCTCGTGCTGTTCGTGCTCATCGGGCTTGCCACTTCCGCACAGCCGCTGCTGTTCGGCATGTCGCGGCAGCTGGTCGACGCCCAAGTTGCGGGCAAGGCGCTCGCGGCGATCAACCTCGCCTTCTTCCTCGGCGCGGCGCTGATGCAATCGATCACCGGTGCGGTGGCGGCGTTTGCAGGGTTGCCGGCGGTGCTGCTTTTCATGGCAGCCATGCTTGGCATCGGCGCGCTGATCTTTTTGGTCTATACCTCGCCAAGACCGACGATAGAGTAGAGCCCTGCATCAAGGGGACATCTCATGCCTGTCGACACCAAAGCCGCCACCGACCGCCTCTTGCGCTTTCTCGCCGTCGAGGGCGTCACCGGACAGGAGGCCGCGATCGGGCGTGAGCTCACGGCTGCGCTGAAGGAGAGCGGCGTGCCGGCGAAAGCGATCCGGCTCGACGACGCCAATACCCGCATTCCGGTGCCGACCGAGACCGGCAACCTCATCGTCGACCTGCCCGGCCGCGGCGCGCTGCACAACCAGCCGCGCATCATGTTCATGACCCACATGGATACCGTGCCGCTATGCGCCGGCGCCAAGCCGAAAAAGTCGGGTCGCAAGATCGTCAATGATGCGAAGACCGCGCTCGGCGGCGACAATCGCTGCGGCTGCGGCGTGCTGGTGACGCTGGCGGCCGAGCTCGAAAAGCAGCAACTCGATCATCCGCCGATCACGCTGCTGTTCTGCGTGCGCGAGGAGAGCGGGCTCTATGGCGCGCGCCACGTCAAGCTGGACGAACTCGGCTCGCCGGTGATGGCCTTCAACTATGACGGCGGCTCGGCTTCCAACGTCGTCATCGGCGCGGTCGGTGCCGACCGCTGGACCGTGGAAATCTTCGGCCGCGCCTCGCATGCCGGCGTCGCGCCGGAGCGCGGCATCTCCTCGACCATGATCCTCGCGCTTGCGCTCGCCGATGTGAAGGCCGGCGGCTGGTTCGGCAAGGTGGTCAAGCGCAAGCAGCAAGGCACCAGCAATGTCGGCCCCGTCACCGGCGGCGAAGGGCGGCCTGCGGGCGACGCCACCAACGTCGTCACCGACTACGTGCATGTGCGCGGCGAAAGCCGCAGCCATGACGGAAAGTTCTTCAAGGAGATCACGAAAGCCTACAAGGCCGCGTTCGAGAAGGCGGCCAAGAAAGTCACCAACGCGCAAGGAAAGTCCGGCAAGGTCAAGTTCAAGGCCGAGACCGACTATTTCCCGTTCCGCATGAAGGACAACCTTCCTGTCGTCAGACGCGCGGTGGAGGCCGTGTCCGCCGTCGGCGGCACCCCGAACGTGCGCACCGCCAATGGCGGCCTCGATGCCAACTGGATGGTCCGCCACGGCGTTCCGACCGTGACCTTCGGCGCCGGCCAGAACGAGGTGCACACGATCGACGAGTGGATCAATCTCGACGAATACGACCGCGCCTGCGCGCTGGCCGTGCAGCTCGCGACGATGCGGTGAGCTGCCTTGCATGGCGCGCGCTTGCCGGGCGGTGCGCGTCGGCCTAGCCTGCAAAGAAAACGCAGGGAGGCCGCATGCCGCGCATTTCGACCATCGAGACCGGATTCTACCGGATTCCCCTTCCCGTCACGCTGTCGGACTCGATGCATGGCGACATGGCGGCGTTCGAGCTGATCACCTGCCGCATCCGGGATGCCGATGGCGCCGAGGGGGTCGGCTACACTTACACGGTCGGACGCAATGGCGGCGCCGTCGCCGACATCCTCAAGCGCGAGATCCCGCCGCTCGTCGAAGGCCGCGAGGCCGATGATACCGAGGCGATCTGGCACCAGGTCTGGTGGGCACTGCATTATGGCGGGCGCGGCGGGCCAGCGGTGCTGGCGCTCTCGGCACTCGACATCGCGCTGTGGGATTTGAAGGCGCGGCGCGCGCAATTGCCGCTGTATCAGTTGCTCGGCGGATTCGACGCGCGCGTGCCGTGTTATGCGGGCGGCATCGATCTCGATCTCTCCGTCGAAGCACTGCTCGCGCAGACTGACGGCAATCTCAGCAAGGGCTTTCGCGCCATCAAGATGAAGGCCGGCCGCCCCGATCTCAAATCGGATGTGGCGCGGGTCGCGGCGATGCGACAGCATCTCGGTGACGGCTTTCCGTTGATGGTGGATGCCAACATGAAATGGACGGTCGAGGACGCGATCCGCGCCGCCCGCGCGTTCCAACCGTATGACCTCACCTGGCTCGAGGAGCCGATCATTCCCGACGACGTCGCGGGCCACACTCGCATCATGCAGGCCGGCGGCGTGCCGATCGCGGCGGGCGAGAATTTACGTTCGCTTTGGGAGTTCAAGAACTACATCGTCGCGGGCGCGGTGTCCTATCCCGAGCCTGACGTCACCAATTGCGGCGGCGTCTCCGCCTTCATGAAGATCGCGCGGCTGTCGGAGGCGTTCAACCTGCCCGTCACCAGCCATGGCGCGCATGACGTCACCGTGCACCTGCTCGCGGCCTGCCCGAACCGGTCGTATCTGGAGGCGCACGGTTTTGGGCTCGACAAATTTATCGAGCATCCACTGGTGCTGCAGGACGGGCTTGCGCTCGCGCCAGACCGTATCGGCCACGGCATCAGCTTCGATTGGGACGGGCTGGCGAAGCTGTCGGCGTAGACGGAGCGCGTTGCTGCACGCGAGGCATTCGCTGAGGCTTGATGCAAGCTGCGGTTATTCGGCTATGGTGTCGACGCCGACACACAAGCCGAGAGATTCCCGCCTTGACCCCCGAGCTGCACCAGAAACTGACCGCGTGGCGCCGGCATTTGCATGCGCATCCCGAACTGTCGCTCCAGGAGAAAGCCACCGCGGCCTTCGTGCAGGGCAAGCTCACCGAGCTCGGCATTTCCTTCGAGGCCAACATCGGCGGTCACGGCATCGTCGCGACCCTGACGCGCGGCCACGCCCAGGGCCGCGTCGGCCTGCGCGCCGACATGGATGCGCTGCCGATCACCGAAGATACGGGGCTAGCTTACGCTTCGCAAAACCCCGGTGTGATGCATGCCTGCGGCCATGACGGGCATACCGCTTCGCTGCTCGGCGCGGCCGCGCTGCTCGCCGCCGACACCAGCTGGAGCGGGACGGTCGATTTCATCTTCCAGCCGGCCGAGGAAGGTTATGGCGGCTCGCGCGCGATGGTCGCGGCCGGGCTGTTCGACCGCTTTCCGATGCAACGGGTGTTCGGCTTTCACAACTGGCCGGGGCTCGCCGCCGGCACCATCGCGGTCCATGACGGCGTCGTCATGGCCTCCGGCGGGCGCATCACCATCACCATCGATGGCCATGCCGGTCACGCCGGCATGCCGCATCTGACGCGCGATCCGGTGATGGCGGCCGGCCATTTGATCGTGGCGCTGCAATCGATCGTCTCGCGCAGCGTCGATCCGCTCGACACCGCCGTGCTCTCGCTCTGCACGCTCGAAGGCGGCACGGCACGCAACCAAATCGCCGGACGCGTCTCGATCGGCGGCACGCTGCGTTACCATCGCGATGCGGTGAAGGACACCGTTTTGGCGCGGATCGAACAGATCTGCGCCGGGATTGCCACGAGCTTCGGCGTCAAGGTCACGCCCGAGATCGTCATTGGCGTCGGCGTGGTCATCAACACGCCGGCAGAAGCGGATCTCGCGCGCCTCGCGGCGGACAAGGTACGGGCCGAGTTGCGGCGCGACCTCGCGCCCAGCATGGCCGGCGAGGATTTTGCCCACTATCTCTCGCGGCGTCCGGGCGCCTTCGTCTGGATCGGCAACGGCGAATTGCGGGATGGCGCCGAGCTGCACGGCCCGCGCTATGATTTCAACGACGCGATCCTGCCGGTGGCATCGAGCTGGATGGCGGAAGTCGCCAAGGCGGCGCTGGCCTCGAACTAGGCCCGCTCACGAGATCTCGCGCGGCAACTTCCAGCCGGGCTTCGGCTCGAACGTCTCCTCGACCTGCGCGACGTGATAGCCGGCGGGCAGAAGGCGGCCGCCCTCCTCGTCCGCGACCGGTACGTCGGTTACCAGCCCCTCGATCAAGGCGGCTTCCCACACCTCCTTCTCCGTCGGAAAGGGATCGCCGATCTGCTTGTTGCCTTCGAACAGCGCGTACATCGGTTCCGGTCCTGCGTTGATCAAGCTCACGAGCAACGTATCGGCCGCACGGACGTTCCCATCCGGCAAATCGCAATGGATGGACACGTCGAACATGGCGCGCGTTCTGATCGGAACTTCCGGCTGGCATTACGCCTCCTGGCGAGGCCCGTTCTTTCCCAAGGGCGTGACGCTGAAGCAGCAGCTGAGCTACTACGCCGGACAGTTCGACACCACCGAGCTGAACGGGGTGTTCTACCGCACCCCGACGCCGGAGGCCGTCGAGGGTTGGCGGGAGCAGACCGGCCGCGATTTCGTCTTTGCCTGGAAGGCCTCGAAATTCATCACGCACTGGAAGCGCCTGTCGGATCGCTCGGTGAACAGCCTCGAACTGCTGGAGGATCGCATCTCACGGCTCGGCGGCAAGGCCGGCCCGATCCTGTTCCAGCTCCCGCCGCAATTCGAGGCCGACGCGGACCGCCTCGCCGGCTTCTTCAAGCTGTTGTCGCGGAAGCGGCGTTACAGTTTCGAATTCCGTCATCCGAGCTGGTATCAGCCGCGCATCTTGCGGATGCTGGCCGACGAGAACATCTCGCTGTGCCTGTCCGATCATCACGACGCGCCCGCGCCATGGAAGCGCACGGCGGATTTCGTCTATGTGCGCGGGCACGGGCCCAGCGGGCGCTATCACGGGCACTATACGAAACCCACGCTGGCGCAATGGGCGCGGCGCATCAAATCCTGGAAGCGGCAGGGCTGCGACGTCTACGTCTATTTCGACAACGACCAGAAGAGCGCAGCGCCGGCCGATGCACAGGCGTTGAAGCAATTGCTCAACGTGCGGCAAAGCGCGGCGATCACGACGGCAAGCCGCCGTGCAGGTGCCGTTGTTCACCGCTAGACGATGCCGCCTTGCCGGAGCGCCGCGATCGCGGCCTTGTCGTAGCCGAGCTCGGTCAGGATAAGATCGGTATGCTCGCCGAGCGTGGGCGCGCGAATCGCGATTTCGCCGGGCGTTTCCGACAGGCGGACGGCGGCGCGTGCCACCGGTGCGGGCTTCGGCAGACCTGGATAGTCGACGTCCTGCATGAATCCGGCGGCGCGGACGTGCGGATGATCCAGCGCCTGCTGCGGGCTCAGCACGGGGCCGGTCGGAATCATGGCCTTGCCCAGGGTGTCGACGGCTTCCTGCGTGGTGCGCTCGGCGCACCAGCGCGCCATGCGCTCGCTGATGACAGGGCCATTGTTGCCGCGGCTGATGTCGTCGGCAAAGCGCGGATCGTTCAGCCAGACCTCCTCCTCGCCCATCAGTTTCGCCCAGCGCTTGAACAGCGGATGCCCCGTGACCTGGCACAGCACCCAGCCGTCCCTGGCGCGGTAGATGTCGGCGGGCGCCGCGGTCTGGCCGAGATTGCCTGTCGGCACGCGATTGACGTTGATGACGGCCTGCTCGATCAGCGTCGCGTTGGTGAAGGACAAGGCGGTTGCGAGCAACGCGCCCTCGACGATCTGCCCGCGCCCGGATTTGCCGCGCTCGATCAGTGCGGCGAGCGTGCCGAACGCGCAATGTAGCGCGGTCCCGAAATCGACCCAGTTGACCGCGGCCCGGTAGGGTGGATCGCCGGCGCCCGTCATGTACACCGAGCCCGACATGACCTGGCCGACACCATCGAAGCCGACACGGTCGGACCATGGCCCCGGCCCGCCAAACGCGGTGGCCGTCGTCAGGATGATGTCCGGCTTGATCGCCTTGAGCGAATCGTAGTCGAGCTTCATCGCGCGCAAGGTCTGCGGCGGCAAATTGGCGACGACCACGTCCGCGGTCGCAATCAGGCGGCGCATCACCTCCTGTCCTTCCGGCTTCATCGGATCGAGCGTGAGGCACTTCTTGTTGCGGTTGACTTGAAGAAACAGCGCGCCTTCGCCAGTTTCGCCGACCGGCGCCACGAAACGATCCTCGCTGCCGTCGCGCTTCTCCACGCGAATGACCTCGGCGCCGAATTCGGCCAGCAAGGTCGCGCAATAGGGCCCCGCGATATAGCGCCCGAAATCAAGAACGCGGACGCCCGCCAGAACCCCTCCCATCGATCTCTTTCCTTTGTGCTTTTTGTCAGCTTACAGGGATTGGCATTTGCGGCAAGGTGGCAATGGACGCCATGCCCCACCCTCGAGATGTGATCGGCGAATCATTTCGACTGGCGGAAATTGTGCTCTAGTATGGACCTGTCCCTCCCCCATCAGAGCCCCGTCCATGCCGCAACAATTCGATCGATCCAAAGAAGATCTCGGCAACGCGATCCATTTCGAGCACGTCAACATCCAGGTCCCGGACCAGCGCCTCGCCACGCTGTTCTATGTCGCAGGTCTCGGGCTCACCCGCGATCCGTATCTGATGGTGTCCGACACCAACATGTGGATCAACGCCGGACGGAGCCAGTTTCATTTGCCGAGCGGCCGGCCGCAGGTGCTGCGCGGTCATGTCGGACTCGTCATCGCGGGCCGCGAGGCGCTGCTGGCGCGATTGGCGTCGGTCGCCAAAAAGCTCGAGGGCACCGCGGTCGCCTTCGCCGAGCATAACGACCATGTCGAGGCGATTTGTCCGTGGGGCAACCGCCTGCGCTGCTACGAGCCCGACGCCGCGCGCTTCGGCCGTGTCGCGCTCGGCGTTCCCTATGTCGAGTTCGACGTGCCGGTGGGATCGGCCGCTCGCATCTGCGCCTTCTACCCCGAGATCATGGGCATGCCATCCGAGTTACGGAACGGCGACGGTACGGTTGCCGCCGTGAAGACCGGCCGCGACCAGCATCTGTTGTTTCGCGAGACCGATCGGCCGCAAGGCGACTATGACGGCCACCATGTGCAGATGTACATCACCGATTTTTCCGGCCCTTACCGCAAGCTGCTGGCGCGCGATTTGATCTCGCGCGAGGACAATCAGTACCAGTACCGCTTCTGCGACATCGTCGATCTCGACAGCGGCAAGCCGCTGTTCACGGTCGAGCACGAGGTGCGCAGCGCCACCCACCCGATGTTCATGCGGCCGATGGTCAATCGCAATCCGGCGATCAACAACCGCAATTACGCGTTCGGTCACGATCAGGCGTCTTGGGCGATGGGACCGGATCAATACGAGGGATAGGTGATAACCAAGTCCCGGGCGGCTCCGCTGAGTGGAGCCGCCACACGTTGCGTGCGCTCCGGTGGGACGGGCATGCCCCACCTTTCGCATCAGACGGGTGAGCGTCCCGTCAGAAGTGGACCTCGGTGCGCATGCCAAGAACCACGGCGTTGTCGGTCTTCACGCCCGCCGCGTTATAGCCGCGCCCACCGGGATTGATGACATACTGAGCGTCGAACTTGAGGTTCAGCCAGCCGGTCGCCTGCCATCCGTACCAGACTTCAAGCGGCACTTCGTTGCCGCCGGCGTTCGGACTGAGGGCAGCCGTGTTCACGTGCGTCGTGCCGACCGCGAAGCCGACTTCGTCCTGGGGACGCCAGGAGAACGTTCCGGTATGCCTGAACCCGAGGGCGATCTGGTAATCCTGGTACGAGGTCCGGTGATCGGCGACGGTGGTATTGAGGAAGGTGTACCAGCCTACCGCACCCGGGCCGTCAACGGTCAATCGTTGCAGGATCGATTCGTAGACGCCGAAGCGGCCGCGTTGATCGCTGATATTTTGATCGGGCACACCACCGACGCCCGGGATGGTGCCGATAACACCCGGAAGACCGCCATCAATGGACGAGGCGCTGTCGTACCAGCCGCCAAGTCTCCAAGTCCCGGTCAAGGGCCCCTTCGGCGTCCAGACCAACTCCACCGGCACCATCACGCCACTGGCGGGGTTCGAGGCGGGAATGCCGGGCAAGAAGTAGACGCCCGGGTCTGACGTCGTCAGGTAACCCGGATTGGCATCGTAGACACCGACCGACACCGTGAATTCCGGCGCGATCTTATAGTGGACGACACCGGCCCACTGGCTCACCGGCCAATTGTAGATGTAGCCGCCCTGGATGTTGCCGGGCTGACCGCCGCAGAAGGTCAGGTTGATGAACTCGCACAGGCCGAAGAAGAAGTCGGAGCCGACCGGAAGACGGCCGCCCTTGAGTTCAAGGCGGTCATCGAAAAGCTTCTGCGAGTAATAGAGCTGCGTCAGGCGCAGAATATTGCCGCGGCCGAACACTTCGTTGGTCAGCTGCAGGGCGGGAATGTCCGCTTCGGTATTCAGATTTTTGCCGAAGCGGTCGACCAGCGTGAGACCGACGGTGCCGCCGGGGATGCCGGCGAGTTTTCCCATGTCCAGCTTCGCGCCGAACCACAACTGGCCGGCGTTGGCCGCGGTATTCCTGCTTCCGCCGGAGACATTGCCGACCGATTCGTTACCGAGCGTCAGGCCGATATCGATGCCCTGCTCCTTCAGCCTGGTCCTGCCGAGATCGCCGAACAGATACGGTCTCGTCCAGAAATCGTCAGCCGCATAAGGAACAGGCGCAGCTTTCGTCGAAAAGTCGGCCGCATACACTCCACCGCAAAACAGCGATGAGAAAGCAATCCCCACACCGCACACCCCTGCGGTGTTCATAAACCTGCGCAACATTTTACTCGTCCTCCCGCCGTCTCAGGCTTTACTTGTTTCGCCTCACGCCCCTGCCCAAAGCCCTCGAGCCTGGAACGCGCTCCTCCCCCAGCGGCCGCCGACCAGGCAGCCTTGTGTCAACTGGAGCGTGGATCTGTCATGCCCGATCAACCGTTCTCGCCGGCAATGCATCCGCGGCGCGCGGTGACGTGCCCTGGACTTGCTCCGCCAATGTCGATTTCGGCGCAGTGCGGGCGACGCCGGCCAGTGCCAGCTTGCGCCGCCGTCGCGCCTGCAATTGCTGATCCGCCAACACGCCGATCAGAATGACTGTCCCCATCACCGCGAAGTTCAGCGAATTCGGGATGCCCAGGATATTCACCAGGTTCTGCAGCACCTGCAGCAGCGCCGTGCCCAGCACGATACCGAGAATGGACCCTCGCCGCCGCGCAGGCTGCACCCGCCCAGCACGGCGGCCGCAATCGCGTAGAGCTCGTAGAAATTTCCGAAGGAGCTCGGCGACACCGAGTTCGTGTAGAACACGAACAAGACCGTCGAAACTCCGGCGAGCCCGCCGCTGATGATATAGGCGGTTGCGATCACGATATTGGTGTTGATGCCCGAGAAGCGTGCCGCCTCCTCGTTCTTGCCGACGGCATAAAGCCAGCGCCCGTAGACCGAGCGGTGCAGCAGCACGCCAAGGATCAGCGCAAGGATGATCAGGAGGATGAAGGTGTTCGGGATTCCCGCCAAATTGCCCGAGGCGATGTTGCTCAGTGTCGCCGCCTCGTCGCCGTAACCGAAGCCGCGGGTCGAATCGCTCGTGTAATAGCGCGCGGCGCCGCGATAGATCAGCAACCCACACAGCGTCACGATGAAGGGCTGCATCTTCAGGCGGGTGATCAGGAACCCCTGGATGCCGCCGAGCACCAGCCCGCCCAGCAGCACTGCCAGCAGCGCCAGGGGCCACGGCACCTGGTAGGTCGTCAGAAGATCGACGAACACGACGCCGAGCAGCGCAAACATCGAGCCGAGCGACAGGTCGATGCCGCCGGTGATGATCACGAGCCCCTCGCCGAGCGCGAACACACCGAAGAGGCCGATCAGATTGGCCATGTTCAAGAGGTTCACCAGCGACAGGAAGGCGGGATTGATCGCGCCCGTGATGGCGGCGATCACCACCAGCAGCAATGCCAGACCGAGCTCTTTCCTGATCATGGCGCGGCCGCTTCCGCGGTTTCCAGCGCCTGGCCCATGGCCAGTCGCAACACGTTGTATTCGCTGAACTGCTCCCGCTCGAGCACGCCGCTGACGCCGCCTTCATGCATGACCGCCACGCGGTCGGAGACGCCGATGACCTCCTCCATGTCCGAGGAGATCATCACGATCGCGACGCCCTGGTCGGCAAGCTCGCGCATCAACGCGTAGATCTCGCCCTTGGCGCCGACGTCGATGCCGCGGGTCGGCTCGTCGAAGAACATCACGCGCGGCTGCATGGACAGCCATTTGCCGAGCACGACCTTCTGCTGGTTGCCGCCGGAGAGCGTCACGGCCTCCATATCGATGCTTGGCGCCTTGATGGAGAGGCGCCTCACCTGCTGTTTCGCGACCTTGCGCTCGGCCGCGCCGCTGACCAGCCACATCCGCGCATGATCCAGCAGGCTCGCCAGCGTCATGTTCTCGCGGATCGGCAGCTCCAGCACGAGCCCGGATTTCTTGCGGTCCTCCGGCACCAGATAGATGCCTTGGCTGATCGCGTCGCGCGGCGATGCGACAGCGACCGGTGCGTTGTCGATCCTGATCTCGCCGCCCAGCAGCGGGTCAATGCCGAAGGCGGCGCGGGCAAGAGAAGTGCGGCCAGCGCCCACGAGCCCCGCCAGTCCCAGGATCTCGCCATGCCGCACGGAAAGATCAACCTGCCGGTCGGGAAAGGCTGACGTCACGACGCCGACGATATCGCAGCCGCCCGGCTGCGGCGCCTGTTTCGGCGGGGTATGCAGCGCTTTGAGGTCGCGACCGATCATCAACCGGATCATCGCGGCATGGCTTAGCTCGTTCAGCGCCAGTTCTCCCACGGTGCGACCGTCACGCAGCACCACGACGCGGTCGGCGCAGGTCATGATCTCTCCGAGCCGGTGAGAGATATAGATCACCGAAATGCCGTGCGCCTTCAGATCGGCAATCACCTCCAGCAGCCGTTCGGTCTCCGAGATCGTCAGGCTGGAGGTCGGCTCGTCCATGATGATCACGCGGGCGTCGATCGAGAGCGCCTTGGCGATCTCCACCATTTGCCGCTCGGCGATGGAGAGGTCTTCGACCAGCGTATCCGGCGCGAAATCGGCACCCAGCCGCTCCAGCAGCGGGGTCACCCGAGCACGCATCTCGGCATTGTCCACCAGCTTCAGCGGCCCGCCCATCAGCTTCTCGCGCCCGATGAACACGTTGGCTGCGACGTCGAGATTCTCGAACAAGTTCAGCTCCTGGTGCACGAAGGCGATGCCGGCCCGCGTCGCCTCGGTCACCGTGGTTCGGGCATACTCGCTGGTGCCGATGCGGATCACGCCTTCGCTCGGCGCGATCACGCCACCCAGCACGCGCATCAGCGTCGATTTGCCGGCGCCGTTCTCGCCGATCAAACCCAACACTTCGCCGCGATAGACGCGCAGATTGACGTCGTCGAGCGCCCTGACCCCGGGATAGGTCTTGCTGATCCCGCTGAGCTCCAGCAGTGTCTCTGCCATCTCTCCGCTTCCCTCCCGCCCAAAGCCCGGCCACCGCGGCGGCCGGGCCGTGAAGCACGCTGAAGTCACTTCTTCAGCAGCTCCTTCAGATGAGCGGTAAACTCCGCAACGTTGGACTTGCTGACCACCTGGGTCGGCACGATCAGCTTGCTATCAGCCGGAATCCAGGACTTGTCGCCGTTCAGCGTCTTGATGATGTTGATGGCGGAGAGATACCCGAACTCGTACGGCTGCTGCACGACAGTGGACTCGATCGTCCCGTCGGATATTCCCCGCAGCGTGCGCTGATCCTCGTCGAAGCCGACGATCTTCACCTTGCCGGCCTTGCCAGCCGCCTTGACTGCGTCATAGATCAGCGGAGTCTCGTAGCTCCAGAGGCCGGACAAAAGCGCGATGTCGGGATATTTGACCAGCACGTTCTCCATGTTCGCCTTGGCCTTGGCGAAGTCCACCTGGTCGGTGAACACGTCGACCAGCTCGACCTTGGTGCCGGCGATCGCGTCCTTGATACCCTGCACCCGCTCGCGGGCGTTGTCCGCGTCCATCGTGCCGACGAACAGCGCGATCTTGCCACCGTTCGGCAACGCCTTCTTGATCTCCTCGCCTGCCTGGCGCCCGGCCGCGACGTTGTCGGTGCCGATATAGGCGAGACGCTTGCTCTGCGGCGCGTCGCTATCCGTCGTGATCAACACGGTCTTGGCCGCAACCTTGTTGAGCTCTTCGGTTGCGTGCGGCGCATCGTCGACCGAGATGGAGATGCCGGCGACGCCGCGCACCAGCAGGTCGTCCAGCTCGCGCCGCTGGCCCGCCGCCGTCGCTTCGTTGGTGACGATCAACTGGATGTCGTATTCCGGGTGCTCCTTCTGAGCCTTTTCGAGCCCGCGGCCGGCGATCGTCCAGAAATCGGCCGCGGCATTGGTGACCAGCGCGATGGTCTTTTTCTGCTGGGCCTGCGCCGCCCCCGTGGCGATGGCCAGCGCAGCTGCGGTCGCAAACAGCGACACCATTAGTTTCTTCAGCGATTCGTTCATGTACACCTCCCTTGGGTCACCCCCGTTCAGGGGTTTCACAGCGCTTATGCGCTATCTTTTATTTACGTCGCGAACAAATGCCGCAGGGCAAACCAGCCGGATCAGGATGTACTTGCCCCTTCTTCAAGTCTAAATAGTACAGATGGTACGATAATAGTAAATATGGCTGCTGAAAACCGAATCCGATTGTGCTTTTCCGGTCACACACGCATCCCATCCCCTCAATTAAATTTACCTGATGAATTAAAGAGGCAGCATGGTTGACCAAATTGAGCCGTCCAGACGCGTGTCAAACACCGCCCGTGAATCCAACCGCGGCCGTCTCGTCGATGTCTTGCGACGCCAAGGGCCGCTGCCGCGCGTGGCGCTCGCCCGGAGTACAGGGCTGAGCTTCCCGGCCGTTTCCGGCCTGACGTCGCGGCTGATCGCAGAAGAGCTGCTCTGTGAGAGCGAGACGGCGGCAACGCCGTGGTCCGAGGACGGCGAGGAAGAAGATGCGGACGGGCTGAATGGCCGCCGCCGCGGCCGGCCGGCCGTGCTGCTGACCCTGAATCCGGAGTTCGGGCGCATCGCCGCGGTCTCCGTGCGCATGAACCTGATCGAGACGCTGATCGCGGATTTCCGGGGCTCCGGCGTCGCGCAGTCGCGACTTGCACTGTCGACGCGCGCGCTCGATGCAGGCGCGCTGCGCGATCTCGTGATTGCGCAGATCAATGCGCTGCTCGATGCGGCGGCGACGCCGCGCCATCGGCTGTTGGGAATCGGGATTGCGCTGCAAGGCATCGTGAACGTCGACACCGGCACGACACTGTGGAGTCCCGCGCTGTCGATCACCGAAGTCGATCTGGCGACGCCGATACGTCAGGCGTTCGGCGTCGATGTCGTCATGGCGAACGACGCTGTCGCGGTCGCGCTCGCCCTCACGGCCGCCGAACCGGCATTGGCGCAAGGCCTCTCGGCCACGATCATGGTCGGTCACGGCATCGGGATGGGCGTCGTTGCCGATGGTGAAGCACGCTGGGGCGCCGGCAGCGAGATCGGCCATGTCAAGCTGGCGCCGGACGGGCCGCAATGCCGCTGCGGCCAGCGCGGCTGCATCGAGGCTTATCTTGCCGATTACGCGCTCTACCGCGACGCCCGCACCTTTCTCGATCTGCCGCCGGCAGACTCGCAGCAGCCATCGGAGGGACAGATGGCCCTGTTGCGCGAGCGCGCGCTGGGCGGCGATCCGCGTCTCGAGCACCTATTCCTGCAGGCGGGTCGCGCGCTCGCCGAGGCGGTCGCAGCAACGATATCCGTGCTGCGGCCGCACCATGTCATCCTGGCGGGTCCGGGCCTGATGGCATTCGACATGATGCGCCACGCATATGAAGAGCGGCTTGAGCAGGCGGTGTTGCCATGGCTGCTCAGGTCCACGGCGATCCATCTGCGTCCAAGCGAATCGGCGGTCATTGTCGAGGGCATGGTGCGACGGACGCTGCGGGTCGTGGACCAAAACCATATGGAAGCGACCGAGTAAGCGCCGAGAGCTAAGCGCTGGCTGGGGCGGGAGGGATCGAACCTCCGAATGGCGGAATCAAAACCTGCTCGATTATATAGTGATTTCAAGGCGCATTTGGAAAAAATGGTCGAAACACGCTCCAGTAATTTCAGTAGGTTGGCTAGTGTTTCCAAATGAAAAGGGGGCAGCTAGCGATCGATCGAGCAACGCAGCTGCCCTTCAGATTCGCTTAGTCATGGCGCGCGCTATCACGCATGCAAGCGCCTTGGCGTAAGCGTCTGAAGAACCCGATAAAGCGGCTCATTAAGAGACAGCCACAGCGGTAGAACAACCAATAACGTACCGGTCGCACCCTGGGCTTAACCAGCTGAAATTGGGCATTCGTCGCACGACATGGTGCCTCATTGCACTGTCTATGGTCCGCGTGGTCGGAACGTGCATTCGCGGGGCGAACCTTGGCATCTGTTGGTGCCCTATCTCCTGAAGCTATCCTCAGAACGGTTCACGGCGCGGCCTGGCGCCTTTTTCGTTCCGATTGATCCAATCTTCGGGTACCCTATTCTATCCGCGTCGGCGGAACTGCTGAAGTTGATAGATGGCTCCACGGAGAATGGAGATGGGCCGGCTCGATAAGCAGATGGATCCCTTCCACCCTGCCGCTCATCTGACTACGGAGGATCGCGTCCCCGAGGATCTAGAGCTTGAGCAAGTCGACACGGCGTCGTTAGTTGATCCGGCCCGAGAGGAAGCCGCCTCGTCGCCCGCGCATTTTGGGTCAGGCCGGCCGGCGGCAAGCGTAACGGGCTCTACCGACTGGATGCACCGAGCACGCCGCATCTGGCGGAGCCATCTCCAGCGCGAACAACTCCCCCGGACGGCCGGACGGTCGATGGGAAACTTTGAGCGGTGGTTGATCGCATTGCTGAGCGTCGGCTTTGTCGTGGGCTGCGTTTGCGCGATCATTGTCTTCATGCAGGCCAACGCGCGCAAATTGGAGATCGCAGCACTGCAACGTGACATCATCGCGCTCAAGCTACGCGTAGCCAGGCTCGATCAGATCGCAAGCACCAATGAGATACGTGAAAAAGCAAGCAGTGAAACATCCAAGCCGCCGTCGGAGACCCGTCCTGACCAGGCTCCGCTCATCCTATCACGTGAAGAGATTCAGCTTATCCGAGACTATATCAAGCCTGCACCAGTTGCAGGCTCCGCGACTGCGACGATCAAGGTCGGCGAACCCGTCGTGGGAGACACCGTTCCGTTTCCCTCTCCGATCACGGAGAAGGTGCGGAAACTGCTCGGCGCACGATTTACCGTTCGCAATGGCGTTGTTGTCATCGTCCGCAGCGGCAGCCGTCACGCTGATGCTGTGATTGGGCCAAATTGACGAGAACTGGCCGTGATCGCAGTATCCGGTCGATTGCTTATGGCTGGTTGTTTGGTGGTCTTTCAATGAACCGCCGGCTGCCATTGAGAAGCTCGAGGTTGTTGGCGATGACCGGATTACCTGGGTCGAGTGAATAGGCCTTCTCGAATTTCCGTCGCGCTGCATTCAGATTGCCGCGCAGCATGTACGAATATCCCTGGTCATTCAGAATCTGAACGGTTTCGCCTCCCAGCCGGATCGCTTGCGCATAGGCCTGATCGGCCAGATCGAAACGACGCAGCTTGTCGTAGCTCGCTGCGAGACCAATCCAGGCGGTGACGTCCTTGGGTGATTTCTCGACGGCGTCCTTGAAATAGCGCTGTGAGAGCCCGTAACTGCCGCGATTGTAATGCTCCAGCCCCAGCCGCACAGGCTCGTCCGACGGGTAGTACTTGACGTCGGTCGGCTCCTGCACCGGGTCCCCACCCGGTGGGTCTACGGGAGCCACGACGGCAGCCACCCTCGTGGTCTGGTCACATGCCGCAAGGCCTGGCGCCAGCCAGCAACAGGTCAGCAGTAGAATGGCACGTCGCATAATTTTTTGTCCCCCGCCCGGCCCAGCGGACTCACTGCACCGCACTCAATGTCCCGTCGCTGAACTCAACTACCAAAAGCCGCTACCTGCCCCCTGCCCCGCCGACTGGCACCGATATGCCCGACGATGCTCCCGCTCCCAATCCAGTTACGTTGACATTCTGCGTGACGGGCGGGCGCTGGCCCATTAGTTTCGTCGGATCACCGTTATCGGGAAGCTGATCCACCGGCTGTTGCTGGTTGCCGTAGCGCGTCACGGCCGAGCCCACACGTCGCGCGTCATACGCGATCCGGCGATCGCCCACGTATCGCGGCCATGGGTGGATGGTATGGGTCACGGCGTTGACCTGCTTGGCATCGCCGGCGGTCATCGTGATGCTGTTGGAACGCTGAAAGTAGCGGTCCACCTCGTCATGACCGGCGACGCCGTAACATCCCCCGAGCAGGATGGGCGCAAACAGAACCAGATGCCTGATCGTCATCTCGCGCGTCCTTTAGTTTAGAGTTTTGACGACCGTCTGATCGGCACTAGCGGCCGGGACGACGATGGGGGCCCGGACTTCAGGCGCGATGATGTGGCCATACGGTCCCTTCACTTCGCCTCCGGAATTGACGTAGTCATTGTAACGCTTGCGGACTTCCATCTGACCATTGAGGAAGAAATCGACGTCGTTGGCCGGCAGGCGGGAGTCGAGCGGCGAGGCCAATTGCTGACCGGGCGCCGCCGGCGCGACCAGGCGCGGCGTCACGATGATCACCAGATCGGTTTCTTCCTGCTGATAAGATTTGCTGCTGAACAGGCTTCCAATCACCGGCACCGAACCGATCCAAGGTAACTGCGAAACGTCCTGGCGATTGCGGGTCTGCAACAGGCCGGCGATGGCAAAGCTCTGGCCATCGCGCAACTCCACCGTGGTTCGCGCGTCGCGACGGGTCAGCGCAGGAACGGTCGTCCCCTGGATCGTCACCGCGTTGGCGAAATCAAGTTCGCTGACCGACGGCTCGACCCGAAGATTGATCACACCGCGCGAGAGCACAGTGGGGACGAAGGCGAGCTCAACACCGAACTTCTTGTAGTCGATCGTGATGGTGGGAAAGCCGTTTGTTGTCTGGGTCGGTATCGGTACCGGAAACTCACCGCCGGCAAGAAAGCGCGCGGCATCGCCGGACAGCGTGGTCAGATTTGGCTCCGCCAGCCGGCGTGCCAACCCCTTGGTTTCCAGCGCCGAGATCAATAGGTCCACCGAGCCGCCGCTGCTGGTTCTGACAATGCTGGTCAACAAGCTTCCGAACGGGGCCGGCGCGATGCCCCCCGCTGTACCGGCGAGCGTTCCCAGAGTTCCTAGTACCGGAAGGCTACCCGTCGGGGGAGCGCCGACATCCCCTCCCCCGGCACCGAGAGGACCGTTGGCGGTATTGATCCCACCAATCGGTGATCGACCGGCGGCGGTCACACGACCCAGCCCGGTGTTACCAACGTTCGTGCCGTTGGCATTGGCCGCATAAAGATTGACACCGAGGTTGCGGCCGGCTTCTCGGTTGACCTCGAGGAAGCGCACCTCGAGCATCACCTGTTGCGGGGCCGCGACGCTCATCGCGTTGACGACGACCCCCCCTTTCGCGACCGTGCTGGTGGCGATCGCCATGGCCCGCTCGGCCGTAACTGCGTCGGCCGCGACCCCGCTGAGCACCACCTGGCCCTCGGAAGCCGACACGCGGATACCTTGCCCGCCGGTGCTGGTCCGGATGTTCTGCTGCAGATTGCCGGTATCGATCACGACCTCGACGTCGAGAATCCCGATCTGCTTCATCGAGCTGTCGAACAGGATGACGTTGGTAGTGCCGGTCTGCTTGCCCTGCACGTAGATGAGGTGATCGCTCAGCGACTTCACGTCGACGATGTCAGACGAGCCCGCCACGATCGTCGCAAAGGCCGTGTCGACTTTGAAGGTACGTGACTTGTTGAGGACGAGCTTGACCCGCTGGACGTCGTTCATCTCGCTGACGATGACGCCGCCGGATGAGCCCCGCCGGTCTGCAGCCGCCGCGCGGTCAGCGAACCCAGACGAGGCGAGCGCCGCGCCCAGACCCATCACGCCGAAGGCGAGAAGCCTCCCGACCTTGTTACCCGAAACGCCATCGCCACTCATCCGAGTCCCCCACTGCGATCCACGAAGATTCCCGCAAATCTACGTGCTCGACGTCCTCAACATTTCCCCTCTGCGCACCACGTCGCAGAGCTTACAATCTGTCCCACTACAATTCGTTACTTCGTGTTTCCAAGATCATCCTCCCTGATGCAGGCAGCTTGCAAGACGAGATACTTACCGCACCGCCGCAAGCGGAAAGAAAACTCTTCAATGTTGCCAGCGCGCATCATTCCCACTGGCTGTGGGGAACTATCCCGCCGCACGAGTGCAATTGGCGCGCGCTTGCGTCGCGGCATTTGCTATCGAAGGACATTCGGTCGCACGCTCGGAGATTCGCTTGGCCGAGTGCAAATCCCTCTGGTGAAATTCCGCACCCGCGCGTTTGACCAAACTCGACCAACTTCTTAATCCCGATCGAAAAGCGGACGCCCGAACGGCGTGGCCACGTAGCGCTGTCGGGCGAAACATGTCAGGCGTGCTGCCATATTCGCCCCTAGAAGGGAATCTGGTTGGAGGCGCTCGGCGCATTGAGCGCTGTGCCCCATATGGGCATCAGCATCGTAAACTTTGCTTGGGAAGCTGTAACACTCAAGCTGTTGCTGTTGGCCCCCACGGTCAGCGTTGGCGTCAGACCTCCGAAAAACAGGAAGGGAGCCGCGTTCTTCTTGGCGGCGGTGGACAGGGGATCCCCGGTGCAGCCGGCCGGCGACTGCGGCGGGCTTTGAAGCAAGGCAGGCGTATAGCAGCTGATCATGACCGCACGGGCGCCAGCACTCGCAAGCGTCCGCAAGGATTGCATCGTGATGGCATAGCGCCCAAGATCGAAGATGACGAACATCAATGTGAAAAGCGCCACGAACACCACGATGAATTCAAAGGGCGCGATACCGCGATTGTCGAGCTTTCTCATCATTGCACCAAAGCGACAACTTGGGTGTAAATGATGGTGGCCGGCGCACAGCCTTGCGTGCTGAGGTAGCCGCCACCGCTCATGTCGATCGTTTTGGCGATCACTTGCGAACAGGTCGTATTCGCACTTGAAGTCGTACCGGCCCAGCTAACGTCGACCTTGGGAAAGTAGATAGCCCCGCCCAGGCTAACCTGGCCGCCGCCGTTTATAGTGACCTTGTTGCTGGTCTTGCTCGGGGCCTGATCATCAATCAAGACGCCATTTAGATCAGAGGAGAAGGTGTTAGTGGCAGGTGCGGAGAGATCAGCCGTCCCCCCGTTGATGGTGAGCTGCGAGTCTCCGAGCAAGACGAGGGTTACGCCTGCGCCTTTCAGTTGTCCGCCGGTCATCTTTATATTTGCTTTGTAGAAGAAATATGTTCCCGGATCCAAAACGTACTTGTCGCCATTCTGCACCGTGAAATTGCCGTAAGCTCCAGTCCCCGCGCTATTGGGCGCGCAATGCTTCCACCCATCCGCCTGAAGGGTGCAGGGCATACTTGTATTGCCCGTCCTGCTGTTAAACGATGCGGTGTCCAGTTTGCTGAGCGGATTGCTAGCGTACGTCATGAAATAGTTGTGCGGCACGCTGACATTGCTGCAGCTGCCCGTGGGGGTGCAGCCACTTACACCATAAACTGCCCATCCCGAGCCGGTGAACGTTGGAGTGCTGGCAAGTTGAATACTGCTATCCGACATCAGCGCGCAGCCGGTTCCGTTGTTGCTGAGGTTGCCAGCAAGCTTGAGCGCGCCTGAGTCAGGTCCAAGCGCCAGGACGCAGGCCTTTGTCGGCTGCTGAACCATGGCAATCGCTTGGGCGGGGATGTTGACGGTTGTCAAACCCAGCACTGCCGCCAAGTACGCCGGTTGTTGCTGGCTGACCCTGGCGCGAACGGCATTGCCGGTGCCTGCAGGTGGCGTTGTGAACGCGCCCGCATTGTAATCGCCGATATCGATCTGCACGGCCCGCGAGGTTCTGGTCGGTAGGCTCGTCGGACAGTTTCTCCCCGGATAGCCGGTAGCGTCGTTGGGACTGTAGTTGCAAAACCCGTTCTGTGCCGCGAATTCCTTGCCGCGATAATCCACTGTCTGGGTTTCGCAGGCCGCGCCCGCCATCGTACATGAAAGCCGCAATGCGCCCGAATAGGCCGCCGAGTCCGCGGCGTTCTGCGCGTGCTGGCGGGTGACGTACCACGATCCGGCCTCGGCCCCGATCGCGACTACTCCGATGAGCGGCACGAGAGCGATGACTGTTGCTGCTGCGGCGGAACCTCGTTGGGAACGGAGCAGATCACGCATGGAAACACCCTACTGGAAGCGTTCTGAGTGACGCAGCGTGTACGTGCAGGTGGTCGGACACAGCAGCGAACCCACAAAAGGCGGGCGTGCCCCAAGCGGGGCCAAAGTGACGGTTGTCGAAAATGTAATGTACTTTGGAGAAGCAAGATTGCTCGGCGAACAGGTGGCCCCTGCGTCGCCGCACAAAACCTGAAGGTTGCTGATCGCATGACCTGCGACTGTGGTCTGTAGCCCTGTCTTCCAGCTCACCGTGCCGTCAGGGGCGAGCGGATTAGCGTACTGCACATACTGCCCGAAGGAGCGCAATGCGCTCCATGCGGAGATAAACTGGAAGCCCGCAGCAGCCAGGTCGGCGAGCGGCACAAGCAGGAACGACGCCAAGAAAATGTAGACGATCATGGCCTCAAGCCCGACGGCGCCGCGTTGATCCACGATCAACGACTTCTTGTGGCTCATGAGTTGACCTCCACCGATACTCACCCTTCCGGTCTCCGACCGGAACAGCACTCACCAAACGTAAGGGACCACTCTCCAGCGCGATGCTTCGTAACCGGAATATTCCGGGCAGTTGCGACGAAGCAGGTCCTCTTCGTAATAAATGCGGCAAACCTGAACGCCGATATGCAAGACGAGCAAGGCCGCTGTCAGCGGCGTCGGGCTTCTCAGCACCACGCCCAACACGGCGATTTCCTCCGCAAGGTAGAGCGGGTGCTTGATCCACCGATACGGGCCCGTTTGCACCACGTTGCGCGCCTGTGGCACCAGACTGAACGACCTGCCAAGATGTCGGATGGTGACCAGCATCATGATCATGCCGATCAACACGCACGCGGTGGACGCCAGGTTTGGTAACGCCTTGTCGGTTTCGCCGAAGAAGGCGATCGTCCACGGCATGTAGGTACCGACGAACGCCGCTATCCTTGGCAGACGGCCGTTCGCTTGCGCCTTCGCCGGAGGCCGCGTGATGATCAACAGCGCCAGGAGCACGTAGAAGACAGCGAGGCAAACACTCGACAGGAGCGACGGCCAGGGATCATGAGCCGACGATCCGATCTTGATGGCGACGCCAAGCGCCAGCAACATGAACCACATGCCGCCGAACAGTTGCATCGTCCGATCGTAAGAGGAGGTTTTCGACAGGGCAATCGTGCTCATGGCTACTTACCGAAGCTGGCGAACGCACGCACGAGGTGCAGAATGGGACTTCCTCCCAAAATGACGAACATGGCTGGAAGCAGGAACAACACCATCGGAATAGTCAGCTTGGCGCCCAACTTGTGTGCTCTTTCTTCAAGCTTGGTAATACGTTCGCGCCGGAGGTCGACAGCGACACTCCGCAGAGCCTGGCCCACCGGCGTTCCGTATTGCAGGCTTTGGGCGACCATGAGTCCGAACCGGCGGAGCCCATCCGACGTAGATCCCAGTTTATCGAATGCGTCGCTGCGCCTTGGCAGGATTCGGAGATCATCAAGAAGGCCGCTCATGACCCGGGCTATAGCAGGATTGGTCTCATGCATTTCTTGCGCTACGCGTGCCAGCCCGCTTTCCAGGCCCATTCCCGATTCGCTGCACACAACCAGCAAATCGATCATATCCGGCGTGCCCAGTCGAATGGCGGCATCAAACCGCCGCTTCAGCACCGCCAGTATCAATCGCGGCGCTAAAATGCCGATCGCCACGCCAATAAGTGTGAAGACCAGCACATCCAGCAGTGCCTTCCCGAAAAGCTGAGCGACACACCCGGCGATGATCGGGCAGAGGGCCATGCTGACGGCTTTGACACCGATCCAGGTCGGCAAGGCTCGATGATGATTGAAACCTGATGATTGAAGGATGGTTCGTAGCTGATCCAGATTTTCCTCAGCATAGAAGCGACGATACCGCATGCCGAGTGACGAAAACCAACCGGTCACATCCTGGAAGGGGGCAGACTGGCCAGCAACGCCCATCACAGCGTTCGACACCCGGGCGTCCAATGTACGAACGTGTATTTCGCGGATAATCAACATGCAGGACGCAGTCCCAGCCACGACTGCGAGGGCCACCAGACTGAGACCAGAGGTCATAGTGCTGTTTCCCTTCTGACCATCCAACTTATCACCAGGGCTCCAACAAGCACCGAAACGACTGCGTAGACCAGCAGCTTGTTTCCGACCGGATCGGTGAACAACAGATCGACGGTTTGCGGATTGGCTGCGTATAGGACCCCACCTGCAATCAATGGCGAGACCGTCAGCGCTCGTGAGGAAAAGATCACCTCTCCCGCCAGTGCCTTGGCGCGAGCAGCCAGCGCAACACGTTGCCTGACAGTGTCTCCCAGGTTCTGCAAGGTCTCGGCCAGGCTGCCACCGGACTTCATCTGAACGGCAAGTGTCACCGCAAAGATCGCATACTCCGCCACCTGAGTTCGCCGATAGACAGCCTGGACAGCTTCCTCTGGAGGTCTACCCAGATTCACTTCGCTGCATACGATGGCAAACTGCCCAGCCGTTGGCTGCGGCATATCGCGCGCGAGGGCCCGAAATGCCTCGTGCACAGGCAGGCCTGATCGCACGGTACTTGTCACCAGCTGGATCGCGTCAGGCAGCTGTCGAAAAAGCTGAAGAGCGAACCGACGTTTCTGCCATCCAAACAGGCCTCGTATCACAATAATGGCCGTGATTGCGGCGACGATGGACACGTAGACCAGGGAATATCCCAGCTGGCTGTTCGCATAAAGGATCGCTGCTGCTCCGAATGCACCGGCGAGCAGCACATAGGCCGGATGCAACACGTAGGGTATATCGGGATTGTAATTGGACAGCCGATTGAGAAACTGAGCCTGGGACCCGGTCTCCAAGCGGCGAATGGATGGTAGGTTAGCCGGATGCGACGTTGGGAGAGCAATCGCCAACTGGCGATTGATGCGTCTTTCCCGAGCGTCGAGCCACAACGAGATGGCTGCTGCACACATCGCGAGGGCCAGAACAGTGACGATCACGGACTCCAGCATCATACTTGCCTCATGGCCTCGGCCCAAGCACCATCTAGCCCGAAATAGACAAGACGGCTTTTGAACTTCGGAGTTGCAAGGTTGGACTTATAGCTGCCCGATATCCGCCCGTTCACATCCTCCTCTTGATACTCGAAGGCTGCGATGTCATTGGTGGTGATCACCTCCCCTTCAAGGCCGATCACCTCGCTGATCTGAATGATGCGGCGCTGTCCGTCCCGCATGCGTTCGACCTGCACAATGAGATCCAGCGCAGCGACGATCTGACTTCGAATGGCGCGCGACGGTAGATTGACCTGTCCCATCTGCACCATGTTTTCGATGCGGGTCAGGGCATCCCGGGTACTGTTCGCGTGTACCGTGGAGATCGAACCATCATGGCCGGTGTTCATCGCCTGCAGCATGTCGAATGCTTCGGCACTGCGCACCTCGCCAACGACGATCCGGTCGGGACGCATGCGCAGGGCATTCACCAGCAAATCGCGCTGTGTCACCTGCCCTGTGCCCTCGAGGCTGGGGGGCCGGGTCTCCAGGCTGATCACGTGCGGCTGCTGAAGCTGCAACTCCGCCGCGTCCTCGATCGTGACAATGCGTTCGGTGTGATCGATGAACTGGCTCATAGCGTTCAGGAGCGTCGTCTTGCCGGATCCGGTACCGCCGGAGACCAGAACATTGAGCCGCGAGCGGGCGGCGATCTCCAGCAAACGTCCGATGGCCGTGGTCATTGAGCCGTTTTCAATCAATCCGGCTATGTCCAAACGGCGGCTTGGAAATTTTCGGATGGAAATGCACGGACTATGGATCGCCAGCGGCGGGAGGATGATGTTGACCCGGCTGCCATCCAGCAGGCGACAATCGACCATCGGACTGGACTCGTCGACGCGCCGACCAACCTGCGCGGCAATCTTCTGAGCGACGGAAGCAATGTGACCATTGTCCCGGAATCGCACCGCAACTCGTTCCAGCTTGCCGTTTCGCTCCACGTAGACATTACTCGGACCGTTCACCATGATATCGTTGATCGATTGGTCCAGTAGTAGCGGACGGAGCGGCCCGTAGCCCGTCATGTCGTCGGCAATTTCGTCTGCGAGCTGCAGCTGCTCACGGCCCGACAGCTCGAGCCGTTCCTGGTTGGCAATTTGATGGATGATCTCCTCAATCTGCCGCCGGAGAACTTCCCGCGAGACGGTTGCGGCCACCGATGGCTCGATCTGCTCAATTACCCGTTCGCGCAGCGAAGGCGGGATTATGGGTTGGTCGATCGGCGGTTCGTCGCGCCTTGGCGCGGGCGACGGCACGCTCGGTGCGGATACAGCCGTGCTGAGCGGCGGCAAAGGCAAGCCCATCGCAGATGCAGGGAGGCTTGTCGCCAATGAAGATATGTGAGCTGGTGCGTCGTCTTCACGCCTACCAAATTTTTTCATCGCAGATGTGCTGTGAGCACCCTCCTCCACCAGCCACTCCGCTCAGCAGCGACACCGCTGATCTCCCGTACGATCGGTGCCAGGTGGCGCCGCAATTTTCTGACGTGCTTCAGAGCTGGAATGCCCAGATTGAGCGCCTCGGTCATGCCCTTGCCGAGATCGGGAATGACGATGTCGGGCTCTGCACCCAACGCCTTGACGACCGCCGCCCTCGGCAGGCCCCCGGGACGACCGGCCCGGTTGAGCAAGGTAAAGACCCGGTCCTTGCCCGCGATGTTGATCACGGCGGCGCGTAGCGCATGGGCATTGCGAAGTCCGGTCACCTCGGATTCGAGCAGCACCATCACATGACGGGAAAGTTTAATCACGGGATAGATCGACGGCGGAAACGGGACGGGTACATCCACGACGATGTAGTTGAACCGTTGACGCAGCAGACCCAGCACGTGTCGTATGCCAGCTTCCGTAATTTCGAGCTGCGCATCGAGGTCCTCGTCGGCCGAGACCAAGCAAACCCTTTCGTTGACTTCGATTGCCGCGCGCTCGAGGAAGAGTGTGTCCGCCCGCATCGGATTTTCCAGAGCGATGCGCAGCCCCGGCCCGGGACGAACACCCAGCATCACGGCGGCCTCGCCGCCCTGCAAATGAAGATCAAGCAGCGCCACTTTGGCCTTGGTTGTCTCGGCGAGTTGCAGCGCCAGATTGATCGCGATGCTCGTGGCGCCGGCGCCGCCCTGCGCCCCGCAGATCGAGACCACGTGCCCGCCACGATCGATGTGGTTGGCTGCCACGTCGCCGAGCAGCTTGGGGCGCAGCTTGTCCAGCACCATATCGCGCGTGAGCGGCCGCGGCAGATACTCCGTCAAGCCGAGCTCCAGGAGCTCACGGTAGAAGGTAATCTCCCTGTTATCGCCGATCACGGCTACTCGGACATCGGGTGGACAGACGCCAGACAGCCTTTCCAGTTCAGTAAAAGGATCATCGATGCCACTGATGTCTGCCACCAGCGCAAACAGGTCGGTGTCGGTTTCAAGCATCCGTATGGCATTGCGGATCGTGCCGCGCCTGATCGAGAGGTTGGCGCCTTCGAGCCCCTTGCGCAACGCCGCAGCGCTGAGCTCATCATTTACGAAACCGACGATGCGGTTACGCGTGACGATTGAGGTCGATTCTTCAGGCGGAGTGGCTATGGCAATGTTCATCAGCGTTTCTCCGACAACCTGTTATCGTAACCCACCGCCGTTGCAGTCGGGCCTACGGCATCCGATGCACCATCGCAGCTGACGAGAGCGTCTTCCACTTGCTTTCTGACCGTGTATTGCTTGACCTCACCGCCTGAATGAACGACTACTGCCGTTCTCTGTGCAGAAATTGCATACTGGCGGGCAAGTTCAGGCGACACATCACAGCTCGACATCGCGCCGGTGTCTGCCTTGTCCCACTGATCGACTGCTGCGCGTACGGCCAAGGAGAGCGTCCCGAGCTGCTTTGCGACGGTGACTTTCTTGACCTGGACCTGCGTAAGCTCCAGTGAAACAGTCTGCGTTTGCTTACCTGCCATCCCGCTAATGGGTCGCGCGCCCTGCACGATCTCCTGATCAATCGCGATGACTCGAACATTGCGCAGAACGGTTTCGCTCAGGGCGCGACGCGCGGTATCGACTTTCTCGAAAACCTGGGTCAACACGACGTCCACGTGATCGCCCGGCCTGATGAGGCCCGAGACACCGGCCTCCTCGTCAACCTTGATGCTGATGGCACGGCTGTCTGGCGCCAGGATACTGGCGAGGAAACCCCGATCCCGCGGACGCAGGATATCCTGCAATGTAATGAGACTGCCCGCTTCGACGAAGTTGCGGATGAGTGACCCCGGAAGTCCGGACTTGGACTCGGGGGTTTCAAGGATAGCTCCCTGGGGAACGCGCTCCGGCGGCACCGCGCGCACGGCGAAATCCTCTTCGCGGGCCAACGTCCCCCTCGGCAACGGCCGTACCGCGATAAAGTATCCGGCCGTCGCCGGCGCCGCCGGCGCGAGGGTCGTCGCTGTCACCTGTACCGGGACCGGAGGCGTGGCCTTCGGCAGGTTCATGCTATAGGCAATCAGTCCGAACGCTGTGGTTGCAAGCAAAAGCACCACGATGATCGACAGACGCAGCGCGGATGACATTTCACGATCCTTTGCTCAGTATGGTCCAGATACCGCCACATGCGATAGCAACTCCGTAAGGCAGCGGGGCGTGTCGCAAATGGCGCCAACGCTCGATCGCGTAGATCCGCCGTACGAGCGACGATCCGGCGGGTGCCAACCTGGGATATGGCAGGTGGCGCATCATCAGATGCCCCAAGGCAAGAACGCCGCCGGCCAGCACGGTGACCGTTAGCAACTGCATCACGCCGCTCGGGGGGAGACCAACCGCCAGGGCAACCAGCAGCTTGACATCGCCGCCACCAATTCCTCCGCGCGCGTATAGGACAAAAAGCAGCAGAAAGAGGATCGCGGCTGCGATCAGCGACACAGCGACTTGAATCGGGCTAGGCAACTGACCGGCGATCCCGAGGAGCGCCAGCGCGAGACAAATTTCGTTTCGGATCAGGCGCGTCGCAACGTCCATCGTTGCGACATAGAGCAACAACAGGATTTCCAGGGTCGAGGCTGTGGGAGCAATCCAACTCATGAAATGCACGGTTCAAAAAAGGTGGAAGGCAAACTAGCGGGAGCACTCCTGCGGGAGGGGGGCAGCTTGGATTGCCCCCCTCTGGCGCCAAGATGGCCGTATCAACCAGCGATCGCGGTGGTGAAAGCGGTGGTGATTGCGGTGATCCCGGTCGTTAACGCCGCCCCGATCTGTCCACCGGCTCCGCCACCGAACACGGCACCCACTGCGCCAACGATGCAAACCGCGACGATGATGTACTCGAATGACACCACGCCATCCTGGTCCGTCCGCAGACGCTTCAACGCTTCCTTGGTCTCGATGTAATATTGCAACATTGGAAGAATCCCTTCTTTCAAGATGAATTTGCAGACACCTCGGCAACTTCCAGCGGCTGCGGATTATATCCGGCCGCCAGCGATAAACTATCCATTAAATGTTTATTAGCGTCAATATTTAATATATAATGCCATCCTGAATTAACCGCCGCAAAACGCGCCGTCGTGACAATCCAAAAATCGATAAAACGTCGTAATACAAAGACGATAGCCGGCCAACAATCGGAATCCTCGGCAGAGCGCTGGCTGAGAGTCATTAAAGAATCACCGGATTATTACGGGTGGCCAGCGGTATAATTTGATTATTCGGAAATTCAATATTTATGCAAAGCCGATGAGCTGTCGGAGTGCATCCAACCCTTTCAATCCACTCGCATATGTCCGGCGGATGCAGCGACGACACCAGCGTGCATGGATCAAATTTCGCGAGGTCGGCCGGATGACCTAGCGCGCCGTCTGTAAGCCGTTGATATCGCCCGTGCGGTAAGCGCTATGAATGCCTTGATGGCCTCGTGCCTCTCACACCGCACCTCCTCGGCCTCTGGCTTTTGCAGCGATTTGCGTCGTCAAGCGAAGTTGGCCTCCGGGACGAGGCCATTTGATCCTTCGTCGTCCGGCTCGGCGTCGCTACTGGATTGCCTCGTCCATCGTTGTTTGACCGGTTACTTCTGCCGGAACGACTGATTGAATGACATCGCGAGCGGCCCGACGATGTAATCAAACGCGGTTCGCTGGACGGTCGGGATCATAACGGTCGCCGGCATGCCAGGGTACAGGCGAATGTTCGGCATGTCCGCCAACTCCCTCTGATCAATCCGGACAAAGGCCGTGTAGTACGGCGCATTTGTCTTGGGATCAGTGAGGCGGTCAGCCGAAACCTGAATGACGTCGCCGTGAATGATCGGGACGATGCGCTGCTTGTAGGCAGTGAGATGGACTTCGGCGCGCATATTGGGATGTACGTCGCTGATGTCCTCCACCGCAACCTGGGCTTCGATGGTGAGTGCGTCCTCGGCCGGTACGATGTCGAGGATCTTGTCGCCGCGCTGGATGACGCTGCCGACGGCGAACACGGTCAATCCCACGACCCGGCCGGTATAGGGCGCCCGAATTTCCATGCGACCCAGGACCGACTTTGCACTCAACGCCTTCGGAATGACCTCGAGCAATCTGGCCTGCGTGTCACGCAAGTCCTTGGTGACATCTGTCATCCGATCATTGTCGAGTTGGGCGATCTGCTGCTCTTGCTCGGCGATGGCCTGTCGGGCCTTCGCGATACCGGCTTTTGTATCGGCAATCTGGCCTTCCAAACCGTACGCCGTCCGCTCCAGCTGGAGAATTCGCGGACGCGCAATCAGGCCCCGTTCGACCAACGGCGCAAGATCCTTTGCCTCGTTGCGGACCGAGTTGATCTGATCGGTGAAGGCCTTGACCTGTGCCTCGGCGCCCACAATCTGTGACCCAAGCTGGTTGATCTTCTCGCGAATGACGCTTCGTTGCCCGTCAAGCGATGCTCGCCGACTGTCGAACTGATTGAGCTGACCGGTCCATACGCTCTTAAAGTAGCGGTCATCAGAGCGCGCCCTCAAATCGGCCGGCATGGCCAGCTCGGATCCATGATCGAGCTCCGTCAGGAGCCGTACTTCCGTTGCACGAAGCACGGCATATTGTTGTGTGAGCACCTCATACTCGGCACGGACCTGCGTATCGTCCAAAACGATCAGGAGGTCGCCTGCCAGCACCCGCTCCCCTTCTCGGACATGCAGTTCCCTGACAATGCCGCCATCGAGGTGCTGAACGCTCTTGCGGTTGCCGTCGACCTTTACGATAGCATTTGCAACCACGGCGCCGTTGAGTGGTGCCGTCAGCGCCCAGGTGCCGAATCCGCCGAAAAAGATGGCGATGATCAGCCATCCCGCGAGTGCTACGCGACGAATCGAGTCGCTCGGTGCACCGCCCCTGAGTTGATCAGTCGTCGAGCTCGGCGCTAATGCGCGTGGTTTCGACCGGCTTGTAAACTCCATCAGCGCCATGACCATGTCCTAACCCGTCGTCTCGCGGACCGTGTGGATCGGTATGGGCCTCGTCAGACGGGCCAGGATCTCGGCGCGCGGTCCGAACATCTCGACGACGCCTTCACGCAGCACCAGGATCTTGTCAGCCACGCCGATGGTGGCCGGCCGATGGGAGATAATCACCACCGTCGTGCCGCGCTTCTTGAGTTGAAGAATGCAATCGGCGAGCGCGGCGTCTCCTTCGGCGTCGAGATTGGAGCTCGGCTCGTCGAGCACGAGAAGGCTCGGATTGGCGAAGATGGCGCGGGCAAGACCAATACGCTGACGATAACCGCCCGAGAGTATGGCGCCGCCTTCTCCCACCTGCGTATCATAGCCATCCGGCAGGCGCAGGATCATCTCGTGCACGTCCGCCATCCGCGCCGCCAGAATCACCTCCCTGTCTTCGCCCTCCTGGAATCGGCTGATGTTGACGGCAACAGTGTCAGCAAACAGCTCAATATCCTGGGGGAGATAACCGATATGCTGGCCGAGTGACGTCTTGATCCAGCTCGAGACGTCCGCCCCGTCCAGTCGCACCGCGCCAGCAGATGGCGCAAGCACACCGACCAGATGACGCGAAAGCGTGGATTTCCCGGCGCCCGAAGGACCAATGATGCCCAGTACTTCGCCCGGCTCGATTGCGAACGATACCCCGCGCAGGATGGGCTTCGAACCAAACGGCGGCACATAGGAGAGCCCCTCGACCGAGAGTCGGCCCTGCGGGCGCGGCAGCGTCAAACCGACCTCCCGTTGGGGATCGGCTTTCAAGAGCTCGCGGATGCGCAGGAATGCTCCACGAGCAGATACAAGATTGCGCCAGGATCCAACGATCTGCTCTACCGGCTGCAGGGCTCTTCCGAGCAGAATGCTCGCGGCGAACATGGCGCCGACGGTTGCAAGTCGCTCGATCACGAGATAGGCGCCGAGGCCAAGTATCATCGACTGCATGGCAAGCCGCAGAAAACGGATGATGCTCTGCATGGTGGCGGCGCGATCGCTCGCAGAGACCTGCCGTTCAAGCATGCGGGTGCGATCACGGGCCCAACGCCTCAGCAGCCCTTCGGTCATGCCCATTGCCCGCACCACTTCGGTATTGCGCAGGCTCATCTCGGTAAAGCTATAGCTCCGGGAAGCCGCCTCGCCGGCCTCCGTCAACGGCAGCTTGACCCGCCACTCGTTAAACAGGGCCATAAGAATCAGCAGGATGGAGCAGCCCAATGCGAACGCCCCCAGGAACGGGTGCAGCACAAAAATCACGGCAATGTAGATCGGCGCCCAGGGCAGATCGAAGATCGCATGGATCCCCATGCCGGTGACGAACTGGCGGAAGGTGTCGAAATCGCGCAGCAGCTGGCTGCGCGCGCCGCCGGCGCCAGCGGAGCGATGAATGATCGCCGTCATCACGCGCGCCGCGATCGTCTGGTCGAGGCGAATGCTGGCGCGGGTCAGCACGCGGGCGCGTACGGCATCCAGCCCTGCCAGCGCCAGCAACGCCATCAACAGCGCGATCGTGAGCATCAGCAGCGTGATCTCGCTGGCGCTTGCGATCACCCGGTCATAGACCTGCAGCATGTAGAGCGGTCCGGCCAGGTAAAGCAGATTGATCACCAAGCTGAAGATCGCGGCAGTGACGAAATAGCCCCGGCAGCTTTGCAGCAAACGCCGGAGTTCGTCGGGTCTTTTGAACGGAGTACTCACACAGATCAGCGGAAAATCCGCCCCTCTTCAAAATCACACCGTAATCCAAAGTCGGAGCCGCAACATTCGCCGCGACCCATTTCCCCGCAGCGCATCAGGCCAGATGGTCGTGGTAGCTGATGAGCGTTCCCGTGTTCTTGTCTGCCTCGGTTTGGAAGCCCGCGGGGTCGTACTGGCCCAACAGGGTAATATTGGCGGTATGGACTCCGTCGGTCACCGACAGGGTTCCTCCAGCACCAGCCTGATTTGCGACATAGCTCGCGGTCGTGCCGGCCCCGAATGCCACATCGAGGAGATCCAGGTGGTCATCCCCGTTAAATCCGGACACGACCCCGCTAAAGTCGAAGGAGTCATGGAGCACGATTGTCCCGGTCGCTTGGGCATCAAGCGCTACATTCGCAGATGAGGCCGCTCCGAATTCGAGTGTGGCCGAACCGCTAATCTGAGCCGTTCCGTTACCGCTGACATTGCCATCGATTGTGACGTTGCCGCCATTGGCCCACAACACGCCGGTGTTGATGAGGTCGCTGTGGACCTCCAGTCCACCGGTTCCGGTTGCCTCGAGCGTGCCGGGGTTGGTGACGGCGTTAGCTCCGGTATCGATGTCGAGTGCATTGGTGCCGGTGGCGATGATCGTGCCTTCATTGACCAGCACCATCACCCCATCGCCGAGGTGGCCGGCACCGGAGATCGTGTTGTCCACGTTCGTCAGCGTGACGTCGGAGACCGTTCCGGTGATCACGTTCTCGCTATCGTCGGACAGAATGACCTGCCCATGACCTTGGAGCGTGATGCCGTGTTCGATCAGCTCAAGCTCCGTCCCGCTTCCGGTAGATTTCAACTCGATCGTGCCGGTATTGTCGATGATGCCGGAGAGCGGCAGGATTGCACCGTCGCTGATCACCATGTGGCCGGCATTCTCCGTGACCGGCGCTTGATCGAACACAAAGTCGCTTGCCGTGAGCGACGAGGCATCGACGCCATTCAGCGTGATCGACTGACCATCGGCGAGCGTGATCACCGCATTGCCGGCAGCGTCGTTGGCCATGTGCGACTGGATGTCGCCAAAGCCTGTGAACTCGGCATAGCCGATCAGATCGATCTGATCCGAGGCGGCGTCGAAGCTATAGATCACGTCATGACCGATCGGCTGCGAGAACACGAACATGTCGTGGCCGCTCGAGCCGGTCAGGTTGTCGTCGCCTGAGAGCGCGAAGATCGGCGATCCCGGCGCATAGGCTTCGACGTTGTTGGTAACCATGGCGAGCCCGGTACCGCCGCTACCGTCGCTCCAGGTCTGAGACATATGTAACGAAACCGCACCTGCATAACCGACGGAGGCAGTGATCGAGAGTGTCGAGACGTCATTGGTCTGGACGGTCCAGGTGCCATCCCCGTTGTCCGTGCCTTCGCTCAGAGTCCACCCCGAAGGAACACCAGTAATACTCACGCTCACTGCGCCGACGTGATCCGCCGGATTTGTCAGGCCAAGGTTGATGGCTTCGCCGGCTATGCCAGCGGGAGCGAGATGGGCCTGGGTGATGTTAGTCAAGGTGACCCCTACAAGGTCGACCAAGATGTCGTTAGCGGCGTTCTGAGCTATTCCGACCTGCTCAAAAACGTAGCTATGAGCGGTTCCTCCGATATTCGCCACGAACGCAACCGCTGCGCCAGTGCCAGTCGCTACGTCGTTGTTGTGGAGATACTGCACAACCGCTGCGACGTTAGCGGTAGACGTCAGGGTCAGTGCTGACCCAAAGGCATTAGCGTCATCGAATGTGATGATGCCGCTCGTGATGGCATGCGATTTCACCGTTTGACCGGAAATGGTCAACGTGGAGTCAGCGCCGTCAGTGCCGGCGGTATTGGCCGTTACGTTGGTGACCGGCAGATTGAGGATGTCATTGGCGCCGGTCGTAACGAAATCGGTGATTATGTCATAGCCAGAAATTGTACCGACATCTCCCGAGCCCCCAACGGTGCCGAGAGATTGTGTGCTGTCGACGATGAACGTGTCGATACCGCCTCCACCGGTCATCCTATCAGCGCCGGCGCCTCCGGTAAGGGTGTCGTTGCCAAAACCGCCGGTAAGAGTGTCGTCGCCCGAGCCAGCCTTGAGAATGTCATCACTGTCTCCGCCGATAACGATAAAACCTCCCGACGTGACTGCGCTTGCATCCAAGTTAAGCTTTCCATTGCCACTGATACCAGTCGCATCGACGGTCAGTGTCCCATTATTTTGGAAAGTCGAAAGGAATGTTACGTTGTCGGTATGATTTCCGCTGTTGGTGTCGACTAATTTGAAAACTTCAAAGTTTGTGAGAAAGAGGTTTCCCACACCGTTACCAAATGTGAATGGTCCAGGGGCGCCACCCGTGACGATAAGCGTGTCCGTGCCGGTTCCGCCTGTGATGTTATCTGTACCGTTCAAGGTCGAATTTGTTCCATTTAGCGTGTTCGTGCCGCTGGCGTAGAAGATGACGTCGGTCGAACTCGTCGTCAGCGTACCCGGGTTGGGGCTCTCCTCGTTGATGGTAACGATGTCGCTATCGCTCAATCCCCCCTGATCCGTTGTAGTGATCGTCAAAGTATCGGCGCCGACGAACGTGTCAGTAGGGTTGTAGAGAAGACCATTTAAGGCGTTGTTGATGTTCGTCACCGTCCCGGAGAAGGTCATGGTGGTGTCGGTCGTACCGTCACCGGTGGTGAACGAGAGGCCGGTGGTACCCGACAGCGTCAGCGTGCCGTGCGCGACCGACAGCGTCACCGTCTCGGTTCCAGCGCCTACGTCAACGTCGGAAATTGAGATGAGTTTGGCGCCGTTGAATGTCACGTTGGTATTTTGCACCACCTCCTGCGTACCGGGCACCGTATTCACCGGCGCATCGTTGGCGCCGTTGATGGTGACCGTGAGCACCGCAGTGTCGGTAAGATTGCCCGGGTCCTTGACAGTATAATTGAAGCTGTCGGTAATGGTCTGGCCGCTGTTGAGCGCCTGTACTGCCGAGTCGCTGTCATTCACAAGATAGGTGTAGGAGCCGTTGGCGTTGAGCGTCAGCGTGCCGTGTGCGCCCACCAGGCCGGAGCCCAGCGTGCCGACCGAGCCGGAGCCTTCGACCGCCCCGTTGCGGACCGCCGATACCACCAGTGATGCGTTGGTGTTGTCGACGTCGGTATCGTTGGCCAGCACATTGCCGGCAGCGTTAGAGCCCGCGGTGCCATTGTTGGTGCCGCCCGCCTCAGTGGCCGAGCCGGTGTCGTTGACGCCCACCGGCGCGTCGTTGACCGGCGTCACATTGATGGTGTCGGTCACGGCCACGCTGTTGGCGGCCCCGTCATTGGTGATGATGGTGACAGTGCGCGCCAGGCCCGACGGGTTGTCGCTGGTGTTGAAGTAGGTCACCGAGTCCAGCGCGGTCTGGTAGTTCGCGACGCTGGATGACCCGGTCAAAGTGAGCATCCCGGTCGCCGCGTTGAACGATCCGGTGATGCCGTTCTGGTTGGTAAAGCCCAGCACATCCTGGCCATTGACGTAATTGCCGGTGATCTGCACCGTCGCCGAGACGAGATTGGCGTTGTCGACGTCGGACACCGTCAGCGCCGGGTCGATCGCGGTGGCGGCGTGGTTTTCCGTGTAGTTCAGCGTATGACCAGCGACGCCCACCGGCGCGTCGTTGGTGCCGGTGATGGCGAAATTCACCGCCGTGCTGGCGGTGCCAGTGCTGCCGTCCTTGACGTAGACCGTGAAGTTGTCACTGACGCTGGCGCCGTCCGCCAACGCATTGGTGTCGGGGTCGGCGTTGTTGAGCGCGTAGCTCACCAGCCCGGTCGCGCTGGTCAGCGTCGCCGTGCCGTAGATGCCGGTCTTGCTGTAGGTCACCCCGCCGTCGCCGGTCGCCCAGCCACCCGTGGTGGTCATCGCCGTGTTGTCGTAAACCGCGCTGTCGCCGGTGTCCGGATCGGCCTTGGTCTGCGTGATGCTGGCCGACGCCGTTCCCGCCGTGCCAACCCCACTTTCGACCAGCTGAACGCTTTGCGCGCCCGCCGTAACCGTCGGCGCGTCGTTGGTGCCCGTGATCGTGATCACAACGTCCTGGGTCGCGGTCGCGCCCTTGTCGTCCGTCACGGTAACCGTGAAGGTTTCAGTGTGGCTCTCGCCCGCCGCCAGATCCTGGTGGGTGGCGTTGTCCAGCGTGTAGGTCCAGACACCCGTCGCGGCGTTGACCGCAAAGCTGCCATACGTCCCCGTCGCGCCGCCGCTGTAGGCCGCCGTCGCGCCATGGTCGACGTCGCTCGACGTCACCTGACCCGTCGCCGTCAGCGTCGTGTCTTCCTGAACCGAGCCGGCCTGCGCCGAGCTCGTGATCACCGGCGCGTCGTTGGTGCCCGTGATCGTGATCACAACGTCCTGGGTCGCGGTCGCGCCCTTGTCGTCCGTCACGGTAACCGTGAAGGTTTCAGTGTGGCTCTCGCCCGCCGCCAGATCCTGGTGGGTGGCGTTGTCCAGCGTGTAGGTCCAGACACCCGTCGCGGCGTTGACCGCAAAGCTGCCATACGTCCCCGTCGCGCCGCCGCTGTAGGCCGCCGTCGCGCCATGGTCGACGTCGCTCGACGTCACCTGACCCGTCGCCGTCAGCGTCGTGTCTTCCTGAACCGAGCCGGCCTGCGCCGAGCTCGTGATCACCGGCGCGTCGTTGGTGCCCGTGATCGTGACGGTGACGATCTTGTCGACCGTCGAGGTGCCGTCAAACAGATGGACCGTGAAGGTCTCGGTCTTGGTCTGGCCCTGCGCCAGATATTGGATCGCGCTGTCGGCAACCGAGTAGTTCCAGGTGATCACCCCGCCGGTGCCGGTGGTGTGCGAGTCGTCGGTGGTGACCGACGCCGTCAGCATCCCGAGCGCCCCGGCCGACGGAGTCACACTGGTGACGCTGTGGGTGTCGGAAAGGTCGACGTCGCTGAACGACAGCGTGCCGCTCGCCGTCTCGCTGGTCGGATGGGCGTCCTCAGTCACCGCGCCGCTGGCGCTATTGCCGGCGCCAACCGTGATCACCGCATTGTCGTTGGTGCCGGTGATGGTCACCGTCACCGTCTGGGTAGCCGTCGAGCCGTGGCCGTCGTTGACGGTCACCACGAAGCTCTCGGTGAAGCTCTGACCTGCGGCTAGATACTGGGCGGCCGAATTGTTAAGCGCATAGTGCCACTGCACCGAGCCGTTGGCGGCATTGGGCGCCTCGTTGACAGGGTCGAGCGAGAAAGTGCCGAGTGAAGTGGTGTTAGAAGAAGCTGCTGCGAACGAGGCCGAATGCGTGTCGTTGAGATCGGCGTCGTTGAAACTGATAGTGCCGGCCGCGCTCTGCGAATCCGAGACATCGGGTGTGGCATTCGCGTCTTCGACCACCGAGCCGCTCTGCGGACTCGATGTGATGAAGACCGAGTCGTTTGCCCCATTGAACTGGAGTGTCACGGTCGCCCAACTGAGCGTGCCATTGCCCAGCTGGATCGCGTAGGTGAACGTGTCAGTCAGCGTTTGCCCGGTCGCCAGCGCCTGAAGCTGAACGTTGATGTCGCCCTTGTCGTAATGAACGGTGCCGTCCGCTTCGATCCAGATGCGTGCACCGAGGGCGCTGCGGTCACCGGTTGCGGCCATTCCGGCGGCATCGCTGCTGTACGCTACATCTTTGACCAGTAAGTCCGCTGGTGCGTAGTTTTTGGTGGACGCGGAGGAGCTCATTCCATCGTCCAGGGAGAACAGCGTCTTGGCCGCGCCCCCAAGATCATTTGCCAGCACGTTCAAGATGAGAATGTTGCTGGCGTCTTCCGCAAACGAGAAAATGTCCGTGTTGGCTTGCGGAGTATTGCCGAACGAAACTGTGCTGCCGCCGCCCGTTGCCTGCGTCGCCATAGCTTAAATCCTCTGGATGATGCGCCGTCCGCATTCGCGGACCGGCACAAATTGCACAATGGCGCGGGGATGATCGGCCGTTGCCTTGCCTATGCTGCTGAAGAAAGATGCCGAGCTACTCAGCATCCCTATCGTCCTGCTCAGCGCTTCGTGCCGCTCAAGCCTGTTTAGGGCTAGAGCCGCTCCGAGCTTGCGAGCGAATGTCGTGTGCACGGTCGAGCGCCCGACAGCTGCCATGTTTGCAAACCGCAAACTTGGCTGGATCGAAAAATCGAAAATTGACGGAGAAGAATTCGAAATTTCCCGCGCCCGAGTGAACATTGCTACAAAATGCGTGCACGTCATTCGCAACCTCGCCTGCCAATGCAGAGCAGAGAGCGTCGCCGCAAAATCAATTCACGCAAATTGGTAGCGCTCGCTCGAACGGCGATAGGTCCGCCGACCGCAGCTCCATCAACTGCTGCCAAGTTACGCGAAAGATCTAGCGGTATCCCCCTTGCCCATCGTGGCCAGTGCTTGGCCGCCACGTTTGGCAATTATTGATTTTGCAATATTCGCCACTTCAGAAGCGACCACCGTGGCCAAGAAGCGTCACGATCATCCACTCCCCGATTAAATCGAGCCTATTTTAAATTAAAGCGCCAGTCTATTTATTTATTTATACGCCGCATTTAATGATTAATGCATGAAAATCAAGAAGAAGGAGGCTCTTGCGCCACTCCTTGCGAGGCGACCCCGGAATTTTACGGCTTTTACCCTGATGCACTCCGTCCGCGAGATGGTCATTGCTTCGCGTAGATCGACAGTCGCAGGGAGCCAACTGGAGCCAAACTCAGCCCTATCTGCGAAGACGAGGCATGAAAGCAACAGCCTCGCAATGCGTCGCGCGTGATTATTAACTTACGCACCCGACGCGCTCCAGGTCCGCCCGCCGTGACGCGGCGAATTTGGCTTTCGGCGAATTTGGCTTTCAATGTGATGCTGGTCATCCTCATGGAGGGCGGCAGCCGTCATTGTCGCCGGGGGCCCACGTTCCAGAGTGTGAGACCATCGGCGGGACTCAAGGGTGGCGCGCTCCTAGAGCGAGGCGCGTAGCCAGACCGCTGACGCAACCCAACTGCTGGGTTATCGCTCGGTAGCCGACGCACGTGCCCTGGAGGGCGGCGAGGAGTCCTCGGCTGGGATTTCTGACATTGCGATGCTCGCGCATGAAGCTTCGCATCTCGTGCTGCCGTCCCGTGCAGTCTCGTTCGCTTTACCGCGCCCCGGGGGTCGGCGAGCAAGCATTCGAAATCCATGTGAAGCTTAAACCGAAAGCAGTTCCCGGTCGGCTTACAAATGGAACCAAATTGACCGCCATTAAATGAGAAATTT